>SVRZ01000027.1 GCA_015064555.1 Oscillospiraceae bacterium
GCCCAGTTGCCTGCAAGATCCTCAAGTGCGAGGGACTTTGCCTGCTTTTCAAGAGCAAGAGTACCCATCATTATGCCTGCTCCGCTGAGCTTTCCGTCCTCGTAAGTAAGAACGAGAGTATAGGGTGCACCCCAGGACATATAAGAGATAGTAACCTCATTGCCCTCGATAACGGTGCCGGTTATCTCCATATCACCGCTGGGATATGCGCCTGCCTCGTCTACATAGCTTATAGTTCCCTTGCCGTCTGCCGCAAGAGTCATTGCATAATTGTAGTTGCCGTATTCGCCGCTTTCGGTTCCTGCCCAGTTGCCTGCAAGATCCTCAAGTGCGAGGGACTTTGCCTGCTTTTCAAGAGCAAGAGTACCCATCATTATGCCTGCTCCGCTGAGCTTTCCGTCCTCGTAAGTAAGAACGAGAGTATAGGGTGTGCCCCAGGACATATAAGAGATAGTAACCTCATTGCCCTCGATAACGGTGCCGGTTATCTCCATATCACCGCTGGGATATGCGCCTGCCTCGTCTACGTAGCTTATAGTTCCCTTGCCGTCTGCCGCAAGAGTCATTGCATAATTGTAGTTGCCGTATTCGCCGCTTTCGGTTCCTGCCCAGTTGCCCGCAAGATCCTCAAGTGCGAGGGACTTTGCCTGCTTTTCAAGAGTGAGAGTCGTTCCCATAGGTCCGACGCCCGAAAGCTTACCGTCACTGAGAGTAAAGGTAATAGGATCGTAATCCATACCGCCGATCTGATAATTAAGAATGAGCTTATTGTTTTCGATAACGTACTTATCAAAATCAAATACGGTAGTTTCCACGGGAGCGCCATCTACAACAGAGCTGTACTCTGCGCTTCCGGTTCCATCCTCATTGATAACAAAAACGTAATTGAAGATATATCCGTAGAATTCCTCGGTAGCATGCCACTCGCCTGCTATCTTATCGAATGTCATAACGTCCGCTTCATCAACGTGAGGCGTAAGAGTAAGCGCACCGCCCATGATACCTGTACCAACAAGACTTTCGCCCTTGGGAAGAAGGGTTACGGTCATAGCACCCATATAGCTGAGAACTAACTTGTTGTCGAGCGAAACAAGGGTAAGCTGATATTCGGTACCGAACATATCGCATACCGCACTTACAGTACCGTCTGCATTTACGGTAACCGTGTAAGGTATGGTCATGCCGGAATAATCCTCGCCGCCTTCCCATACACCTTCTACGTCTGCAAGTATATTCTTGGGCTCAAGTGCAATAGTGGATCCGTCCGCTGCATAAGCGGTAAGCTTACCGTTGTCATAATAGAAGACGATTTCATCAACAGCTCCGTCCTCTTCGGTCTTGAGATGAAGCTCGTTGTAAACAATACCGGTAGAAACAATCTTTACCTCCTCACCGTACGTCATACCTGCAACAGTGCTGCTTACATAGCCGTAAGCGGTGTAACCGGGATAGAAAATGAAGGTATAAGTAGATGTCATTTCAAGGTTGGATACTACTCCGGTAACAGAGCATTCCCATGCACCGATGATCTCCGCATACTGAAGATCGTATGACCAGCTTGCTACAAGGGTGACGTCTGAAGTTACGGCACTCTCAAAATCATAAAGGGTATCGCCCGAATACCATCCACGGAAGGTATAACCATCCTTTGCGGGATCCTGAGGCTTCTCTGCCTTACTGCCCTCGGTAACCTTAACCTCGGTGACGGTTCCGTCAACGTCGAAGCTTACGGTATACTCGGTGGGTGCAGGGGGAGCATTCTCCTCCCACTTCGCGGTAAGGGTGATATCTGCGGTTACTGCCGCATTAAAATCATATTCTGCTTCGCCGAGATACCAGCCAAGGAAGGTGTAGCCGTCCTTTGCGGGATCCTGAGGCTTCTCTGCCTTACTGCCCTCTGTAACCTTAACCTCGGTGACGGTTCCGTCAACGTCGAAGCTTACGGTATACTCGGTGAGTGCAGGGGAAGCATTCTTCTCCCACTTTGCGGTAAGAGTGATATCTGCGGTTACAGGCGTATTGAAATCATATTCAGCATCGCCGAGATACCAGCCAAGGAATGTGTATCCATCCTTTACGGGGTCCTGAGGCTTCTCTGCCTTTTCTCCTCTTTTTACTGCGATCTTGGTAATCTCTGTGCCATTATCTGCATCAAAATTTACGTCGTAAAGGATCATAAAATAACATGATGCAAGCGAAAGGATCACCATCGCAAGTATGACAAATATAGCTGTTTTTTTCATAGACTTTTCTCCTTTATTTTTTACAAGAAATACTTGTATGACTACTGTAATATCATATTGAACGGAGATTGTCAACCGCTCTGCATATACAAAAAGAATTTTTATGCACAAAGATATGCATAATTACTAATACGAGGCGCAAATAGTATACATTTTTGCCAAATTTATATATTGGCGCTGCAAAAATACCCACCCGGCACAGATTTTGCATCCGTATCCGGGTGGAACAAATTCACATATGAAGCTCTTTCAGTTCACTTCTATCTGGACCATACGCATAGCATCGAGTGCTTTGCCATGGCTCTCGGCGCTCACGCCTGCACAGGCGGAGGAATCAACCGAGATATCGACCTCGGGAAATGCCGCCTTCAGGAGCATGGCATTTGAGATAACGCAGATATCGGTGCAAAGACCGCACAGCTCTATATGAGAGATATCGTCGGTCATGCTTTTTATAAGTCCTGCAAGATCGGTAGAGCCGAAGGTGGGCTTATCAAGCACGACATCGGCATAGGGCGCGAGGCTGTCGCATATCTGCCAGCCGTAAGTATCCTTGACGCAATGGACAACGGGAAGGTGTCTTCCCTCTCTCGTTTCAAGGTAGTCTGTGCCGTGGGTATCTCTTGTGAAGATGACCTTGCCGTCAAACGACTTTACCTTGCTTACAACCTTTCCGACGATCGCCTCTGCGGCGGCACTTCCAAGCGCTCCGCTTATGAAATCGTTCTGCATATCTACAACTATAAGAAATTTCATTTTGATGCCTTTCTTAATTAAAAATTATTTTTCCGGATAGTTCAGACAGCCGAAGAAGATCGGAAGCCCCGTCTGATTATCAACTATCATATAAACGAATGGACGGTCAAGCGTTATATAGATGATTTCATTTGGTGCGGCAGAGCCGTTGAGCCCAATGGAGGTGACCGCACCTGCCTTCGTTCCCTTCTCGTGGACAGAGATATGAGTCTTATGAAGAACCTCGCCTATATAGAGATTTCCGAAGGAGCACTCGCCCATCGCAGAAAAATCTGCCTTCTCGGGATCGAATGCATCGGTCATTCCCATGGCGGCAAGCGCATCGTTCAGCGTGACGTCATAGCTATACTCAAACTTCGGCATTTTTGCAACTATCGTGCGATAATCCTCTGCTCTCACCGCATCCGAAAGCTCGCGCATATCCATACCTGCTATGAAGGATGCGAGCGAGGTGCCCTCGTCGGGAAGAAGGGTTACGAAGCTGTACTTGGAGTCCTTATACTGCTTTGCAAAGCCGTGAGCACCGTTTACCTTTACGTATACGTGCTCGCTTGAGCTCATCATATCCACCGATATTTCCTCGCCCGATTCGGTGGTGAAGATTCCGTCATTGACCTGATATCTTTCGTATATGCGCTGCCACTCGGCTTCAAAGACGAGCGCATTTATAATGTACATAAGATTTTCTTCGTTTATGCTGTCTATGATCTTTTTGATCATACCCTCGGTCTTGAGATTTACCCAATTGTTTATATCGCGGACGGTGCTTTTATTGAAGGGCGCGCCGTATGCGGCGGCACCGTAGTATCCGGCATTAATGCCGAGGAAGTCCTGCGAGGGCAGGAATGCAGACTTATTGTCCCTGTACCAGATGGAATTGGCTATATCAACGCGGTATTTCTCGCTTCTCGGAAGATTTGAGGCATAGGCATAGAGATATTCATTAAGCTCCTCTATCGTAAGACTGCCGCCGAGCATCGACTCCATCTCGGCACGGGTATCGCCATCTGCGCCGTTAGTCGCCATCGCAAGTGCAAGCATTACAGAAAGCGGAGAAACGAGCACGTTTTTACCCGAATCGGATGAATAAACGCTTTTGAAAAGCTCGCCCGCAAATGCCGCGCTCGCATATATGAATCTGTCATCCGCTGTCCTGCCGTGGACTGTTGGGGCTTCTACCCCCTCCATATAATCTGTTGCGCTAACACTCATGAAGCAGGCGGAAAGATTGACAAGATAGGCAAGGATAAGAATAATGCCTACCGAAAGCTTGAGTATTTTTCCCTTTTTCATAACTAAAACCTCCTGAAACCGGCAGAGCTCTCTGCCCTGCTCTCTACTCTTAATAACGGTATTTTTCGGTTAGGGTTTCATTTTTTTGAATTTTTTACAAATTTACCCGTTCAGAGGCGATCTTTTCTGCCAGGAGAAGAAGCTCACGCTCGGATTCTATATCCGACGGATAGGGATATTTTACTGCCATTTTATCGAATTCTGCCTTTTTCTTCTCGGCTTCCTCTGCCGATCTCTTTACAAGGAGAGCATATACATACTCGGTGCGGATTATGGATGGGAAGCTTTTCATTGTCTTGGCAAAGGCGAGATACTGCTTATCTCTCATAGCCTCCACCTTTTCCGCATCGCCGCGGAGGACAATCTCACAGAATATTCTGTCGCATATCATAAGCTGTCTGTGGACACCGATAATGCCGCTCTCCATAGCGAGAAGCCTTTCCATAAGCTCGTCCGCTTCGGAAAATCTGCCCTCGTCCATAAGCCTGTTGCAGGCGAAAACGGCTACCGTGGCATGCATACTGTTCTTCATCTGCTCATCGGTCGGCAGAGTAAACCACTCATCGGGCATATCCTTCAATCTGACACCGCGGGATATCATATCATTAGTCTTGAGCTGGATGGCAAAAGAGCCGAGCGCATCGGGATCGCGGTGGAGCGAAAGCGCATTGTGACCGTCATTGTTTATGGTGTCTGACGAGATCGGTATACCGTTTATAAGTGCTGTTATAAGTCCGCAGAAGATGAATGAGAACAAAAAGAGTGAAAGAAACGGAACGGAGGGAAACAGAATCGCAAAAGGAAGAGCGATCAGCGTCAATATGAGATTCATAAGAGAGCCGCCGAGGTTATAGAGAACTACGGGGATTCTGCCGTTCACCGGCTCGGGAGGTGACATCAGGCACTGACCGCCCGTGCCTACTATGCTGAGGCGCTTCGTGACAAGTCTGCCCTCCTCTTTAAGTATCATAAAATTGAAGATGCGGAAGGAATTGAACTTATATCCGGATATCAGTCCGAATACAAGATGCCCTGCCTCGTGAATTATGATATGCAGCACGAAGGTGACGTACAACGATAAAATGAACGAAATGACCGAAACAGCGGCATTTATAGACGGATTTCCGGTAAAAGCAAGGGCAACGATCGCCGGCTCAAACAAGCGAACGAGGAAAACGCCTGATACGATACCTATCAAAAAAGCGATTATCAAGGTAAGCTTCAACTTCTTTTTATTTTTCTTTTTCATTTCTGATATCTCCTGTTCAGATAGATCTCTGAAAGAATTGTAGCACAAATATCGACATATTGCAATATCTTTCGCAATAAATAAAGGAGAAAAAACGAATCAGATTCGTTTTTTCTCCTTTATTTATTGAACGGTAGCTCCGTATGGCATCAGCGCTATCTTTCCTACCTTGAAGCACTGCTTTCCGAATGGAATACCTATCAGAGTTACACACAAAACTGCGCCGATAACAAACGAAACGAGCGACAGCGAAAGCCCTATTGGTACCATCCATAAGGCATTCGGCAAGGAATGCGCCGAAAAGCAGACGTCCACAAACTTTCCGAATGGTGAGAAGGTTATCTTGGCGAGCCTGAGAAAGGGCTTACCGAGCGGTATCAGCACCACCGTAGCCGACAGGACTGCACCTATAATAAAATATGCAAGAGCGAGTATCATCCCGCCCAGAAGATTCCATATAATATTGCAAAGCTTTTGCATAGCGACCTCCAAAAAGCTCGGTACTTTAATACTGCTACATTATAGCACGGATCTTTAGTTTTGTCAATAGATGTACAGGAAAAGAAAAAGGAAAGCCCAAGCGATCCATGCTCTGACCTTCCTATTTTTTTAAAAAATTTATTCCACAGATGCTCCGTAGGGTGCTATCGAGAACTTTCCGAGCTTGAAGAACTGACGTCCGAAGGGAATACCGATAATGGTTACGCAAAGAATTGCGCCGACAAGATAGTATGTCGCCACCATCTCCAGACCTCCTAATATAAGCCATATCACATTCAGTACAGGATGCTCATCGAAGGAAATATCAACTTGTTTTTCAAAGGGACATATCACAAGCTTAGCAAGCCTGAAGCAAGGTATTCCGATCGGAATGAATACAATCGTAGCACAGAATATAATACCGCAAAGAAACATAGAAAGTGCTAATAAAAATCCACCTAAAATATTCCATAAGACCGTGCCAAATATTTTCATATTTCCTCCTGTTATTCGGTAATGTACACCGTTATTTGGTTTAATAGTACCACAATATAGCAAATTTGTCAACTATCTATTGACAAAATATAAAAAAATGTTAACTTTATTTGAAGAATGTTGATTTTTTCAACAAGCTGTTTTATACTTATTGTATCAGGAGCAAGGAGGTGGAATGATGGTTCTAAAATATCCTGTGATACTTGTTCACGGTATAGCCGTGAAGCAGATGCGTGCGCTGCGCGCATTCGGCAAGATCGAGAAGGTTCTCGATGCTGAGGGGCATATGGTTTACGTTGCCGATATAGACGGATTCGGGACAATAGAAAGCAATGCCGAGCAGCTAAAGAATTACGTTCTGAACGTGCTTTCAAAGACCGGTGCCGAGAAGGTCAACATAATCGCTCATTCCAAGGGCGGACTTGATACAAAGTATATGATAACCGAGCTTGGAATGGAGGACAAGATCGCTTCGCTTACCACTCTTTGCACTCCGCACCGCGGATCTATCATCGCCTCCTGGATATGGCGGCTTCCCATGTGGATGAAAAGAATTATAGCATTCTTTATAAACAGCTTTTACAAGCTATGTCTGAAGGACGAGCACCCGGATGCGATGCGCGCCTGCGAGCAGCTTATGCACGTTGACGAGAGCGAGGAGACACTCGCATTCTCATATAACGTTTACTGCCAGAGCTATTCGACATCTCTGAAAAGAGGCAGGGATTGCTTCCTGATGGCGATACCAATGAAGCTTTATAAGCACTTTGAAAAGCTCGAAAATGACGGTATGGTTTCTACCGAATCGGCAAAATTCGGTAATTACAGAGGTCACTGCCTTGATATTTCTGTTTCTCACGTTCAGATAACAGATCTGTTTTCGCGAAGAAGCCAGAAGGAAAAGATATATGATTTCTACAAGCGGCTGTGCAACGAGCTTGCAGAGATGGGATATTGAGCGCGCAAGCATACCACTCGTTTGTGCACTCTTCTCTCCTGTAGCAATCTGCACAAAAACTTTCTTGAAATTTTGACACCGCCGGCGGCAAAAAACTATTGCGAAAAAATTCCATTTAATGTATAATAAATTTAGAGCATAGGAGATCTATCCGCGCGGCTTAGAAACACCGTCGGACACGGTGGTTCTGTGCTCTTTTGCTTGACCTTACCCGGTGGGTATGCGTCCCGGTATGAAAAGAACCTCCAGGGAGATATTGTAGCAGTCTATAACGATGCCGACACAAAGCTTGTAACCTATTACTACGATGCCTTTGGTTATTGTATAAATAATGGTTCAATTATAAATGATTTGTTTGTTTTTGATGGAAAAATGAAATTATATTATTATTCAAGATCGGCTAAGGGTTTAGACTGGGACTTCTATGTCAGAATTAGATTTGATTAATTGTTATAATAGAGAGGGCTAAGTTATGAATAAGTGCTGGTACTGTTATGGCGATGGCTTTAAAGTTAAATTTAGGAACCACTATTGCTATAAGTGTGGCGAAAAATTAATTATTGTTAAACATCAAAAAATTGTAGATCGAAAATCAGAAGAAGCAAAATATTATGAATTTGATACAGTAGGCGATGGAGTAACGTTTGGGCCATGCAAATTTATTCATAAAGTATTTTTCTGTCCTCAGTGTTCTCAAAATATTGAATTTATAACTCAAATCAATCAAGAAGATATTGAAATAATAATTCAAAAAGTTAGAAACCATTTTAAAAAAAGAAATAGGGAAATATTCATATCAAAGAGTTATAAAACAAAATCAGGAGAATTGATAGAAAATGACTTTAGTCTTAGTGATAATGTTATCTTGTGTTTACATATATCTGAAAAAAATAAAGAACTTAAAACAAATGAAATACCAATAAGTAGAGAAAAATATTGGGAACGACCGTATTATTTTGATATTTCAAAAAAATCGTTAATACGGTTCATTGAATCGCCGGATACGTACTGCGAATGGAAGGTGAAAACAAAAAATAAAAGGAAAAAGATATACAAATGTCTTGGAATTATCAATTTATGTCTTCCATTCATATTAATCGCCTGTGTGATGGCTTCTACGTTTATTTTCGGAAAACAATGTAGCATTGAAGGTAATTGGTTTTTCTTGGTTGCTACACTGCCATGGCTTATAGCATTTATGTTTTTTGATATGGGAAGAGATTGAACATATCTAAAAACAGAGTTATAGTTTTGTATTGGTTCCACAGAGGTGAATATGGACAAAAAAACATTTAAAAAAGTAACCACTAAAATATACGAGGAATATGGTTTTATAAAGCAGGGCAAATATTATTATTTGAATTTAGATGATGTAGTTATATGTTCGGGATTTTCGTCAATGTATGGTGTAACTTATTTAGCTTATAACATTAGCATAAAGGCTATTCATTCCGAAGATGAACTGAAATTCAATAATATGTTCGACGGTTATGATTCAACTGAAAATGAAATTTATTTCAATAAAGATTCCGAAGGATATCACAAACGGGAAATACGTTTCGATGTGTGGTCAGAAGAATATTATGCTACTCGATTAATGGAATTGTTACATTACTATTTTGATCCTTATAAACAGGACGCGCTGAATCATATTCGAAAATGCTACAAAGAAATAGGTTTTGTGCACCAAAATGAAAGGATGCTGATTAAGGGAGAGGCGAAGAAATATTTAGAAGATTAATTTATACTTTTTGAGTGAAGACGTCGCAATGCTTTATTTTGACACTTCCGGCAATAAACTTTTAGGGAAAATTTATCATGCCCATATGTTAAAATGTGATTTTGACGGATTATTAGAAGGTCAATCAATAGAATTTGTAAGAAAACAAAAAAACGCATCGATCGGTATGATCCATTTATAAGAGGGATCCCGATTGATGCGATTTTTATTTTTATACGGTTTATAAAAGAGATGGACACTTCGTGACTTACGGCAAGGTCAGTGCTTGCTACCGGCAAAAAGCGCGTGCTTTACACGTGATAGGCACACACGCGGAAGGCGGATAAGCCAGCGCAATGGGTAGATAAAATTCCATACCCTCGCATAGATTCTGTAGCCGCGGTCGGTCACAGAATGATGCTTTCCCTTCCTGTTGAACGAGGTGAGCACCGCAAGTATCTTATCCATCGGTACGTATTCAAGCGTGAAGGTATTATCGCCTCTTATTATATAGCGCGAGTTTTCCTCGTCCACCTTTATGATGCGGTGAAGGACGTATTTATCACGGACTCGGTAAAGCACAACGTCAAACCGCTTCGGCGGCTCGGTGGGACGGGAGAGGATGACCGCATCACGGTGCGTTTTGAAGAGGGGGCGCATACTCACCCCGTTCGTCACCGAGGCGAAGCTTCCCTGCTCCAGGAGCACACGCTCTATGCTGCCGACTTCTATTTCCGGAGATATCATAAAGGTCAGTCCTCTAATATCTTATTAGCCCTGAGGTTTGCGACGAATGCCGAAACGTCGGCTCTCGCTATGCTCTCGGATATATCATATTCACCGAGCATAGCGGCTACAAGCTCATCCTCGGTCTTATCACCCGAAGAAAGAGCGCGCCAGAGAAATGCACCCGTTTCGTTCATTTTAATAAAGCCCGAGAATTCACGCGCAAGCTTGCCCGTGGCACAGGCGAGAAAGCTATCGCCTACCTCCTCAAGCACAAAGCCTTTCCTTATCTTCATATCTGCCTCCATTATCGGTCGGTGCCGCATAATACATAATTTTACCTATCTATTATAACAAACAGAATCGAGGATGTCAAGCGGTTTGTGCCCTAATATTGCCCGATGGCGCCGATACGGCAGTTTTTTTGTAGCTATGACCTTAGAATATATCCGCTCCCGAAAAGGTCGGGGCAAAAAGCTCAGACTCTATAGCAGTAAGACGGTTATACTTCTCGGTCCTTTCGCTTCGGCAGGGCGCGCCTGCCTTTATAAGTTGACAGCCCATGGCAACCGCAAAATCAGATATAAAGCTGTCTGCAGTTTCACCGCTGCGGTGTGACATCACGGTTTTATATCCGCATCCTGTGGCATAGAGAACAGCATCCATCGCTTCGCTCACCGTGCCTATCTGATTCGGCTTTATCAGAACGGTATTAGCGATTCCCGCCGACACGCCGTATGCAACGCGCTCCCTGTTGGTTACAAAGAGATCGTCACCAACAAGGAGAAGCTTTTTTCGCTCGGTTATACGGTTTAAAAGCTTCCAGCCCTCGATATCGTCCTCTGCCATACCGTCCTCTACAGAGATTATCGGATATGCATCGACAAGGCGACCGATATACGCCGCCTGCTCTTCGGCGGTCATTACTATACCGCGCTTTGGCATACGGTATATACCCTCCTTCTCCGAATACCATTCGGAGGCGGCAACGTCAAGAGCCAAGGATATATCCTCTCCGCATCTGTAGCCTGCCGACTCTATCGCCTCGCAGATGAGCGAAAGCGCTTCATCCTCATCCTTAAGCATCGGAGCAAAGCCGCCCTCATCGCCAACCGCTGTGGAAAGTCCGCGCGTTTTTAACGATGCCTTCAGTGCTCTGTAGACCTCCGCACCCATCCTAACAGCCTCCTGTGCGCTTTCGGCACCGTGAGGCACTATCATAAATTCCTGTATGTCTATATTGTTGTCCGCGTGCGCGCCACCGTTCAGTATATTCATCATAGGGACAGGGATATTATTCGCCCTCTCGCCGCCGAGGTATCTGTATAAGGGGAGCTTCATATGTGCCGCGGCGGCACGGCAGACGGCAAGCGAAACAGAAAGAATTGAATTTGCTCCGAGATTCGACTTATTCCGTGTACCGTCAAGTGCTATCATAATAGAGTCGACTCTCTGACGGTCGAGCGCGCTGACGCCTATAAGAGCAGGCGCGATTCTCGTATTTACCGACGTGAGAGCAGAAAGCACTCCCATACCGCCGAATCGCTTGCCGCCATCTCTCAGCTCTCTCGCCTCGTGCGAGCCTGTGGATGCGCCCGACGGCACGGCACAAACACCCACAGCACCCGAATTGAGTATGACGGTTGCCTCTACTGTCGGCATTCCTCGGGAATCGAGGATCTCCCTTGCCGTTATGCTTTTTATTTCGGAATTTTTCATTTTTTATCATCCTTTCACAATTTATGTTAAGGTTAATATTACCTGTTGGTGAGCAAAAAATTCGGTGTTGCGTAAAATAACAGTATCTGATATAAAAAAGGAGATATTATGCTAATACATACCGTTTCAGAAGGAGAAGGAATCTTCAGTATCGCGGCGAAGTACGCCGTCCCCGTAACAAAGCTGATAGAGGATAACGACATTACCGACGGACACACCGTTACAGGCGAGGAGCTTCTTGTTCTCCGCCCTACAAAAACGAAAACAATTCAGGGAGGCGACACGGTTGATGGGATATGCCGCAGATACGGCATCCGCAAAAGTGCGCTTCTTGCAAGTAATCCCGCCCTGCGCGGAAATGAAAGACTGCGCACGGGGCGCGTGCTTACCATCAAACAGGATAGTCCGGTGCTCGGTGCCGCTACCGCTATGGGCACGGCTGAGTGGCACACACCCGTGTCATTTCTTACACGCATCCTGCCATACGTTACCTATCTGCGTATAAATGCGGCTCAAATTTCAGAGGACAAAGCAATAAAACTTGAGTATAATCCCGAGAGGACGGTTTCCCTCTGCCACAGCGAGGGAAAGCTTCCGCTATTAGGAATTTCGGATAAAAGCGGCGGTGCATTTCTTGACACGGGTGAAGGCTTTGACCAAATTATCAATGCTATGACCGATGCCGCGCGCTCGCTTGGGTGTAAGGGTATCTGTCTATCGGCAAAAGAAGCGGCAGAGATATATCCCGACCGATTCTGCGAATTTATTATGCAGATGCGGAAAAAGTTTATAGGCTGCGACCTCATACTCTTTACCGACATATTCGAAGGCACGCCGAATGAAGCATCCGAGCTCTCGGACGGGGGCGTGCTTATCCTTCCATTCGTCGGCAAGAGCGAGCTATACCGCAGACTATCCGATTTCTCGGCAAATGCCGAGAGCTCCAAGGTGCTTGTAAGCCTCATCACTGAGGCGAATATGGGCGAGGCGCGCATTTCTCTTACCGAGGCGAAGGAGCTCTGCCGAAAAAGCGGAGGAAGGATATCGCGCGATGAGGATAGCCTCATATCATATTTTGATTACACGAAATACCGCGGCGGTGTCGGTGAGAGGATGCGCATCACCCTTCCCTCTCCCACATATACAAAAGCCAAGCTGGAAATGATATCCGAGCTTGGATTTATGGGAATAAGCATCGGCAAGGACATCGTCCCCGCATATGCTCTTTCTATGTTCAACGCGCTGTTTTCCCGCGCTGATTATACTCTGCCCTGAGCGGTCAGGATATATATTCACGTACACGGAGACGGACTCCGCATTCATCTGCAAGTCTTTTGCAGTCTTCTATATCCTCATCCGATATAAATCCGCTTACCACAGAAAATGCAACGCACCCCACCTGATCCTTAACGTTTTTTGCAAAACTCTTTATCGCATCCAGCGCCGACTTGCCGTATACCGAATGGCATATAGCATCGTATCCCTCGGCGGTGGGTGCGTTAAGGCTGATGGAAACGGTATCGAATGCATCCTTATAAAGGTGGGCGGTATCGCATCCGAATATGAGATCGGACTGACCGTTTGTATTGATGCGGATGGGGATATCGGGATATGCCGCTTTCAAAGAAAGCGCTACCTCACGTATCTCGGGAAGCCTTATCGAGGGCTCGCCGTAGCCGCAGAAGACTATCTCGGTATACCCCTCGGGAATGGCGGCAAGGACTGCCGCCTTTATCTCATCGACCGATGGCTCTCTTTCAAGCCAGAGGCTGTCCGAGCCGTATGCACCCTCGCCGTTATTGCGTATGCAGAAATCGCAACGGTTTGTGCATCTGTTTGTTACGTTCACGTAAAGGCCTGTGCCTACGCGGTAAACCACCGTCATGGCGCGGCTTTTTTTATTTCCACTATTCATATACCGAAGAATCTCCTTGCGTTTTTATCGGTAAGATCGGCGCATTCCTCCTCGCTGATGCCTCTTATTGCGGCGATCTCGCGGCAGGTGTATTCAAGGTTGCCGGAATGATTGAGAGTGCCTCTCAGAGGATGCGGTGCAAGATATGGGCAATCGGTTTCTATCAGGAGTCTGTCTGTGGGGACTGCCGCCGCTACCTCCTTAGGCTTCCTTGCATTCTTGAAGGTAACTGTACCCGAAAGCGATATCATATATCCGAGCTTTACAAGCTCTGCCGCCATCTCGCAGGAGCCTGAGAAGCTATGGAATACTCCCCTCACCCCGGGATATTCTCTCACCACGGTCATAACGTCCTCATGGGCATCTCTGTCATGTATCACGACGGGGAGTCCAAGACGCTCTGCCATAGCCATCTGGCGGCGGAATATCTCCATCTGGCGCGCCCTGTCGGTATCCGGATAGTGGTAATCAAGACCTATTTCACCGAGAGCAACACATTTATTGCTCTTGTCGGCTATCATTTCCTCTATCTCGGAAAGCGCCGCATCTATATCGTCAACAAGTCTTGAATCCGAGGGGTGTAAGCCGAGTGCGGTATACATATTTTCGTATCGGCGCGCCTGCTCTGCCGCCGCGCGGCAGGTCTCGGGAGCTGTGCCGACGTTTATTATACAGGAAACGCTTTTCCCGAGGCACAGAGAGAGGAGCGCATCCGCGCCCCCCTCATATTCCTCGGCAAATCTATCGTCATAATAGTGCGCGTGGGAATCAAAATACATCATATCAGTGTATCCTGTCTCCGTTCTTCGCGGTGGGATCAAGGAATACTACCTTGATCTCCTCCTCGCCGGATGCAAGGAGCATACCGTAGGACTCAACGCCGCAAAGCTTCGCGGGCTTGAGGTTCGATACAAGAACTACCTTCTTGCCTATGAGCTCATCGGGTGTATAGAACTTTGCTATACCCGAAACGACCTGTCGCTTCTCAAATCCGAGGTCTACCTGAAGCTTCAGAAGCTTCTTTGCCTTCGGAACGGGCTCGCAGGCTATAATCTCGGCAACGCGAAGCTCGACCTTGCCGAAGTCCTCGATGCCTATCTCGGGCTCACGCTCGGGAGCCTCCATTGCCTTCTCTGCCGCCTCTTCAGCCGCGCGCTTTGCCTCGATTTCCTCAAAGAGCTTCTTCTCATCCACGCGGGCGAACAGGGTTGACGCCTCACCGAGAGGCTTGCCTGCTTCAAGCGCACCAAAGGAAGAAACTGTTGAATACTCCTTCTTATCGGTGCCAAGCTGAGCAAAGATGCGCTCTGCGGTAGAGGGGATATAGGGAGTAAGAACTACTGCGGCAATTCTGACCGTTTCAAGAAGATTGTAGATAACGGTTGCAAGCCTCGGCTTGTCCTCCTCGTTCTTCGCGAGGATCCAGGGAGTTGTTTCGTCTATATACTTGTTAGCGCGGCGGAGAGCCGAGAAGAGCTCGGAGAGCGAATCGGCAACGTGATAGGATGCCATAAGCTCACGCGCGGCATTCACGCCCTCGAGCACGGTGCTCTTAAGCTCGCGGTCAAGCTCGGTCTCCTCTGCCGGAGTGGGAACTATGCCGCCGAAATACTTCTTGGTCATAGCGTGAGTACGGCTGACGAGGTTTCCGAGATTGTTTGCAAGATCGTTGTTATATCTGGTTATAACGTTTTCGTAGGTTATCGTTCCGTCTGCATTATAGGGCATCTCGGAGAGCGCATAGTAGCGGACACCGTCCACCGAGAAATGCTCGGCAAGCTCGTCTGCATATATTACGTTGCCCTTGGACTTCGACATCTTATCATTGCCCGAATTGAACCAGGGGTGGCCGAATACCTTCTTTGGAAGAGGAAGATCGAGTGCCATAAGGAAGATGGGCCAATAGATGGTATGGAATCTGAGGATATCCTTACCTATTATATGAACGTCTGCAGGCCAGTATTTCTTAAAATGCTCGCTCTGCTCCTCGAAGCTCTTATCGGGATCGTAGCCGAGCGCGGTTATATAGTTGGTAAGCGCATCGAGCCATACGTAAACAACGTGCTTGGGATCGAAATCAACAGGGATACCCCACTTGAAGGAGGTTCTCGAAACGCAGAGATCCTGAAGGCCTGCTTTAAGGAAGTTATTGACCATTTCCTTCTTGCGGCTCTCGGGCTCAATGAAGCCGGGGTTATCCTCGATATGCTTCATCAGCCTGTCTGCATACTTGGACATCTTGAAGAAGTATGCCTCCTCCTGCGCCTTTGCGACAGGTCTGCCGCAATCGGGGCACTTGCCGCCCTCTGCCTGAGTATTGGTGAAGAAGGACTCGCAGGGAGTGCAGTACCAGCCCTCGTAGCGGTCAAGATATATATCGCCCTTGTCAAAGAATTTCTTGAATATCTTCGCAACTGCACGCTCGTGATTTTCATCGGTTGTCCTTATGAAATAATCATAGCTGGTATCCATAAGATCCCATATGCCCTTGATAGTGGAGGCAACTCCGTCTACGTACGCCTTAGGAGTCACACCTGCGCTCTTTGCATATTCCTCGATCTTCTGACCGTGCTCATCGGTACCTGTGCAGAGGTAAACGTCCTTGCCCATCTGGCGCTGGAAGCGCGCAAAGGCATCTGCCATTATGATCTCGTAGGTGTTTCCGAAATGGGGCTTACGCGATGCGTAGGCAATCGCTGTTGTCAAATAAAATTTTTCCATATTTTCTCCATTCTGCCACGGCGCTTTTGGCGGCAAATGAGCCTCCACGCCCTCTCGCGGCAAGTTATACTTTCAGTATTCTAACACATTTTTCAAAATATTTCAATCTGTAAGAGGATTTTTTAATAATTATTTGCCATAAAACAGACGGATAGATCATGATTTATGGCAAATAAGTTTAAATGGGGGTTATTTTTTGTAATCCCAGACGATTTCTCCATTGAATTCTTCGTTCCATTTTTTATGCCAACCCTTTGGCGCTTTTAAAAGGAAACCGGGCTTGGGCTTGCATATATTCAAAGTGCAAGTGCAATCGTAAAATGCACTTTCACCAACATTAGTAACGCTATCCGGGATGGTTATGCTTGTGAGGTTTGAGCAATGAGAAAATGCCCAATCTCCGATGCTTGTTACACTATCCGGAATTTTGATACTCGTAAGGCTTGTGCAAAGCGAGAACGCATAACGGCCGATGCTTGTTACGCTATCCGGAATCGTGATGCTCGTAAGACTTGTGCAACCGTAGAACGCAGACTCACCGATGCTTGTTACGCCTTCGGGGATGATAAGCTCGGTTACAAGCTGACCGTTAAGATAGAGGTTATGTGCATGATAAAGCGGATTGGCAGATAAGGTACTAAACGATATATTACACCATTTTGCTATATCTGTTATATACACACTTGTAAGGTTAGTGCAACCATTGAACGCGGAATGACTGATGCTTGTTACGCTATCCGGGATGGTTATGCTCTTAAGGCTTGTGCAACCCAAGAACGCATACTCACCAATGCTTGTCACGCTATCCGGAATCGTGATGCTCGTAAGACTTGTGCAACCGTAGAACGCAGAATCACCAATTTTGGTCACACTATCATGCACAATAAGATCCTTGATAATGCCTCCGTAATCTTTATATCCTTTCAAAACACCATTTTGAATCTCACAAAACCTAAGAGCTTCCTTTGCTCTGCGTATCTCGTTTGCCTTTCGAGTTTCTTCCGCTCTGCGAGCTGCCTCCGCTGCTCTGCGCGCCTCTTCAGCCTTGCGAGCTTCCTCTGCCTTGCGAGCTTCCTCTGCTCTGCGTATCTCGTTTGCCTTTCGAGTTTCTTCCGCTCTGCGAGCTACCTCCGCTGCTCTGCGCGCCTCTTCCGCCTTCCTTGCCTCTTCTGCTTTACGGGCTTCTTCAGCCTTGCGTGCTTCTTCTGCCTTTCGTGCTTCTTCTGCCCTACGCTCTTCCTCTGCCTTATGAGCATCCATTGCCGCGAGTATCGTTTCTATGCTAGGGGCTGCAGATTTTGCTTTTGCCAATTCAAGCTCGAGCTCCTTCGCTCTGAGCTCTGAATCGGCTATTCTTTTCTCGGATTCATCATCCTCTACCGGATTATTCAAGATGTCTATACACTCTCCGAGCCTTTCGATCAGCTGATCAAAATTCTCGGCATAGGTTAGTCCGGAGAAGAAATTCTTCAAGGTTCTGTCCGCGAGCTGAGTAGGCATATTATCAATGCGGTATTCTACCTTAAGAGTTCTGTATTTTTCGGGGATCTGCGAATAGGTTCTCGCCTCCGGAGCCTTCTGCATATCTCTTCTCATTATGTACGGAATCTCTCTTTTCATTGCATCACAGGAAGTATGTCTTGAATTGACGGAGGAAACAAAGACGAATATAGAGCAATTATCCATAGCCGTATGCAATGCCTTTTCATAATTTGCAACCGCATCTCGTCCGTGCTGAAGGTTTCTGAATGCCGCAAAGCAGGTAAGACCGTTTGACTCTATGAAGTTCAGCACTTCATTTACCTTCTTCATATCCTTACTTGAATAGGCAAGGAAAACGTCTCTCGGTATGCTGAGATCATACAATCCCGCCTCCAGCTTTTCTGCCTCCTGCTCAAAGGCGGTAAGATACTTTTGCTTGTCCTCGGGAGAGAGAACCGAGCCTGCCCTATCAAGGAGCAAGGCGATAGGAGTTATATATTCTTCTCTGATAGATTTAATGAGGAAATCCAGAACAAGATCTATGAAAATCGCATTCTCTTTGACATCTATTTCGCATATATATTCGGATATTTCAGTTCTCGTGCCACTATTTGCAAGCTCGAAAAATTCCGCGAGGAAATCATGAGGATCAATATCCTTTATCTTGCGGCATATATCCACAATAGCTCTGCTATCTATATAGCTGGAGGTTATCTTTTCCCAGAGCTGTGAGCGGAGATTGTAATATCTATTCATCTTCTCTCGCAACAGGGCTTCATCTATCACCGAGCCAAGACTTGACCTTACGGTTGATTCGAGCTTTTTATATTCACGCTCCACCGCGGTCTCTGCAAATTCGCTTCCGCAATGTGCACAGGTGTAAATAACACCTAAGCTTCCCTCTGTTTTAGAAAGCTTGCCGTTTGCGCCGCAAATCGGACAATCAAAATTAACAAGTGCCATAATATTATGCTCCTTTTTATCTTTAAATAAAGAATCTTTTACTTTTTGTAGTTCCAGACGATTTTGCCCTTGAAGTCTTTGCTCCAGTCCTTATGCCATCCTTCGGGAGTTTTTGAAAACAAGCCGGGCTTGGGATGGCATATATTCAAGGTGCAAGTGCAACCGGAGAACGCAGAAGAGTCTATGCTTGTTACGCTATCCGGAATCGTGATGCTTGTAAGCTTTCCGCAACCGGAGAACGCACAAGAGCAGATGCTTGTTATACCCTGTGGGATAATGAAGGCTTCTGCACTATTTCCAACCGCATAGTGAACAAGTGTTTTTCCATCCTTAGTATAGATATGGTTGCCGTCTATGTTCTTATATTCAGGATTATTTTCGTCCACGGCTATCTGCGTAAGACTTGTGCAACCGGAGAACGCACCATATCCGATGCTTTTTACGCTTTCGGGAATTGTTATGCTTGTGAGGTTTTTGCAATCGGAGAACGCATGATCACTAATGCTTGTAACACCATCCGGAATAACAACTTCTGTGATTTTATTGTTCGGATCTTTGAATTCCTTCAGAACTCCGTCTTCGATTTGACAGCATTTAAGAATTTCAGCCTTGCGCTCCGCCTCTAGCCTGCGCGTCTTCATCTCTTCGGTCTCATAGTTCCAAATTATCTCACCTAAGAAATAGTTTTTCCAATTTTGATCCCAATTCTCTCCCGGAGCATTATGCATGAAACACAATTTACATCCGCAATACTTAAATGCCTCAGCTCCAATCTTTGTGACACTGTCGGGAATAATAATGCTTGCAAGCTGTTTGCATCCTTCAAATGTCGACTCTCCAATTTCTGTAACGCTATTCGGAATAGTTATGCTTGTAAGGCTTGTGCAGTTCTGGAACGCATAACCGTCAATGCTTGTTACACCGTCCGGAATCGTGATGCTCGTAAGACTTGTGCAATCGTGGAAGGCAGTACCAATTTTAGTAACACTATTCGGAAGAATAATATTTTTAAGACTGGTGCATTGATTGAACGCATGATCGCCAATTTCAGTAACACCATCAGAAATAATAATACTCGTAAGTCCTGTGCAACCTAAGAATGTGCCGTAGCCGATGCTTGTTACACTACCGGGGACGGTGATACTTGTAAGCCCTTCGCACCATAGGAATGCCTGGTTGCCTATTTCTGTAACACTATCGGGAATTGTGATACTTGTAAGTTTTTTGCACCACGCGAATGCTGAGTCCGCAATCTTAGTAACACTATCCGGAATAACAAATTCTTCATCGTTTTTTGCCTGAGTGTATATGACCAGCATTTTCATATCTTTGGTGTAAAGATTACCATCAATAGATGTATATGATTTATTTCCCGGGTTCACGTTTATGCTAGTAAGATTTGTGCATCCCGAGAATGCATTTGATGCAACATTCGTAACACTATCGGGAATTTCAATACTTGTAAGGCTTGTGCAACCCGAGAACGCATAAGAACAAATGCCAGTCACGCTATTGGGAATACTAACACTCATAAGTCCCGTGCACTCCTTAAACGCCCAGATGCCGATAGTGATAACTCTATTAGGAATAGTAATACTTTTAATTCCTTTGCAACCCAAGAACGCCCCCCTTCCTATCATGGTGACACTATCAGGGATTGTGATGCTTGTAAGTTCCGCACAGTCTTTGAACGCATAATCGCCGATTTCTATAACATCACTGGGAATAATAACTTCGGTGATTTTATTGTTCGGATCCTTGAATTTTTTCAAAATTCCGTCTTCTATCTGGAAGCATTTGCGAATTTCGGCCTTGCGAGCTTCTTCCTCTCTGCGAGCCTCTTCGGCTTTTCTTGCCTCCTCAGCTTTGCGAGCTTCTTCCGCCCTGCGAGCCTCCTCAGCCTTGCGGGCTTCCTCTGCCTTGCGAGCTTCTTCGGCTCTTCGAGCCTCCTCCTTTGCTCTGCGAGCCGCTTCAGCCTTCCTTACCTCCTCAGCCTTTCGAGCTTCCTCGGCTTTGCGAGCTTCTTCGGCTTTGCGGGCTTCCTCGGCTTTGCGAGCCTCTTCTGCCTTCCTTGCCTCTTCTGATTTACGGGCTTCTTCAGTCTTGCGGGCTTCTTCCTCTGCCCTGCGAGCCTCCATGGCTTTGATGATCTCATCTATATCGGGAGCTGCACTTGAGCCTGCGGTTCTTGATTTTGAAAGCTCGAGCTCAAGCTCCTTGCTTCTGAGCTCTGCCTCCCTTGCCTTTTGCTCGGCTTCTATTGCCTTGAGCTCTGCCTCCTTTGCTCTGCGAGCTTCTTCTGCCAATCTGAGCTCCGTATCATCTTCATCATCTGCGGGATTATTCAAGATGTCGATACACTCTCCGAGCCTTTCGATCAGCTGATCAAAATTCTCGGCATAGGTGAGCCCGGAGAAGAAGTCCTTCAAGCTTCTGTCTGCAAGGGGTGTGGGCTTATTATCAAGGCGGTACTCCACCTTAAGCGTTCTGTATTTTTCGGGGATCTGCGAATAGGTTCTCGCCTCGGGAGCCTTCTGCATATCCTTCTTTCTTATATAGGGTATCTCCCTCGTCATTGCATCACAGGAATTATTTCTTGAATTGACTGAGGAAACGAATACGAATATGGAGGAATTATCTATTGCGGTATGAAGCGCCTTCTCATAGTTTGCAACCGCATCACGTCCGTGCTGAAGGTTTCTGAATGCCGCAAAGCAGGTAAGACCGCTTGCCTCAATAAAATTAAGCACCTCAACGACCTTATTCATATCCTTGCTTGAATAAGCCAGGAATACGTCTCTCGGGACGTTTACATCATATATTCCCTCGGCTGCTTTTTCGGCTTCCTTCTCAAATTTAGTGAGGTATCTCTGCTTATCCTCGGGCGAAAGCAGCGCACCCGCCTTATCAAGAAGGGCGGCGATCGGAGTTATGTATTCCACCTGAATGGATTTTAAAAGAAAATCAAGAACAAGGTCTAAAAAGAGCTCATTCTCCTTGACGTTTATTTCGCATATGTATTCTGCGATCTCCGGCTCGGTTCCGCTATTGGCAAGCTCGAAAAACTCGGCAAGGAAATCATGAGGATCAATAGCCTTTATCTTGCGGCATATATCAACGATCGCCTTGCTGTCTATATAATTTGCATGGATCTTTTCCCAGAGCTGTGAGCGCAGATTGTAATATATCGCTGTTTTTTCGCGCAGGATGGCTGCCTCGATGGCTGAGCCGACATTTTTCTTAATGCTCACCTGCAGCTTTTCATACATTTCACCTGCCCTATCCTCGGCAAACTTGCTTCCGCAATGCGAGCAGGACCAGATGATATCACCGCTATCCTCGCTTTTGCTGAGCTTTCCGTTAGCTCCGCAGATAGGGCAATCCATAAGCTTTAACTCCATAATAGCGCTATTCCTCCAATAAAAATACTATCGCATTTTATATACTAACATAATTTGCCGGAAAATGCAAGAAAATATTTATTTAAATATTAAATATATGGCAATAAATTGTCAATTTTTTATATTTTTTCGTTTTCCTCTTTTAAATCGGATTATTTTGTGATAAAATGAGATGTGAATTCAACTCAGGGAGAACTTATGAAAACAATTTTGAATAATAAAAATATACTTACGTCGGTGAAAAATTCGGCACTCGTCGTGCTGGGAACGCTCGTTCTTGCATTCGGTGCAGCTGTGTTCATTATCCCCTTCGACCTTGTCACCGGAGGAATAACAGGTCTTGCCATAATTCTGGATGAGATAATAAAGGCGGAGTTTATAACGATAGATCTTATTATAACCGTAATTACCTGGCTCACCTTCCTGCTCGGGGCGGTAATATTGGGAAAGGACTTTGCCCTCAAAACGCTCATATCCACGATAACATATCCTTTTGCTATATCGCTGTTTTTACAACTCGCATCACCCGATGCGCTCGGCGGCTACCTTGATCTTGCCGGTAGCAGCTACGGCGAGCTGGCACTCATTCTCGGCTCGGTGGTCGGCGGAGGACTCGTCGGTATCGGCTGTGCGCTTGCATTTCTCGGCGGCGGCTCGACGGGCGGCGTTGATATCATCGCATTCGTCATATGCAAATTCTTCCCTCGCCTGAAAAGCTCAAAGGTGATATTCGTCATTGATGCGCTGATAGTGACGCTCGGTATATTCATCATAAACGATCTCATTATTTCGCTCTTGGGTGTGCTCTCGGCGACGGTCGCAGCGATTATGATAGACAAGGTATTTCTTGGCGGTAAGCGCGCTTTGGTCGCAAAGATAGTATCCGAAAAATACGACGAAATAAACCGTCTTGTTATCGAAAAAATGGACAGAACGACAACTATTATTGACGTTACGGGCGGTTATAGCCTTCAAAATAAAAAAATGCTTATGGTTTCATTCACTATGCGCGAGTATACAACTATTATGAATATAGTGAATGAAACGGATAAATACGCATTCGTCACCATCCACCGCGCTCACGAGATAAACGGAGAGGGATGGACTAGGTGAGTTGATTTTAAGCTTAACGCATCACACAATATTAACTTTATATTAACGATAAAAGCCGCCCTACACAAGGCGGCTTTTATCGTTCTGTTTCTAAATCTTCCGAACTAAATATCTCGTCATCCAAAAACTCGGTCAGAGGCATATTAAAGCCTCTTGCGAGCATAATTACAGTGCTTAAGGTTACTGTTTTATTTTGTCCGTTCATAATACATTGCATACTTCCGTGTTGTATTCCCGATTCCTGCTCCAAGCGGTATTGGGACATATCTTTTTCACGCAATAGATTGGAAATACGCTTTGCAACCGCATCATTTACTGTCAAACTGATACCTCCCGATAAGAAGATTTAACTCCGTAGATTTACCTACGTATATATTTTATCAGGAAAAGCGAAAAAATATAAGAAGGTATGCCTACATACTCTTGACTTTCTTGTAAATACGTAGTACAATATGTAGGTGTACCTACATAAAGGAGAATTGAGCTATGATTGTGACTTTTTGCGGACACGCTCGTTTCTCAAAATCGGAGGACTACGAGCAAAAAATACTTGCATTTTTGGAAGAAAAGGTGGGAGTTCTTCCCGCAGATATGTATTTAGGCGGTTACGGTGAGTTTGATAGTTTTGCGTACGATTGTTGCAAGAAATACAAGGAAACACACCCTAACATTTCTCTTGTATTTGTAACACCGTATCTGACGACTGATTATCAATGCAATCACTTGCAGTACCAAGAAACAAGGTACGATTCAATTCTCTATCCTGAAATCGAGGATAAGCCTAAGCGGTACGCAATTACATACCGTAACAAATATATGGTGGAAAAAGCGGATTATGTAGTTGCCTACGTTTCACACAATTGGGGTGGCGCGTACACAACATACAGGCACGCAAAAAGAAAACACAAGGAGATCTTTAATCTTGGGAATTTCAAAGAATAAAGTATTTACCGGATTCTATATGACATAGTTGTACGGGATCGGCGGTTTTGTAATTTTTGCCTTTTTGCGTTTTTTCGGCTTCGGTGATTGACAACAAAGCTTTTTACTGTTATAATATAAGGTGTATTTTAATTAAATAAAATGCATATATTTGACCGAGGTGTTTTTTCTGCGGCATTCGGAGAGGTTTTATGAGAAAAAGATTTACCGAAATATTTGGAAATGAAAATACAAAGCTCAGGCTTTCCGATGCGGTTTTGCACCGTACTGTGCCGCATGCCATGCTTATCATCGGCCCTACGGGCTCCGGCAAGCATACGCTTGCACGCGAAACAGCATCGGCAATACTGTGCGAAAACAGAGATGATGAGGGTTACAGTCTGCCCTGCGGCGTCTGCCGCACCTGCAAGCGCATACGTAGCGGCAATTTCCCCGACGTTTCAACGCTCGGGCGCGAGTCGGGCAAGGCTACCATAGGTGTTGAGGATATCCGTGAATACCGCTCGGAGATGTTTTTATCGGCTACCGAGGCTGACTCCAAGATATTCATCATCGAGGATGCCGAGCTTATGACGCCTGCGGCGCAGAATGCTCTGCTGAAGGTGCTCGAGGAGCCTCCGAGGGACGTTCATATCATTCTTCTGGCGGCTGAGACCGACAAGATACTTACCACGGTAAGAAGCCGTACTCAGATCATCCAGATGGAAAGATTCGGAAGAGATGAGCTTAAGGAGTACTCAACAAGGCTTTCGGAGACCGCGCGAAGCATGGCACTCTCGCAGCCCGAAAGGCTCGACACCGTTCTTATAAATGCGGACGGAGTTCTCGGAAGAGTGCTCGCGGCTCTTGACGAAAAAAGTGCCGATTCCATAGGCAGCTCTCGCGCGCTCGTTCTCGACGTAATAGCCGCACTTCCGAAGAAAACGCCCTTTGCAAGGCTATACACCGCAGTTGCCGCTCTGCCGCAGAAGCGCGAGGAGCTGAGGCATTCGCTGGAGATGCTCATTGCGGCGCTTCGGGATATGATGGCAAGCAAGCTCTCGGATGATTTTACACCGATATTCTTCACCGATGCCGCTTCCTCGGAGGAGGCTATGGGAGGAATGAGCACATCAAGACTTATGAAAATATATGACGTTATATCGGAGGCGCTCGCTGATCTTGACAAAAACGTGCTCGTAGCACCTCTGCTCACCGATATGACGCTTAAAATAAAGGATATCAAATGATGGAAAACAAAAAGATAAACAAAGCAAATACAGAGCCCAGCACCGACAACAGCCACGCCGAGGTATCGGCAGGCTCTGTTGAAATAGTGGGCGTAAGCTTCCGCGAGGCGGGTAAGATATACTACTTTGCTCCCGGTGAGCTGAAGCTCGCGGAGGGCGACCGCGTTATAGTAGAAACGGCGCGCGGAACCGAAATGGGTACGGTAAAGATACCCAATAAAAAGGTTTCCTCCGCGGATATAGTTTCTCCGCTTAAGCCTATAATCAGAGTTGCCACCAAGCAGGATCTCGAAAGAGATGCAAAAAATCGCGAGCTCGAAATGGAGGCGGCAATAATCTGCAAGAAAAAGATAGCCGCTCACGGACTCGGTATGAGGCTCGTTTCGGTCGAATACACCTTCGATAACTCAAAGCTGATATTCTACTTCACCTGCGAATCGCGCGTTGACTTCAGAGAGCTTGTAAAGGATCTTGCATCCACCTTCAGAACCAGAATAGAGCTCAGGCAGATAGGTATAAGAGATGCCGCAAAGCTTATGGGCGGTCTTGGAATATGCGGAAGAAAATATTGCTGCGCGGGCTTCCTTTCCGACTTTGTTCAGGTTACTATAAAGATGGCAAAGGAGCAGAATTTCTCCCTGAATTCGGCAAAGGTTTCGGGTGCTTGCGGCAGACTTATGTGCTGTCTGCGCTATGAGCACGAGGCTTATGAGGATGCTATCAGGGTTACTCCTCCTGTCGGCTCTGTGGTTCTCACCAAGGACGGTGAGGGTACGGTCGTAGAAACAAAGCCGCTCGCAGGCGAGATAAAGGTTAAGCTTGAGGGAAATGATAAGGATGCGCCTAAGCTCTATTTGATCGCAGACGTTAAGATACTCAGAGCTCCGAAGAGAAGCAAGGTTAAGGCTGACGAGGATGAGGAGATCGTAGAGGATTGATATGTATCCGTCTATAGGTGCCGCCTATTTTGACTTAACGAAATATTCCCAAGAACCTTTTTCGGGAGCATTTGACATAAAATCCACACCCTGCGACAACAGGATATAATTTTTTTCTCTCTTCGACAAAGTTTTTTGAAAAAGCACTTGATTTTTTCTGCAAATGTGTTAGAATATATATAACCAATAAATATGGAGGTTTTCGCTATGGCATACAAGATTACCGATGAGTGCATCGCTTGCGGCGCATGCGCTGATGCTTGCCCCACCGGATGCATTTCCGAGGGTGATAAGTACGTTATTAACGCTGACGAGTGCGTAAGCTGCGGTTCTTGCGCAGAGGCTTGCCCCGTAGGCGCTCCCGTTGAGGAATAATACATATACCTGGGCTTTCGTATTCAGGCATAACCACAAACGGAAAAAGGAGGAGGTATTCTGTTGATTTGCCTCCTCCTTTAATTTTTACCGATTTCAGTTTGTTATTTCCGTTTGTTATTTCCGTTTTCCGCTCTCGGCGTACGCACTATGTACGCCTTTCGATCGGAATAACGAAAATTTCTGCTCTGAATCCGTTCGCCCCAAGGGGCTTTCGTTCCCTTTACGGCATAACCGCAAACGAAAAGCGGAGGTATTCTGTTGATTTGCCTCCTCCTTTAATTTTTACTTGTTTCCGTTTGTTTTTTTCCGCTTGTTATTTCCGTTTTCCGCTCTCGGCGTACGCACTATGTACGCCTTTCAATCGGAATAACGAAAATTTCTGCTCTGAATCCCTCACCCGGAAGGGAGCAGTTTATTTACACCTTTAAAGGATTTCTTCTATGATAGAATTATTTGATAACGAAAGAATAGACGAGGTGAACGATAAGCTGAAGCTTATCCAGAAGCCGGATGGACTTACCTTTGGCACAGATGCCCTTCTCCTCGCCGCATATATGAATACGCGCGACGCGCTTGGACTGGAGCTGGGAGCCGGGAGCGGAATAATATCTATGCTTCTGCTCACAAGAGGAAAGCTCCGGGCGGCTGATGCCTGCGAGGTTCAGGAGGAGTATGCCCTGCTGACCAAGAGAAATGCCGAGCTTAACTCTCTTTCGGACAGACTACGGTCGATCTGCAAGGATATAAGAGAGCTTGCCGTCACCGAGGAATACGACACCGTTTATACAAATCCTCCCTATATGACGGTTGATAGCGGACGCGCCTGCACTCTATCAAAGAAGAATCTTGCGAGGCATGAGGTTATGGGCGATATCGGAGATTTCTGCCTTGCGGCAAAGCGGTCGCTGAAATACGGCGGCAGCTTCTATGCAGTCTACCGCCCCGACAGGCTCGTCGACCTTATCGCGGCTATGCGAGAATGCGGTCTTGAGCCGAAGCGGATGACCTTTGTGCATGCAGATACCGAATCGGAATCATCTATGGTGCTCGTTGAGTCCAAGCGCGGCGGAAAAAGCGGAATGATGCTTACCTCTCCGCTTATCATATACCGCGACAGGACACACAAGGAATACACCGACGATATGAATTATATTATGGAAAACGGCTCCTTCCCGAATGGGTATCGCAGATGAGCCGAGGAATTATATATGAGTGAATTTGAAAAGAATAAAACAGAAGGATCGACGATCTATCTCGTTGCAACTCCGATAGGCAATCTTGCCGATATCTCCGAGCGAGCAAAAAAGGTGCTCTCCGAGGTTGATTTTATCGCCGCGGAGGACACGCGAAACAGTCTTAAGCTCCTCACCTGCTTAGGGATAAAAAAAGAGCTCGTGAGCTATCACGAGCACAATAAAAGATCAAGCGGTGAGCGCATAATCGCGCGAGTGCTCTCGGGAGAAAGCTGCGCTGTGATCACCGATGCGGGAATGCCTGCCATAAGCGATCCCGGGGAGGATATCGTACGCCTTGCTGCCGATTCGGGAGTAAGAGTTTCGGTTATTCCGGGGGCTTGCGCGGCGGTTTCCGCGCTTTCGCTCTCTGCTCTTGCGACGGGACGCTTCTGCTTCGAAGGCTTTTTATCCACCGTCAAAAGCGAGCGCGAGGCAAGGCTCTCCGCCCTTAAGGGCGAGGAGCGCACTATGATAATTTACGAAGCCCCTCACAAGCTCTGCACAACACTCAAGGATCTTGAGCGTACCTTCGGCAAAGAACGCAGAATATCGCTCTGCCGCGAGCTCACAAAGCTCAACGAGGAGGTAGTCAGAACAACGCTCGGCAAGGCTAACGAGTATTACAGCGAGAACGCGCCTCGCGGCGAGTACGTCCTTATAATCGAAGGAGCGGCAGAGGCAGGCGTTGCCTCAGGCTGCGAAAATCCCCTGCTCTCGCTCTCTCCCGAGGAGCACGTTCGGCATTATGAGGAAAAAGGTCTTTCCCGAATGGATGCCATAAAGGCAGCCGCAAAGGATCGCGGAATGAGCAAATCCGAGCTATACAAGATAGTCAATACTTAAGAGCAATAGTGCTTTTACGTATCGGTGCGGAAGGGCGGTATATAATCCTCTCTTGCCGAATCTCGCTCCTGAACGAATGCATTTACAACACCGAGCCGCTCGGCATAGCCGACAAGCTCGGAATATTCGGCGCTCGTTACCCTTCTGTGAAGCGGTGCGGGCAGTCCCGATAACGGCGTATACTGGCTCATAAGGCTTAAATATATGCCGTTTTTATATTTATCATAGAGATATTTCAGGTTTAGCTTCGCCTCGGCAAGGTGTCCGGGCAGAAGCAATATCCTCACTATGACTCCGGAGGTCATTATTCCATCCGCGTCAAAAATCGGAGTCGGTGCGAGGGCTACCATCTCATCTATCGCCCTCCTTGCCACACTTGGGTAATCCTCGGCGAAGGAATACGCGGCGGCGGTCCCGGGGCGCGAGTATTTCAGGTCGGGAAGCCATACGTTCACCGTGTCGGACAGTGCTTTTACGGTTTCGGGTGTATCGTATGAGCCTGTATTATAGACTATCGGAACAGAGAGTCCCTTTTCTCTTGCCGCTCTTACCGCCTTTATTACAGATGGTGCGTAATGCGTGGCGGTGACGAGGTTGATATTATGAGCACCCTTATCGCGAAGGGCAAGAAAGGTCTCGGAGAGCTCGCGCTCGCTTACGCTATAACCGACGGCACCGCGCGAAATATCGCGGTTCTGGCAATATATACATCCGAGCGAGCAGCCCGAAAAGAATACCGTGCCCGAGCCGCGAGTCCCCGATATCGGAGGCTCCTCCCACATATGCAGGTCTGCGCGAGCCAGGAATATTTTATCTGTCATTTTGCAGTAGCCTACACTGCCCGACGTGCGGTCAATTCCGCATCCTCTTGCACAAAGGCGGCAACTCGTATACATAAAGCTCCTTTCCGGGTTGACAATCAGATAAGTTTGTGATATACTTTCTAAAAGGAAAAAATTTATTAAAACGGAGATAGATATGTCTGACAAAAGAGAAGATTATATAAGCTGGGATGATTATTTCATGGGAGTTGCACTTCTTGCGGCCCAGCGCTCCAAGGACCCAAGCACTCAGGTTGGCGCTTGTATCGTAGACGAAACAAACAGAATTCTCTCCACAGGGTACAACGGTTTTCCCAAGGGCTGCTCGGATGACGATTTCCCTTGGAACAGAAATGCCGAAGAGGGTGAAACAAAATATCCATTCGTTGTTCACGCAGAGCTTAATGCAATACTGAACAACCGCGGAAAATCTCTTGCGGATTCTAAAATTTACGTTGCGCTCTTCCCTTGCCACGAATGCGCCAAGGCGATAATCCAAGCAGGCATTAAAGAGGTTATTTATCTTTCGGATAAATACAAGGATACCGTTTCAGATGCGAATTCAAGACGTATGCTTGAAAGCGCAGGAGTTAAGCTCACAAAGCTTAAGCCTACAAAGAAGAGCCTTTTACTTAATTTTGATATCAGATAAACACAATGGAGCGAAGATGCCGCAAGGTGTCCTCGCTCTTTCTATATTAAAGTTCGAAATACTTTTTAATTTCGAGCAGTGATGCTTTATAGCTCCCCTGCGCCATAGGCGCTCTTCCTCCGCCCTTACCGCTGAGGGCGGCGTTTGCCGCCTTTACTATTCCGTTGAAATCGGGAGATTCGGTATAAAGAACGTATCTGTAGGCTCCGTCCTCTCCAAAGAGCGCGAGTGTTACTCCTCCGACCTTTGGCGCGGCGGCATTGACAAGGGCACGGAGCGCATCGTTATCCGCTATCGGCGACAGGAGAACGGCATTCCCCTCGGTGGGCGAAAGCGCCTCCGCCTTTGAAACTGCAAGCTCACGTCCAAGCTCGCTATACATTCTGTCAAGCTCGCATTTGCTCGAATGAAGCCTTTCGACCTCATCGGCAACCTCGGTCATAGGAGCGCAAAGCAGAACCGAAATTCTATGCGCCTCGGAGGTTACCTCGGAAAGGTAGTCGTAGGCATCCATACCTGCGAGCATCCTTATTCTGCTGCCCGACTTATGCTTTACCGCATCGAGAAATTTTATCATTCCTATCTCACCCGTGTACGCAACGTGCGGTGCGCAGCAGGCGCAGTCGTCATAGCCCTCGATGTGCACTATGCGTACGTCCTCCTTAAGATCGAGCTTTGAGCGATATTCAAGCGACTCAAGCTCACTGTCGGCGGGCATATAGGCAGTGACGGGTACGTTCTTACAAACCGCCTCGTTTGCCAATCGCTCAACACGCATAAGCATCTCTGCCGTTACGACCTCCGAGGTATCAAAGGTTACGTCAGAAGAGCCGAGATGGAAGCCCGTGTTCTCTATTCCGTAAAGAGAATGAAAAAGTCCCGATACTATGTGCTCGGCTGTATGGGAACGCATTTTATTGTGCCTTTCTTCAAAATCGAGCACGCAATGCACACAATCATTTACATTTATGGCGTTTTCAACATAATGATGTATCACACCGTCTATCTCTCTTGCATCAATGACGCGCGAGTTACCTATGTAGCCCTTATCCGATGTCTGCCCTCCTGCCTCCGGGAAGAAGGCGGTCTTATCAAGGACTACGTCATAGCAGCTTTCTCTCTGCTCACAGCTCAAAACGGTAGCATCAAATTCTTTTATATAGGCGTCCTTGTAGTATAGCTTTTCGGTTTTCATATCTGATTTTCTTCTCCTGCGGCTTTCTTGTATATTTCTGCATCAAAAAGATTCCATGGGTATTCATCCGTACACGGGGTGGCACTAACCCTGATTTTTTTACCAAAAACGGTGAAGGATAACATATAGGCAAACAGCGCGGGGACTCTCCTATGCTCATCGCGGCTGCCATACTTTTTATCACCTATCAGTGGGTGTGATCGAGCTGACATCTGCGCTCTTATCTGGTGGAAGCGACCTGTGCCGAGCTCTACCGAAAGAAGAGATGCATTTTCTCCTGACTCTGCAAGCCGCAAAGCGGTGAGCCTTGCCTCCTTTGCCCCGCGGCGCGCGGTCTTCACGACGTATGCCTTACTCGTTGCCGAATCCTTGAATAAAAGATCTCGGTATTCGCCTTCATCGGCTATTCCGTGGCAAGCCGCGAAATAACGCTTGACCATTCCGCCTTCCGATACCAGCCTCGAAAGCTCGGCGGCACTGCGCTTGTTTCTCGCAAAGGCTATAAGACCTCCTACCGTTCTGTCAAGCCTGTGAACGAGCCACAGCTCGTCCCTCTCCCCTGCCTCACGCAGAAGCCGTGAGGCATCGGTCATAGCATCAACGTCTCCGGAGGGATCCGACTGCGACGGCATTCCGACCGGCTTTTCGATTATTATTAAATTTTCGTCTTTGTATAGGAGCCTCACTGCCAGCATATTATATGATTCCTTTTGTCTGCAAAAATCGAACACGTACATTTTAGCATATTTAAAAAGATATTTCAATAGAAAACGGTAATATTCATCCGAATTCGAAGGCTTGTTTTATGCTCATATTTTCCGTTTTGCCGTAAAAGTATTGACTTCTTTATATTATTATGTTAAAATTAACCGGCGACAAATATTTTCGCACGAAGGACGTATTGTGTCATTTCAGCACCCCGTGCTTATATCCCCTTTGTGTAAAAAGCTGCGTCGCGGCGGCGAGAAGTGCTTCATATGATGCACTCTCTTCGCGAGCGAATTTTATTTATCTTTTACAGAGAAAGGAAAAACAGACCATGAAAAGATTTATCACAGTTTTAGCTTTGGCAATGGCTCTTGCGATTTCTGTCTGCTCGCTTTCTGCGTGTGATATCTCAGGAATTCTGGGCGGCATAAACAATAACTGCCCACATGCAGATGCTGACAATGATCTTATCTGCGATATGTGCGGACAGCCCTACAACAGCGAGAACAATGACGCAAACGGCGGCGGCACAGGCGGAAGCAATGACGGAAACAGCGGAAACAACGGAGAACACAGCGGAAGCAACGGAGACCACGGCGGAAGCAACGACGAAGTTCCCGGCGGCGAGCAGCCCGACATCCCCGTCTGCGAGCATATCGATGCAGACGATAACCTTTTATGCGATAAGTGCGGTGAGGCTTACGATGACGGAGGGATCAACAAGGATCCCGACCTGAACGATTGCAAGCATATTGATGCCGACGATGATCTTCTCTGCGATAATTGCGGTGAGGCTTATGACGATGGCGTCAACTGCGAGCATATCGATGCGGACGATGACCTTCTCTGCGATAATTGCGGCAAGGCTTATGACGATGGCGTCAACTGCGAGCATATCGATGCGGACGATAATCTCTTCTGCGATAATTGCGGTGAGACTTATGATGATGGCGTAAACTGCAACCATATCGACGTTGACGATGACCTTCTCTGCGATAATTGCGGCGAGGCTTATGACGATGGCGTCAACTGCAGACATATCGACGTTGACGATGACCTTCTCTGCGATAATTGCGGTGAGGCTCACGATGATCGCATAGGCCCCGGAGGCTTGACCTACTACTTAAGCGAGGATAAAACCTATTACGCTCTGATAGGATATAACCCCGAATATGACTATGACGGAACCGATACTGTAGTTATTCCCGCGGTCTACAAGGACCTTCCCGTAAAGACCATCGGAGCTTGCGTATTTTCATCCTGCACCGAGCTGACCAACGTAACTATCCCGAATAGCATAACAAGCATCGGATATGCTGCATTCATGAATTGCTCTGCTCTTACAAGTGTAACTATTCCGAATAGTGTAGAAAAAATCGACGATTCTGCGTTTTCAGGCTGCACAGCACTCATAAGCATTACTGTCACGAATAGCATAACAACCTTCGGAAGCGCTGTATTCCAGGATTGCCCTATCGAGGAAGCTACAGTTCCCGCATCGGCAATCAGCAGTATCTCAAACGGTATGCTGAAAACTGTTGTTATAAACGGTGGAACAAGCATCGACAATCATGCATTCGCAGGTCGCTATGAGCTTACGAGTATAACCATCCCGAATAGTGTAACAAGCATAGGCGATTATGCGTTTTACAGCTGCTCCAAGCTCACAAATATTACCATCCCCGACAGTGTAACAAGTATAGGCTCTTCTGCTTTCGAGAAGTGCACAAGTCTTACGGCTGTGACTATCGGCAGCAAAGTTACAAATATTGGAGAAATTGCGTTCTTAGATTGCCCTATCAATACGGCAACAATTCCCACGTCGGTAATTTCCTCTATTCCCAAGGACAACCTTACAAGTGTTACTATCAACGGAGGAACAACCATCACCGAACGTGCATTTGAAAAGTGCTATACCCTTACGAGCCTGACTATCGGCGAAAGCATTACAACCATCGAAAGCTATGCCTTCGATAATTGCTTCAATCTCACAAGCATAACTATCGGCAATAACGTATCCGATATAGGAAGTCGTGCATTCAGCTGCTGCTATAAGCTTACCGGCATAGCCATTCCGGATAGCGTAAGAAGCATCGGAGATTATGCGTTTGCATATTCCGAGAAGCTCGCAAGCGTTACTGTCGGTAACGGTGTTATGACCGTTGGTGATTATGCATTTAAAAATTGCTTCGATCTTGCAAGTATAGCTATTCCCTCTACCGTAACAAGCATCGGCAGCTATGCATTTGATAGCTGTTCAAGCCTTACAAGTGTAACTATCGGTGATATTACCGCAAGCACGGATACCCAAAGCAGCGCTGCAAGCATTGGCTCCTATGCGTTCAACGGTTGCGAAAAGCTCGCAAGCGTAACTTTAGGCAACAGCGTTGCAAGCATTGGTGAGTCCGCGTTTGAATCTTGCTCAAATCTTGCGAGCGTGATTCTTGGTAACGGTCTTACAAGCATTGGCAAGCGTGCGTTCGCCAACTGCGATAGGATTGCAAGCATAGTTATTCCCGCCTCCTTAACAAGCATCGGCGAAAATGCGTTCCTGGGTTGCTTCAAGCTCGTGGAGGTAATAAACCACTCCGATCTTACTCTCACTGCAGGAGAGGGTGGCTACGGTCTTCTTTCGTTCTATGCGATCGAGGTACATACCGAAGAAAGCAAGATAACAAATAAGAACGGATATCTCTTCTATTCCTGCGATGCGGGCAATTATCTGTTCGGTTATACCGGTGAGGATACGGCTTTGACTCTTCCCGAAAGCTATAACGGCGGAAATTATCAGATTTATCAGTTTGCATTCTATAAGAGAAATGACATTACAAGCGTTACCGTTCCCGATAGCGTAACTGTCATCGGCAGCTTGGCATTTGAGTATTGCGAAAATCTTGCAAGCGTTACCTTAGGCAATGGCTTAACAAGTATCCATAACCATGCCTTCGCCGGTTGCATACAGCTCACAAGCATAGCTATCCCGAATAGCGTTACAACCATCGGCAATGATGCGTTTGCCGGCTGCGAAAAGCTCGCAAGTGTAACCATCGGAAATGGCGTTACAAGCATCGCTGCTTATGCATTCAGCCGTTGCGCAAAGCTTTCAAGCATCAACTACCGCGGAACCGAGGAGCAGTGGAATGCTATATCGAAGGTTTCCAATTGGGTTTCCAATTCGGGTACATATACCATAAGCTACAACTACACAGGCGAATAAAGACGATTTTTATATATTTCTCCTACGGGGCAGTCTCACGTTTAAAAAAACGAGAGCCTGCCCTCTTTAGTTTTTCGAGCGGGGTGCTTTTTTAAAAAGACCGATATTTGACAAACGGTGCATACTTTTGCGGCAATATTCTCTATTTTGAAGTTAAAGCATTGACTTTACAAATGTCATGTGATAAAATATTTTATGAATATCTTACAAAAGATGTGTTGGAGGACCTTTATGAGATACGGCTTTAGAAAAGTATCCATTTTACTCGCGTTTATCTGCCTTATTTGCGCTATGATGGTGCTTTCATCCTGCAAAGATAATAACAAAAATACCGATAACGAAGAAGTTATCCATATTGAAATCAACTCATTTACCGTTGGTTATCTTACAGAAAGTGCCTATAACTTTGGCACGTATGAGG
>SVRZ01000028.1 GCA_015064555.1 Oscillospiraceae bacterium
GACGGGCAGACAGCTCACAGGTATGACTCAGAGCGGTACTACTCAGACGTTCACTTACAATGATGAAGGTATACGCACATCAAAAACTGTTAATGGTGTAACGACTACCTATTACCTCAGCGGCTCACAGATCATAGCAGAAGAAACAAGCGGAAATCTGACCGTCTATATCTATGACTCAAACGGTTCGCCTATAGGAATGCAATACCACGGTTCAAGCTATGCAGAGGACGTATGGGACGTATTCTGGTATGAAAAGAACCTCCAGGGAGATATTGTAGCAGTATACAATGACGCCGGCACAAAGCTTGTAACCTATTACTACGATGCCTTTGGTTATTGTATAGCAAGCTATGATAACAATGGTTCAAGCACACGTGCATATTACAATCCATTCAGATACAGAGGCTATTACTACGATAAAGATCTTGATCTATATTACCTTAATTCAAGATACTACGACGGAAGAACTGGTAGATTCATTTCGCCGGATGCACCATCTTACCTCGGCGCCAACGGTGATCTGAATAGCTATAACTTGTATGCTTATTGCAGTAATAATCCGGTTATGTATGCGGATCCAAGTGGTAGATTTCCTATAACTTCATTGCTGATAGGTATAGGAATCGGAGCCTTGTTCGGTACAATATATAGTGGGATGACATCCATAGCGGCTGGAAATAGAGGAAAAACATTTGTTGCGGATGTTTTAGAGGGAGCACTAACTGGTGCAACGTTGGGAGCGGCAACAACATTGGGAGGGCTTGTTGCAACTGAAGCTATTGTGGGGATGGCTGCTGCGACAAGTTTTGGAACATTAATTTTGTCTTCTTATGTAACAGGTATGGCAAACTATACTATATCTCAATATCTTAATGAGGAATCTTTCGTCTTAAACGATGCTGGAAATCATGGAACACAACTTGCCGTTAAGAGTATTTTTAACTTTAGCATAGGATATATGTACGGAATTACAAACAGCTGGAGTACGTTAAATCAAGGTGTATATACAAATATGTTCAGAGATTTTAGAGATTCTGGGTATAATGTTGTATCGAGTGTAATTGGTGCATCAATTACATATATCACTACAGAATGTAAAAATTTAATTTCTAGAGCAATTATAAGAAGTGTGCTTAATAAAGTGTGGGATTCGGTACAAAACTTAAGTAGCACTTAAAGGAGTAGTTATGTATGTTAAAAAAAGTTTCGATGTTCGCAGTTGTATGTTGTGCTTTCTTATATCATTAACATGTGAATTACCTTTATTAATCCTTGCGATAATCTTTTCTGAACCGGCGTTGCATATATTTTTTTGCGTACTTTTGTTGGTTTCTTGTTTTTCATTAATTTTGATATACTTATACACAGGGAGAAATATAGTATTCAGTAAAGAAAACATTCGTATTTTAAAAAACGATCTCGAAATGATGCGGCTGGATTGGCACAACGTTAAGATAGAATATTGCGATTTCTCATTTATATTTGTTTTGGAGGGATTCACTATTAAAATCACTTATTTCGATTCAGATCAGAATGCATACGATACGCTTTATATTCCCGCCAAAAAGAAAACCTTTTACGAAATTATGAGTTTAGCAAAAATATGAATATGGAATGAAGGCGGTAATGACAGCTAATAATTATATAACTTATTACAAATTGTCAAAAAGTTACTTTTGGGGCGTTCGCCAAAACCGGAATTGATCCAATAATTTCTTATGCTTTCGCAGGATATGCATGGATTCATGTGCTTTTTTCCGCATGTACTTCTCATGTCGATTCGCGCGCATACAATAGGGGGTTTTCATTAGTATGACAGTTATTAAAACGATAATTTCTGTGATTCATTTTATATCTATTGCAGTGCTAGTTCTTGGCTCTCCGTTTTTTGTAACAGAAATTCTTTTAGGTGAAAATGCCGCAGAACGATTTTTCAACATATTTAATCCTCCGCTGGATTTCGATACGCATCGTAAAATTTACTTTATTTTTGGATTGGTTGCGTTAATTACCATTATTATAAAAGAAGATCTAATACCTTAAACGATGAATCGGCAGTCTTGGTTAAAAACAGAGGATGAGTCATTAAGAATTCAACAAAATCAAAACGAAAGGATGAAAATATCAGCAAAAAATATAATTTCCGCGAATTCTTGATGGCTCAGCCTCTCGGGGCAAAGGGATTTTGAGCGGAAATCCTCGGCTGATAATCAAGCAAAGCGAGTCTGTGCCATGCACAAGAGAGCGCGCGTAGATTGTTCTTCGGTGACTCACGATAAGTGAGTACAGTGCGCAGCACCAAAGGATGAAATCCTTTCACCGAAAAGAGCACGAACGATAAGCGTACAAGGGTACGCTGAGTGAGGAAACGAGGATAGAATAAAAAACTTTAATGAAAATGAGGAAAAACGGAGTTTTTCAACCTTTAAAATATTATAAAAATACGGCAAAGGCACTGTGTTTTATACAGTACTTTTGCCGTACTTTATTGGTTACGCCGAAATGACATAGCCCCATATTTTTGCTGTATTTAATGCGCATTACATTCTTCGTTTTACGGTGGGAGCCAGCTTTGAAATATTTGCTGTGGTGAGCAACGCATTCCTTTTTCATCTGTGGTAATCCCAGGTTACAACGCAATCTCCGTTCCAGCTCTTTTCCCATCCGCTCGGCCGATTTTCGGCTTCGCAGAAAATATTGAGGTTGTAGCAATAATTAAATGCATCTTTCTGAATTTCCGTTACGGATGCAGGGATAAATATTGTTCTGAGCGAACGGCAGCTACGGAATGCATACGCTCCAATGCTCGTCAGGGACTCGGGGAGCGTGATAGCCGAAAGTGCTACGCAACTGCCAAATGCGGAATAACCGATGCTTGTTACAGATTCGGGGATCTTTACATTCGTAAGTGCTTCACAATCGCAAAACGTATAATCCTCAATGCTTTTTATGCCATCCGGAATCACAATGCTTGTAAGAGAGCGGCAATCTTTAAATGCACCGGCTCCGATACAGGTTACAGAGCTTGGAATTTCGATTTCTTTAAGCGATGAGCATTTATTAAATGCATAAGAGTAAATAACCTTTGCCTTATCTGATATTTTACAGGATTCAATATCGGTATTCTCTGCCTTTATCAATACAATATAGGGATTATTATTGTTTCCAAGATAATATGCATTGTCATATTTGTTGTATTCCAATGATGTGCATTCTTCAAATGCATCGTTACCAACAGTGCGTATAGAATCGGGAATTTCCAGACCGGTGAGCAAAACGCAGGAAAGGAATGCAGAATCTCCGATAGTTGTCAGGGAAAGCGGCAGTTCTATATTCACAAGCGAGGTGCATAAGCAGAATGGATAGTCACCTATGCTTGTAACAGAGTCGGGGATCTCTATGCTTACGAGCGAGGTGCAATTGTAGAACGCATAGTCACCTATGCTTGTAACAGAGTCGGAGATCTCTATGCTTACGAGCGAGGTGCAATCGTAGAACGCATAGTCACCTATGCTTGTAACAGAGTCCGGAATTTTCATTTCTGTAAGAGCGGCGCAATTGCGGAAGGCATTCTCGCCAATGCTCAGCAATTCGGTATTGTTACCAAAATTCACGCGTGTCAACAGCTTACAACCATCGAAAGCAGAATTACCGATAGCTGCCACAGAATCGCCTATTACGATGCTTTCAAGATCGGGACAGGCGGAAAACGCCGCATCCTTAATGCTTGTTACCGAATTACCGATAACTACGCTTTTAAGCAAGGGATGCATTGAAAAATCGATCCAACCAAGATGCCTTACGGAATCACCGACGATGATGCTCGTAAGCGAAGAACAACCATACAATATAAGATCATTATCGCTATATTCCGAATTATCGCCAATCGTGGTTACCGAGTCGGGAATTTCTATGCTTTCAAGAGAAATACAATCGTTAAATGCCCTACTGCCGATATAAGTCACCGAGCCCGGAATTTCTACCCTTTCAAGAGATGTACAACCCCAAAAAGCATAATTGCCTATAGCTGTCACCGAAGAGGGGACGGTTACATCCACAAGCGACTCTGCTTTGCAAAATGCATAATTTGCAATTTCCCTAACCGTGCCCGGAACAGCAAATGATTTTTCATCCTGCTTTGGTATATAACGCACAAGAGTTTTTTCATCGGCGGTATAAAGATTATTGCCAATAGATTTATAATGCTTGCTGTTTTTGTCCACCTCTATACTTGTACAGGAAGGACATTGTATCGTACCAATTTTTTCAACCGAAGCAGGTATTGATATTGTTTTAATACCGCCGGAATGAATCTCTTTGATTTCGGTTATGGGAAGTCCCTCATGCGTTTCGGGAATTTCCAGATGATCGTATCTTGGGTTATCCAAGAGGTATTCAACCGAATAGCCTGATGAATCGCTATTCAGAGTGTAGGTCAAATCATTTTTTGCTTTATCATCGCTTTTATTAGTATCTGTCAAGGATGAAAAGCAGGACGTTATTGCGAGAATGGATATAAAGACGGTTAAAATCAATAAAAGCTTTCTCATATCACAAAATTCTCCTTTTAATATCTTGTGGCATTGCGATGCCTATTGCGATCAAAGCGAATTGTTTTTTTCTATTAACTCCAGCTTTTATCTGCCAGAGCGGCATTTATGCGGCCCATAAGCTCCTCGGACATATATGCCATGCTTTCGATATGTACCTTTCCCTCTCCGACAAAGAGAGTCAGGGAATCCTGATTTTTTCTCAGCCTTACGATATCGGAAAATCTGTACACCGTTTTCTTGCCGAGGAAGGTGCTGTATTCAAAGGTCTCCTCATCTATGATGGTTATCTTCTGATTTCTCCAGCAGAGGTACATCGCTGCTCCCAGCACCCCGAAAAACAAAAAACCGATCATAATAGCCCACCTCTGTGTTGCAACCGCGAGGACTATGCAAAAAATCGCAACCGCATCCAAAAAGATGCTCATAAACTTTGCGCGTTCCGGCAGGAACATATCTGCGCGCGGCTTGAATCCGCACTTTTCGGGATTGAAAACTACCATAACAGTCTCCTTTCAATTTGTATTTTTTCTTTATTTTAGCATAAAAATACCGCAAAGTCAACAACCGGCATTATTTCCACAAAAATATGCTTCTCAGCATTGTAGGTTTTCTACAAATCTTTTTGTGCTTATGTAGATTTATGAGAAACACTATTTACAAGCCGGGCAGCCTATGGTATAATAAATTGACATTTACGTCTATTACATACAAGTAAAATCCGAATGAATGGAGATCAATATGAACATTTTAGTTTGTGTAAAGCAGGTTCCCGGCTCAAACAACGTTGAGGTCGATCCTGTTACCGGTGTTTTGAAGCGAAACGGCGTTCAGAGTAAGATAAATCCTTACGACCTCTATGCTATTGAAGCCGCTCTTTCCCTGGTTGAAAGGTATGGCGGCGCCGTTGAGGCAATTACCATGGGACCGCCTCAGGCAAAAGCCGTTATAGAAGAAACGATATGCATGGGTGCTAATAGGGGAACTGTGCTTACCGACCGTAAATTCGCAGGTGCGGACGTTCTTGCTACAGCATACACCATTTCTCAAGGTATTAAGAAATGCGGCGAATATGACCTCATAATCTGCGGAAAGCAGACCACCGACGGTGATACCGCGCAGGTTGGAGCAGAGGTTGCCGAATATCTCGGCATCGCAAACGTATCAAACGTTCTCTCGGTGGACGAGGTTTCCTCGGGCAAGCTGCTTCTTACCGCCGCACTCGATGACAAGAACGTCAAGCTCTCTGTCAAGCTCCCTGCCCTTATATCCATGGACAGCGACGTTAATACCCCCCGCCTCCCCTCCTATAAGACGAAAAAGACACTCCGCGAGGAGGACGTTACCTTCTTTACCTTTGACGATCTTGATGACAAGGATCCGAGCCATTACGGATTGACAGGCTCGGCTACTCAGGTGGAAAGAATATTCCCGCCCGAGAAGAATGACACTAAGCATATCATAAGCGGAGACCATGCTGCCAAGACCGAAGAGCTCTATCAGCTGCTCCGCACGAAGAAGATGGTTTAAGGAGGATAAGATAATGAGCCGGCTTGTAATAAATCAGAATGCCGTTACCCCCGAGAACGCAGAAGCTATAAAGAAGATCTGCCCCTTCGGTGCTATAAGCTACGTCGACGGAAAGCTCGACATATCATCCGCCTGCAAGATGTGCAAGATGTGCGTACGCAAGGGCGGCGGAGTTATAGAATACGTCGAGGAAAAAACACAGGAGCTTGATAAATCGCTCTGGCGCGGAGTCTGCGTTTTTGCCGACTGCACGGGCGGAGAGATACACAGAGTTACATATGAGCTTTGCGGAAAGGCGAGAAAATTGGCCGAGGTCACCGGTCATCCCGTCTATGCAATTATGATAGGCTCAAAGACATCCGAGAACGCAGAAAGGCTTCTGCACTACGGAGTTGATAAGGTATTCGTCTACGACCACGAGGAGCTTGCCGATTTCAGGATAGAGCCCTATACCGCCGCATTCTGCGATTTTATCGAAAAGCACCGCCCCTCGTCTGTGCTCATCGGAGCCACCAATCTCGGCCGCCAGCTTGCCCCCAGAGTTGCGGCAAGATGCCGCACCGGCCTCACTGCCGATTGCACTATGCTCGAGATGAAGGAGAACACCGATCTCGTTCAGATCAGACCTGCATTTGGCGGTAATATAATGGCGCAGATCATAACGCCCAATACAAGACCTCAGTTCTGCACGGTCCGCTATAAGATATTCGATGAGCCCATACCCACAAAGGAGCCATCGGGACAGATAGTACATATGGAGGTCAGCGGGGATATGCTGCGCTCCGATATTCAGGTAATAAAGACCTTCGACAAGCAGAGAGACGTTGATATCGCGGAGGCGGACGTCATCGTTGCTATCGGGCGCGGTGCATCGGGCGAGGCTATGCGCGCATATGCACAGGAGCTCGCAGAGCTTCTCGGCGGTATGGTGGCCTGCACAAGACCGCTTGTTGAGAGCAATCTCTTCGATGCAAAGCATCAGATAGGACTTTCGGGAAGGACTGTCAAGCCCAAGCTGATCATCTGCCTCGGTATATCCGGAGCAGTTCAGTTTGCGGCAGGAATGAAGTCCTCCGACTGCATCGTTGCAATCAATACCGACCCGAATGCACCCATATTCGACGTTGCTCACTATTGCATAACAGGCGACGTCAATGAGATAGTGCCCGGACTAATTGAGAAGATAAGGGGAGCTAAAAATGTATAATAAGATCAATTCCGATGATATATCCGTATTAAGATCCATCGTTGGCGACTCCGAGGTTCTCGTCGGGGACAGCATCAGCGAGGATTATTCGCACGACGAGCTTGGCGACGTTAAGAAAATGCCCGACGTGCTGGTGCGTGTCCATACCACAGAGGAGGTATCGGCGGTCATGAAGCACGCGTGGGCAAGGAGCATACCCGTGACAGTGCGCGGAAGCGGCACAGGTCTTGTCGGAGCCGCCGTTCCTATTGAGGGCGGTATCCTTCTTGAGACCACCAAGATGAATAAAATTTTATCGCTCGATAAAAACAATCTCTCGGTTACCGTTCAGCCCGGCGTTCTTCTTATGGAGCTAGCTGCATTTGCAGAGGAGAATGACTTCCTTTATCCGCCCGATCCGGGTGAAAAATCGGCTACAATCGGCGGTAATATATCCACCAATGCAGGCGGAATGAGGGCTGTCAAGTACGGTGTAACGAGAGATTACGTAAGAGCTCTCACCGTTGTAATGCCGAACGGAGATATTCTCAATCTCGGTGCGACGGTTGCAAAAAACAGCTCGGGCTACAGCCTTAAGGACCTCATCATCGGCTCGGAGGGCACTCTGGCTATAATCTGCGAGGCGGTGCTGAAGCTCCTTCCCTTGCCTAAGGTTTCTGTCAGCCTGCTCGTTCCCTTCCCCGATATGAAGACGGCTATCGAGGCGGTGCCGAAGATCATCCGCTCTAAGATAATTCCCACGGCGATAGAGTATATGTCGCGCGATACCATCCTTTTCTCGGAGAGCTATCTCGGAAAGAAGTTCCCCGATACGAAGAACGATGCATATATCCTTCTGACCTTCGACGGAAACAGCGATGCTCAGGTCGCCGCTGATATGAATACCGTTGCGGAGCTTTGCCTTGAGATAGGGGCAAAGGATGCATATATCGTTGACACCGATGAAAGAAAGAAGGCGGTCTGGTCGGCGCGCGGAGCATTCCTCGAGGCTATCAAGGCATCCACCACCGAAATGGACGAGTGCGACGTTGTTGTCCCGGTCGACAAGGTTGACGCATTCATAAAATATACTCACGAGCTTGCAGACGAGCTCAAGATACGCATCCCCAGCTTCGGCCACGCGGGTGACGGAAATCTGCACGTCTACATCTGCCGCGACGAGCTTTCCGAGAGCGACTGGAGAAGCACTCTCAAGCTTTGCTTCGACCGTATGTATGAGAAGGCGGAGAGCCTCGGCGGTCTGGTTTCGGGCGAGCACGGCATCGGATATGCCAAGAAGGAATTCCTCAAAAAGCAGCTCGGAGATGCACAGATTCTTCTTATGCAGGGAATCAAAAAGGTCTTTGATGAAAAGAATATACTGAATCCCGGGAAGATCTGCTTCTGATCATTTTTTTAAAAAAGCCTGCCGGCAAGGTGGTTTTCCACCCCTTTGCCGACAGGCCTTCTTATTTACTTTTATTCGTACTTATTTAATAAGCGTCCGATCAAGGATCGCAAGAGCCTTCTTTGCCGGGATATAGAATCCCAGCCAAAGCAGAAGCCCAAGAAATGCCATCATAAATACTCCTGCCAGAATCATTACCGCCTCCGCGAAGAATGCCGCCACCGAAAAGACAACCACAAAAAACGACCAGAGGAAAACGAAAAGAGAAATGAATCTGTTAACCCTTGCGGTAACGTATATATCACTTCCGTTTTTCCCGGGCTCTATTCTGCCTACAAGCACCGGTCGGAAGGAATTTCTCACGAATCTTCTTCTCTTTTTACGCATCTTGAATCGATTTCCCGTAACCTGCCCTATAAATGGCTTACAGCTGTGGCGGTATGGATCGACTATCTTGTTCAGGCGCCCTATTGCCTCCTCGGGCGTCAAGGATGATGCTATATTATGCTGTATTTTTGTTAAAGACATTCGCTCTGCACCTTAATCCTTTCAAATAGCTCTGAGAGATATCTTATCTATTCTGTCGGTTCTTCATCAAAGGAGACCTCGAAATTAACTGTAACACCAGTATCTATTCTGTAATTGCCCTTTTTCCATGCTTCCTCGGTTCCTGCGAAATTGATCACTTGTATATAATACGGAATAACATGCACGATATGAGATTCGCCCTCCGGAATCTCGGTGCTCATTATATTTACAATCGTGGCTGCCGGGAATTCGCCGGTGAAGCCCTTTGCAAGCGTAAGCTCGTCAACATTTGCACCCCAACAATCGTAGCTCAAGTTGCTGAACGCGATCTTTCCCTCCACATATATGCTATCAAACCAACAGACATCGAAGGCATCCCAATGAATTTCGGTAACACTCTCCGGGAGGCGAAGGTTCTTTATTCCCGAGCAGCCTCGGAACGCCAGCTCACCTATTGTCTGAAGGCGATCTCCGAACACAACATTTTTATCGGTAAGGGCGATGCAGTTAGCGAATGCCCTGTCGCCGATATGCATCAATCCCTCCGGCATAAGGAAGTCAGAAAGCTTTTCGCAGCCGAAGAATGCATAGCTGCCGATCTCCGTAATTGCGCTATGGGTATTGACAGTGGTCAGATTTATGCAATTTTCGAAGATAGCAGTCTGAATCACCGTGACAGAGGACGGAATATCAATAACCTCAAGGCACTCGCATCCGGCAAATGCATATGCCTTTATTTCCTTGAGGCTATCGGGTAGGATGAATCTGAAGTCCTCACCGCCCGATACACCGTCGACGGCTACCCAGATACGCTTAAGCGAGCTGCAGCTTTCAAATGCACGATCACCAATGCTCTCCAGACCATCGTTCATCACTACCTCCTCAAGCTGACTGCAGTATGCAAATGCATCATCGGAAATCTTCAGGAGTGAGGATGGGAAAATGACCTTCTTAATATTTCTGTTGCTGCCGAAGGACTCAACAGACTCAACTCCCTCCGGGATTACGATAACCTCAAAGGGGAGATTTGCCGATCCCACTATGCTGCGGATATAACCGTTGTATACTATCTCCTTCAATGCCGGTGTATACTCAGGCATGGCAAAGAACTCCAGATACCTGGCATTGACTATTATCCTCTCAAGGGTTGCCATAGAGAATGCATCTGACGCAATATACGTCACGTTCTCAGGGATCACTATCTCCGTAGCACTGCAGTATTCGAATGCACGCATGCCTATGCTCCTGAGCGTTGACGGAAGGATTATCGAGCTAAAGCCGCAACTGCGGAATGCCTCAGGATCTATAAACTCCAAGCCCTCGGGAAGTATCAGCTCCTTCGGCAGCGATGAGACGTTCCACCGCCCCGGCACAGCACCCACTATGCGGTATCCCGTCTTTTCGGTTATACTCGGAATATTTAACCGACCTTTATAGAATTTACCGCTGATCACATGCTCGAAGCCCTTGATCACCAGATCTTTCTCTCCGTATTCTTCCGTCCTGTACGGACTGGGACTCAAGCTGTCTGCGCATGATAGAACGACTCTCAGCTGATTGCCGTCCTTATCGGTCAGAATAAGTGAGCCCTCCTTAGCGCATCTTTCACATATGGAGAAGGTAACGCGAGCCTGATCGCCGTTCCCCGGCAATATCTCGGTTTCCTCGGATATGATATGCTCGGATTCAAAGGTAGACAGCTCAAATCCGCAATCGCGGCAGGTGTAAAAATGCTTACAGTTCTCGTCATACCGCTCATCGAAATTATGGATAGCTATCTTGCCATTCTCATCATATACAATCTCATGCAATACATAACCGTCGAACATATCAGCCGTCACGGGCTCGGTATAGAAGACCGCCGTTTCGGGCTTGCCGGCAAGCATCACAATATAAAGACCGTATTCATCCAGATAATGCGTGACGAGGTACTGAGCATTCTTTGATGCATAGTGTCCTTTCTGCGAATCGGCTATAAGCTCCTGAATCTTTTTAGCCTCAACCATAGCCTGACTATCAACGTAGCCGCCAAATGATCCGTGATGCTCGGCATAATAGAACTTGTGCTTCTCATAGTCCACAAGATATCTTGTATTGACGTACACCTGATTTCCGACTATCGAAATATCGGTAAAGAGATAGCGCTTTATGTACGGATCATAGTAGTAGTACTTAAGAGGTGCATTTGCACTCATTCCTCTCATAACGTACTTTATAGCCTTATCGTTAAGACTGTCAATGCTCTGCTTGACAGCATCGTAATCGTTGAATAACGAATCCGCGCGCTCAACGTATGTTTTCTCCGAATCGCCGAGATTTATCTCGCGGGCGGCTGGGAACTGAAGAGTTGCCCCGAACGTCTTCTCTGCGTCTTGAGCTAAAACAGTGCCCGACAGGCCGAATACCGCGCTGTCATCGGTATAGCTCTCGACGGTCATCAGGGCGGTCAGCTCCATATCGGATCCGGGATTTTCCTTATCAGTAATGAGAAGCTGCAGGCTTGCTATCTCGCTTCCCTGCTCCTTTATCTTACCGAGGTCTGCACGAATACTCGTATTTAAACTGTATTCGAAGGTTTCAATAACAAAATTGCAGTCGATAGCAGTTATCCTATCGTTATCATCGGCAGCTATCTCAAAGCTGCCCGAGATGCTCAGGTCATCGGATGCGTCAGCTCCAAGCCCGGGCATTGGCAGAAGAGCGGCGGATGAGCCCGCAGACTCGGCGGGAATGCTTATTGCAAAGCATCCGGCATGGCGATCTCCCTCAAGCTCTGCCATATTCAGCTCTGCGGTGAACAGCACATTATTGTCAACCGTTATCTCTGCCGATATCTCGATGCTCTTGCAATTCTCGCGGGGAGTATCGGGAGAAAGCGGCTCCGGATCTTCGTCAGCATCAATGGTTATTTTGATTTTGCTGTTGGCTTGTGGAATCAGGATCTCGATATCCGCAGACAGATTATCCTCAAGCTCCATCGAGATATTTACCACAATTCCAAGCATATCGAGCGACATCGACATTCTCTTGCTCTCGCCATCATATTCCGACATATCAAACGTCAGCGAGATATTCTGCTGCTGCAGCCATGCGGCGGATGCCGAAAGCTCGAACGTTTTCTTTTCGTCATAATCCGAAAAATCCAAAGTAAGGACAAGCTCGTCAAGTATACTTTCGGTCAGCCCTATGGAAGTAAGATCCTCATCGGTCATACCAAGTGCGGTAATTATCTTGTCAACGTATGACTCCTCAAGGCGATACACGCCATCCTCGTCCGTTTCGCTGATATCCTCCGCACCTATCAGAAGCGCCTCCGCAAAGCTATGCAGATCAATCGGCTTCATATCGGCGGATGAGTCATTCATACTGAGATCAGCGCCGATCTCATCGCCGAAGCTTTCTATACTGAGGCTTCCGTTCTCATAAAGCTTTGTAAGACTGCTGTACGGGATCATCGCACCGGTACCGTCGTTTTTATTTCCCGATGCAAAAAACATATTATCACGGAAGATGATCGCCTCGGGCATTGTATCCGCGACGAAATCATACGTGAAACGATCTACAGAAAAGCTGAATTCCCGAAACGTATCCGAAGAATCGGTAACAGGATTTCCCTCTGTCAATTCAGTGAGGTAGATCAGCCGAAGAACACCCGTGTTATAGAAATCAGTCACACTCTCTATATCCAAAGCATCGAAAGAGTGCGACTCCTCGGGTTCATCATCCCACGGGAGCCTTATACCGCATGATGCAAACGTAAATAAGATCAACAATATGCATCCCGATATGGTCAACGTTCTGAGTAAATTCTTTTTCATATTGTGGTCCTCCTTTTAATATATACAGATGATGCAGAGCAAAGACGAATACCTGATCAAACGATTCAGCTTATCGGTTTGTGCAACCTGCACACTAATTATAACATAGTAAGTACATACGTTCAATATATTTCCCATATTTTTCAAAATATGTTTACATTTAAAAAAGTGCTTCGCATTAATAATTCAGCCGATGTGAAGGGTGAATCATTAGTGCGAAGCACACGCTGTTAAAGGTGGCAGTTTATCTGTTATTTTTGCTGATATCAGAAGTCCAGCGCCTCGGTAAGCCTCTGCTTCTCGAGGGGTGACATATCCGATATCTCTATCGATGCGGCTATATCGGCAACGCTCTCGACCTTAAGTATATTCTTATAGAGATTGTTGCGGTTGGTGAATGCGCCCTCCGCTACGAGCAGCTTCATAAGAACGTCGCGCTTTACACGGGTGAGCTCGGGCAGGACGTCATACTCAACGGTGACATCATATTCTGCGGTATAGTCAACGTTCTCTATAGTTACCTTGACGGTGCCGTACTTTTCTACCTTCGCTTCTATAGGCTCACCGTTCTTTTTAACGGTAACATCCGCCTGCATCTTCTTCGGAAGGTTAAGCGGAACGTCCATAGGCGTATTCATAACCACCTCCTTGAAGGTGAGCGTCACCGAGCGGTTCTCGGGAAGGACGGACGAGTTGCCCTCTGTGTGGAAGCGAACGCTTGCCTTGCCTTCGGCAGAATTATTCTCAACGACTGTAAATGCCGCAACTCCCTTCTCATCATCCTCATAAAGGCGGTAGGTGTTATTGCCGTTAAATACAAGGAATTCAAGCGATTTCGGATTGCTTACACTGTTGCCCTCATCATTTCCGAGAGGAAGGACCGCGCCGTCCTTTGCGAGGACGGGAATGCTGTCAAGCGAGCGAACGAGAGTTACCCATCTGCCGCCTTTTTCGATATTATACACGTCATTTGTAAACAAATCTGTCCATTTTCCCTCGGGAATCCATACTTTTACGGAAGTAAGACCGTCAGCCTCGCTATGCTTCGCAATGGGGGCAACTATGTAATCCTTAGCGAAAATGTACTGTCCGTTTGCCTCGTATGCCGCCTCGCAATCGGGGTACTCATAGTACATAGGCTCTATAAGTCCCTCTCCCTCGGCGTGAGTACGGTAGTTTGCGGTATGGAGCATAGGTATCATCCTGTGGCGTAGGACCATAGCCTCTCTTGAAAGCTCGCCTATGCCGTTTCTATACGCCCAGGGCTCCTTGGTAAGTATTTCGGAATTGCAGCAATGAAGCCTGTTTATCGGGTTGAATACTCCGAACTGAAGGAAGCGCAGATAAAGCTCATCATCCTTCTCACCGTAATAGTGACCGCCTATATCGTGTCCCCACCAGGAGTAGCCCACGTTTGCCGAGGTGGCGGTAAAGTAAGGCATATATGCAAGAGTTTTCCAGGTGATGGCGGTATCGCCCGAGAAGCCTATCGGATAGCGGTGCGAGCCGATACCCGCATAGCGTGACATAATAAGCGCGTGCTTTCCGTCCCTTCCGTTATCGTAATAGTGATAGTGATTGAGCGCCCAGAGCGGATCAAGACCTGCCATGGCAGACTTTGTTCCCTGCTGCCAGTCTATCCACCAGAAATCGACGCCATCCCTTTCATAGGGGTGATGAAGTATCTCAAAATACTTATTGACGAAATGATCGTTTGCTATATCGAACTCAACGACAGCCTCGGTCTTGGGATCAACGCCCATAGCAAGTGCCATCTCCTCATACATATCCTCAAAATATCTTACACCGTCTGCAGGGTGGAGATTGAGGGTTACCTTAAGATTTCTGTTCTGTAGGTCGCGAAGGAACTGCTTGTAATCGGGGAACAGATCGGTATTCCAGGAGTATCCGGTCCAGCCGATATTTGCCATAGCCGTTCCTCTCTCCTCGGATATCTTGCCCTCCTCGACAATGCGCTTCTGCTTCTTTATCTCGGTGGAATAGTGCCAGTCCATGTCTACGGTAGCAACGGTGAGCGGAATGCCGTATTTTTCAAAGGAGTCCATAAGGTCTATATACTCCTCGTCGGTATATACGTGGTATCTCGACCACCAGTTACCGAATGCATATCTCGGAAGCATAGGCGTGCTTCCGGTTATTGCATAAAGCGCCTTTACAGCCTCTCTGTACGCCTTGCCGTACGCAAAAACATAAAGATCAAATTCGTTATCCCATGCCTCTGCAAGCGCACCGTCATCCAAGAGTCTTAACGATTCGGTATCGTCTACAACGGCAACACCGGTGCGCGAGCAAACGCCTGTACCAAGCGTCAGTCTTTGGTTATTCTTGATATTTATATCTCCGCTGTACTGATCGAGCGTCCTGGTGGTTCCGAGAAGGTTGCCGTCGTTGCTCACGGGAGTGCGGACACCGTCTATAAGAACGTAGCTGTCCTCAAGATCTGCCTCCATATGAAGCGTGACCGAAGCGGTCTTTATTTCAATAGAGTCCTCGGAGGAGGTGACTGTATGTACAACCGGCGGCATATTTCTGTACCATACGCTCTGTGTTGCATCATCACAGAATTTTCCGCTCACGTTCTTCTCTATTCTGAAGAGTCTGTCAAAAATAAGCGTTATTCTGTAATCCTTGAAGAATACAAGGTTTTCCTTTTTAGCAAGCGGCTCGGTTTTAACAAGCAGATGTTTGTTAAGCATTTCTTATCCTCACATTTTAAATTTATTTTTGGGCTGTGCTTTTAAAGCAACCTTTTTATCAAAAGACAGATGGCCTTTATAACGTCAGATAATGCCGTTCATATAGGCAAGCTCATCATCGGTGAGCCTGATATCAAGACCGCGAAGATTATCCGCCAAATGCGACAAGGTTGCCGAAAACAGCGGAATCACCCTCGGATAACCTTTACAGCGGTGAAGATTTGTAAGCCAGGCAATAACAAGTGCACTTGGATTTACTCCCTTTTCTTTTGCCATATTACGTATAAGCTCAAGGCGTGCTCCGCCTTCATACTCCGGCGGCAGAAGCGCGGGATTCTCGTATGCGCCCTTGCAAAGGCAGGCGTAAGAGATAAGCGGCATATTCTTATCACAGAGGAATCGCAGCCTCTCGCGGTTCACTATCTCGTTGAATTCGTACTTCGGGGGAGTGCTGAACTTAGGATTAAGATAGGTCAGGCGCTGCTGCATAGCAGTATAGGGAGTCCATCCGTTTGCCTCCGCCTTAAGATTTGCCTCAGCCAATCTCCATGTATCAAAGTTGCTTGAGCCGAGTGCTCTTACCTTTCCCTTCTTTACGAGAGAGTGGAAGGCCTCCATCGTTTCCTCTATGGGTGTATTAACGTCATCGGTATGAGCATAATAGAGATCTATGTAATCGGTTCCGAGCTTGCGAAGGCTCTCGTCCACCCAAAACTCTATCTGCTCCCTTTTGAGTCCTGCGCCCTCTCCGTGTCGGTCAAAGCCAACCTTCGTGGCAAGAACTATCTTATCGCGGCATCCGCGGTCACGGAGCCATTCACCGAGCAGGGTTTCGCTCTCGTCACCCGTTCCTGCCCAGTGTGCATAGTTATTTGATGTATCTATGAAGTTGCCGCCCATTTCAACGTATGCATCGAGGACCTTATAGGAATCCTCCTTTGATGTCGTCGAGCCGAACATCATAGCACCGAGAGCAACCTCAGAAACGGTCAATCCGTTTGAAATTGTGATCTTTTTCATTTATTTTTTCCTTTTTGTCTGCAAATTCATTATTTCCACCGTGCTATTACGTCATCCTGCAATCTTTCGCAGAAATCGACGAATATTCCGCTGTATCCCGTTACACGTACACGAAGATCACGGTGAAGATGAGGATTCTTCTTCGCATCTATGAGCTCATCAAGCCCGGCAGACGAAACCTGTGCATGCAGTCCGCCTGCATCTAAATAGGTGGTTAAAAGAGCAGAAAATATCTCTCTTCCCTCCTCGTTTTCAAATTGTTTACCGTCAACGTCCAGATTAAGCGCACCCGAAACCAGACCGTCCCTCGGGAGATTCAGCATCGAATTGAACATTGCGGTCATACCATGGGTACAAGCACCGTTCGACGGTCTTGCATTCAGAGAAAACGGAGCACCTGCGAGTCTGCCATCGGGCGTAGCACCGAAGGTCTCGCCATATTTAAGATGCCAGGTATCGCTCTGCATGCAAGGCAAAAGAAAGAGCTTATACTTTTCAAAATACGGTCTGCTTTTTTCTATAACCAAGCGGCTCGCGGTATGGGAAAGCCGCTTGACGTGCTTGTTGGAGAGATCGGTATCCATACCGTATTTATCTGCGTTGCGGCAGAGAGCAAGGACGTCCTCATAGCCCTTGAAGTTAGCCTCGGTGGCATCGAGAAGCCTTTTCAAGGTAAGCTTTTTTTCTATCATTACAAGCTGATCGACGGCAATGAAGCAATCCGCCACCGTTCCGAACATACGGAAGGACTGAATCTCGAAATGATACTTCGCTCCCGCAGAGAAGCATTCGGCGCTATCAAGCGATCCTGCAAGGAAGCAATCTCCGAAGGTGATGACAGAAGACGGTCTTCTCTTCCTGACGGAAAGCTCGAGAGCAAGCCTTTCAAGCTTTGCATCAATAAATCCCGACATACGCTCGAAGAACATATCATAGAAATCCTCAATGCTGACGCTCTCCTCCCTTGAGGCAAGCTCACGCAAAACGCAAGCGAAATCCTCGGGCCAGCCATGAGGACTGTTCCCCCTTTTGAAGGGAACATCCAGAATTCGGATCTCCTCCTCGGTGCGGTTTACGGGATAATGAGCACTCAACGGTGCACTGAGCATCCATGCGCTATTATCTCCGGGAGAACACCAATTACAGCCAAAATGAGAATATCGGCGTGCATCATCATCGGGAAGTCCGAGTCTTTTGAAGGTCGACAAAACGTTATTGTCATTATAAAACATAAGCGACGAGCTTGCGAGAGCGCGATCGCATAACGTCTGCCAGAGCGCGGGTGCCGACTTATCCATTCCCTCGACATATCGGACGACAACCACGGGGTTTTTGAAGGATGGAACTATGCACTCGGCAAATAGCTCTGTCAGCTCATTTACCGCAAGCCTGCCCTCGCTGTCCGTTCCTGCCAGGAGCAGATATTGAGGTGCGTCAAAATTCAGTATTCTTTTGAAAGTGGTGCTGTTTCTCCAATCACCGATCTGATGCTCGCCGCGCCCCATGATGAGGTTATGCTTGCAATAATAGTCGGTTATATAATCCTTGGCGCGCTCACGGGTAAGCAGTCCCTTGTCTATATCCGCGCGGTAAAGGGGGTAAAGTATCTGATCAAGCCTGCCTACCGTCAAGGTAGGATTAGGCGAAATATAGGCACAATTTATGAGGGTGATCATCCATAAAAGCTGAAGCGCCGATGCAAAGCTATCCGGCTTGCCCGTGGCAATTTTACATAGGCTTTTCTCCATTTCATAAAGCCCCATACGCATAGCCTCCTCGGCATAGCGCAGAATAAATCGGCTTATGGCATCGTAGACCTCAAGAATAGCGGTGAGAAATATGCGTTTATCCTCCGAATCGGTCTTCTGAAGCTGCTCCGATACCTTGTTTTTAAGACCGGAAATCCCTTCATGAACGACCATATCCCAGGAATAGGTGCAATGACCGGATGATAAAAAGAGAGAGCGCGACGGAAAATCGGGGCTATGCGCATATCTTTTGAACTCAGCCTCTTCTTCCTCGGTCAGCAGTCTGTCAACGCATCTGCCCGCGATCAGATCGTATTCCTTCAACGGAACCGAAACACGGGAAAGCAATATCGAGAGGACCTTTGAAAAACGCAATGGGTGCGGAAGCTCTTTATAGGATGATTTCAGCTCGTTCATTATAAGAAATCTCTCAGCCGACGTGGCAAGCAGAGGCTTCTCCGTCAAGGCATGACGGGCCTCGTTCACATTTCTGATCATACCTAAGGTCACTCCTTTCATTAGTAGACTACAGAATGCTCATACATACGATTCCGCAGAGCGCCGTCAATGAGCCTGCAATGCTTCTGCGGGTATTGGCTCACCGAAGAACATCATAGCCGTAAAATTGACCGTAACAAGACAACCGCCCTTAATTATCGGATAGAGCATCTGGGATGACATACCGTAATCGTTGGTTGCGGCGGTCTGCAGATAGTTTGCCGCAAAGAGGCAAGCCGCCATGATAAAAATGTGAAGCACCGCGCGCGGCGGAAGAACAATGCACTGCCGCTCTTTTTTGTCGTCCGAATCCGCCCGAGGCACCGCCGATCGGCTCTTTGATACCGCAAGATATGCGGCTATGGCGATAAGAAGTGCAAGTGCCGCAAATACATAGGTGTAGAAATGGTATATGGTCTTAGGATACAGGACGTCTCCCGTAAGGCTGCCCGCATCGGTGTAATACTGCTTGTAAAGCTGCTGTGCAAAGCCCGACATTCCGTCACCGAGGGCGGCAAGCAAAAGGTACACCACTCCGACAATACTCTTCTTATCAGCTCTATGATCTCCGCAGCCGAGAATAAAAGTGGCGGCAACGATCAGTGCAAAGCCTATCATCTTCAAAGGTGACATAGGCTCGGAAAACAGTATAAGACACAACACCGAGGGAAGAAGCGAGCCCAGAGTAAGCCCGACGTCTACAGATACCATAGCGTTCATTCGGATGGCAAGCATCCAACAGACTAAAAATGCGGCATTTGAAATGCCTGATAAGATGCATATCACAAGCATTCGTCCCTCTATTGCGAGAAACGACTGCGCGCCCTCAATAAATACGAGCGCCAAGCCTATAAATACGCAAAAAATCAACCTCAGAAAATTAAATATGTAGGTATCTTCAGTGCCGCGGACAAAGCAGCTGAGCCGTTTTCCGCAATATCCCTTGACTGTAAGGCATACAAGAGCACCTATTACAAGAACATACAGCATCTTTTTCTCCGATATCAAATCATATTACGTTCTCATTATAGCAAATGGAATCGCCGAGTTCAATATATTATTATAAAAAAACTTGATTTTTCTGCACAAAAAAATGCTATAATCTATCATTAGGTGTTATCAGAAGGCGAGTATGAAGCATATCAATATATCCGACCTGCGCTTTCCCGATGTTGATTTCAGAGCAGCCTTCGATGAAAGCCAAGAAGATCTGCTTCTCTTGGAAGGTATTACCTAAATGATAAGGACAGAGCCGATAGTCACGCCCTGTCCTTAAGCTGCAAAAATATTATATTTTCGAGGAATTTGTGCTACTGTATGCTTTTGCCGCCGTCCACGTATATACTCTGCCCGGTAATGTACCTGCCCTCGTCGGAGCAGAGTAAGGAAACTATCCCCGCACAATCCTCCGGCTCTCCGTAAAAACCGACGGGTATGGAATCTGCTACCTGTTTTGCATATACGGGATCGGAAAGCGCTTCAACATTTCTGTCGGTGCATATTACTCCCGGTGCGACGTTATTAACCGTTATGCCATCCTTTGCGAGCTGACGAGAAAGCGAAAGCGCCATATTGGTTTGCGCCGCTTTGGATGCGGAATATACCAGCATATCCGGATGAGGCTTTGCTTCCTGCACCGAGCCTATGGTGATGATTCTGCCCCAGCCTGCTTCTTTCATATGAGGCACTGCCGCCTGAATAAGAAGCATGGAGGATACAAAATTACAGTTTAACTGTTCATAGCATGCCTCTGTTGTAATCTGTTGCCAAGGCGTTCGGTACTGTAACGAGGCGTTCAAAACAAGAACGTCTGCATCCGACACCGCCCCGAATATCGAACGGGTAGATTCAAGATCGCAGAAATTCGCCGTAACTATCTCTGCTGTGCCACCGTTTTTTTCAATCGTATCCTTCAGCACTTTTATGTGATTGCTTTTGGTTATTCCGTGAAGAATAACCTTAAATCCGTCCTTGGCAAGACGGAGAGCTATTGCTCTTCCGATCCCTCTCGATGAGCCTGTAACAAACGCTGTTTTCATGATTCACCTCTTTAAAGCGCCGTTTGCGTGTCATTCGGGTCGCCGTTGCGCGCAAGATCGTATTCCTTCGACCAGTCAAGGTCACGGTATTCCTCGCCGCGAGGATCGGTCTTTATCCAATCAAGGAGCATATCGAGCATTTCCACGGACCAGGTGTTTTTATCTATCTGTGCGGTAGTGAATTTACCCTGGCATATCATTTCAAAGCCAAAATCGTCCTTGACGTGTGTTTTTGCCGCACCCTCAACAACATCCGCGACAAGGTGTGCCGGAATAAACAGCACACCGCCGCCGGCACCGAATACAACGTCACCCGGCAGACACACAGCTCCGCCGAAATTGGTGATATCGTTCCAATCCTTCATAACGAATTCACGGATAGGGGTTGGATCGATTCCTCTGTAATACACCTGAACGTCCGGAACCTTTTTCATCTGCTCTACGTCGCGGATACCGCCCCAGATCACAGCTCCGCCCGTTTTGGTACGGTTATGTAACGCCGTGGTGAGATTTCCGCCAAGGAACGTCCCCTTGTAAATCTTATCGTACATATCGCAGACGACGACGTCACGCTCTACAAGCGAGTCAATTACCCATTGATTATAATTTCCTTTCAGTCCGTCCTCTGCACCTCGATTAAACTGGACCTCATGCAGGTCGGGACGGGTAGGTGCATACGTACAGGTGACCGCACGGCCTACAAGCTTTCTTCCGTCATCGTGCAGGGTATGCATGGGCGCAAGACCGCCGCCGACAAACTGATGCTCATAGCCAAGCACGAATATCGGCTTCCATACCTCCTCTAAGGTCATGCCGTAAAGGGCGTCCAAATATTTATCCGGAACCTTGGGACGTCCGTCCGCAAAGCGTTCACCCTTCCACAAAGGGGTAAGAGCAATTATTTTTTCTCTATCATTAAAATTCATAAGCAACTCCTTTGATTTATATGTTCAAGTTGATTTTTGCCCAAAAAGCCATTCCCAAAGCTCATCAGTCGCAAAAGCATTATCCCACGAGTTGTGCTGATCATTTTCAAATATCGTCAGTTTTGCATTGCCACCGTATTTGTTTACTGCATCAACCATATGTTTGCTTTCCAATGGTAACACAACAGTGTCAAGTGCACCATGAAAAGCCCAAATAGGAATATCTTTTAACCTTTGAGCATTCCAGTACATACCGCCGCCGCAAACAGGTACCGCTGCCGCAAACCAATCAGGATGTGACATGCACATCTGCCATGTAGCATACGCTCCCATGCTGACACCTATAATATATACCCTTTTTGCATCTACGATATCCCGTTTTATGTGATGCTCTATGAACTCCGAAAGAACATGAAACAGATCAAACCAGGAGTTTTCATGGCATTGCGGAGCAACTATAATGCTATTGTTTAAGTCGCCGACACGGAAATCCCGCAATGGACCGATTCTCGCCATTTCCGAGGTATCATTACCTCGGCTTCCCGCACCGTGTACGTAAACTATCAATGGCCGCTTATTACAAATATTTTTCGGGATATACTCCAGATAATCCAAATACTCAGATGGAAATTTCTCAGATAAAAATTTTTTTGATGTCAAAGCTTCATCAACTCCATATTCTGTCATTTGAAAATTCCTTGTTCCACTCATCCGTAGGCTCAAAATATCCGGGGATATTGGGATTGATATGCTGACGAAGCACCTCTTCATTCAGGTCATCAAAGCCAAGACCGGGCTTTTCGGGCACCTTGATAAATCCGTTCTTGAATATCGGATTTTCGATGCCAGTGACCATATCTGCCCACCACGGAACGTCTACCGAGTGGAATTCCAGCGCAAGCACGTTATGCATTGCAGCCGCGGTATGAACTGCAGCAAGACAAGCCACCGGGCTTTCTGCCATATGTACTGCTGTGGCAACTCCGTGTTCGTCGGCAATATCGGCTATCTTCTTCAGCTCGAGAGCTCCGCCGCAGGTAAGTATATCCGGGTGAATAACCGAAACACCGCCCGCCTTGATAAGCGTTTCAAAGCCTTCTTTAAGGTAAATATCCTCGCCCGTACATACGGGGATCGTAGTGCTGTTTCTGAGTCTAACATACTGATCGGTATACATCCACGGAACCATGTCCTCTATCCAGGCGATGTTGTACTTCTCCATTCTTCTCGCGAAGCGGATGCAGTCCTCAACGCAGATGTGTCCGAAGTGGTCAACGGCAAGGGGTACCTCGTAGCCTATGACCTCGCGCACCTCTTTTACATAAGTTTCAAGGAGATCAAGTCCTTTTTCGGTCAGGTGAATGCCTGTGTGGGGGTGAGCTGTGGTGACGATCGAATAGCTCTTCTGATGCCTTACCATATCCGCCGTAACGCTTCCGCCCTGAACGTTGAGAATGTGAGATGCATATTTTTTCATATCCTCGATGAAGCCGAGAGGTGCATTGAGAGTTCCGGGCTCGTCAAGAAGCAGACCGATACCAAGGTCCATTTTGAGGAATGTAAAGCCCATATCCATTCTTTTCTTGAGCGCAAGCCCCATATCGTGTCCGGTGTGCTTTCCGTCTACGTCGGTGTCGCAGTAAACGCGTATCTCGTCGCGGAATTTACCGCCAAGAAGCTGATAAAGCGGTACACCGTATGCCTTGCCCGCAAGGTCCCAAAGAGCAATTTCAATTCCCGAAACACCGCCGCCCTGACGGGAAGGTCCGCCAAACTGCTTGATCTTTCTGAAGATCTTGTCTACGTTACAGGGATTTTCACCCAGTATACGGCTCTTGAGCATAAGCGCGTAAGTCTTGGAGGATGCATCACGCACTTCGCCAAAGCCGCTGATACCTTGGTTTGTATCTATGCGAAGTATGGTGCAGCGCTTAGGCGCTCCGTCAATGTCAACGAAGCGCATATCGGTAATTTTAAGGTCGTTAGGATTAGAGCAGTAATTCATTTTTATCTCCTTATATAGCAATTGTAAAGTTGTTTTCGCCGTTCTTTGAAAGCTTAACGATTTTTGTTTCAGGGCCGCTGTCGGTCTTTATCTCAATTTCGTAATCACCGAAGAATCCTCTGAAGTCGGCAATTCCGTTTTCATCGGTAACAAGCTCGGCCTCGGTGTGCCATCTTTTCTCTATCAGCTCCTTAAGCCTATAATACGCAGGCTTCGGCGTCATATCAAATCTGATAAGTCCGCCGTGATAGTAGTTCTCTCCGATAGTCATATCGCCCTGAGATGCTTTGATCTTCTCCGGATCCGGATCCCAGCAATGCGCGTATCCGTCAACGAGATTCCAATATACGATCTGCTCTACGTCAGGATGAGAGAACCATATCGAATAAAGCTTTTCAAGGATCTCTGCCTGTATCTCCTCGTCCTCGCTTTCCCACGAATATGCGGGAATGGTAACCTCGGTGATCTGAAGCGGCTTACCAAAATTCGAATAGAGGTCCATATGCCCGTAAAGGCTTTTTGGGTTGAGTGTCAATCTCGTCCTTTGATATTCGAGCTCTGCTTTATTGAAGAGGTGATATTGCATTCCTACAGCATCTATCCTTGCCCCTTTAAGCATATTGGCTTCGATGTATGCGTAATACTTATCGGTAGCACGGCATCTGTCCTCCCAGGCGACACCCGTATGATCGTTTATTACAAGCTTATTGCCGGGGAAATATTTTTCAGCCGTTTTGAAGCACCATTCCACAAAATCGGGCTCATCGTAAAACTTCGTCACGCCATGTGCCCATTCCATTTCATTGGTGACCTCTATTGTCGGTATTTTATCAGCATAGCGCTCGGCAATTTCAGCAAAATGGTGCTCAAGCTCTGCTTTACATTCTTGTACACTGAATCCGGACATCCATTTCGGGAAAAAGTGATCGTATGCCAATGCGTGCTCACGAGGCTCAATTCCGTGTCTTTCGCAAAACTCAATGCAGCGATCTATCGCAGGACGCCGATAGACCCTTTCGCTGTCCTTCGAGTAACGGGGCTTGCCTCTCTTTGGCTCAAGTGTATCCCAATAAAACGGAAGTGTAGCCATATTAAAGGTATCGGCAAAATACTTTTTATATTTCTCGTTTTTTTCCTCGGTTTCAAGCTCATCAAGCATAAAAATATTAGCTCCAAAACGGAATTCGTGAGATTTTTGCTTGATTTTGATCGTGGCGCTCGGAACAGGCTTTCCGTTTTCATCGGTAACAATAATAACAGCGTTACCCTTACGGTAATTTTCAATACCGTAAGCAACCCTCTCATCTACGAAATCCTTTTGTTCTTCGAACAAATCTAAAATTTTAATTCTATCGTTCATTTTTGTTCCTCCTGATTTGTTATCAACATTATAACATACCGAATTGGCAAATCACACCTATAAATCAACACCAAAGGTTGACTTTTCGAAACAAATTTGCTATAATCAACTCAAATGAAGGAGGCGGTATTTATGTTTTTCGAAAAAGAACTGTTGTCATTCAATATATTAGATGTTCTTGAACTGAAGCAAAGGGACGTCAATATGTTCAATAGCGGGCGAAACTTCAACGCATTATCATTTCGCTTCCGCTCCGATGCGGTTCTGACAACCAAAGCGGAAAGGCACTATATGAAAGACAACTACGTATCCTATTTCCCCGCAAGATTGGATTATACCAGAGTGGCGACGGTGGACGAGATGATCGTTGTTCATTTTGATACAATAAGCTATAATACGAAAAGCATAGAATATTTTCTCCCCGGCGATCACGCCGTGCTATCAGGGCTCTTTCGAGAAATATTTGATTCCTGGAGCAAGAAAGAGCTTGGGTATAAATACAAATGCTCTGCTATTTTGTGCGAGATATTTGCAGAATGCTATAAGCAAAATTACGTGTCGAAGGCACAAAATTCAAAGATTCAAAGCTCGGTAGATTATCTTTTGAAAAGCTATAAAAAAAGCGACCTCTCGATAAAGGAGATCGCTGACAAGTCATTTATGAGCGAGGTATATTTCAGAAAGCTTTTCAAAGAGGAGTACGGAATTTCTCCGCAAAAATATATCATTAACCTGCGCATACAAAACGCGATCGGACTTATCTCTACGGGATACTATTCGCTCAAGGAGGTCGCTTATATGTCGGGATATAACGACTATAAATATTTCTCGGTCGAGTTCAAAAGATCCACAGGCGTATCTCCGTCGGAATACTTATACAATTACATAGAGAAGGGCTGAGCCATTCAGGCATAACCAATAAAACAGGCTACGCCATTCAGCGTAACCAATAAAAACGGCAGAAGCATTGTCAAAAAAACAGTGCCTCTGCCGTACTTTTATAACAAGCTAAAGAAATTAAGCTTGAAAACCTGTGGTTTTCTTCATTTTACGGTATTTGGTATTATAGGTCAGCTCACCGTCAGGCGGTATACCTTACCCCTCACGGGTGCTTTTTCTGTAAGAGTTATTCTGCGCAGAGCATCGGTTCTCCAGCCGCCGGGAATTGCCGCAACCTCGGGCTCGGAGGAATCAAGAAGCTCTATGCTGTAAGTAAGAGAGCTGTCAAACTCAACACGCCTGCCGGCTAAGACGAAGAAGCCCTCGCCCACCTCGCTCGGATCCTCGCGAACTATAAGGCTGCACATAACCGTTCCCTCCTCCTCGAAGAGCACCTCATCGGTTATTATTACCTTACCGTCGGTAAGCTCGGCGCTTCGCTTGTATGAGGAAAGCCCTGCCTCGGCAGGATAGGCGTGTGTAAGATCGAGTGTCATTTTTCCGCTCAACTCGTCATATACGGTATCGGTCGAGCGAAAATCCGCGCCCGCTCTCTGCGTCACACCGTTGAAGGTCAGGCAATTATGATAGTCCGAGCACATTGCCCAGATAGTATATCTTTCCGAGCTGAAGGTCTTGCGCGTGTATTTTCCCGAGCCGGCATCAATGAATATCGGTTTACCGTCCGCAAATACGATGATATTTCCAAGGTCATTATGATTATGGCTCTCGTTATTGTTACCACCCTTCAGGGCAACGTAAAGTCCGCGCGAAAGCTCGGGATATTCACGTATAGCGGCTACCTCAAGACCGCCTATATAAATTTTTTCCGGCACGGTCAGCTCTGCCTTTTCCAATCGGCAGGTGGTTAAGAAGCGCATAAACCTGTATGAAAGGCTTGTGTCTGCCGAAACGCTCATAAGCTCTCCGCCAAGACGCCATCTTCCGAACTCGGTCATCATTTCTGAGCCGCATGCCTTGCCCCAATGATAAAGCAGCATGGGATTCGGGCTTGTGCGCGAGGACGAGTCTGCAAAATTGAGCACTCTATCCTCTGTCACAACCACCTTGACGGCATATTCTCCCATATTCTTCATAAGGGGATCCTCAAAGATATTTACGTAACCGCCTGTCATATCGTAAAGAACCAGGCAGGCGTTGAACAAGGCACCGCCTGCGGCATTCCAATAGCCCGGTCCCTCATCGCAGCCGCCATCGTTGTGATAGATCGAGGTGAAGTTATCAAGAAGCGGCAAGGATCGGCTTACAACATCGGCTCTCGTCGCGGTATCCTTGACAGTCAAAGCTGCCACCGTAAGCACGTTAGATACTATCCAAGGACACCAATTGTTTACATTATTGCCCTTTACGCCCGACCACCAGAAGTTTTCATATACAAATTTATCACAGGTATACGGCTTTACAATTCTACGATCAAGCTCGTAGAGAATACGATCGGAAATAATAGTCGTAACCTCATCGAGAATGTCACGGCAGAGGTAATATACCCATGCAAGCGTTGCCGCGGTGGTTGCCGCAAAGAGGTCTATATAATCGACCTCACCGGAATAGGCATACGGCAAGGGGCACTTCATATCCGACCTCTGCCTGTTATGCGCGGGTACTACCCATGTGGTTTCCTCAAGTATAAGCCATAGCACGTCTATGAGCTTATCGGTAAATCTTCCCTGCCTATCTACGTACTCGCCAAGAGCAAGAGTCAGAAGCATATGCCTTCTCGGGAAATACCGTCCCTCAAATACCGAGCGGTTTCCATTGCCGCGGAACATCATATATTCGTGTGCATAGAGCTGAGGAATCTCGCGATCAAGCATCTCCTCCGCCGCATTTACAAGGCGCTTACGCTGCTCTTCGGGGATTACGAAGCCTCCCTCAATGTCGATGAAGGGTTTGAAATCATCAAAGGACAACACCTTATCGCAAAGATCAAATTTGTGCTCTTCAAACAATCGTCTTGACATTATACAGTCCTCCTTATTATAAACTTGGGTGGGATGCGTGTCGCGTTTACGCGGGGTATGCGTGTGAAATGTTATCCGAATAAGGGTTCGCTTGCCTAAGCGCGCATCAGCACCTATATCAATCGTCCATCTTTACGTTTATACCGTTGACCTCAACGCCCTCGGTAGCTCTGATAAGTATATATCTTACCCCTTCTATCACATGAGTTGAAACGAGCTCCTTGTGCTCTGGATCTACCTTTATCGTGACATTCGGAGTTACGAGCTCGTATTTCTTTGTGCTGACGATATTCAGAGGGGCGAGCTCGGCACCAATGCCGAAGACCTCGTCCATCCTCTCGCCTACTTTCTCAAGCTTTTCATCGGCTACTCCGCATCCGGAAAGCACCGATTTTACGGTTGCCTTGGTTATCACAAGCGGCTCGGGATCGTGCGACTCGCGGTGCGAATCCACCAGCTCACCTATCTGAGTATGAACAGAGCGGACAAGCTCAAGCGAAAGCTCGTCCCGAAGCACCTCTGCCAGGCATTCGTTGAACGCCGCCTTCTGCTGCTTCGGCGGCATAGGCGATTCCTTGCCGAAGATAGCCTCGGTGAATTCGGCGTGGTTATCCGATATACTCCTTGTGTAATAGAGTGCGCCGTATATATTCGTTTTTCTGTCATCAAAAAGCGGGAAGGTAAAGCCGAGCTCGGGGGATGAAAGAAGCCCGGAGGCGCTTATTGTATGGAAAAGGTTGTCCGACTCGCGGAATGAGAGCGACTCCGGCGCGCTCTTCAAGGGACAAACGGCACACACAATATAAGAAAATCTCTCGGATGAGGATGCCTCCTCACCCTCGTTTCCTTTTGAGAAAACGTCATATATATCGTTCGCGAGAAGGATAACGTAATTTCCGTCGGTCGCATATGAAGATATCACCGCAGCATAGAATGTCTCAAGTGCTTCCTTGTCACAAAGCTCGCTCTCGCGCAGGCGCATAAGCAGCTTATGCCTCTCGCTATCCGTCACATCCTTCGTTGAGAAGGACATTTCCCTTAAATTCGTTCCAAGGCTACCCGAGAGCACCTTTTTCATAACGCCGAGCAGTTTTTCGCTCACCACCGAATCGGACGAGCCTATCGGCTGGGATATTCTATGTATTATCTCACGGTTTCCATTAACAAAGCAGCCGACTATCCTGGGTATATTGCTTTTCTCCGGGCGGAAGCGTCGCTTTATTTCTCTGAGTTCTCTTTCGTTCATACAATTCTCCTTAATATAGTAATACATATTCTGTATATTATCCGAGCGCAACCGAATCATCCTCAGCCACGGCATATCCATCGGCTGTGATCTGAAGGCTTTCTCCCGGACAAAGATCCACGTATACAAATCTGCCGCCTTCATCCGATAATATTTCAAGATCCTCGCCCAAAAGCTCAGCACCTGCCCAGCTCTCGGGGATCTCTACTCTTACGGTAAGTGCCGTATTGAGTCTTTCGTCGGTAGCATCACTGTCAAGCGAAACGGTTATTACACTGTTATCGTAAAGCTTACTGCTTACCGTAGATCTGCCCCACAGCATATAGTATTTTGCCGCCTCATTGTAGCTGGTTATCCAGGCATCCGAGCCGTATGCATTTGCATAGGAGAAGAGTGCCTTTGCCTGAGATTCATATATATGATGGTCACCGCCGGTATAATCGTCCGGTCTTATCTCGTGGATACAGAAGGTTGCCCAACCGCCTGTTGCGACAGCCGTATCCATAAAATCGGTCCAGTTCTGAATTCCCACTGCAAGGCATTCCTCATTTGTAGAGTTTTTATCGGTGGAGCCCGTAGGATCCGATAGGAAATGCTCTATCATATACGCCTTTACCGATTTGAGATTTTCATCGGTAAGCTCCTCGGGAAGATAGACTATGGTATTGTAATCGGTTATGACACTTGATGCGCCCGCCGTTCCTCTCGAAATGAGGTACTCACCGATGTTGAGATACAGATTGTTGAAGTAGCCCGAATGTGCCGCACCGACTCCCGGAAGGATCAGACCTATACTGTCACTCTTGCCGGAAAGATCCTTTATGATCTGATTTGATGCAACAAGCTCCGCTGTAACGTGTCCGATCGGGAGATATGCCGTTGCCGCATAGCTTCCGTCATTCTTCTTGTAAACGAATATTCCGCCGGAATCATTATCGCCCTCATATGTATGAGTATGGGTGTGGCTTATAACGTCCGCCTTTCCGGTGGCAAGTATCTCTCTCCAGAAATCAAACTTGCCGTCTATCTCGGTATAGGAATATTTTCCGTTTTCATCAATAACGTATACAGGCTCGCCATCCTCATTTACCGAGGTATCGAGAGTTGCGATCTTTTTGGTTATCAGGGCAAAGGTTGCATTGATATTTTCATACCCCTCCTTGCTGAGTATGTTTTCGTACATAAATGTCGCTGTGCTCTCTGTTCCGTCATCTATGACAAAGGTTATCGTTCCCTTTGCGCCGCCCTTTACCACTATCTCCGAGGAAACGGAAGCGGTAGCCTTCTTATAGAAGTTTACTGTATAAATTTTCGATTCACCTCCAATAGAAACTGTGATCTTCGCAGTTCCGAGATTTAATTCGGATGCCTGCTCGATTTCTATCTGCGCCGCGGGATTCACCGCCGAAGCGGAAATCTCGGGATAATCGCCGCTCATGCGAACCGAATAGGTGCTCTGCATCGGATTAAAGGGAGCAAAGGATACTCCGCCTATGCTTATATCCGAAAGGAGAGTAAGCCCCCCGATATCCTCGGGAGTATAAACGGTAATCTTGCCTGTTCTGTAATCGTATACGTTGAAGAGGTTTGACTCCGCCATCTTGTTTGAAATAACTATACCCTCATCTGTGATAAATGAGAGAAGTCTGTTCTTGGCGTACTCAAGCGATTCGGTATCGCTCGCCGTGATATAAAGCTTGCCGCCCTCAAATAAGATCTCATATCTGCCTATCACAGAGCCTGCACCGAAGGAGGTATAATCCCGAATGCCGAATATAACATCGGCGGAATCGGCAGATTCTGCGGCGATGGGGAGAACCGAGGTTGCCTTAGCGATCCTGTATATGAAATTACAGAAGGATGCCTTGACGCCCTCATCATCCGAATCACAAAAGAAGGTATATCCAAGCTTGGTTATATTCACCTGCTCGTCTTCTGGAATCGGAGGATTTTCACTACCCGTATTGCCTTCACCTGTGCCGCCGTTATCGGCGCTTCCTCCCTGGGAGCCTGTATCGTCATTTTGCGTGTTGTCATTTTTTCCAAACACCTTATCTATGATACTGCACGATGTAAGGCAAGTGGTGCACAAGATGGAAATTAGCAGTAAAATGCAAATAATTCTTTTCATTTTTAGCCCTCCTTGCTTTCTGCAATATATCTTTTAACCTGCTTCGAATATGAATACAAGATCAAGAGATCTTCGCCTACTATTCCCTCGCTCTGCTTGAAGGCAAGCGACATATCCACCTTTGCGGAGGTATCCTTAACCGCTACGGTGATTCCATCTGCAAACGCATCGGCATCGGTGTGGATCTCTATATAATCCTTCCCCTCATATTCACCTTGGCTTATCGCAAGCTCATCGCGGTGCTCCTCGCCCTTCAAGATGTAGCTCACAGTGAGCGTGCCTGTATAAGAAGGATTCAGGGCAAGTCTGTATGCTATACCGTTTTTATCCGAAATATGAGCAGATACCACAGCATCCGATACCCCGGATATATCGCTTCCGCTTTCCGGTATGGGAACAATAACGCTTTCAAGATCATACTTGGATGCTGTGCGCTCAAAGAGAACAATGCTTCCTTCATCCGTCAGGCGAGAGCCTATAGATGCAAGAGCTGTGAGCCCGAGACGGTGAGTATCATAGCTGTAACCGCCCGTAAGTATTTTATCAAGATATCTGAGAACGTTCAATTCGCACACGTACTGCTTGTCTCCGAATGGCGAGGGCAGAGTTATCGTAGCATTTATAGTTTTGACACATTTATCGGGAGCGATGACACCCGTGTTGAATTTATAATAGGTTTCACCGTCCAGAAGAACAACCCTTGCCATTTCCTTTGTATAGCTGACAGAGCCGATCCTGACCGTCTTGAAATCCATTTCGGAAATATAAAGATTCAGCGAAAGATCGCACCCCAGCTCAAGCGAAACTTTCGTGTTGAAGTTTTCGGACACGCTGAGCCTGTATTCCTCCGCACCGCTTACCTGCCTGATTTCCGAAAGCTCATATTTTATTCCGCCGGTGCTATCGGGAATCTTAAACGGACATATGGGAATCTCACCTTTTTTCCAAAGCTCATTAACCGTTTTATCAGGCCATACCCACTTTATATTGGCATAATTCTTTGACACGGTATAGGGGTATTCATTATTATTTATTCTTACGACCTCGCCACCGTCAAGCTCGAAATTAAGCCCGCCCTTTTCATCTATGCGGTCGAAATTCATAAGAGTGCCCTCGCTGATAGTAACCGTGGCATCCTTATTTATATTAAGCTTACCGAAAAGATATTTGCAGCCGTATCTGCCGCCGCTTATTGTAACAGCGCCTGCCGCCTCTGTGGCAAATACTCTTTCCGCAGTCTTCATATAACAGTCCTTCGCGTTTATTACAGCATTGTTATTTGACACGCCGGAGGGCTTATACACATTTACTATGGTTTTATATGCCTCAATATGGCATTTGTTAAAATTAAGCGTTGTGGGATATACGGATGAATCGTTTGAATACAGATCGATCATGTTTTCGTAATCGTTTGTAAAATCGATATTGCATTCAGTGAAGGTGGCAGTACCGCTTTTGATAAGAGCTATCATTTTCGATGCGTTCACCGTCAGATTCTCCACTGTAAGCACCGAGTTCTCCGACGAGGTAACGAAGAGTCTTCTCCTTACCACCGAAGTCGAGCCCTGCGGAATCCTTCCGTTTCTGTAAGCATCCACCGTACCGTTTTTAAACGTGAGCTTACCGCCCGTACCGACTGTAAACATATCGGACGTGATATTTTCCGACACGGTCAGCGTATGACCTCCGAGATCCACGGTAAGCTCCTTGCCGTTAACCTTGAATGCCGTTGAAACGGTAGCATCGCAAAGAAGCTTCACGAGATCCTTATTCTCAAAAGAAGAAATAAAGGACTCAAGCTCTGGAGCCGAATATGCATATGATACCGTTCCGTCCGTATGCACAACAAGTGCCAAAGGCTCCTCATATACAAGCCAGAACTCTCTGTTATACGGAGAAACGTATCCAAGATCAGTGACAACAGTGCCGCCCTCGCTCTTTGCAAATCCGATAGCCTTGTAAGCAACTCCGTTTATCTCAACAGTTTCGCTGTAAGCAGGAGGAACGGCAGGAGCTATAGAGGTGTAAGTAGCTTTTTCGATACGATCGCCTATATGCCATATTACCTCTACGGAATCGAATGGCTCAATGAAGGATACCGTATTTTCAGCCTCGTATGCCGTGAATCCGTTCGCATCATAGCTTAGCTTATATCCGTTCGGATTGTAAATACTGCATGCACAGGGAATTTTAATGCTATCGTAAATATCGGCAAGAAGAACAAGCTCATCACCCGTTTTCAGTGCATTTTCAATATCCGAAACGGTGGAATACTCTTTATCGCCTATCTTTGCAACAGGCGCAGTTTTCGGGAAAGTATATCCGGTCTTATAGTTCGAAAGGTCAAACGATGTAAGACTCTCAGTCCCGTCCGCAAGTATGGCAGGGAGATTTCCATTATAGGAAGCTGTAAGCTTGGTTACCTTAAGATTATCGAAGCAAAAGCTATCGCTCTTATCGACCGATGCATTCTTCTGATAGCTTATTCTGAGCGAATGAAGATAGCAAAGATCCCCCTTGAATGCCTTGCCGCTACCGACAAGCTCGCCGTTAAGATAGGTATAAAGCATTGAATTCGCAGAGCCTACACCGCTTGCATTATTTTTGGTAACGTCAATGATAAACGTAACGTGCTGCCATTCTCCGCACGCCTGCTCTATCTTCTTTGAATTGCCCGTCTTTATCGTCCAATCCCCTGCGGGATCGGTGCTTATATAGGTTTTTGTTTGTCCGAATACCGATTTTGCGGCAGTATCCTTTCCAATAAATTCAAAATCCATGCCATCAACGTACTGTGTTTCGGTGGCGAAATCGAATTCAAGTATAAAATAACGTATGTCATCTGTCGCATTAACATATGTATCTTTGCATCTCACTTCGACAAAGCCGTGAGCAGGGTTAGTGCCGGTAAGCGTTGGATAAAACATTGCATATCCACCGCCGTCCGCTCCTTTTTTCAACTTTAGTGCAGTCTGACCGAGGCTGCTCGCATTTGCCACCTTAGCGATTCCCAGACTTGACGTAAAGCTCTCGTTGTGAAGAACGACCGAGCTGCCGTCTGCAAATGACAAAAACGATATTGTGAATGCCAGCACCATAGCACAAATGATAACCAATGCTATCTTGCTTCTGAATTTCATGGCTCTCTCCTTTGAAATATCTTTTTAGCTTATTATAAATCTCGGATCCGATAAAATCAATTCTGCTTTTAAAGTTTATCGTATTTATATCGAAAATCAAGATAAATTAAACAAAAATCCAAAGCACAAGTTAGTGAAAAGCAACAATTTTTATCTCCTATCCATGATGCCGACATCACAGCAGAATAACAGTACTCAATGCAATCGGGGCTGTCTCATTAAGAATTCAGGCATATCAATGATAAATCGGTAAATGACGGTTGTAATTACACGATTTGCGAATTCTTAATGAGATCAGAACCTTGGGGCGAACGGATTTAGAGCAGAAAGCGTCGGCTGATAATCAAACGCAAACGAGTCTGTGCTCGCACAAGCGAGGCGCG
>SVRZ01000029.1 GCA_015064555.1 Oscillospiraceae bacterium
GGCGTGATTTTCCGCAATTTTCGCCTCTGGATAACCTGTAAATTCGATAAAAAAATCCCCCCGATTTTCATCGGGAGGTCATGGTGCTCCTGCGGAGAATCGAACTCCGGACACCTTGATTAAAAGTCAAGTGCTCTACCGGCTGAGCTACAGGGGCATACTAACGCGCTTAAATATAATATCATATTTATCTGTGTTTGTCAATACTTTTTTCACAAAAAACAAAACAAAAATTCATACTAAAATCCATTTGATAATTTCATAGCTTTTACAGAGGATTTTTGAGAATATTCCTTTTTATGGCGTTTTTAGGCACCTTGTGAACGAGATCCCGTAAAAAAGCGAGGTTTTATATCGGCTTTAGGCATATTCGGATCGGGATAGGCGAGCGGAACCCGATTCGAATATGTTTTGATCTGCAGATTTTTCACGATAATGCGTTAAAAATCCTCGTAATATCCGCATATTACTTCGCTTTTTTAAACTTTTCCCGCAAAAAATCTGCCGGATTAAAACAATTCTTACCTGAAGTAGATAGAAATTATTGATGTTTTACGAAAATTAGGTTCTGATCACCTAAGCAATATTAAGACTTGGATTTTTTCGTTGAACCGCCGGAATTTTGAGAAATTTTCCGATATTCTCTCGGAGAAAATCCGGTTTTGTTTTTGAAGATGCTGGAAAAGTGATACCCGGAGGAAAAGCAAAGATATTCGGCTATTTCCGATGCGGTCTTCTGGGTATTCGCAAGGAAATTTTTTGCGGCTTGTATCTTCAGATTTATCATATAAGCATACGGAGTAATTCCGTAAGCCTTTTTGAATTGCTTGATAATATCGGATTTTGTTCTGTAGAACTTTTTTTCTAGCATTTCAAGGGTAATCGGAACACCGATAGAATGCTGGAGCTCAGATTTTACACGTGCGGCAAGTGATGAATTGGAGGTTACTTTTTTGACGTGTGCTACCAATTTAAAAGCAACCGCATAAAGAATCTCGCTTGCGGGGAGATAAATATCATCGTTTGCATCCGAGATATTTTCAAGCTCAAACAGCCCCTTGAAGCTGTCCTCAATATTCATATCATTAAATACTCTCGGCTCGGAGAGGTTATAGGCTTTCAAAAAATCGGCAAAAAAATAGCTTCGGAAATTTATCCAATATTTTTTGTAAGGATCGTTTTTGTCCGAATAATATTCGCATTCATCACCCGGATGAATAAGATATGTATCGTTTGCACCAAGAGAATAGGTCTGACCGTTTACGGTGAGATAGCCTTTTCCCGAAACTATATATTCGAGGATGAAGCAGCGCGATGAATCTCTTTTAATGTAATAATTTGGATCGGGATTTGTTATTCCGAGGATGCTGATATCCAGCGGTAGCATATCATAGCTGTATCTTGGCGCGAAGATTCTTTCTTTTTCAAGCCCCTCGAAATGTGATATATCCTCTTTTAGTATATCAAATCGTTTGTATTCTTTCATAATTCCTATTTTCTGTATGTTATTATACGATAAAATGCATTATATGTATTTTATTTTGTAAATTTTATGATATAATTGTAACAGAACAGGTTATAAATGTCAAGTATTACATATGAAAACGAAGCTGATAATTAATTTTTTGGAAAGGAGATAAAAGTGAAAAAGCAGTATTTTTGTCCTGAGTGTGAGATTGTGAAGCTGGAAGAGAACGACGTGATAACGACCTCAGATCAGGAAAGCGAAGCTCCCGGGGCAGATTTTGAAAATCCGTTTGGAGGAGGTTATGATAAAAACGGTTGGACATGACCGTGAAATTTTCGCTATACAAGGCTTACGCCTGTATTGTGCGTTCGCGGTGATATTTTCCCGGTGTGAAATTAAGTCAAGTCAAATTTACTAAGAAAGGAAAAACAATGAAAAAGACAATCAGACTCAAAGCAGCATCTTTATTACTTATTATCACTCTTGTCCTCTCATGTGCTACGGTACTCAGCTTCGGTGCAGCAGCGGCAGAGAGTGAAGGAAAAAAGGTAGAAATAGTATCGAATAACATCTATTACGGAGATACGCTGAAGCTTATGTATGCGGTTAAGGCTGAAAATCTCAGCGGAAGCGACAGCGTAGCTGTAAATCTTTATAAAGCCGACGGTACGGAAATCGAAACCATAACGTCTTACGTTACCGAAAACGTAAACGGTGAGCCGTGCTACGTATTCACCTCCGCATACGGAGTTCCCGCGCAGAGCATTGAAACCGAAATTTATGCGAAGGCTGTGGTTACAAGCGATTCGACCGTAGTAGCAGAGAGTGCACTTTCTTCATACAGCGTACTTGAGTATCTTTATGAGCGTCTTACTGTATCGAAGGACAACGGTAAGGTAAGCGATGATCAGGCGGCAATGTATGCAGGACTCGTTGAATATGCGTCCCTGGCGGAAAAGGTTCTTACGAACAAGGCAGAATCTGAGAAAATTGCAAATAAATCATACGTTCGCGTTTTAAACGGAACGGTAGGCAATGAAAGAAGTGCTATTTATGAAAAGGGAACCCTTTTGAAGAACTTTTCTCATAGCATTGCAGCTCCGAAGTATACGGTTATCTGGCAGATAGATAAATTTGATAAATCCGGAAATTATATAGATTCCGAGGTGATGACCGATCTGGACCTTCTTGCAAACGGCTACACCGTAACCGATGATAACGTAATTATCAGAGCAAGAGAAAATTGTATAACCGAGTCGGATATTCTGTCACAGGTATCAACTCTCGGTAACCCCAAAAACCCGAATACAACCGGCGGTACTTACTATCAGCGAGGATGCGTTCGCTTCTCCATTCCGGTAAAGGCAGGCACAACCATTAAGCTTAAGGAAGAGTACAGAGGTATATATCAGATCGCTTTGAACACTACGATCAATCCTGAATATGATGCTTCTTCCAAATATACGCTTTACGATACCGGCTGGCTTTCTAATGACTCTTATACTACTCAGGCGCGTGAGGACGGATGGTTTATTGCGGTCTGCTTCATTCACGAGAATTCGAGCGGTAACCGAGTAAACACCAATTTCACCGAGGATGAACTGGCAATGCTCGTTAACACCCTTGAGGTGACCGGTGAAAAAGCGATCCTGACAGCAGACAGAGGTACACTCTCGACCGAAGAATATAACAATCAGATGGGTCTTTACGGAAGTGTTCCGAATCCCAACGATATTAAAAGACAGCGAATTGCATTTACTGTAAGAATGCAGGCAGGAACAAAGGTCAGCTTTGTAGGAGATAGCTCGGTCTATAACTGGGCAGTTGTTGAATCGAGTAATACCGGATCTACGTCGTATATGTACGATACCGGTTGGAATTCCACCTGGCAGGATCCTACAAAGCCTTATTATATAACGCAGATAGACGGCTCTTATCTTCTGCCTACCATCAAGAGAATTGACGGTGCTAACTTAACTCATGATGAAATAGATAAGCTCAATTCCATGTTTGTCGTTGAGGGTCAGAAATACTACGATAACGGCATTTATAATGTAGTGGCAGGGAAGGATTACGCAGTAAATTCGGTTAATCACAGAGGATACGTTACAGCCCCCGAGAATACGCTTGAGGCATATAGAATGTCGGCAATGAGCGGCTTTAAGATGGTTGAATGTGACGTAAACTTCACTAAGGACGGATATGCGGTCCTTCTTCACGATAGCACGATAGACCGTACGTCAAACGGAACGGGTAGCATATCCTCTCTTACGCTTGCAGAGGTAAGAGAGTATGATTTCGGTTCTTGGAAATCCCACGAATATAAAGGAACCAAGATTCCTACCTTTGAGGAGTTTATCGCGCTTTGCAAGGAGCTTGACTTGCATCCGTATATAGAGCTTAAGAGCGAGCTTGCCGCAGGACAGGCGGCGCAGCTTGTCGAAACGGTTTCGAAATACGGGCTTTCGGACGATTGCACCTGGATATCCTTTGAGGCAACGGCGCTTTCTCAGATCGCAGAGGTTGATTCCGGAGCAAGACTCGGATATCTTGTAACCACGGCTCTCACGGAAGAAAAAATAAATGACGCAAAGAGTCTGCAGACAGCCGATAATGAGGTGTTTATCGATATGAATTACGGACTTGCAACCGAGGCAAATATCGAGCTTTGCAAGACCGAGGGCTTTGCCGTTGAGGTATGGACTCTTGATAATACCGATGTTCTTGATAGCTTGAATGAGTATGTCAGCGGAGTAACAAGTAATTTCATTGTCGCAGGAAAATATCTCGAAGAGAAAAACGCAGAATAATATATTTTAATAAGACCGTCCCGTGCGCAGGCATTAGAGCGCATGGGGCGGTTTTTAATATTTCTTATACCACGGACTGTTAAATATTTTTCCTGAAAACAAAAAAAGTGCTTAAAATCGCAAAAGGTGTACCATTTATAGGACACCTTTTGCGATATAATAGGTTCACAGACAGGGAACACACCAAAAAACGACAAAATCTCCCGGCTCGGAAAGGAAATAAAAATATGGAATTCAAATACGCTGTAGCATTACTGAAGGGTGACGATGAAACGATCATGGGCCTTTTCGATACCAAGGAGGAGGCAGACGCATTCGGCGAGGGAAACACCGTATCTCACGAAGAAGGTCTGCAGTATTGCTTCTCATCTATGTTCCTGGCAGGCGTTCCTCAGGGAAACACCGTGAGCATTTACGATTATTATAACGTAAGCCCCGTGGCTGCAAGAGGATGATTTTAAATGTTAAAATAAAAACCCCTTAGGGTAGATGCTCGGATAAGCATCGCTCTAAGGGGTTATTTTTCTGTCATTCCGATAAAATAATCAGCACTGACACCGTAGAATTTACAAAGCTTAATTAAATCGTCTATTTTTAACTCGGCACGGCCATCCTCAATATGGCTGTAGCCCTGTTGAGACTTGTTGATCACTTTGCCGACTTCTTTCTGTGTAAGATCGTGATCCTCTCTGAGATTGCGCATAATTGTTCTGTAATGCATATGTGGCTCCTGCTTTTTCTTATGAAAAAAGTTTACCATACTCATAAATGGAGTATGTGATTATACTCAATGATTGAGTTTAACTGCTGCGTGTAGCAAATTGCGATTTTCTACAATATATGAAAAAGTTTGCAAATTTATCTTGACTTTACTCAAAAACTGAGTATAATTATATGTAAAGATATGTTTATCGTTGGAAACAGAGAATGCAGAAAACATATACACAATCAATATAGAAAGGGTAAAATAAATGAGTGTATTTACTTGGGATGATACAATATGCGGTATTGATCTTATTTTTGTGGAAATTAAATGTCGAGGAAACCGATACAGATTTCGCGTAGAAAAAGGCGATGATTTTTTTGTCTATGAGGTTAAATATCGTGGTTGTGAAAATGTAGTTATGAAAGTTCGAAAGGATCAGGTAAATGAGGTGTTTTTCTCTCCAGCAAAAATTTTCAAGCCGGGCCTTATTTCTATTTCGTTCAAGGAAATGATTCAGACATCTTTAACTGATTATGAAACAGATAGAATTGTTATCAATTCATCAAAGAACAACTATAGATTTTTACTTATATACAAATTTATGGAGCATAACGGGATTGAAATTCTTTGATTCCAATCATATTTGGTACAGTTCAGTTGCATATTTTGCATATATAGAATTTACTTTTATTTTGCTTATGGAGGGATCATGGATTTTAAGGTTTTAAGATGCCCCAAATGTGGCGCAGAGGATAAATTATCAAAAAAAGTCGAAAATGGAACGGAAATCTGGGATTGCGTTTATTGTAATGGAAAATTTTATGTAGATGGTATAGAACATGAGTATGAAAGGTTGGAATCTACTATAAGAGCGAGTCTTGGCTCGGTCATAACTGAGGCACTTTTAAGAGAAAGAATTGATAAATATTATAATTTGCGCTCAATGCTTTGGGAAAAGATAACTGCTAGTTACATAGATAGTAAAGCAATAGTAAGCATATGCCATGAAATTAAACAAATAGATCCTCATGATTTTCTCGCTGAGTTTTTTGAACTTGCGAATTCTGGAGACGAGGATGATATCGCAGAATATATTAATGATATTGATGTTAAAGAAAACATTCTGTTTCTAGATGTTGTTATCGAATTCCTTATAAAATCCATAAAGGAAGAATATATAACCCCGATCTCCGCATTATTAGACCGCGTAGGTGGTGCTATAACGCCCGAGGACAGAAACAGGTATCTTACGCGTTTTGAGGCAGAGGTAAAAAAAATAAACGATGGAATATACGATCTTAACACCTCTCGCGATATTTTTTTAGCTTATTCCAGTAAGGATATGAAAAAAGTTATAGAGATACTAAATCTGCTTGAGTTAAATGGTTTTACTTGCTTCGCAGCATTTAGAAATCTTCAGCACGGACGAGATTCGATTGCAAATTACGAAAAAGCACTTCATACCGCAATAGATAATTGCGGAATATTTCTCCTTATTTCGTCTGAAAATTCAAGATCGGCAACTTGTGATGCGTATAAAAGAGAGATTCCCTATGTAATAAGCAGTGATATGCAAAAATGCCCCGAATGCAGGATATATAGTCAGCTTCCTAAAAAGTATAGAAAGCTCAGACTTGAATATCGGTTGGATAACAAAGAAAATATGCGTACATCGGCAACAATAAAAGAGTTTTTCGATGGAGTAACATACGCAGAAACAACCGATCAACTTTTGATGAATCTTTGCGAATACTCAAAAATCCTTGATTCGCAATTTGTTGACGAGGATGCAGTTCTTTTGGCGGAAGAAACCAGACGACGTGAGGCTGCTGAACGTAAGCTTTATGAATTGGAAACCGAAAAAAAACTTAAGGAAAAGGAAGAAGCCCTTACAGCTCTAATTACTGTACAGCAGAAGATTTACGAAAATGGGGATGTTTACGAAGGGCAAATGAAATACGATAGACCTCATGGCAAGGGCAAGATGATACTGGCATGCGGTGAAATTTACGAAGGCGATTATTACGATGGAAAACGCACGGGCAAAGGAAAGTATATTTATGCTAATGGAGCGCTATATGAAGGCGATTTCGTAGATGGTAAATTTCACGGAAAAGGTAAATACACATATCCTGACGGCAGTGTTTATGATGGTGAATTTTTGGAAGGTAAGATGCACGGAAGTGCTGTAATTACCGCCATTGATGGAACACAAAAAAAGTGTGTATATGATAAAGATAACATCGTTTATTCGCATGAAATTGATAACCGGTCAAAAGCTCCAATAGAGAAAGTTGTTAATGAATATGGAGATGTTTACGAAGGACAGCTGAGAGATGGTTTGAAGCATGGGTGGGGAAAATTCACGTTGTCTGATGGAGAGATTTACGAGGGCAATTACGCGGATGATAAGCCTCATGGAAGAGGGAAGATGTTTTGGAAGGACGGCAATATATATGAAGGTGATTTCGTGCATGGTATTGCTACCGGAAAAGGAAGAATCAATTTCGCTGATGGAGATTATTATGAAGGCGATATAGTTGATAGCGCAATGGAAGGTAAAGGTAGACTTGTTGGTGCTGATGGAACACTGTATGAAGGTGATTTTGTAGCTGGAGCATTTCATGGCAAAGGAAAGTATACCTATGAAAATGGAGATGTCTATGAGGGAGATTTCTGCGATGGAGATATTCATGGCAGAGGAAAATTCAGCGGCCCCAACGGTGTATACGAAGGGGAATGGAAGTATAGCACTATGCAAGGCAAGGGTAAATTTACTTGGGTGAACGGAGATGTTTATGAAGGAGATTATGTTGATGCTGAAAGGCATGGCAAGGGTAAATTTACTTGGGCTGACGGAGATGTTTATGAAGGAGACTGGAATAAGAATAAACGCACCGGCAAGGGTAAATATACTTGGGCTGACGGAGATGTTTATGAAGGAGATTTTATTGATGGCATAAGACACGGAAAGGGTAAGATGATTAACTCTAATGGCACTTCTTACGAGGGCGGTTTTAAGAATGATTTGTTGCACGGAAAGATAATATTTACCTATTCAACCGGTGAAAAAGAACGGCAAACTTACAGAAATGGAATGTTGATTTCTGTGAAGAAAAAATGGTTTTGAGGCAATTTTATATAAATTCAGGGCGAGGATACGGTATTTAAAGCACGTATCCTCGCCCAACTTGTTTATTGGCGATGAAATTATTTGAGTATAAACTTATTAAAGCTCTTCTTACCTCTCTTGATAAGCACGCCCTCGGTGAGCTGCTCCTTTGTATAAGAGGTCTTGAGATCGGTGATCTTCTCACCGTCTACAGAAACGCCGCCCTGCTCGATAGCACGTCTGCCCTCGGATCTCGAGGGAACCATCTTTCCGAGCACCATGAGCGAGATGATATCAATAGCACCATCGACGAGCGCGGATTCCTCAACCTCAACCGAGGGAGTAAGAGCACTGTCACCGGAAACGAAGAGTGCACGTGAAGCATTCTGCGCCTTTGTAGCCTCCTCCTCACCGTGGATAAGCTTGGTAAGCTCGAATGCGAGTATCTCCTTTGCGGTGTTAAGCTGAGCGCCCTCCCAGGAATCCATCTTGTCTATCTCTTCAAGAGGAAGGAAGGTAAGCATTCTTATGCACTTGAGAACGTCCTTATCGCCGACGTTTCTCCAGTACTGATAGAAGTCATAGGGAGAGGTTTTGTTGGGATCGAGCCATACAGCACCGTTTGCCGTTTTACCCATCTTCTTTCCCTCGGAGTTGAGGAGGAGGGTAATGGTCATGGCATAGGCGTCCTTGCCGAGCTTCTTTCTGATGAGCTCTGTACCGTAGAGCATATTGGACCACTGGTCATCACCGCCGAACTGCATATTACAGTTATAGTGCTTATACAGATGATAGAAGTCATAGCTCTGCATTATCATATAGTTAAACTCGAGGAATGAAAGTCCCTTTTCCATTCTCTGCTTGTAGCATTCTGCTGTAAGCATTCTGTTGACAGAGAAGCAAGCGCCAACGTCACGCAGAAGCTCTATATAGTTAAGACCGAGAAGCCAATCGGCGTTATTTACCATAACAGCCTTGTCCTCGCCGAACTCGATGAAGCGCTCCATCTGCTTCTTGAAGCAGTCACAGTTATGCTGAATGGTCTCGGGAGTCATCATGGATCTCATATCGGTTCTGCCCGAGGGATCTCCGATATAGCCTGTGCCGCCGCCTATAAGAACGATGGGCTTATTTCCCGCCATCTGAAGGCGCTTCATAAGACAAAGTGCCATAAAGTGACCTACGTGGAGGCTGTCTGCGGTGGGATCAAAGCCTATATAGAAGGTCGCCTTACCGTTGTTTACAAGCTCCTTTATTTCATTTTCATCGGTTACCTGAGCGATAAGCCCTCTGGCAACCAGCTCGTCATAGATTTTCATAGTATTTATGTCCTTTTTTGTAATCTTTATATATGGGTAAAGTACCCGTCATATGCCACGCGGAAGGGAAGCTTTTCATTCTCTATGGCAAGCTCGATCTGCTCATGCGTAGGCATTTTTCTTCCGCTCGGCATATTTGTAAGTATAAATTTCGTGCTCTCATCGGCAACTTTCGAGCCTGTCATAATATCCTTAACCGCACCTGCAAGTGCGAGATTGTTGAAGGATACACATTTCTCGGAATACGGAAGATCGCCCAGCGCGCAGTCGAGAATGACGACATCAAGCTTCATTTCGCGCAAAAACTGCCAGGCTACAGGATTGATGAACGAAGCCCCGGGCGCATAAAGAATATTTTTCTCCTCGCAGGTTATAAGATAGCTATAGGTCATCTCGCCGCGGATCTCGGTTGCGTGGTTTGCGGGGAGGGGAATTATGCGATAGTTCTTCGCTTCTATTATCGAGAAGGGCTCTACGGGCAGTATGCTCGCACCCTTCAAGTCACCGAGTATCGTGCAAACACTTTGGCTTGCGCATACGTAGCGCCGCTTTTTTGCCGATAGGCGCTCAACGGCATTGGTGCTGAGCTTATCCGGCTCGCTTGATGTGATAAGCACCGTTTCGATCCCGTCACAGATATCACGCAGCTGAAAGGTCTCAGCGAATTCGAATACGTCCTCGGACGGATCGATAATAAGATCGTTATTTATAAGCAGAGTTGAAAATCGGCGGTAGTCCTTCGAGAGCTTGCTTTTCACTCTCGCGCGGCCAAGCGCGCCGGTTCCCAGAAATTTAAGCTCGATCAAAGCTCCTCCACCGCATAAACGGTAGAGTGAGTATAAACGTCACCCTTGTTGTAGAAGCCTATACCGTGATTGATGCAGTCGGGCTCGGTCTGAGTCTCAAGGCAGAATGCACCGTGGAACACCTGCTTGGTGCCTCCTCTGAAATCGGGTCCGTTACCGAGGAAGTTACCGATATAGAACTGAACACCGGGCTGATCGGTATAAACCTTCATGCCGAGCTTCTTACCCTTAACGTCGGCAATAAGTCCGAGCTCCTTACCGAAGAGAACCTCCTTCTTCTCGGGAGAGAGGATAAAGTTATGATCGTAGCCTATGAAGTCCTTACCGCAACGCTCGCCGATGGTATGGGGAGTTTTGAAGTCGAAGGGAGTACCCTCAACCGCAGGTCTGTTTCCGTTGGGGATAAGCAGATCATCAACCTCGGTATATCTGTCCGCGTAGATAACTGCGGTATGCTCCTCGATAGTACCGCCGAAGCCGTCAAGATTGAAGTATGCGTGGTTGGTGAGCGCGATAGGAGTCTTTCCCTCGGGATATGCGAGGTAATCTATAAGCAGATTTGCGCCCGAGAGCTTGTATGTAACCACAACTCTGAGCTGAGAGGGGAAGCCCTCCTCGCCGTCCTTCGAGGTATACTCAAGAGTGATGGAGGTATCCGAGTAATCGGTAACCGTCCATACCTTATGGTCAAATCCGTCACCGCCGTGAAGGCAGTTGCCCTTATCATTGTCGGGAAGGGTATATACCTTTCCGTCCATCTCAAACCTCGCGCCGCCTACTCTGTTGGCAACACGGCCTATTATAGCACCCTGATGCGAGGTCTCGGCAAGATAGGTCTCGAGCTTGTCAAAGCCGCCGACGATATCCGTGCCGAATGCCTTGAAGTTAACTATAGTTGCGCCTCTTGTCATAATGTTGACAAGTGCATCCTCGGTCCTGAGAGTATAGATATAAATTTCTTCACCTGTGGGAAGAGTTCCGAAGAGCTTCTTTTCCATAATAAAAATCACCTTTCGTTATTTTTAGCCGTTAACGGCATGCAATCATTAATATTATAAACTATAATTTTGAAAAAGTAAAGAGAAAAAGGCGAAGTTGTTGACAAAATTTATATAATGTGATAGAATATCGTATGTTCAGGTTTCATTCGCCGGAGCTTTGCATGTCCGAGCAGCGCGAGTAGCGAGCGGCGAAACGGTATAAGGAAAGGAAAACGATGATGACATCCGGTAAGATTACCCTAGTAATAAACGGAGCGGGCGGAGTAGGCAAGGATACCCTCTGCGATCTGTGTGCGAAGCACTTCCGCGTAAGAAATATATCCACCATCACCCCCATCAAGGATTTGGCAAGGCTTGCCGATTGGGATGGCAGTAAGGATGACAGGTCGCGCAAATTTTTAGCCGATCTCAAGGCGCTTTGCGTTGCGTATAATGATTTCCCGACAAACTGGGCAAAGGCGCAGTATGAGGACTTTCTTACCACCGACGAGCAGGTGCTCATCGTCCATATCCGCGAGCCCGAGGAAATAGCGAAGTTCGTCAGAGCAACCGGCGGCGCGGCAAAAACGCTTCTTATCCGCGGCGGTGAAAGAGCGAGAAAGCAGATGTACGGAAATGCCGCGGACGACGGTGTTGAGAATTATTACTACGACTATTATTTTGATAACGACAAGAGTCTCGAGGAGGCGGAGGTGAATTTCACCGAGCTTATCCGCAGGATCCTCGAGGGCGATGATCTCGCCTGAGGCAGAATCAAAGAAATTCATGGATTTTGATATGTATTCCGGGAGAAGCAGACAATGAAAAAATTCAGGCTTATTTTCGTAATTTTCATAACGCTTATTCTATTATGCACAACGTCTTGCAAGGACAAGGATAATAAAAATAATGAGGATGATAAACAGGATTCTGCCCTTTCGGCTCTCCCTATGAATTGCTGGCTGACGGATAGTATAATACTCAGTGACTTGCCTGATGATATTAATCTTCTCTTTGGTGAGGGCGGCGAGTCCGGGATACTCAGCGATTACGCAATTAAAAATAACGGCAAGGTGAAGCTGGGAAAAACAGCTTATTTTGTGAACCTCGTTTATTGCGACACTGCATTGGAGCTTGATGCGGAGATAGATACCAATATTACGCTTCTGGCAGGAGATCGGGTATTACATAACAATGCTGCAGCTCCATCGTATTCTTCAAGATTACTCCGTGTGAGTGGCGAATATAATGCCTGGTATGATACATCAAATGAAGTATTTACCTTGCATAAAGATCAAGGGGATTCAGAGCTTCAGTATGCTAACGTGATTAAATTTGCGGTGGTAACGGAATTCTATACTTATGATGCCGGAACACTGTATTATGACTTTAAAATAGACACGGACACCGATATCGAAACGAAATATTTCAATAGCACTCGCATAAATGAATTGGAAGCTTCCGAGAAGCAGTATTCGGTAAACGTAGATAGCCTCACGGTCGGTTATTTGACCGAGAGCGAATATAATTACGGTGATTTTTCCGACTCCGCGATAAAGCAGGAGGCATCCGTTATTGATGGAGTCGGCTATATGGTCGTTGACTTTAAATACAGTGCGCTGAACGATAACGATGGTGATAGGCGCTTCGGCATAGTTCTCAGTGCTATTGGCAGAGGCAAGCTTGATATAACCATTGAGGATGCACCAACTTCGGGAGTATCGGAGGTTGAATCGCTGAATGCTACCGTGCTAAGAGCCGATTTTTCCGTTCCTGCGAAGGCGGGTGAGTCAAAAAGCGTGCGTATGATAGTGCGGCTGATGTCCCTGAGCGGAGGCATTGTTCCGTTCACTGTCATCCCCGTAGGAGATGACAACACCGAGTTGACCGGAGATCCGTTGTACAACTCTCAGCGCATAGACACGGGGGAGGCGCGTGTGATCTATACCTTGAATGAGGATGGCAAATCTTACACTCTGTCGCGCGTAAGTCGTGATATAAGCGGAAAATTCGTTATTCCCGATATTCTTTCCGATGGATTGCCGGTAACCGAGATAGGGAACGATGCCTTCATAGGCTGCAGTGAAATAACCGGCATCGTTATTCCGGTGGGCATCGTGAGTATTGGTGAGGGTGCGTTCTACGGTTGCAAAATTACAGGCATAACTATTCCTGATAGCGTGGTAACATTGGGGAAAGGTGCATTTAACGGTTGCTGTAATCTTTCCGAAATAACAATTGGAAAATCCGTCACTGTAATCGGCGAGGGGGCGTTCTTCTCTTGCCTCGGACTTACAAGCATAATTATCCCGGATAGTGTAACAAGCATTGGCGATCGTGCGTTCTCCTCTTGCTCCGGCCTTACAAGCGTAACTATCGGTAATAGTGTTACCGCTATTGGCGATCGTGCGTTCGAAGGCTGCAACAAGCTCGTAGAGGTAATAAACCACTCCGCGCTGGATATAATCGCAGGATCCGAGGATAACGGATACGTAGGATATTATGCAAAAGAGGTACATACCGGAGAAAGCAAAATAGTAAATAATAACAGTTATCTTTTCTATACCCATGACGGCGTTAATTATCTCTTGGGGTACATAGGAAATGGCAAGGAACTGACATTGCCCGAAAACTGTAACGGTGAAAATTACCGGATTTATACAAAGGCATTCTTCTTTAACTACAATATTACAAGCGTGATCATCCCCGATAGTGTAACAATCATCGGCGATTCTGCGTTTAGTCAATGCTCAAGCCTTACGACCATAGTTATCCCCGATAGCATAACAAGCATCGGTGAGGAGGCGTTCCGTTGGTGCGATAGCCTTACCGACGTATATATAAGCGATATAGCAAAATGGTCCTCTGTTTCATTCGGTAATATTTATGCTACTCCGTTTTGTAATGCACATAAGCTTTATCTTAACGATAATCTTGTAACCGAGCTTGTAATTCCGGAGGGCGTAACAAGCATCGGTGATTATGCGTTCTATAATTGCCACCTTATAACAAGCGTGACTATGCCAAGTAGCGTAACCAGTATTGGCGATTATGCGTTCTATGATGGCTTAAGCCTTACAAGTGTGACTTTGTCAAGCAGCATAACAAGCATTGGCGATTATGCGTTCTATAATTGCTTAAGGCTTACAAGCATAACTATACCCTATGGCGTAACAATCATAGGCGATTCTGCGTTTAGTGAATGCTCAAGCCTTACGACCATAGTTATCCCCGATGGCGTAACAAGCATCGGTGAGAAAGCGTTTTATTTGTGCGATAACCTTACAAGCGTGATTATACCCGATAGTGTAGCAAGCATTGGCGACTATGCATTCAGCGGTTGCTCGCAACTTGAAAATATATATTATAAAGGAACCAAAGCTGAATGGGATATGATTTCCATAAGTTACCACAATGTCGAGCTCTTACGGGCTACGCGCTATTACTACTCCGAAACTCAGCCTACCACGGATGGATATTATTGGCACTATGGCGATAACGGCGAAATAGTTGTATGGTAATAAGCTATGGATTAAGTGGTTAGCTTTGATTTTACAAATAAACAAAAAAGCAAAACAAATCGGTGTGCGAGTCAGTTTTTACGGACTTACGCACCGATTCGTTTTTATGCAGTTGACTGTTGTAATAGTTGATTAATAGTTACTTATCGTAAGCGATGTATAAACTTACTTTATACCAGAATGCAGATCAGCCCGGAGGCGCCCTCGTTTATTATCTTCTCGATGGTCTGGCCCATTTTGAGTCTTGATTCCTCAGGCATATGCATAAGCTTTGCGCTCATGCTGTCGCCGACGAGCTCATACAGAGTTCTGCCGAACATCTTTGATTCCAAGAGGCTCTTGGGATCCTGATCGTAATCGGCGGAAAGAGTCTTTATGACCTCCTCGGACTGCTCCTGAGAGCCAAATGTCGGACAGACGTCCGCGCGGATGCGCGTTTTGATCATATGTATCGATTCCGCCTCGGCAGAGAGCTTAACTCCGTAGCTGCCGCCCTGGCGCACCTGCTCGGGCATTGAGATGCTGAGCTCGTCGGGCGTGGGCATAACTATTCCATAGCCGACGCTCCTTGCCGCCTCAAGCGCCTCGCTTATCCTGTCGTAATCGCGCTTCACCCTCGCCATCTCGGTAAAGGCAGAGAAAAGGTCCTTTTCGCAAACGATCTCCATTCCCGAAAGCTCCGAGAGCGCAGAATAATAATCCTCGTCGGATAAAGGGATCTCGAATTCGCCCTTTCCCGTACCCGCATCAACGCTTATGCGTCTGATGCCTTCGACAGTTTCCAGCATTTTATCAATATCCGAGAGTTTTTTTGCTCCATCCGCGAATTTTCCGACCGTGTCGAGAAGCTTTTTATTGACAGGATGCTCCTCGGGGAGAAGGGAGGTCCAGTCAGGCAGGCGGAAGCAGAGCTCGCGGATAGGGAATTCTCCGACCACAAGCCCGAGTATGGCTTCAACGTCATCTGCGTTAAGCTTTGTGCAGTTGACCAGCGCTACAGGTGCGGAATATTTACTCTCAAGCCCTCTTGCAAGACTGTGTGCCTCCTCGGTATCGGGATTTGCCGAGTTGAGTATTATGGCAAAGGGCTTTCCCGATTCGGAAAGCTCGCGCACCGCGCGCTCCTCGGCTTCAATATAGCTTTCTCTCGGTATATCGGTGATGCTTCCGTCGGTGGTGACGAGCATTGCCACGGTCGAATGCTCACGCGCAACACGCTCCGTACCTATTTCCGCCGCCCTCGTGAACGGCATAGGCTCGCTCGACCAGGGCGTTATGACCATTCGCCATTGTCCGTCCTCCATCGCGCCTATTGCTCCGTCGACGATATATCCGACGCAATCTATCATTCTCACGTTCAGCTCTGCGCCTCCGACAGTCAGCCTTACCGCCTCTGTGGGCACGAATTTAGGCTCGGTGGTGGTTATCGTTTTTCCCGATCCGCTCTGGGGTATCTCGTCCAATGTTCTTTCCTTATCGTATTCATTCTCTATGTTGGGGATCACCACGCTGTCCATAAAGCTATGAATAAAGGTAGACTTTCCTGTGCGCACAGGTCCGACAACTCCTACGTAAACGTCGCCACCCGTCCGCTTTGCTATAGCTTCGTAAATCGCATTTTCGCTCATTTTTTATCTCCTTCACAAGATGCTTTTGTCACATCCTATGCGAGGAAAACGAAAAAAATTCCCGAATGGATCAAAAACCATCGGGAATTTTTTCTTAAGGATTTTCGGTACAGCGGCGAAGCTCTTCATACATAGCCTCGTTCGCAAGCCTCATTTTCTCAACGTCAGCCTTTATCACCTCTCTGTCGTAGGTAATAACACCGTTTGTCTCGTCTTCAACGTCGGATAGCTGAGTGTAAACGGTTGCCGAAAGACCTTTCTTTATAAGAGGAAGAACACCCTCGACGTAAAGCTTATATATCGCATCATTCCAGTCCTCGCGGCTTTCATAAAGGCTGTAGCCGTAATTTCGTTCGCCAAAGAGGTGAGCGTCAACACGGAGAGAGTAGCCGCCGAATTCGCTGAGGAATATCGGCCTTCCGTTCGGTCGCTTTATTACGGGCGAGCGGAAATAGATATGCCTTGAATCAACGTCGCTCTCCCGAGCCGTAAACCAGCCGGAGGTAGCATCTATCGGGCGCGAGGGATCGCGCTCCTTCAGCCGTCTGTATGCGGCATCGGGCATAAACTGTCCCCAGCCCTCATTGAATATAGTATAAAGACAAACGGAGGGCGAATTGTATAAAAGGTCTGCGGTGGCATCCATAGTGTCGAGGAATATTTTTCTTGCCGCGGCATTCTTATGGCGAAGAGTGAATCCCGCACGCCTGAAGCCTACAGTGGGCAGGGCGGTATCAAGGATAAACGAGTATCCCGAGTTATTGACCATATCCTGGAATACTACCATACCGAGCCTGTCGCAAAGATTATAGAATATCATAGGCTCTATCTTTATATGCTTCCTCAGCATATTGAAGCCCATTGCCTTTGCGCGCAGAATGTCCTCGGCAAACGCCTCCTTGGTAGCAGGGAGAAATATACCGTCGGGATAATAGCCCTGATCAAGCAGCCCGGAGAAAAGATAGGGCTTACCGTTCAGGCACAGTCTGTTGATTCCGCCGATATTGCGAACATCCACCGTGCGAAGGGCAAAATAGCTCTCTATTCTGTCGGTATCGGTTTCTACAGTAAAGTAGTATAAATATGGATCCTCGGGCGACCAGTTACGTATATTCTGCGGCTCCACCGTCACTGAGTCGCCGGTGAATTCATAAACCTCGCCGCTTTCGCTGAGCGTCAGTTTTTTAGTTTCTGCTCCGGAATTAACTGTGATTTTTGCATTTTTAAGTGTAACATCGACTTTTATTGAAAGTATCGGATCTGTAGGCAGACTCTCAAGCCACACCGATTGCCATATTCCGCTGACGGGGGTATACCACATACCGCCGCGTGAGCGTCTTTGCTTGCCGTATGGGTATTTTTTACAAAGGTCGTCACGCACTATCACCTCGAGCGTGTTCTCGCCCTCGACAAAAAGGTCGGTGATATCGAGAGATACAGGGAGATAGCCGTTTTCGCTTTTTCCTGCCTCCTTGCCGTTGACGTAGAACACCGCCGTCTGATCGACTGCGTCTATATGAAGTATGAGTCTGTCCTTAAGAAAGCCCTCGGGCAGAGTAAATCGGGTGCGGTAGGATAGCCTATCGCCTTTTTTTATTTCTTCCTCAACCCCCGAAAGGAGGCTTTCCGGTGGGAAGGGAACTAATATCTTTTCTTTATACTCATCGGGGGGCGTGTCGCTTTTTGTTATGGAAAAATCCCATTCTCCGTTTAAAGAGAGATATGAGTCGCGCACGAGCATCGGGCGCGGATAGTCTGCCCAGGGTGCCGCTTTGTCCATTTTTTCTGCGAATTTTGTCTTAAGCGTCGGATAAATTTCCTTTTTCATGCTGTCCCTCTTACGCAAAAATTATATTGAGTACCATAGTGGCAGCAACCACTACAAGGAATATTATCGAGCCGGGGTTGAGGAGAACGAGCGAAGCGCGGCGCTCCTTCGGGATAAGTATCTCGCACCTGTCGGTAACGAAGAATCTGCGGCGAAGCTTATACATAAGCATAATTCCCGCAAAAAGCATACCGTACTGGAACAGGCTATATCCGCCTACGATAGTGGCAACCCGTGTATATTCGGTGACGTCATATTGTGCGCCCGATTCGATGAGCGTCTGAAGCTCGAGAAGCTTATCAACGCTATCGGAGAGAAGCATTGGGATTATCGAGCCGAAGAAGTTCATAAGCATATGCATAGCTATGGGATACCATACGTTTGAGGTCCTCGAATACATATATGCTAAAAGCGCACCGAGCATAGCCGCATAGAAGAACTGATACAGGTTTCCGTGGAATAGCCCGAATGAAACGGCGGAAACTATTATTGCCAGCCTGTCGCCATACATACCGAGCTTATCCATAAGCAGCTTTCTGAATATAAGCTCCTCGATGATAGGACCGATAATGACCGCGACTATCAGGATAAGATAAAGCGGTGAATTTTCTATCAGGTCGGAGGTGGTATCGGTTATATCACGTCCAATAAGCGCGCCTATAAATCCGTTGACCGCGGTGCCGATAATACCGCCTATCGTCATAAGGCTCTGTCCGATGACGAAAAGAATGAGAAATTCCTTCGCGGGCATTCTGTATTTCGTTCTGAAAGCGCCCTGCATCCTCCTGACTATGAGATAAAGGATAGGGAAGGCAACGATATAGAGAGCAAAAACGTTAGCACCCCATACGTACCACGAGCTTTCGAGAACCGTCTTAGAGCCTTCTCCCATTATAAGTAAGAGTATAAGTTCAAGAGCTATCGCCGCTATCTGTGCAACTACGAGAAATACTGCAGTCGAGAGAAAAAAGCGCGAGAAACGCGAGCGTGCACGACGCTCATCGTCAAGCGTGAAGTCGCCCCAGGATGAATAGTTATAGCTTTGCGAATAAAAATCATTTGTGTTCATATAAAACACCTCCGTATTGGATCTGTTTTATATATTCTATCACAGTGAAAGAGAAAAAACAATGTTTTTTTATGAACATATGAGAATTTAGGATTTATTTTTGAATTTTATGAAAAAGTGCTAAATTCATGATGCCATTTTTGTTGGAAATTTAAAAAGTATCTTCCTGAATGCGCTTGCAAAAATTAAAATAATATGGTATACTAATTGTGTATGGCGTGTGTCTTTTTACACGCGCAAAACAATTACTTTTGAGGTTTGGAAGATGTTCAGGCAAGGATTTGATAACGATAAATATCTCAAGCTTCAGTCTGAGAAGATAAGAGAGCGTATAAGCACCTTTGGCGGAAAGCTTTATCTTGAATTTGGCGGCAAGCTTTTCGATGACTTTCACGCATCGCGCGTGTTGCCGGGATTTGCGCCGGACAGCAAGATAAAGATGCTCATTGAGCTCCGCGACGAGGCAGAGATAATAATAGCGATAAATACCGCAGATATAGAGAAGAACAAGGTCCGCAGTGATATAGGCATAACCTATGATCTGGACGTCTTGAGGCTTATAGACGCCTTCAGAGGATACGGGCTTTACGTGGGCTCGGTCGTTATGACCAGATATAAGGAAAATCCGGTCGCAGAGGCATTCAGGCATAAGCTTGAGGCGCTCGGCATCAAGGTCTACAGGCATTACGGCATCGTTGGATATCCCTATGATATACCGCTTATAGCCTCGGACGAGGGCTTTGGAAAGAACGAATATGCGGAAACCTCGCGCTCGCTTGTCATAGTCACCGCTCCCGGCCCCGGCTCGGGAAAGATGGCAACCTGCCTGTCGCAGATATATCACGACAGCAAGAGGGGTATCAAATCGGGATACGCGAAGTTTGAGACCTTCCCCGTGTGGAATCTTTCGCTTTCCCACCCGGTAAATCTTGCTTATGAGGCGGCGACAGCCGACCTTGCGGACGTCAATATGATAGATCCCTTCCATCTTGATGCCTACGGAGTCAAGACGGTAAATTACAACCGTGACGTTGAGGTATTCCCGGTGCTTCGCTCGATGCTTACGGGTATTCTCGGCGAGTGTCCGTATAAGTCACCAACCGATATGGGCGTTAATATGGCAGGCTTCGCCATATATGACGATGAGGCGGTCTGCGCTGCGGCTCGCCAGGAGATAATCCGCAGATACTATGCCGCGCTCTGCAACCTGAGAAAGGGTAACGGCAGCGAGGTAGAGGTAAATAAGATAGAGCTTCTGATGCGTCAGCTTATGATCTGGCCGGATAGGGACCGTCCGTGCGTGTCGGCAGCGCTCGAGCGTGCGGAAAAAACCGGGGCGCCTGCCGTTGCGGTAGAGCTTAATGACGGAAGAATAGTGACCGGCAAGACCTCACCGCTTCTCGGCGCATCCGCCGCGGCGCTACTTAATGCCCTAAAGGCACTTGCGGGCGTACCGAAGGAGAAGGATATAATATCCGAGCATATACTAAAGCCGATACAGGCTCTCAAAACCGATACCCTCGGTAATCACAATCCAAGGCTTCATACCGATGAGGTGCTGATAGCGCTTGCCGTGTCTGCCGTTTATGACGAGGCTGCAGTGCGTGCGATGGAGGCACTTCCGCTTCTTCGCAATACCGAGGTTCACTCCACGGTCATACTGGCTCAGGTCGATGAGGTCACCTTCCGCAAGCTCGGTATGCATCTTTCGAGCGAGCCTATGTATCAGACCAAGAAGCTTTTCCACAACTGAGGTGGGCTATGAAGAAAATAACGGTTGCGGTATGCGTTGACGATGAGGGCGGAATGCTATTTTACGGCAAGCGTCAGTCAAGAGATCGCCATCTTATCTCCGAGCTCATAGAATGGGCGGACGGGAGAAGGATATATATATATCCCTTTTCAAAGGCGCTTTTCCCGGATGAGGGCACGGCGGTTATTGCCGCCGATCCCATTACCGAGTGTACGGACGGTGGGATATGCTTTATCGAGAATTTGGATATTCTCCCATATATAGACTCGGTTGGGGAGCTTGTCATATACAGATGGAACCGTCTTTATCCATCCGATAAAAAGCTCGATATCAACCCAATATCGCAGGGATTTGTATTAAAGGAAACGACCGACTTTGTCGGAAGCTCTCACGAAAAAATAACGAAAGAGGTATACAGAAAATGAGAAAGACAAGCAGTATTATCCTTCGCTTGCTCGCACTTGTGATGGTCATATGCCTTTGCTTCACCTCGTGTGATCTTATGGGCGGCACTCAGAATGGCGGCGTGCAGGACGGCACAGGTAACAGCCAGGGAGAAGGGAATAACAACCAGGGCGGTACAGGCGACCAGGGCGGTACCGAAAATAACCAGGGCAGTACCGACAACAACCAAGGCAGTAACGATAACAACCAGGGCGGCTCATCGGTAGTAACAGGAACCGAAAGCCTGAACGGTGGTGTTGATATCCCCGTAGGCGACGTTATTATCCCCAAGTATTCGGGTGAGGGCGATCCGTGGTACGTAGTAAACGGCAATATCCCTTATTTCACCGACGCGGAAAAGTCCGAAACCAAATCTTTTGAGAATTACGGTGCGCTTGATTCTCTCGGCAGATGCACGACTGCGGTATGCTGCCTCGGCAAGGATCTTATGCCCACCGATGAAAGAGGAGACATCAGCTCTGTAACTCCCACGGGATGGGTTCAGGAGCAGTACGACATAGTCCCCGGAAGATACATCTATAACAGAAGCCATCTTGTCGGCTGGCAGCTTACCGATGAGGATGCGAACGAGCGCAACCTCATATCGGGAACGCCTCTGCTCAATCAGCGCGGAATGAAGCGCTTTGAGGATATGGTTGCCGACTACATAAAGGAGACCGATAACCACGTAATGTATCGCGTAACCCCCGTATTCGAGGGTAATAACCTTCTTGCCAGCGGTGTGCTTATGGAGGCATATTCCGTGGAGGACGAGGGGGACGGTATCTGCTTCAACGTATTTATCTACAATGCCCAGACCGGTATAGGTCTTGACTATGCTACCGGACGCTCCTGGCAGATAGGCGTAAAGGAGGATGACAGCACCGATGCAGTTGAGAAGACCTATATCCTTAATACCAACTCCAAGAAGATCCACGAGCACGATTGCAGCTCGGCGGCTAAGATCAGCGCGGCGAATCGCGATGAGGTAACCGGAATTTACAGCGAAATTTACGCAGAACTCAGTGCCGAGGGCTACACACCCTGCGGCATCTGCGATCCCGAATAAGATCCCGGGAACCGAAGAAGATCTGTTAAAGCTGTATTTTTAACCGTGATCCTGTAAATTAAATAAAAACGTATAGAAGCACTGCAAAGTTATAATGTGCCTCTATACGTTTTTTGTTTGCTTATGTCGAGATCGGACGTTTCCGAAGCTTTGTCAATTTATCTTGTTAAAATTCCTGAATTTAATCTTGATGAAGTGTTGACATCATAGATAATCCAGCACCTACTAATGCACCAATTACCATCCCGGTAAATAATGATGCAAGTGAAATTGCAAAATCACCATTCGGATCAATAAACATCACCGGATTATTACTGCAATAGGCATTCAGGTAATAGAGATCAAGGTCGGTCGGGTTCTGCTGTATACACGGAGGGCTTGCCGCAGTGAGGCGATCAAGGTAGATCGCTTAATAAAAGCGCACTATATCTTGTCGGTGCTGAATCCCTTGCAACAATCATCTTTTCTTTGACAATTAAATCGTCATATCCATCAATATTTTCCTGATATTCATATTCGACTTGTAAAATTGTTTCCTCATTGATATAACTATAGGAAAATATTCCGTTGGAATTTAGAAAAGACAGTTCAAATGACGGATCAATTCTTTGAACATCTTCCGCAGTACTGATCCCCGGAGTTAAGGAATCAAACAAGTATGGGGATATGCCTGAAAACAAATATGCGCTGAAATACACAGACGGCTCGCTGTTTGACTGGCTTGTACCTGTAGCGAATGGTTTAATCCAAAATACATAGAAATACCCACCTTGACTAACTCTATAAACTGAGTAGCCACCTGTTCTCAGAATTTCAACGGGATATCTATCATTCACTTCACTAAACGTCAGCACCGATCTGGTTGATCCAAATCCTATGCTTTCATTAGCGTTACTGCCTTTAAAAAATGATATTAACTCGTTTAAGTCATATTCTTTTGTAAGATTGCTTTCTAGTGTTTTAATATCATCCATTACATATTCATTGAAAAATATATCGTTCATATCGCTTTTATCCTTTTTGTTTCCGCACGAAGCGAACAGTAGGATTACAACAGACAAACAAATGCACATGTATTTTTTCATTACGAATCCCTCCCGACTTTCTGCATTGTGCCAATCCTCCAATGTATATAAGAGCCGAGTTATTGTTTACCTTTGACGTGTATAGCTTTTCAACGCCAAATGTTTCGTTGCTCTATTGACAAAAAAGATTTATTCCATTTCTTCCTATAGCACTGTATTTCATTTTTCCAGAACTTTTTTGGTATGATGAAGTTGTTCTCAACGATAAAAATGGGAAGATTGTGTATGCAATCGGCAAGTTCGGTTATCTGCTCGATATCCTTTTGGGCTATTACGCGTATCAGTTCTTCACAGCAAGCAATCAAAACTTCGTATGTTTTTTCATTTTTCAACGGAGGCATTGGATAATAACTGTACTTATTTTCGATATAGATAAAATCATATAACTCGTTTTTTTCTAGTCCATTAACCGATTGAAGCGCAACACGAAATTGATTTTCATTACTATTTCCTCGTTCTTTGGTCAATACATCCACCACTTTCAGCATGATGTCATAATTTATAGAATTTTCAGGTGAAAACCTTATCCTGACAAAGATAGCGTGCAAATCATATAAATCATATACGCTCAGCATAATACCCCCTACTCAATCACAGCATCTACCACTATTTGCAATTTGCTTGCTTTTAAACATCACGCCAGGCAAGATACATATCAATTACGTAATGCTCAAACTTTTCGTTATACTTGCTTGATTCCCAGCCAACCGGACCATAATTCGTCCAGTAATCATGTCCGCGAAAAGGGATTAAATCATCTCCGGGCAGATTCCCAAGAAACGTGAGATTATCTGTTGGAATCACCTTTTCCGATTCCGATATCAGCTTAATTTCATAATTTATTTTTTTATGGGGGAATTTTGCTATAACCGAAGGACTGCAAAAGGCAGGAAGCAAACCCAATTCAGTTAATTTATCTACAGAAGGAATATCATTACCTATCCATTTATAAAACCAAACCACAGGGATAATGTGCCCCGGCCACCAAGTATCTTCGGATATCTTTCGAAATATAACATACTGTCCCAGAAAGCCTTTTTCCATGCTATAGCTACCGGAAAATCGATATGCAAAAACATCCCCCAATTTCCACTTGCATTGATAAAAACGATATTTTGACACCTTCTTTTCAGGTGGTTGAGGCGAATTTAACTTTTTATTCAATTCTTCCAGAGTTTTTTCCCAGGCCAATGACTGTTTTTTTCCCGATTCCTTCCACCGTTGCAACTCGTCATCACGCGAGAGAAAATATAATGCTTTTTCTTTTACTTCCGGAAGTAATCTGCCATAATTCCATTGCGTATCTGATAAGGCAAACCAAAACAACGGTTCTTCCTCGACATCCCCCATAATATCGCGGTTTTCGCATATCAGCTCTTGCGTAGCCTCTTCATTTGTTTTTCCGCGCTTCAGCTTGTCCACATAATCACCTCGAATATCACAAGCTGAATCATTTGAATAAAGAGAAGTTCCCCAAGCTCCCATATCATCACCGCCCCATCAAATTTAAATATTCATCTTCTATATTTTCATACCTTTCATTTCCTCGGAAAATCTGTTTGCGGTTGTAAAGGTATCAATATTCCCATGTCTACCTGATTATCTAAAAATGCTTTTTACTATGAATACTTATCGATAATGCTGAGATATTCCGTTTCATCGCAAATTGCCCAGCTTTGCGTAATTTCACCTCTGACAGTAAATATTCTGCAGCTTTCATCTGTATAAAATGCTCGTATCGCTTTTCCATAATGAGATTTAGGACCTCCGTAAACAGGCATATCCTCTTTAAAATAAAGTTGAGAATAATCGTATAACAAATCAAGCGATTCATCATACTCTAATGATTTGATAATAGCCGAAACCGAACCATCATACTCATAAAACACAATTTCTGCCTTTGTAAGATTATCGCTAATATCTTTATAATCATAGTAATGTATAAATTCCTTGCAACCTGTAAAAAGCATTAAAGAAAGTGCAGTGAGTATGACTGAAATTTTCTTTTTCATATCATAACTCCTTTTTATATAAGTGACAATAATCCCAAATACAACATTATGGCCATATTCGTGTTTTACAGTCGTTTCATTAACATCACTTGTATCTAATAAAATTGCAGCAAATGAAAACGAAGATGGGAGATTTGCTCTATAAACCGGAACCCCTTTATAGAATGAAACTTTGCTACATTCAACAACTTTATCAGCTTTTGCATTTAAAGGATTCCGACCAATTGAATCCATATCATTTTTTATTTCATCATCTCATAATGATGCATACCTACCGGGCAATGTAAAATACGCAAAAGAGCACAGAACCACCGTGTCCGACGGTGGTTATAGGCCGCGCGGATAGATCTCCTATGCTCTAAATTTATTATACAATAAATGGTAAGTTCTTCGCAATAGTTTTTTGTCGCCGGCGGTGTAAAAATTTCAGGAAAGTTTTTGTGCAGATTGCCAAAACCGTTGTAACGGTAAATCTCCTGCTCATAAATTGATAAAGCCGGCTTGAAAATCATATCAAAGTCCGATTTTCAAGCCGGCTTTATCTTTAAGATATTTTCGCCGTCAGAATTTATAAATCTGCTTTTTACTCTATGACGTACACCTCAGCATCCTCGTCACCGAATATATAATGTACAGTTACGTCGGCATTTTCATCCATATATAATATATCCGGCTCGCCGAGCTCGTTTCCGCCGTATTGACCTATCATTCCGCCGCGGTGCTGAATATATACGTTATCGTGCATCTCGGGGCAGCTATCCTGATCCCTTGCGACCAGATGAAGCATCCTGTAGGCGGAGCGGTCAAATATATTGTGGTGCACGGTATAATTACTCGCGGTATTGACGTAGCTCCAGCCCTTTATATGAGCAGGAGTGTGCTTATTGTGCCTCTGCTGTCCCCAGCCGTAGCCCGAATACCTGAGTATATTGTCGCATATCTCGATGCCGTCCATATAGCTTTCGGTATCACCATCGTTCTGATCGAGGAAATATTCTATCGAGTAAACGCAGTATTCAACAAGATTATTTCTGTATGTAACGTCTGTAAGCTCATATTTTTTGCCGTTTGTGGTTATCTGATGCGTAATACCGGCATCATAGCATTGATATATATAGCAGTCCTCGACGGTGTAACCGTCACAGCCGCCGTATACCTCGATAGCGTTCCCATATCTTGTAACGGTGCCTCTGCCGCCCTCGGGGTAATTGGGATCAAGACCGAGATAATGCTGTATCGAGCCGCCTATCCAGCCGAATTCGCATCCCGAAACGTGAAGACCTCTTACGCGCTCTCCGCCCGCGGAGATGCCGTGCTCACCAACGTATTTTATGCAAAGGTTATCTATACGTACGTTGTTGCATCGTCCGACCTTTATTCCGTGCCGTCTGACAACAGCCTCAACAGAGTCGAAAACGAGTGCCGGATTGCCATTATCGCAGCGAAGGTAGAGCGTTCCGAACCTATCATAGCGGAGAGCCGGAACAGGGAAGTCCTCGCCCCTTGATGGAGAGGTAGTCATAGCCGCATCGTAATACCAGAATATATCAAGGTCGCCCTTCATCTCCTCGCTCATATCGAATGGCTTGGATTCGTCATCTCTGCATACGTATCTGCCGCCTATATAAGAGGGAATATGCTTGTAGGAATGTCTTTCGCCATCGTTAAAAACTATAGTGCCAACATCAAGTATAGGCTCGTCCCACCTATATATATGATTGATCGAATCGACCTCTACCCAGAGGCTCGGATCGTCAAGCGCGCGGTCTGCGGCATACAGGCGCGGCTTTTCGCCCTCGCCGTATGCGGCGTAGGTAACTCCCTCTGAGGCAAAGAGCATACCGCGGAAGATATCTCCGCGCCTGAAAAATACTCCGTCGCCCGGGTTAAGGGTGTTTGCCGCCTCGTTGACTCTACCTATGGTCTTCCAAGGGTTTTCTTTTGTAAGACCGTCATTTTTATCATCACCGTCTGCACTTACGTAGTATGCAGTACCGCTGACGGTAATGCCGTCAGGTCTTTTCAGTATTTGTTGCTTTCTATCCTCCGCAATAGCATTGATCGCGGAAAGATATTCCTTTGTTGCAATATTCATAGCTTTCCTTCCTCTGTTATTTGATATCAGCTCCGTGCTTTTTGAAATAGCGCATAATAACAGTGACAAGCACCGCACCGAGTATAGGGTATATCGCGCTTATCAGCATTCCCGATTTAAGACCTATCTGCTCGGCGGAAAGACCGAGTGACGTGCCGAGCTCGGCAGCAAATGCGCTTACAGTAACCTTATCGGTTATAATACCGAGCATCTGCGGTGCAAAGGATGCGCCGAGATCGCCTCCTGCCGCCATCAGCGCAAAGGCGGTAACGCCGGCTCCGGGAATCTTTTCCTCCATCATAATAAGTGTTCCGGGCCAGAGCATGGAGGTGAAAAGGCCGGTGAATACGCAGGCGGTGAAGGCGAGTATGCGGCTGTCTGTCAGTCCTACCGTCAGGTAGCAGACTGCGGCACCGCACATTCCTATAAGGAGAACCTTGGAGATATCGCCACCGAATTTTGCGTAAGAAATCCTCGCTATACCGAGAAGAACGGCAAACATGGCAACTCCGAGTATATCTCCGAGCGCCTTATCGATACCGAGCGCGGTCTCCATATATCCCGATATCCAGTTGCTCATAGTGTTTTCCGCGCAGCTTCCGAGAAATATACATAAAACGCAGAGCGCAGTTGCGATCATCCTTTTGCGTCCCGAAGCATTGCGCTTGATCTCGCTCTTGCCTCCGCTCGCCATATCCGGCATAGGAGATATCATAAAGAGAAGCGCGGGTATCAGGGGTAATGCCGCAAGCAGAAATACGAGCAGAGCCCAGCGCTCTCTGCCGGCAAGCCTTAAAAACAGGCTGGAGAGAAGAACTATGGTAAAGACTCCGAATGCATAAAGCGAATGTAAAAGGCTCATATCTCTTTGCGGATTTTCCGAGGGAATAGCCGCGATAGTGGGACTGAGAAGCACCTCGGAAAGACCTGCCGAAACGGAGAATATGACCGTACCGATGAAAAGACCTACGTAGGTCGCATTCGGGAAAAGTGTCGGGCTGAGGGCATATATGACAAGCCCCATCGCAGTCAGGATCGGCATGACCCTTACCGTAAGAGCGGTATTGAAATGCTTTGCAAAAAGTGTGAATATAAGATCGACAGCAAGCTGAGTAACAAAATTTGTCAGCACAAGGCTTCCGAGCATCGTATACGAAATGCCGTACATCTCCCTGAAGGTCATAAAGAGCATAGGAGGAACGCAGAATACCGATGCCATTGTGAAATACGCCGCATAGCAGGCAAATTTTGTAAGCTTGAAGCTATTATTAATTTTCAAGTCGTTGAGCATGAGAAAAAACCTCCGATACTCGAAAGATTATAGCATAAAAAATTCTTCTTTTCAATAGCTTTATACGAATTATACATTACCAAACGAAATAAAGCCGCTTACAAAGAGCCGAATGTCATTCTATAACTCTCTTTTCGGATAATATGATGTCGAGCGGCACGTCCCACGGCATTTTTTCTATATGCTCGACTACCTGCATATCATAGCAGAGTCCTATCTTAAAAGCAGATCTGCCGCGAAGATATCTGTCAAAATACCCCTTGCCGAATCCTATTCGGTTCTTTTTGACGTCGCAAGCAATAAGAGGAACAAAAATGACATCGGGCTCGTCCATCACAGTATATTTCTCGGGTATTGCAATACCGAAGCGATCGGTGCGGAAGGAGTTACCTTCGGGTATCGCGGCGATCATATCATCACCCACCGTGATAGGGAATGCAACTCTTTTTCCCATTCCGAGAAGTGCCTTGATGATCCCATCGGTCCTGACCTCGTTTCTGAAGCTTCTGTATATCATAAAGTCGGAGTTATTCTTTATGATATCAAGCATCAGCGCCTTTTTTGTTATGATCCCGCTGAGCCTGTCGGCAAGAGCGGTATCCATCGAATCGCGCAAGGATTTTATCCTTCGGCGTATTTCGTTATTATAGCTATTGTCCATATATGTGCTCCGTTTTTTATTGTTGGTATAATTATATCATGGATTCATATTTAACGGCAACCCATAAATTAAAAAATCCTAAAATATTAACAAAAGAAAACGCCCATCTACCGAATGAGCAAGCACCTCGGAAAGATAGGCTCTGATTGTATTAAATTTGTTCATTTAATAACTGACTGACAAATTGGAATTTACCTTTCAGTATCTATCAACACCGCTCTGCACGGTGAACCATCTGCACCCGCCAAATTCAGCGGAGCAGCATTTAAGAAATAGATACCCTCGGACACCTCTGCCAAACGAA
>SVRZ01000030.1:0-18898 GCA_015064555.1 Oscillospiraceae bacterium
ACAAACCAGCGATTAGAACTTGAGGCCGCCTTCTCTTGCGCCTTCTGCTAATTCTGATACACGTCCGTGATAAATGTAGCCACCGCGGTCAAATACTACTGCGGAAATGCCCTTTTCGAGTGCTCTCTTTGCGAGAGTATTGCCGACCTTTCTTGCAGCCTCCTTGTTGGAGCCGATGCCGTCAAAGTCCTTCTCATAGGTGTTTGCACTTGCGAGAGTCACACCGTTTACATCATCGATGATCTGCGCGGAGATGTGCGCATTGGAACGGTATACTGCAAGACGAGGTCTCTCAGGAGTACCCGAGATCTTGCCACGAACTCTGTTATGTCTCTTAAGACGCTGTGCGTTACTGTCTGTTCTTTTAACCATCTTAACGCTCTCCTTTCATTACTTACCGGTTTTTCCGGCCTTGCGGCGAATCTTCTCACCGGTGTACTTGATACCCTTACCAAGGTAGGGCTCGGGAGGTCTCTTGGATCTGATAACCGCTGCTACCTGACCTACAGCCTGCTTATCAATACCCTTTACGATGATCGTTGTGTTATCGGGAACCTCGAAGGTGATACCATCCTCTTCCTCGAAAACAACAGGATGCGAATAACCAAGACCGAGAACGATCTTCTTATTCTGCTTTTCAACTCTGTATCCAACGCCTACTATCTCAAGCTTCTTTGCATAACCGGTGGTAACACCGACTACCATGTTGTTGAGAAGAGTTCTTGTAAGACCGTGAAGAGCGCGCATTTCCTTCTGATCGTTGGGACGGGTTACGAGAAGAGTTGCACCGTCCTGCTGAATGCCGAGCTCGGGGCAGAATTTCTGCTGAAGCTCGCCGAGAGGTCCCTTAACTGTTACTGCATTTCCCTCTGCTACGGTTACCGTAACGCCCTGGGGAACTGCGATTGGTTCTCTACCAATTCTTGACATTGTTCATTACCTCCCCTTCAATTACCATACGAAGGCGAGAACTTCGCCGCCGACATTGGCCTGTCTTGCTTTCTTATCGGTCATAACGCCCTTAGAGGTCGATACGATCGCGATTCCAAGTCCGTTCATTACCTTAGGCATATCCTCGCAGTTGGAGTAGATACGAAGACCGGGCTTGGATACTCTGCGGATACCGTGAATAACCTTCTGCTTGCCCTGAACGTACTTGAGGGTGATTCTGATGATACCCTGCTTGCCGTCCTCTACTACCTGATAGCCTCTGATATATCCCTCGTCAGCAAGTATCTGAGCGATGGACTTCTTCATATTAGACGCGGGAACGTCTACAGTTTCATGCTTCGCATTATTTGCATTCCTTATTCTGGTAAGCATATCTGCGATTACATCTGACATTTGCATTTTATTATCCTCCTATATGCAAGTTCATTTTCTTGCTACCGGAGCATATCTCCGGTGCCATCTCGGCGGTTAAACCCGGGAGGGGATGTCCCTCTCTGAAGTTTCCTTCCGACTGTTAAAGAGAAATTTTAATTACCAGGATGCCTTTCTTACGCCCGGGATCTCGCCCTTGTAAGCAAGCTCACGGAAGCAGATACGGCAAATTCCGTACTTACGGAGGTAGGCATGAGGTCTACCGCAGATCTTGCATCTGTTGTAAGCTCTGGTGGAGAACTTAGGCTCCTTCTGCTGCTTGAGCACCATTGACTTCTTAGCCATTTTTTATTCCTCCTCAGTTATTCTGTGCAAAGGGTGCACCCATAAGAGTAAGCATTTCCTTTGCTTCTTCGTCGGTATTTGCAGTCGTTACGAAAACGATATCCATACCGCGGATCTTCTCAACCTTATCATACTCGATCTCGGGGAAGATGAGCTGCTCCTTAAGACCGAGAGCATAGTTGCCTCTGCCGTCGAAGCCGTTGGGGTTGATACCCTTGAAGTCACGAACTCTGGGGAGAGCGAAGCTGAAGAGCTTATCCATAAACTCATACATCTTCTCTCCGCGGAGAGTAACCTTAACACCGATCTTCATGCCCTCACGGAGCTTGAAGTTTGCGATGGACTTGTGTGCATATGTGGGAACTGCCTTCTGGCCTGCGATAAGGGTGATCTCATCGATTACGCTATCGATAACCTTGGAGTTCTCTTTTGCATCGCCGCAACCTACGTTGATAACGATCTTGTTGAACTTCGGGATCTGCATTACAGAAGTATAACCGAACTTCGACATGAGGGCGGGAGCAACTTCGTTCTTATACTTTTCAGAAAATCTGGACATTGTTTACTACCTCCTCAATCAGTCAAATGCGTGACCGCAATCTTTGGTTACGCATACTCTGACCTTAACCTGCTTATCGCCAACGGTCTTGGTCTCAACCTTAGTGCGAACGCCCTTCTTGCACTTGGGGCAATAGAGCTGAACCTTGCTTGCGTATATAGCGCCCTCAGTCTTTACGATCTGAGAAGCCTCGCCCTGGCGGCGAGCCTTGGTGTGCTTGGAAACGATGTGCACACCTGCTACTATAAGCTTACCCTCCTCGGGAGAGGTTGCGATTACCTTACCTCTTGTGCCCTTCGAGTTACCGGAGATAACAATGACTTCGTCATCCTTTTTAACATGAAGCTTATTCATTTTTCAATTACCTCCTCATCAAAGTACTTCGGGAGCAAGAGAGAGGATCTTGGTGAAATCATGCTCTCTGAGCTCTCTGGCTACAGGGCCAAAGATACGGGTGCCCTTGGGGGTCTTGTCTTCCTTTATTATAACTGCAGCGTTCTCATCAAACTTGATGTACGAACCGTCTGCACGGCGGGTCTCCTTTACAGTTCTTACCACAACTGCCTTAACAACCTCGCCCTTCTTTACAACGCCGCCGGGTGCTGCCTTCTTAACAGCGCAAACAACGATATCACCGATGCTTGCATAGCGACGTCCGGAGCCACCGAGAACACGGATGCACATAAGTTCCTTTGCGCCTGTGTTATCGGCAACCTTCATTAACGATTGCTGCTGAATCACTGTTTTTTCCTCCTTTTTCGGTAAGCCTTTAACCTACCTACTGGTTTAGTGACTTTGTTCTTATGAATTGTTAATTACTTAGCCTTCTCTACTACTTCAACAAGTCTCCATCTCTTCGTCTTGGAGAGAGGTCTTGTTTCCATAACGGCTACCTTATCGCCAATGCCGCAGGTGTTCTGCTCGTCGTGAGCATGAATCTTAACGGTTCTCTTAATGATCTTACCGTACTTGGGATGACGAACGTTGTCCTCGATAGCAACAACGATGGTCTTATCCATCTTATTGCTTACTACCTTACCAACTCTTACTTTTCTGAGCTTACGAGTTTCAGTCATTTCTAAATTCCTCCATTAAGCATTCTTCTCGCGAAGAACGGTCATCACGCGGGCAATGTCATGCTTAACATCTGTGATCTTGTGAGGATTGTCAAGCTGATTAACTGCAAGCTGGAAGCGGAGATTGAAAAGTTCTTCTTTGAGTTCGCCGAGCTTTGCATTGAGCTGCTCGGTTGTCATAGCTCTGAGTTCTGTTGCTTTCATTACGCTTAAGCCTCCTCGGTTTCAAGGTCTGCCTTCTTTACAAACTTGCACTTGATAGGAAGTTTGTGAGATGCAAGACGCATTGCTTCTTTTGCCTGCTCCTCTGAAACGCCGTCCATCTCGAACATTACGCGACCGGGCTTAACAACTGCTACCCAGTACTCGGGCGAGCCCTTACCTGAACCCATTCGAGTCTCAGCAGGCTTTTCGGTGATAGGCTTATCAGGGAATATCTTTATCCAGACCTTACCGCCACGCTTTACGTATCTGGTCATTGCGATACGGGCAGCCTCGATCTGATTTGATGTGATCCATGCGGGCTCGGTTGCTACGAGACCGTAGGTACCGTTCGAAACGGTGTTACCGCGAAGGGCTTTACCGGTAAGACGTCCGCGATGTACGCGTCTACGCTTAACTCTCTTAGGCATTAACATTACTTCTTGCCCTCCTCTGCATTTCTTCTGAAGTTACGGCGCTGACCGTCTCTGTTCTGAGGACGGCGGTTGTTGTCGTTTCTTCTGGGACGTCTGTCCTGTCTGTCACGTCTGGTGTCGTTCTGTGCGCTCTCCGCAAGAACCTCACCCTTGTAGATCCAAACCTTAACGCCGATCTTACCGTAGGTGGTATTTGCTTCCCAGAAACCGTAGTCGATGTCGGCTCTGATGGTCTGAAGCGGAATAGTTCCCTCATGGTAGTGCTCGGTACGAGCTATCTCGGCACCGCCGAGACGGCCGCTGCAGGCTACCTTGATACCCTTTGCGCCAAGGCGCATGGTTCTGCCGATCGCAAGCTTCATTGCGCGGCGGAAGGAAACTCTCTTCTCAAGCTGTGCAGCGATAGACTCTGCAACGAGCTGAGCGTTGATATCGGGATTCTTGATCTCGATTACGTTTACTACTACGGGGCGGCCAACCATTGCCTCAAGCTCTACTCTGAGCTTCTCGATCTCTGCGCCGTGGAAGCCGATTACTACACCGGGCTTCGCGCACTGAATGAATACTCTCACTCTTGCGCTGTCACGCTCGATCTCAACCTTGGGAACGCCTGCACCCTGAAGCTTGGTCTTAACGTACTCTCTTACCTTATGGTCGGATACGAGAGTATCGCCGAAGTCCTTGTCGTTAACGAACCATCTGGAGTCCCAGTTCTTGATTACGCCAACGCGCAAACCGTGGGGATTAACCTTCTGTCCCATGTTAGCCTACCTCCTTCTCTTTTACTACAAGTGTTACGTGGCTGGTTCTCTTAAGGATCTGGAATGCTCTACCCTGCGCTCTGGGCTGCACTCTCTTGAGTGTGGGGCCGGGGCATACGAAGCATTCGGAAACGTAGAGGTTACCTGCATTCATATTGAAATTGTGCTCTGCATTTGCTACCGCGCTCTTAAGGAGCTTAATAAGATGCTCACTTGCGATCTTGTTGGTATTCTTGAGAATAGCCATTGCAGTATCGGTGTCCTTGCCTCTGATGAGGTCGAGAACGATCTGCACCTTGCGCGGAGAAATTCTGACATATTTAAGATGTGCTTTTGCTTCCATTATCGGAATTGCCTCCTCTCGCTTTTTCGCGATTTTCCTATTTTCCGTTATTTATTCGATGTTTTTGAGCCCGCATGTCCCTTAAAGGTACGGGTAAGTGCGAATTCGCCAAGCTTGTGTCCTACCATATCCTCGGTTACGTATACCGGCACGTGCTTTCTTCCGTCATAAACGGCGATAGTGTGACCTACGAACTCAGGGAAGATAGTGGAAGAACGGGACCAGGTCTTAAGCACCTTTTTCTCATTCTTTTCATTCATTGCACAAACACGATTGAAGAGCTTCTCTTCAACGTAGGGTGCCTTCTTTAAGCTTCTGCTCATTATTGTTCTCCTTATTCAGTCAATCATTACTTAGCGTTTCTGCGCTTAACAATGAACTTGTTGGTTCTTGCCTTCTTGTTTCTGGTCTTGTAACCAAGTGCGGGCTTGCCCCAAGGAGTAACAGGGCCGGGACGGCCTACAGGGGACTTACCTTCACCACCACCGTGAGGGTGATCGCAGGGGTTCATTACAGAACCGCGAACTGTGGGACGGATACCCTTATGGCGAGTCTTACCTGCCTTACCGAGCTTGATGGTCTCATGCTCAACGTTACCTACCTGGCCGATCGTTGCCTTGCACTCAAGTCTGATTATACGAACCTCACCGGAGGGAAGTCTTACCTGAGCGGTTCCGTTCTCCTTAGCCATAAGCTGAGCGAACGCACCTGCGGAACGAACGAGCTGAGCACCCTTACCGGGGTTAAGCTCAATGTTGTGAATGATAGTACCTACGGGGATCTGAGCGATAGGAAGCACGTTACCGGGCTTGATATCAGCATTAGGACCAGCTGCTACTACGTCACCGTCGGTAAGACCAACGGGAGCAACGATGTAGCTCTTCTTGCCTGCCTCGTTCTCGAGAAGCGCGATGTATGCGGTTCTGTTAGGATCGTACTCAACGCCGATTACCTTAGCAGTTCCCTCCTCGTTTCTCTTGAAATCAACAAGTCTGTACTTCTGCTTGTTTCCGCCGCCGTGATGACGAACGGTTATTTTACCGTAGCTGTTTCTGCCGGCATTCTTCTTTTTCTTAACGATAAGGCTCTTTTCGGGGGTGAACTTGGTCACTTCATCGAAGGAAGGGCTTACCATATTTCTGCGCGACGGAGTTGTCGGCTTGTACTTAATAGTTGCCATTATTACTTTACCTCCTGACTCAGTTCATACTCTCGAAGAAAGCGATAGGAGCGGAGTCCTCGGAAAGAGTAACAACAGCCTTCTTCCACTCGCTGGTGTAACCGAAGTGCACGCCGTATCTCTTGGGCTTCTTCTTCATATTGATTATATTGACCTTTACAACCTTGGTCTTCTTGAACATAGCCTCAACCGCTGCTGCAACGTCAGCCTTGGTTGCATCGGATGCTACCTCAAAGCTGTAACGCTTGTCAGCAACTCCGTCCATGCTCTTCTCGGTGATAAGAGGTCTTACAATGATATCTGCATGGGATTTCATCTTGCATATACCTCCTCGATCTTCGCTACGGCATCCTGAGCTACGATAAGAGTATCGCAGTTGAGAATGTCATATACATTGATGGTATTCCACTGAGTGGTCTTAACGCCCTCAATGTTGTCGCAGCTCTTGATAACAAAGCCGTTAACCTCGGGAAGAACGATAAGCGACTTCTTTGCTGCTCCAAGTGCCTCGAGCATAGCAACCATATTCTTGGTCTTGTACTCGGAAGCGGTGATGTTGTCAACAACGATCATCTCGTTGTTAGCTACCTTAGAGGAAAGTGCTCCGAAGAGAGCTGCTCTCCTGGTCTGCTTGTTAAGGTTTACGCGATAGCTGCGGGGCTTCGGGCCGAGAGCTACGCCGCCGTGTGTCCACTGAGGAGCGCGGGTGCTACCCTGTCTTGCATGACCGGTACCCTTCTGCTTCCAGGGCTTCTTTCCGCCGCCGGATACTTCGGTGCGGGTAAGAGTGGACTGAGTGCCCTGTCTCTGGTTCAAAAGATATGCTCTTACTGCGGTGTGGAGGACTGCTGTATTAACAGATGCGCCGAAAACCTTTTCAGACAAGGTGATCTCGCCAACTTCCTGTGCCGCCATATTTACAACTTTAATACTAGGCATTGTGTCTTCCTCCTTCCGTTATGCTTTAACCGAATCACGGATGAATACGACGCCGCCCTTAGAGCCGGGAACTGCGCCCTTTACCGCGATGAGATTCTTTTCTGCATCGATCTTAACTACTGCGAGGTTAAGTATAGTAACCTGCTCATTTCCGTACTGACCGGGCATCTTCTTGTTCTTGAAGATTCTCGCAGGGTCTATAACACCCATAGATCCGGGCTGACGGTGAATGGGACCTGTACCGTGAGTCATTCTGAGAATGTGATTGTTCCATCTCTTTACGCAACCGGTAAATCCGCGACCCTTTGTGATACCTGTGATGTCGACCTTCTCGCCTGCGGCGAAGGTATCGACGGTTACCACGGTGCCAACCTCCATTGCGCTGCAATCTTCAAGTCTGAACTCCTTGAGATGCCTCTTGGGTGAGATGCCTGCCTTCTTGAAGTGGCCAAGCTCTGCTTTGGTGAGATGCTTTTCCTTAACATCCTCGTATGCAAGCTGTACTGCTGCATAGCCGTCGTTTTCAACGGTCTTCTTCTGTGCTACCACGCAAGGACCTGCTTCAATCAGGGTTACGGGTATTACGTTGCCTTTTTCGTCGAAGATCTGGGTCATCGCCAGCTTCTTGCCGATAATGCCTTTTTTCATTTTTTTCCTCCATCAGGTTATTGGTTGACAGGTGTGAATTTTCGCCTGGGCGATCCCGCCAACATGACCACGAGGCCGTGGTGTTTTTTTAAGGGATTTGAAGCTCCCCTCCGGCTTTTTGCCGATTAAGCCTTGATCTCGATCTCAACGCCTGCAGGCAGCTCGATGCTCATAAGAGCCTCGATGGTCTTCTGCGCGGGGTTGATGATGTCAACAAGTCTCTTGTGCGTGCGCATCTCGAACTGCTCACGGCTGTCCTTGTACTTGTGCACCGCTCTGAGGATCGTTACGATCTCTCTGTCGGTAGGAAGCGGAATAGGACCGCTGACCTTGCTTCCGTTTCTCTTAGCTACATCAACAACCTTTGCCGCTGCGGCGTCAATGATAGCCGAATCGTAGCTCTTGAGTCTGACTCTGATTTTTCCCTGTGCCATTTTGTTTTCCTCCTTCTTAGAATTGCTTCCCGTTTTAAGAAGGGCGAATGGGTTTCACACTGCGCCGGGTGCTTCTTTCGCACCCCTACAAAAACGATTCGCGTGCCCTTACCGCAGTGGCATGACGAACCGATCAGAATTACGCAAGTGTCTTGCTCCGCCCGGTTAAATATCGGACATACTCCACGGAAATTCCCCACTTCAAAGAGTGGCCACCTCCCGCTTCATCGCATATCAAGCCCTTATATTATACACTAAATATCTTAAAATTGCAATAGGTATGAAAAAAAAGTGAATTTTTTGGGGTAAAAAATTGCACGAATATTTTTTTATTTTTTGTGCATATTGCACATAAATGGCATTTTCTGCCCCAAAAATCGGTGCCGCATGGGATTTTTTACATCATTTTCTGTTTTGTTTACATTTTGTTAATATTTATAATGTAGAATAGTTGTAAAATGAAATCATAATCAATTTCACCGTTTTACCCTAATATATAATAAATGAAGGAAACTATCGAAATGAACGCAAATAAGAACAAGCTTTTCGCAATATATACGCCGCTGCTCATACTGTTTACGATCGCGGTTGCAAGCTTCAGAACTGCCGCTCTTATCCTTGATTTTGATCCGACAAGCGGATACTTTAACAGCAAGACTCTTATCACCACCGCAAACATTTCTGCCGTCTCGGGAGTGATGCTTCTTTTCACCTATGCACCGATAAGAGGCAGCGCGGATAAGCTCAGGGCAAGCTTCTCCACCGCCTCGACCTACCTGCCGACAGGTATCGTAGCCGTGGCGCTCGCCTTCTTCTCGATGGATTGCTTTATGAAATACAAGAGTCTCGGACGCAGCTTCAAGGAGCTTTTTGCGGCAAGGAATATCCCCGGGATGCTCCTGCCGATACTCGGCATCCTTTCTCTGCTCGCTATCGGATATTTCATTCTGAATGCGCTTGTCGAGTCGCGCGCCTCCGAGCCGAGAGCCGCGCTCGGCATTTGCACGGTGCTTCTCTTTGCTCTTTACGCAAGCTACCTTTATTTCGACAGTAAGCTCCCCCTGAATGCACCGAACAAGATCATCGATCAGATGGCATATCTTTTCTCGGCGCTTTTCTTCCTTTATGAAATACGTATATCGCTCGGGCGCGAGAAATGGAATCTCTATACCGCATTCGGCTTTATCGCCGTCCTTCTCACAGGAGCATCATCATTACCCTCTATAGTACTCTATTTCGCGGAAGGAATGACCGTCTCCGACAACATAGGCGAAACCGCTCTCACATTCTGTATTTTTCTCTTTATACTGTCAAGAATAATGCTCGTCGCAGATCTCAGAGCGGATACTCCGAGCGATTTCGTCGATATGATGAGAGCCGCCTCCAACGAGCGCGAGGCTTACGTTTCCGAAAGAAGGGTGAAGATAGAGAGCGCGACCAGCGAGCTTATCGCTGCGATGCTTGAGGAAACCGCCGCAAAGGTCGAGGAATCCGAAAAGAATAATGAGGGCATCCCGGAGGAGGATCTCATAGAAATACTTGAAAGCAGCGAGGATATCACGGAGGACGAAAGCAAAGACGGTAACGGCGAAACAAAGAAGGCGGCTGAGGATCACCGGGAGATCGCCGATGAAAATGCAAGCGATGATATGACCGAGGACGAGTCAGGAGTATCGTGGGAGGATCCGGAGCAGCCGAAGAAGGATGCCGACACCCTGTCGGACAGCGAAGGCAGGAGCGACTCCGAGGGTGACACCGATACCGTCGAGGAGGACTCCGATACCGTCGAGGAGGACTCCGAGGGTGACACCGATACCGCCAAGGAGGACTCCGAGGATGTCAATGACGTGCTTCTCACCAAGGCAAGCGAGGAATTCGTTACCGACGGGGCTATACTGAAATATACCGGCAAGGAAGCTACGGAAGAAGACGCCGCAAAGGAAGACGTAACGGAAGAAGACGCCGCAAAGAAAGACGTAACGGAAGAAGACGACGACAGCGAAAATTCACCGAAGGAGAAGCCAGAGGAATGAAAAAAATATTGGTCATAGACGGAAACAGTATTATCAACAGAGCCTTTTTCGGCGTAAGACCGCTGACCACAAGAGCGGGAAAGCACACTAATGCTATTTTCGGAATGATAAACATAATATCCCGTCAGATGGATGCGATCAAGCCCGACTATGCGGCAATCGCATTCGATGTCAAGGCGCCCACCTTCAGGCATGAGATGTTTACCGAATACAAGGCGGGCAGAAATCCGACACCGCCCGAGCTTCTCGAGCAATTCCCCGAGGCAAAGGAATGCATGGAGCTTATGGGCATACACGTGCTTGAGCTTCCCGGCTATGAGGCGGACGATATTCAGGGTACGGTTGCCGCCCTTGCACACGGGTGCGAGGATACCGAAAGCTATATACTCTCGGGCGACCGCGATCTTTTGCAGCTTATAGACGACAGGATAACCGTTCTTCTCGCCGGAAATTCCGAAACACGCGCTATGCACAGAGCCGAGTTCCGCGAAAAATACGGAATCGAGCCGGAATACTTCGTGGATATGAAGGCACTTATGGGAGATTCATCCGATAACATTCCCGGAGTGCGCGGAGTGGGCGAAAAAACGGCTATGTCGCTTATACAGAATTTTAACACGCTTGAGGGGATATACGAAAATATTGACGACTCAAGGATAACAAAAAGCGTGCGCGCAAAGCTTATCGACGGCAAGGAAAACGCATATCTTTCAAGAAAGCTTGCAAAGATCAACACGCATGCCCCCGTATGCTGCAGCCTGGAGGATCTCAGGTACGAAGGCCCCGATAAGTGTGGGTTATACAGAAAATTCGTTGAGCTTGAGCTCAATTCCTTCATCACGAAATTCAAGCTCTCGCCACCCAAAGCCGAGGTGAAGGATGCATCGACCGTGGTGTCGGCGGTAAAGGCGGAAACGGCAGCAGATAAATGTGTGGAAAACACGACACGCCCCGCGGCTTCCGTGAATCCAAGCACCGATGGCTCGCCTGCATCCGCGCTTTCGCTTATAAGGACCGAGGGCGGCTTCAGTGTCTTCGACGGCAAGGAAGGCCATACTGTCGAGGGAGGCATCGAGAGCATTTCGCAGCTTCTTGCAAAAAGCGATAACATCATATGCTTCGATGCGAAATCGCTTATACACGATATGTATGCCGCAGGGCTTGAAATCCGACACGGTATGCGCTTTCTTGATCTTAACGTCTACGCATACGTTCTCAATCCGGGCAGCGGAGATTCAACCCCCGAGTCGCTGATAGCCATATTCCTTGACAGGGCGGTCGGCAGTGACGAGTCTATAGCAGAGCTCCTCCCCTCTCTGGAAGCAGAGATGCGCAAAAGGATACGAGAGGAAGGAGCCGAAAGAGTTCTCGATGAGCTTGAGATACCGCTCATCCCCATCCTTGCCGATATGGAGAGATGGGGCTTCAAGATAAACCGCGAGGGCATGCTGGAGTTTGCCGATGCGCTCCTTGAGCTTGCCGAGGATCTCAAAGCAAGGATATATATGCAGGCTATGGGCGAATTCAATATAAATTCGCCGAAACAGCTTGGAGAGGTGCTTTATGTAAAGTTAGGTTTACCTCACAAGGCTAAAAAGAATAAAAACGGATTCTCCACCGATGCAGAAACCCTTGAAGATCTGCGTCAGTATTCACCGATAATCGATGATATTCTCGAGTACCGCCAGGTCACCAAGCTCCATGGCACGTATGCCGCACAGCTGCCGAAGGTGACCGACTCGGATGCGAGAATACACACCGAATTCAAGCAGACACTGACAGCAACGGGCAGACTCTCAAGCGCAGATCCGAATCTGCAGAATATTCCCATCAGGACAAGAATGGGCAGAGAGATGCGCAGATACTTCATAGCCCGTGACGGTTATTCGCTCGTCGATGCGGATTATTCGCAGATCGAGCTCCGTCTTCTCGCACACATATCGGGCGATTACAATATGTCCGAGGCATTCAGGAGCGGCGCGGATATACACAGAAAGACCGCCGCCGCAGTATTCGGTGTGCACGAGGATGCCGTCAACGAGGAGATGAGAAAGCGAGCGAAGGCGGTAAACTTCGGAATAGTTTACGGCATCAGCGGCTTCTCTCTCGCCAAGGATATCGGCACAACGGCGGCAGAGGCAACCAAATATATCAAGAGCTATCTTATGAACTACCCGTCAATAGACGCATATCTCGAAAGCGTCGTTGCGCAGGCAAAGGAGGACGGATATACCTCCACTATAATGGGCAGGCGCCGCTACATTCCCGAGCTGAACTCCGCAAACGGAAATCTCCGCGCCTTCGGCAAGAGGATCGCCATGAACGCACCTATACAGGGCACCGCTGCCGACGTTATGAAGCTTGCTATGATACGCGTATACGAACGGCTTCGCCGCGATGAGCCGGATGCAAGACTCGTTATGCAGGTGCACGACGAGCTGATAGTCGAAGCTCCCGACGAAAGAGTCGATAGTGTAAAGAAAATACTCCGCGAGGAGATGGAGGGCGCCGTTTCGCTATCTGTTCCCCTGACTGTGGACGTGACCTCGGGCAAAAACTGGCTCGAGCAGAATTAATTGGTTATCAATTGAATTAAAAAATGCTTACAGAATAACCCTCTGCAAGCATTTTTTTATGCTATCAAGCTTTTTATTTCTTATACACAAAAGTCCCAAAAGAATATTTTTTATTTTATTTAAAAAATTCTTATCTTAGGTATTTCTTTTGTCACGCAATGAATACCGCCTCCCCCAACTACTATATTGGAAACATTAAAAGGGATAACTTCTTTTGAATAAAAGACTCTTTTAAAAATATTAAGTGCGAATTCATCCGGTTCCGCAACACCGAATTGCGGTACAATTACAGCGCCGTTAAATTGATAATAGTTTACATAACTTTTTGATTTTTTAAACTGTTTATCATATGCAAACAAATCAGGGATATCAGAGTGATAAAGATAAATTAAATTGCATTTTTTCATTATATCAATGGCTGATAAATCAATATCGATTTCTCCCTTGTATATCAATGCAGAATGAGGATCCGGAAATGCTAATATATTATCAATATGGCAGCTTTTATCTTCTACCGGATTCTTATCCAGGAATACCAATTCAGTACCATTTACTGATTTATAAAACATCTTCTTAAGCAAGTTAATATCAGTATTTTTATATGATTTTGCCAATTTACAAGAAAAAGCATAATTGTTGCAAAAACAAAAATTACCGCCTTCCAATTCAAAAGGTATAAAACCGGATGGTATTGCAAAATATTCAGAAATAAAATCGCTTAAAAAAGAATTAATACAGGTTCTGTAGTTAGATGCGTAATCCTCGTATCGGAATTTTAAAGCATGCAATCTACCATTTTTATAACACCACAGCGGCCCCGCATCACGCACCCAAATACGATCATAATCAGCAACTATAATAGTGACTTTGGAAGAAACGAATCTCCTTGCAGATGCTACACATCCTTCACATACCAATAAGTAAACCGGTTCATAGCAAACTATTATATTAGCTAGCCAAGCAATGCTATTTTTAATTTTATCAATATCCCATCCCCACACAGAATTATCATGAGGCCAAATCAAAATAGTTCCATGATGCTCTTCCCACTCATTCACAAATCTCATCATTATTTTCCGATAAAGATTCCATTTCTCCAAGAGCCCTTAAAATCAATTCATTTATCGCCCCCTTGGATGGAACACATGCTTGTTTATCGCCATACGCATCTCTATTATAGCGACATCCCCCTTGACAGATTGGAACTAAAGAACATTTTTCACACGATTCCGGAAGTTTATAATCTCTATATCTTCTTACGATTTCATTTTCAATCATACCGGTCTTTACATTCCCGCTGATATATTTTTCACCTTTTCCGAAAAACCTGTGACATATGTAAATATCTCCCTTAGAATCTATGGACATTGAGCACTTGCAGGATCCAAAACAACTGACAGGAATAGGATGAAGATAATATTTCAATAAAATCTCATCCCAGGTGCTTGGTTTATCCAAAAGAAATAGTCTGGACTGTCCCAAATGTGCATAACCGTCCTCATAATTCAGCATTGTTAACAGCGGATGTTCTTTTTCATTTAAGAATTCGTCTGAAATTGCAGGCATAATATCCTCAACTTCATTTATTGGTGCAAAATAAACACCGCAATTCGCATAATCTGAAAATTCTTTTTTCAAATAGGTAATAATTTTCTGAGCTTGGGGTATATTTTTCAAATCCATATTAACCCTAATTCTCATAAATATATCATAAGAAAGTGCATTTTTTATATTATTAATGACTTTTTTAAATGGACTTTCACTATTTTTATAGACATAATTTTTTATTCTATTGTAATCTTCTTCTAAACCGTCAATTGTTACTTGAATTGTGTTTACATTCCATTGATTTGTGGCTTTTTTCATTATATCATCTGTCAACAAATAACCATTTGTTGTGATTTTTGATGAATATTTTATATCGTTTTCGTTTAATCTATCGCAAATTATACTTATTATTTCAGGCGCTAATAACGGTTCTCCTCCAAACCACTGAATTAGAATTTCGCTATCTGTTCTATTATCTATGATATGTTTTGCCACGGCTTCAGCGGTTTCGTTCGTCATGGTTTCGTGGTGTACACCTTTTTCAAAACAATAATAGCATCTTGCATTGCATGCCAACGTGGGGGTAATCATGTAGTACATGGTTTGAGTATTGTTTTTACTATATGCATCTTTGCGAATATCTTCCAGCGCCTTTATTTCGTCAAATTCATCATTGTGGATAAATCCCATATCCCGCAATTCCGAAACCAATTCCGGATAAGAATTAAACTCGTGAAGAACAAATATTGAATTATATATTTCATTATCAAGAGATACGATTGCCGTTGTTAATGTAGAATATAATAATTTTTCTCCCTGATAATTTTGTGCTACTATAAAATTTGAAACATACATATATATTTTCCTCTCCTAATTAGATTTTTCCTATGTAAGACTGCAAATTTTACAGTCTTACATAGGAAAAATTTTTGTATGCAATTGATGGTATCAGCCGTCGCTAACTCTGCACATAGGGCATCTAGCAAAATCAGACTTTACAACCTTTGCAGTCGACATTTTGTTAAGAGTAGCCAAAGCTATCTTGACATTAGTCTTATTGATTACCTTCATTTTTTTGCTCCTTTCTTAAATATTTTACATCGTATTCCACAGAACAGATATAATCTTCTTTTTTCATAACAAGTCTTATTTCATTTCTCGACAGATCGTACGCGGACTCTTCAGTAAAACCAATTTTTTTCAACAGATTTCGTGAAGGTATATTATCACTATAAGATTCAGCAATAATCATTGAGTAGCCGCAATGTCTAATTAGAAAATCCATTGCAGCACCGACTGCTTCTGTGGCAATTCCCTTTCTTCTCATATTAGGTGCCACACAATAGGTAATATAACAACTATCATCGTCAATAGCAAAAAATGATACATAACCTACACAATTATATTTCCCAAAATCTATGCACCAGCGAAGACTCTTTCCATTTTGAGAATTAATGATCTTTTGATTAAGTTTCTGTTGCGATTCGTAAATTGAAGCATACGGTTTGCATCCCAGCATCCTCATAGTATCATAATCCGATGCCCAATTATAAAATACGTTTTTTGCATCAGTCAATTCAAATGGCCTCATTACCATTCGCTCGGTTATGATATCAACATAGCAATCGAAGTTCATATAATAAACACCTTACGTGAATTTTGTTGGAATGCATCATACTTTTTCAGATTCCCTGCAATTTGATTCGTGAGATCAATTATTATAATATACTGAATTATCGAACTATTCCTTGACATTGACAAGCTTTCCGTCTTTATCCGTAATATGCATATTCAGCACTCCGTCTCTGTTTATTTCGAGTGTAACAAGACAGGAAAACGAACGCGCCCGTCCGATATATTCCTCAGGTACAGCAATCGTAGCCTCAATTCCGTTTTTCTTCTCATTACCCCCGAAGTCCATCCAATTTGCATCTTCCCCTTCACCACGGATTCCATCTGATTCGTAAACAGTAAAGGTAAGATATCTTTGAGTGTCCTCCAATGCTGTAAATCCGGATACACTACTGGCAGTTACAGATTCGCCTTCAAATTTGGTGCCCTTATACAACAGATTATAAATCATATCCTTATTATCACGAACTCGCCTGCTTGAAATTCCATATGTATGAGTGACTATATCGCTAACATCGCCTTCGAAGCTTATGCACTTATCAATCATTTTTTTAGCATAAATAGCCGCTCCCTTGGCAATCGCCTTCGAGGGATCATGAAGTTTAATATCGTACTTTCCGAATTGTGGGAACTCCGCTTTAATTCTCTCTCGTATTTGTGGCATATTGGAGCTACCGCCAACCATAACGATTTCATCTATCACCGATGTACCACCACAAGAATCAATTGCCTTTTTGGTAACTTCAATCGTCCGATCAAGCAAATGTTTTGTTGCATCTTCAAATTCACTTCGCTCCACGGTCACTGTTATTTGTTTACCGTTATAGCGGAATACCGTCGGTTGTACATCAAGCTCTGATAGCATATGCTTCAATCTAGTCATTTGAGACTGAAATTCTCCCTTTTCCTCATCCGATGAAAAATCGCCGCTAATTCCCGCTTTTTTTAGTACGAGTTTACCCAAAGCTTCATCCCAATCATTTCCTCCCAGCTTCAGATCGCCCTCTTTAGCCTTTATGTCATACTGTTGCTTAAAAGGATCGTGTTCAACGACAGTTACGTCAAAGGTTCCACCACCCAAATCAAATACCAACACAGTCTGATTCCTATCATACATCATCCTCATATTTTCGCTATAAAAATATGAAATCGCAGCCGCAACGGGTTCATGCAAAATAGATATCTTTGATTCCGGCAAGCCCGTCAAATCCATTACTGTATCTATCAAAAGCTTATTATAATCGGTTGCAGTCATATGGCCGGATTCTATTCCGATAGGTGCAGTTATCGCAATACGCTCAAGCGCAATTTCATTAATTTCTCCGCTTGCAATAGCGCAATCCTTAACGCCTGTTAATAAATAGGAGAGATACTTCTTGATTACCTCGCTCAGTTGATATTTTTTCCCGCCGGATACAACGATTGATTCTATACTTCCGGGATTTTCACGAACAGTTCGCTTCATATGTCTTATAACGTCTTTGCTATGTATCGCGGCACCTGCTGTGAAACATTCCTTTCCGTAGCGCTCCTCTTTTCCGTCGTACATAAACAGGGTTGGAATACCGGAAACTCCGGCCTCCATTTTTCTGAATATATCGGCAATAGGCATTTGGCCGTGCATAACCGCAGCGGACGAATAACATGTTCCAAAATCAATTCCTAAAATCATTTTTATACCTCTTTTTATTTATTAAATTAAACACACAACCGGATTTGTACAATTACCTGATTTGTAAACAAATTTCAATTCGATTTTTGCTTTTTGATTTCCGACTTTCCTTATAGCGTATCTTAATCGTGTATATGGTGATACGTTGAATTCATTGGTCACTTTTTTTAACAAGCTCCCGGATTTTAAATCGCTTATACATACAACAGTTCTCTCAGATGCTTCAACCTTAGAAATATCGACTTCATATTGTTCATCAAATTTCAAGATCGTATTAGGCATGATAATGGGAAAGCTGTAATCATTAAGATAATTAATTAACATTAAGTGTTTTTCAAATACTATGCTACTTTCGTCCACCATGCTATAAAATCGCAATGGCTGCCGCTCAAACATCTTACTCGTTTCCTGCTTATTGGGAGTGTTCACCACCTGATCTTTCACAGCCGTATCATTAGCGAATCCGGCTTTTTCATCGTAAATATAAATTTCAACACATTCAAGTATAGGATCATCCTCTTCTCCTCTTATTACACAGCCCATTTTTTGAGATCGCGCAATTTTGTGATTAAGTGAAGGATCAGATGTCATCTTGCATACAGCCTTCAGCGCCTCTGAATCGCTGAAATCCGCGTTTCTTTTATGCTCTTTAAGTATTATACCGGCCATATATAATTCTCCAAACAACTGTGTAAATCTGACCGATATAAGTTCCTTTAGCGACTCTAAATCATCAGCATCAGCAACATCATTTTTTATATCCGAAAGCGCAGGCAGTAGTGCATTTATAACGTCACGAGCTTGGATTTTGTTTCTGTATAGATCAGCTTGACGCTTATGATGTGAAGCCTCCTCCTTGTAATCGCTTAATTCGCGCAATATTTTTGATTTTAGCGAATCACATTCCGGCATAAGGGTTTTGATAAATGCTTCGAAGGCATCCACGCCTTCTTGACCATTCTTGCTTGTAAACCGTTCTTCCATTATTTTGATAATGCCTCCTTATCATGTTTTGCATCGAATATTTACTTCGGTGCAATTTATCTTGAAATTGCCAAATAAAAAAACGGTCATATATGTAGAATTTAACAAATTAATCTCCAAATGAAATATACTTATAGTTTTTTAAATCATATATTGACATTTAATAATGTTTTGTGATAAAATATAAGAAATTAATACAAATTTTAT
>SVRZ01000030.1:18908-28112 GCA_015064555.1 Oscillospiraceae bacterium
GTCAATATATGATTTAAAAAACTATAAGTATATTTCATTTGGAGATTAATTTGTTAAATTCTACATATATGACCGTTTTTTTATTTGGCAATTTCAAGATAAATTGCACCGAAGTAAATATTCGCGGTATTTTATTTAAAAATTTTCGGTAATTTTTGCATCATTCGGATCTTGTGATCCATCATACAATGTGCATAACGGTTCAATGTTATTGATGCGTTTTTATGCCCCATAATTTCCGAAAGAGTTTTAATGTCCATACCGCATTCAAGTGCTCTTGTCGCGAAGGTATGGCGTAGCGCATGAAAGTTCAGTTTTCTTACTCTTGCCTTTTCTGTAAGGCGCTCAAATATATATTGATACGAGCGTATAGACATGCGCTCGCCTTTTTTATTTTCCACAACATAGCCGTTTTTGGAAAGTTTTCTTTGCATTTTCAGTAGTTTTAAAATATATTTTGGTAAAGGAATATCTCTGATCGAGGATTTTGTTTTAGGAGAATCTATTATAACATTCCACTCCCCTTTCGCTGCCTTGCCTCTATAAACCGTTTTTGTGATATGAATAATTCCGGAGTTAAAATCAACGTCACACCACTCAAGTCCGAGAAGCTCTCCGATACGAAGACCGCTATACAGACACAACATTATTCCAAACAAACGCGGATCACCGGACTTCTCTATATACCTCTCCAATTTGCATTGCTCGTCCTTGGTGAATGCTGTTATTTTTGCTGAATCTTCGCGCGCTCGCTTTATTCGCGAACACGGATTGATTTCGATGATTTCCATATCGCACGCATACTCAAATGCGAGATTCAAAACGGTAAGCATTAGATTGATACTGGTCGCTGACAAGCCTTTTCCGTTTTCCTTAACGTTGCCGCCTGCTTTTTCCGAATTTAAAAAATTCTGAATGTCCCTTCTGTTTATCTCATTGATGTCCAGATTTCCTAAGGCAGGCAGTATGTGTAAATTAATAAGCTCCTCATAACGTGTATAGGTTCTTATTTTAACACGTTCTCGCTCATAGCCTGTCAGCCACTCTGTTAATAATTCTGCGGTTTTCATATCTACTCTCCTTTTTTATAGATTCTATATATATTTTACCGCAAAACAGCTATAATTCACACCACTTAACGCTTAACAAAAAAACAAAGACTCCAACTCGATAAAGCCGAGCCGGCGTCTTTGCTGTTTTTGTCTTATTCCTCCATTACGATGAGCCTTTCCAGGGATGCCAGGGATGCATCGAGGTTTTCTGCCGAGATGTCGGTGAGCGTGTTATATTTGAGGATATCCATGGGGGATGCCGAGTATTTCTTTGCGACGCTCCAGAGCGTGTCACCCTCGCAGGGGTAATAGACGGTCAGGCATCTTGTGCGCTGGCTCTTCTTTTCGCACGGCTTAAGGTCTACCATAACGTCTATCTTCTTTTCTTCAAGTGCTATGGCATTTATGCCGAGTGTCAGAGCTACGTATATCTTCTCGGTGTCAAAGCTGACCGAGCAATCGGCAACCTCAACATCGACATACACTCTCGCCGATTCATTCGCACCTGTGAGCTTCACCGATTCCTCAAAGGGAGATTCGCATTTCAAAAGCAGACACTCCCCTTCCCCATTCGGTGAGGCGATTATATTGCAGACTATCTCGCCTGTGAGCTTCAGCTCGGAGCCGAGCATTTCCTTTTTTAAGTTCTTGACGACGACATCGCAGTCTATTATCTCGCGCAGCTCGCACTCGCCGCGGCTCTCGGTGAGCGATATCTTTCTCTTTTCCGAGGCGGTCGCCATAAGCTCCTCGTATATGAATGACTCGTATGCACATTCGTTTGATTTACCTTTATAAAAGGCGTCGGTTATGACCTCGTGCTCGACATTCCGATCTGTGACCGTGTGAAATTCCACGGTGGATGAAAGGACAACAGAGGTGTAATATGCGGCGCCCTCAGCACCGTCCTCGACAACGTTATTGAGGTTTGCGCTGACACCGGTCACATAGACACGGCATGAGGGATATACATCCTTCATATCGGTGCTCAAGGGTACCGTTTCCTCAAATGGAATTCGCTTGGTGATACGCATTACCTCCCCACCCGTGCGAAGTACGGCAAGGGCATCCATTTCCCCCTTGATAATTATTCCGCTATCACTCAATGCCGTGGACGAAGCGTAGGGCGAAAGCTCGCACTTCACGACCTCGATATCGTCCGCGGGGATATTTATCATCCTTCCTATCTCCTCGGCATACTCGCGCTCAACGCTCCTCGGGTACTCGGCGGTATGAACGCGGATACGTGTGCTTTTTTTGAGCATTTCTTCTGTCTCGGCTGCTGCCTCTATGCCGGGGAGCGAAATTCTCTCGGTGATGCAGATATCAGACACAAGTGCCGCCCTGGCACATATTTTCCTTGGGCCCTTGAGTCTTACGGTGACCGATTGCGTCAGGGTGCTGATGGACGCATCGGAAAAGTCATCGCCTATGTGCTCGTTATGCTCACAGTCGGCGGTAAAGACGGCTTCGCTGAGAATGCCGGAGGCATCTATATAGGACACCCTGAAGGTCACCACCGACAGGAAGGATACATCCGCCGCGGATATGAATTTATTGCACGGCACTGCCTCTGCCGTATATTTGAGCAGGCGCTTTACGTCACCCATATAATCGGGAAGCACGAATTCCGCCGTGCATTCCTCACGTATACCGCATACGCGTCTTTCGCGCTCGCAGGAGCCTGCGCTGCCGAGATCGGCAATAGCTTCACTTTCAAATTCTGCCATAAAAAAGTCCTCCGAATAGTATTTGTTCAATACTATGCAGAGGACCTCTGTTTTATTACCTTTTATTCGTCGCGCTTTATTACAATTCGCTGCCGCCTATAGAATCCATAAGTCGCTTGTTAAATTCCTCGGCGGTGTTATAGCCCATTCTCTTCTGGCGGTTATTCATAGCGGCAACCTCGATAACGACCGAGAGGTTTCTTCCCGGACAGACAGGGAGAACTATCATAGGTATCTTTATACCCAGGATATCCATGAATTCCTCATTGAGCCCTATTCGGTCATACACCTTACCGTCCTGCCAATTCTCGAGATTGATGACCAGGTCGATCTTCTCGGTGAGCTTGACAGAGCCCATACCGAAAAGGCGGCGGACGTCGACAATACCGATCCCGCGAAGCTCAACGTAATGGCGGATTATCTCGGGTGCTCTGCCTACAAGAGTAGTTGCGGAAACGCGCTTTATCTCAACCGCATCGTCGGCAATAAGACGGTGACCGCGCTTTACAAGCTCTATAGCCGTCTCGCTCTTTCCGACGCCCGAATCGCCGAGGAGAAGTATTCCCTCTCCGTATACCTCTACAAGAACACCGTGACGAGTGATACGAGGACCGAGCTCGACATTCAGATACGCAATAAGCGCCGCCATGAATTCCGAGGTGCGCTCGGTCGTCCTCATAAGCGGAACGCCGAATTTTTCGGCAAGCTCTATCGTTTCATCGGTTATTACCAGCGACGAGGTAAATATTACACCCGTAGGCCCGGAGGCGAAAAATGCGGAAAGACGCTCGCTCCTGCTCTCGGGCTCAAGAGTCGTAATATACTGACTCTCCATCTTACCTATTATCTGTATTCTTTCCTTTTCATAATAATCGAAATATCCCGCCATCTGAAGCCCGGGACGGTTGACACGCGCACAGGAAACCAGAATATTATCCGGAAGATCCGGAAGATAAAGAGTCTCCAGATTGAATTTATCTATTATGGATGATAACCGTATCGTATATTTTTCTGACATTTCGGCATCCTTTCTTGCTTTCATACAGAGGAAAACACCCTTCCCCTTATCTATATTAGCACAAATCTTTGATAAATGCAAACCTTTTGTAAAAATTAACTTGATTTATTCAAATATTTTTGATAAAATTATATTCAATCCAGCAAATACTAAAGGAGAACCAAATGAAAAAAGTCATAGCAATTCTATTGCTGATCTCATCACTCCTCTCGCTCATTGCCTGCGGTGAGAGTAAATATCCCCCGGTGGAGAGCACCGATGAGGAGAAAAGAGTAATAATGACCTTCAAGTACGAAAAGCAGACGTATGAGGTGAAATACGAGCTGTATCGGGCACTCTTCCTGAATTTTGCAGCCGATTACGACAAAGGCGATAAGACATTCTGGTCGACTCCCGATGCCGATGCCGCAAAAGAGAGCATCAACGCAAGGATAACCGACTTTTGCCTCGATATCTATGCTGCCATACACCTTTCCAAAAAGCTCGGATACGATCCCTTTTCAAAGAATGCAGACGACAGGATTGAGGAATATATCGCAGAGAGTGTCGACGGCAACGGCGCCGATATAGCCGGCTTCGGCGGAGATTACGATGCGTATCTTGAATCGCTCAAAAAAATGAATATGAATTATTCGGTGCAGGTTCTGCTTCTGCGCTATTCGATGGCATATGAAAAGATAATCGATCACTACGCCGGCACATTCAACGAAAATAACCCAAGTCAGAGCGACGTGGGTGCTCTTGAATACACCGAAGAGGACATCCGCGCCTTTTACGACGGTGACGGTTGCGTAAGAGTCAGCCTCATTGAGATAAATCCCAAGTATATCTCGCGAAAGAAGGCGGAGAATATGAGGGACGAGATCGCCGCTATAACCGGCGAGGAGGCGGCACTCAAGCATGCCGTTCAGTTCACCGCCAGCGACGCCAAGGATATTATGGACGGTGTCTTGATAGGAAGATACAGTCTTGACGGGGCATACTATTCCACAGTAATAGACACGGCATTCGACCTCGCGCCATACAGCACAAGCTCCCTGCTCGATGTGACTACCGACAATCAGTCATATTACTGGATACTTTACAAAAGGGAAAAGACCGAGAGCTATTTCGAAAAAAACTATCAGGATATCGTAAACGTCTACGTTTCGGATTCGATAGGCTCAATAATAAACGGAGTCAAGACAGAGCTTGCCAAGACCGAGGAAAAGTCTCAGCTCTTCGACGAGATAGACCACTCGCAGATATCAATGCCATGAAAAAGAGAAGATTAGACGAGTTAACAGAAACGATAAATACAGAAAACGATACTATATCCGGTCTGCAGGATTCAACCTATATGAGCAAGAACATTACAGCCTCCGATATAATATCCCAGCTCAAAAGCTTCCTTGACGAAAATTTCAGGGGCGCTTACGTGGATGAATCGATCACGGATTGCCAAAGGTATGCTGTCATTTATCCTTATCAATTTGCACTTTTCTTAACAATAATATTCAGATCGGTCTGGGGGAAGGATATCATACGTATAAGATCATTCGTGAAAGGCGATAAGCTGATCATAGAGATCGCTCTTAATACCTCCATTTTGACCGAGAACGAGCTTCTTCGCCTTGAGTCTGTCGCCAATAAAGGTAACTTCAATATGAGCGCATCGGACGAAAAGATAGAGATAATACATAGTCTACACGATGACGATTCTCTTGCTGTTTGCGAGAAAAAGATAGCTTTTGTTTACAATATACTCTGTTCAACGTTCGAATTGTTCGATTTTTTATGATCATAAAATATTTCTTTACGAGGATGAATGCTGCTTAAAATGCAGATCATCCTCGTATTTTTGCTTACTTTGATATCTTCCTTTAATTTCTAAGCATATATAACGGATAAGGGTGGCAAATTAAAAATGCGGTGATAAACACCAGCGAAGCAAAGAAGGAATTCACCGATGAAAAAGAAATTTACAAACAGAAAAAGAATACTGTCAGGTATAGCAATGGTATGCCTGATATCCTCCTTCGTAACCACGGCTGCCGAAGCCTGTGATTTTCGTCCGGAAAATAAATGTAGCGAGGTATGTTACGAAGAATGCGAGCAGACGCAGATCCGCTCGAGGCTGAAGGAGCTTTTCTTCGGAAAAGCGGAAAAGCATAAGGATAAAAGGACCGTATATCTTTGCCCCGGAGGGGATGCCTTCGGGGTTAAAATATGCGATGGGGGCGTAACCGTGTCAAAAATAGTGACCGACACGGCAAAGAATTTTTTTCGTCCTAACGATAAAATACTGAAGATAAACAATACCGACATAAAAAGCATCAGCGACGTTAAAGACACACTTTCGGAATCGGAGGGCAACCCTGTTCATCTCATAGTTCAAAGGGATAACAAAAGAACCGATTTTATAATTCCTCCGGAGATTCACGGCGGAGAATATAAGCTTGGCGTTGTTCTTTCCGAGGGGGCGTCAGGAATCGGCACGGTTACCTACTACGAGCCAAAAAGCGGTGATTTCGGAGGGCTTGGCCACGGTATATCCGATAGTAGCGGTGAAAAGATACTCAGCATAACGCGCGGTGAAGTTACCGGAGTTATCCTCGCGGGTGCGGTAAAGGGCGAGGTCGGCAAGCCCGGCGAGCTTCGCGGTGTTTTGAGCAATAGAATACTTGGAAGTCTGCATTCAAACACAGAGTGCGGCGTTTTCGGAAGGCTATCGGCTGATGCTATCGCGCAAAGCGGCGGCAGAGTGCCGCTCCCTGTCGCCGATCGCAGCGAGGTCAAATGCGGTGAAGCTACCATCTTCACAACCGTTAAGAACGGGATGCGTGCCGAGTATACGATAAAAATCGAGGATATAAACCGGGATTCCACCGGAACAAAATCCTTCCGCATCAAGGTGACCGATGAAGCACTTATCGCCCTCACCGGGGGTATCGTCAGAGGAATGTCAGGCTCTCCCATCATCCAAGACGGCAAGCTTGTGGGTGCGGTTACCCATGTTTTAGTAGCAAATCCAACGGAAGGATACGGAATATTTATAGAAAACATGTTAAGTGCAGCACAAAGTCAAACAGTCCCCCAAGCAGCATAACGGTTGGATTTGCGAAGCACTACAGCATAGCAAGTTTTCGGTACTTTGCGCAGCAAAGCCCCTCTCCTGCCTTTCGAGAGGGGCGAAAACTTTTTAGCGTTCCACGCTTTGTTCGCACTCGGCTCGCGGAACGCCTACCCATTGTTTTAGTAGCAAATCCGACGGAAGGATACGGAATATTTATAGAAAATATGCTATCGGCGGCGAACGAGGGTGCTCTACCGAAGGTGGCATAGCGCCGCCGAACTAAGTTCGCCTCTCGGCGAGTGAAGTTCACGCTGTGAGTGAAGTTTCCTTGAGGAAGTGAAGTTCGCACTGAGGTGCGAGTAAAATATTAGATAGGCGAACTTAACTTCACTTTGCTGTGAAAGAGCAAAACTTCACTGTGAGCAAAGCAAACAACTTCACTTTTGCAAAAGCAAAAACTTCACCGAATGACACGGAGTGTCAAATCATTTCCTTTCACGGCTCAAATGCCGATGGTGAAGGCATCATAAAGACAAAATCAAATAAAAATGTTGTCCCTATTTGAACACCCTCCGGGAGTGAGTTATAATAGGGACAACAGTCTTTTGCCCAATTTCTATTGAGTTTTCATAAAAAATGTGTTGTCCCTATTATATCACACTACTCTTCCTTAGATGATGCCGATTGTTGTTTTCATTATTTTTTGAATGCCTTTATTCCGAGAGTTTTATACTCCAAACATAAAGCCCATCACCCTCTATTATTCCGTATTGAATAATTAACTCTTTGTCACCGTCAAAATACTCGATAACAGTTTTTGGGAAACCGTTTGAAGGTTTAATTATTTCTTCTCCAACCTTTATCTCGACAATATAATTTCCCGTAGGTTCAAGTCTGTATTCCTCTTCAACGCACGAAATAACTTCAACATCGCCTACTAAAAATTGAGCATCACCGTTTTTCATATCTCTGTTATACATTGCACTTTTGATAAACATATTGCCAAGACCAATGGACGCAACAGTTGGAATCGCAATAATTATAACAAATAGTACAATTACAAGTATTGGAAACTTTCCCTCCTCTTTACGGCTTTTGATCAACTTAACAATCAAATAGATTATTAGTGCGAGCGCCAGCACTCCCAGAAGAACGGCACCAATTGCATATATCGTTTCGGCACATTTTTTTATAAGGCTATCATAAAGATATAATTCCATTCTTACCCCTCAATACATTCCGGATTCAGCAAAAAATCATAAATATTCACCGTCAATATACCGTGCTCATCATAATAGGGAGCGACGATGTCCTTGGTAACGATGATCTTTTTAAAAGAGTCATCAATCTTACGGAATGGGCGAATTTCTTGCGCACGCTTTTCTTCATCGGGAATGGAAAATGCCGATTGAATATAGAATCGCTTTGAGCCAAGATTGCAAACGAAATCGACCTCAAGCTGCTTTCTCGTCACCTTTCCGTCCTTGTCTTTTTCGGCAAATTGTACTACACCCACGTCAACACTGTATCCGCGCATACAAAGCTCGTTGTAGATCACGTTTTCCATTGTGTGCGTCTGCTCAAACTGACGGAAATTGATACGCGCATTGCGAAGTCCAAGGTCTGAAAAATAATATTTCTTAGGAGTTTCTATATAGCTTCTTCCCTTAATATCATATCGCTCTGCCGAATCAATCAAGAAGGAATCCTCAAAGCAATCAATATATTTTTTGATGGTTGCAGCGGTGATCTTTGAATTTTTGACCGTCTTAAAGGTGTTTTTTAGCTTTTCGGGATTGGTAAGAGAACCGATAGAGGACGAAAGAATATTCAAAAGATCTTCAAGCTCGCCGATATTTCTGATCTTGTTTCGCTTTACGATATCCGAAATATAAATCTCTCCAAACAGATTTGACAAAAGCTTTGCTTTATCCTGTGCATTCTCGCGTAAAACTACAAGTGGAATACCACCGTAAAGCATATATTCCGAAAGCCCCTCATATTTGTCACCCTTGTAGTAGCTCATAAATTCTGCAAAGGAAAGCGGATACATATGGATCTCATCGCCGCGCCCCGCAAACTCAGTAATAATATCCTTAGACAAAAACTTTGCGTTGCTTCCCGTAACGTAAACGTCCATATTGTCTTTACGGAGATAGCCGTTCAAAACCGCCTCAAAGCAATCAAGAAGTTGAATCTCGTCTAAGAGCAGATAATAGGTATTATCGTCCCTCATTTTAGATCGAATATAGCTCATAAACTTTTCGGGATCGACCTTGCGCTTTTCTTTTTCGAGAGCAATCAAACTCTCGCCAATCAAATACAGATCATCAGCAGAATCAAAGGCAA
>SVRZ01000031.1 GCA_015064555.1 Oscillospiraceae bacterium
ACTCAGCCCCTTACCGGTCTTGCCGGAATAGGTTATCAATTAAAACGTATCTTATCTGAGTGCTCTCTTTCGCTGCCGCAAGATCGAGTATCTTCGATGCGAAGATCTAATATTAGTGATTCTTTATTTTAGCTATGCACTTAGAGCAAACTTTCAGATGCTTTGATACTTGTTCAACCGAGCCACAGAGTCTGCAAGCGGCATCGATACCTCTTACTGTAATGGTATTTCCATTAATACCGATCACTACCTCAGCCTCTCCTTCCATGCCTAACGCCTTTCTGAAATCCATAGGCAAAACTATTCTACCGAGTTTATCAATCTTTCTTTCAACAACGCACATAATAACCTCCATAATTGTATTTTTGTTAATTTATAATCGGTTTACGATTATTATATAACAAAGCATTTGTCGAAATTTGTTAGTTTTTGGTAGAAAACAAAAAATCTGTACACAAGGCACAGATTTAATCGTTATATGAACATATAGGTCACTTTTTAACATTATTTATCATGGTGTCTACTACTGCAAGTATTCTTTCTTGCTCCTCTGCAGGTAGTGCTTCAAGCCTTTCGGAGAGCCTACTGGAAGTGACTGCACAAGACTTATTTACCACATCACAGAACACCTCATCTGCCGAGCAATCAAGGCAATTAAGTATCTTCACAAGAGTTTCAAGCTTGATATTATATATACCTCTTTCGAGGGCAGAGAGATAGTGAGGGCTGATGTCAATAACCTCAGAAAGCTCCTCTTGGGTCATTCCTTTTTTCTTACGGAACTCCTGAATTCTTTTGCCTATTATTTTCTCCATTTTTGCGCCCCCTTTGTAATCGAATACAATAATATTATAACTGCTTTTCGATTATTTATGAAGGACGGCAACCCGATATTTATAACTGTATTACGATTACTAAGACACACAACAGGCCTATGTCTTTAGCTTTTTGCCAATAAGGACAGAAAGCAACTGTGATCGCCTTGTCACTTCAAACTGTGACGAAGGCAAAAATATATTTTATGCTATTACTAAAAAAACGACTCCCCGAAGGGAGCCGCTTTTTTACCGGTCTTGCTGGAATTGGTTATTGTAGAAAAACAAAAACAAATATTCCACTTAATACAAATACAAATATCCTACTGTACAGATAATAAAAGAACCGTTAAATCCCCAAACACCAATACCACTAACAACAGTAAATACAGTAGTAATAACAGTAATAGTAAAACCTACATTTTTAACATAATTACAGCCTTTTTAACCATAAATACATACAGCTACAAAAATAATAGGTAACATGTATATATATTACCGCCTTATTGTGGTGAAAGGGAAAAGAAATACTTAGTTAGAAAAACCTGCTGTCAAGCCTGTATTTTAGAAAAAGAAAAAGCCCTGCAGACACAAGGTCTACAAGGCTTGTTTCTATTTAGTTGTAGGATAAACCAGTTTGTCTTAGTTAGGATAAACTAGTTTGTCGTTTTACATAGAGAAGCCTTGTGCTTCAGATTATAACGCTCCTATTGCGGTTTGTCAAGAGGTTTTATTATTAAAGAAGTCGGCTTTTAGGACTTATCTCTTGTTTCCCACAAGTTATATATTGGGAAGTTTTTGAATTCATCCTGTTCAGCAGAGGGCATGTTGTTAAAATGTATTTCGGCAGAAACGTATTGCTCCAGTAATATGTATGCTCCAACGAGAGTAGAGAGTGAGCACTGATTGTTCGATACAATTTTAAATATTGTTTGTTTTTCCACCTCATTTAAAGGTCTTAACCGTTTGATTATTTGTAAATGATTGAGCATCTTTATGTTATAAGGCATTTCTTCTTCAGTTGCTGTGAGTATCCATTCAGAAAAGTCCTTAGCAGTATTTAAAAGCTCCATCTTTTTTGTTTGGTCGTATGCACTTAGCAAATCAAGTAAAAGCCAATTAGCTCTTTCGAAAGTTTCTTCGTGTTTTTCGATTCTTTGGAACGAGGGTAATATGACATCGTACTTCAAATTGTCAGCCTTTACAAAATCTTCAACAGTCAAAAGCCCATATTGTGAAACTGGTAAATCGTCTCCTCTTTTGCTTTCGTACTTTACCAAAATATCTGTTGCGAAGAAGTCCCTTATAAGATAGGTTGTAGGTTCGTACTCTTTTGGGGTGAATAACAAGATAAGATTTAAATTTCCAATAGTAATTCTGTTGATAGTAGGAATGTTTTCCACTAAACCGCTAACGGGTTTATTATCTATAAATGCAATTTTTAACAATGAAAGATTAGCATTGTCGTTAATCCCCAGAGAGCTAATCTGAAGCATTTTTTTGCATCCAAGACAATCCAAAACCTGCGTTAGTTCTTTGATTGTTTTTAAATTTTTCCTTTGTGTTTCCAAGTCAAAGTTGGAAAATGTAGCAGTTTTTTGTTGAATGGAAATTTCTTTCCTTGAATTTCAAAGCAACCAGCATCAATATATGCTAACATAAACTCTAAATCTTTAGCTACAACTTGGAGGTAGTCTGAAGAAGAATAACTGTAATTAACCTTTTTCGTTTCGTTGTTTTGAGTAATTTTAAAACTCTCTCCTAGGATATAGGTGGTGTCTTTTAGACTTTTTATTATTTTAATTTGAGAATAGTATTCTTTCCCTCCAATGGTTACACTGCAGTCAACCGTTTCAGAAGTGTACAAGTCTTTGGGGAGTATTTCAATGGGTTGTGGAATGGTGCTTCCTTTGACTTTGGCATAAAGATAAACATCATTACTAATAAACGCCGTTTGAGGGTCGGTATTGATTTTTACTCCTGATAAATGCATTGATAAACTTTCCAACACACCTTGAGACTGTAGTTCCTCTATAGTGTAGAGTTTTGCGTTTGAGAAACTGCTTTGCCGCTTGCAATTGTCATAGCAATTCATAGCGATTGTGGCTTTTCTATCGTTGTCCGCAGGGAATTCTTTGAATTTCAAACTTACTTTTTTCTTTGAATTGGCAGAGTTTAAAATAAAACGAATTCTTATTGGGGTTAACTCTAAATAGTATATTTTACTTTTTCGACCGTCGTTTGATACGTAAACGACAAAGTACAGTACCCCATCATCTAAATATCCTTTTAAGTCTACCACACTTACAGAGAACGATACTTCTTTCTTTGAGTGGTTGTTATTTCGAGTGCCTTTGACTTGAACGGGAAGTCTTCCTCTAAAGTTTTTCTTGCAATGGTTTTTATTGTTATATATATGTATGGAACCATCCCAAAAAGGCTCTTTGTCATTATCCGGAATGCATTGGTCGAGATAGTCGGATAAAACGATGCTGTCTCTAACTGCATTTACTGATATGGTTTCTATTGCTTTGGTGTTCATCTGATTTTCTCAACCTCCTTTTACTATTTACTACATTATATCACAAAAACTTACTAAATTCAATGACCTAAGCACACTTATTAGACGCACCTGTCAAATTTAGTGGACATCTTATCCCTGTTTTGGTATCCTTGATGATGAATACTTGGCTATATAGTGATGAATTGAATCATTGATATGTGCTAAAATAATACCGTGGAGGTATAACGAAATGAGAAAAATTACAACGGAAATTATAAAAGAACCGTTAAATCCCCAAACACCAATACCACTAACAACAGTAAATACAGTAGTAATAACAGTAATAGTAAAACCTGCATTTTTAACATAATTACAGCCTTTTTAACCATAAATACATACAGCTACAAAAATAATAGGTAACATGTATATATATTACCGCCTTATTGTGGTGAAAGGGAAAAGAAACACTTAGTTAGAAAAACCTGCTGTCAAGCCTGTATTTTAGAAAAAGAAAAAGCCCTGCAGACACAAGGTCTACAAGGCTTGTTTCTATTTAGTTGTAGGATAAACCAGTTTGTCTTAGTTAGGATAAACTAGTTTGTCGTTTTACAGTTATCAATTAAAACGTATCTTATCTAAGTGCTCTCTTTCGCTGCCGCAAGATCGAGCATCTTTGATGCGAAGAGTAAAAAAGAGACTCCCCGAAGGGAGCCGCTTTTTTACCGGTCTTGCCGGAATTGGTTATCTTTTAAAATAATGCTTATCTAAGTGCCGCCTGAGCTGCCGCAAGACGTGCTATCGGAACTCTGAAGGGCGAGCAGGATACGTAGTCAAGGCCGATGGTATGGCAGAACTCAACAGATGTGGGATCTCCACCGTGCTCACCGCAGATACCAACGTGGAGGTTAGCGTTTGCGGGTCTACCAAGAGCGAGAGCGGTCTTCATAAGGCCACCAACACCAACCTGGTCGAGCTTTGCGAAGGGATCGTTCTCAAAGATCTTAGCATCATAGTAAGCATTGAGGAACTTACCTGCATCGTCACGGGAGAAGCCGTAGGTCATCTGAGTAAGGTCGTTAGTACCGAAGCAGAAGAAGTCAGCCTCCTTAGCGATCTCGTCTGCGGTTACGCAAGCACGAGGAATCTCGATCATGGTACCAACCTCGTAGTCAAGCTTAGCGCCTGCAGCAGCGATCTCTGCGTTAGCGGTCTCAACAACTACCTTCTTAACGTACTTAAGCTCCTTGATCTCGCCAACAAGGGGAATCATGATCTCGGGCTTAACGGTCCAGTCGGGATGAGCCTTCTGAACGTTTATAGCTGCTCTGATAACAGCAGCGGTCTGCATCTTAGCAATTTCGGGATAGGTAACTGCAAGACGGCATCCACGGTGACCCATCATGGGATTGAACTCGTGGAGGGAAGCGATGAGAGCCTTGATGTCCTCAACCTTTTTGCCCTGAGCATCTGCAAGTGCCTTAATGTCATCCTCCTCGGTGGGAACGAACTCATGGAGAGGGGGATCAAGGAATCTGATACAAACGGGGTTACCCTCAAGAGCCTCGTAAAGCTTCTCGAAGTCTGCCTGCTGCATAGGAAGGATCTTATCGAGAGCTGCCTCTCTTGCCTCAACGGTGTCGGAGCAGATCATCTCACGGAATGCCGCGATTCTGTCAGCCTCGAAGAACATATGCTCGGTACGGCAAAGACCGATACCCTCAGCACCAAGCTCGCGAGCCTTCTTTGCATCAGCGGGAGTATCAGCATTGGTTCTTACCTTGAGCTTTCTGTACTTGTCAGCCCAAGCCATGATTCTGCCGAACTCGCCTGCGATAACTGCATCAACGGTGGGGATGATGCCGTCATATATATTACCGGTAGAACCGTCGATCGAGATGCAATCGCCCTCGTGATAGGTCTTACCTGCGAGGGTGAACTGCTTGTTCTCCTCGTCCATCTTTATTTCGCCGCATCCGGAAACGCAGCAGGTACCCATTCCGCGTGCAACAACTGCAGCGTGAGAGGTCATACCGCCACGAACGGTGAGTATACCCTGAGCAGCCTTCATACCGGTGATATCCTCGGGAGAGGTCTCAAGACGAACAAGAACTACCTTCTCGCCTCTTTCCTTCCAAGCAACTGCATCATCAGCAGTGAATACTATCTTACCGCAAGCAGCTCCGGGCGAAGCGCCAAGTCCTCTACCCATAGGAGTAGCGGCCTTGAGTGCCTTAGCATCGAACTGGGGGTGAAGAAGAGTATCAAGGTTTCTGGGATCGATCATAAGAACAGCTTCCTGCTCGGTCTTCATGCCCTCGTCAACAAGGTCGCAAGCGATCTTAAGAGCAGCCTGTGCGGTTCTCTTACCGTTTCTGGTCTGGAGCATATAGAGCTTCTCGTTCTCAACGGTGAACTCCATATCCTGCATATCGTGATAGTGATTCTCAAGGATCTGGCAGATCTCAACGAACTGAGCATAAGCTGCGGGGAACTTCTTCTGCATCTCAGCTATCTTCATAGGAGTTCTTACACCTGCAACAACGTCCTCGCCCTGTGCGTTTACAAGGAACTCACCCATAAGCTTCTTCTCGCCGGTAGCGGGGTCACGGGTGAAGGCAACACCGGTTCCGCAATCGTCACCCATGTTACCGAATGCCATAGCCTGAACGTTTACTGCAGTACCCCAGGAGTAGGGAATATCGTTGTCACGTCTGTAAACGTTTGCTCTGGGGTTGTCCCAAGAGCGGAATACCGCCTTAATAGCACCAATGAGCTGCTCCTTGGGATCGGTGGGGAAGTCCTGACCGATCTTAGCCTTGTACTCAGCCTTGAACTGATTAGCAAGCTCCTTAAGATCCTCAGCGGTAAGGTCAACGTCGTAAACAACGCCCTTGGCTTCCTTCATCTTGTCGATAAGCTCTTCAAAGTACTTCTTGCCAACCTCCATAACGACGTCGGAGTACATCTGAATGAATCTTCTGTAGCAGTCATAAGCCCATCTGGGGTTCTTGGACTTCTCAGCCATAACCTCAACAACCTCTTCGTTAAGACCGAGGTTAAGGATGGTATCCATCATACCGGGCATGGATGCTCTCGCACCGGAACGAACCGAAACGAGAAGGGGCTTTTCTAAGTCACCGAACTTCTTGCCGGTAACCTCTTCCATCTTGGTGATGTACTCGTTGATCTCAGCCATGATCTCGGGGTTGATCTGTCTGCCGTCCTCATAGTACTGAGTGCAGGCCTCGGTGGAGATGGTGAAGCCCTGGGGAACAGGGTTTCTGTCAGGGAATCTTTCCTGGAAAATGTGGGTCATTTCAGCAAGGTTCGCGCCCTTACCGCCAAGCAGCTCACGCATGCCTGCATTACCCTCGGTAAAGAGATAACAATACTTCTTTGCCATTTTTGAGTTTCCTCCAATATAAAAATTATTTTTTATTATCGCTGTCAGCGGACGCATATCAGTGGCAGATCGTTATAAAAAAGCCAATCCACGCGCACCGCAACTGACATTATACCATAAAATCGTAAGATTTTCTATATCTATTTTTAAAAAAGTAGGCATTAGTGAAATATTTACAATTTATTAACAATTCATTTGGTATATATGAACGAAAAAAGCTTTGTCACGGATGCTTAAAAGTTATTTTTTGAACAAAAAATTTTTTTCTTCCTGCGCGAAATGTGGGTTGACTTATCGCGTTTTGCGTGCTATAATCGCCTTAGGAGTCTGTCACAAGGCTTTAAAAAGAGAATTACGAGGTGTTTTTCATGAAAGCTTCGGAAGAAATAATTGCCCGCGGATACGTAAAGTATTCGGATTTCGGTGCTGTTGGAAACGGCGTAGCAGATGACTATTCGGCGCTCGCGGAGGCCCATAAATTTGCAAACGAGCATAGACTCCCCGTCGTAGCAGACGAGGGCGCGGTTTATTATATTCACGTTTTTGAAGAGCCTATCGAGATAAAAACGAGCACCGACTTTACCGGTGCGAAATTCATTATTGACGATACCGGCTCCGAGGTGTTTTGCCACTACAACGTCCCTCTTTTCTTAGTGGAGAGAGATACCGCGCCGACGGTATATGACAGGGAAGAGATAAATGCGCTTTTCCCCGGTGCGAGCATAGCCGAGGGGGCAAGTCAGATACCATGGCTTAAGGGAAAGCTCGGCGGCAAGTGCCTTGTCAGATTCTATAATGAGGATCACCTCGATTTTGTAAGATTCGGCGGCAACGTAAATACCAGCAAGCGCTCGGATTGTCTGCTCGTGAACCCCGACGGCAGCGTGGACGAAAGCACACCCATAGCATTTGACTTCGATCAGGTGACGAAAATAGAGATATTCAGTACCGATGATGAGCCGATCACGATACAGGGCGGTTACTTTGAAACGATAGTATGCCGCGTTGTGGAGGAAACCGGATTTGAAAACAAATGGTGCGGATATAACAGAAAATTCAAGATAAAAAGGCCGAATACCACTCTGCGCGATATGACGCACAGGCTTGTAGGTGAGCCCGATATTCCGAACGAGGGCTACGGCAGAGGCGAGGACGGCAAGCTCCGTCAGAGCTACCCATACTACGGCTTCGTCTTTTTCTATAACACCTACAATTCGCAGGCAATAAATCTCGCTCTGAATGCACACACTACCTACTATGAGGATAAACCCACCGCGTCAAATCCCATAGCAATGGGCAGCTACGACCTGGTTATCGAGTACTCAAGCCACGTGAGGTGCGAAGGCATAACAAACGGTGTTCCCCTGCGCGATACTCGCTATTGGGGAATAATGTCGTCAAACGGAGCGAAGAATCTCGAGCTTGTCAATTGCTCTATGTCGCGATTTGATGCACACTGCGGCTTCTGGAATGCAAGGCTTATCGGATGCACCTTCGGTCAGACGATAAACGTTATCGGCGGCGGCAGACTCGAAATAATCGACACCGTCCGCGAGGGAAGCTCATACTTTATTGTATTGAGGGGTGACTATGGAGCAACATTCAATGGCGATATACTGATAAAGAACTGTAAGCATCTCGGATATAAGACCTACCGCGGCACACCGACAGACAGAAAGCATGAAAACGGTATGGTACTGATATATTCGGGCTTTCCGCACGGTGATGAGCGGGCGCTTAATTGGGATTTCGGATATACCTGTTATATGCCGAGAAGTCTGTATATCGAGAATCTTGAGCTTCCGTTCCCGGAGGTTACGGGAGTATACAGCCCGCTCCCTGACATCTGCTTCTCGGATTCTCTACCGCGCCCTTACGTGAAAACAGGGCAGATCACATTCAAGGGAATGGAGCCGCTTGCCATATGCCGCCATGAGGAATGCACCGAGCTGAATTCGATTCCCGTTACGGTAGAATAGGCGTGGTATCGTGATCTGATTATTGAAGATCTATTGATAGGTAGGGAGTATAATATAAATGTAGATTTTTTAGAGCGGAAGACTTTGAATGCGCGATACCGCGTATATCCTAAACCGCGCTTTTTAATTGAATATAGAGAAAGCATCCCTGAAGATGCATAGCGCGTCTTCAGGGATGCTTTTGTCTAAATTTGAAAACAATTATTTACAAAATTGGGATAAATTAACGGTTTTAATCTTCTTTTTCTTCGTCATCTTCCTCGGGCTCGAGCTTAATTACCATAAGATTATCGATACGTCTGCCGTTCATCTTAAGCACCTTTGCCTGGAGTCCGTCGGCCTCGAATTGATCTCCCGCGACGGGGATTCTTCCGAGGGCATCCATAGCCCATCCGTTTACTGTGAGAGATTCGGTCTCGTTATCTATATCCAATTCGTCAAAGACCTTGCTGATGCTTGCCTTGCCCGAGAGGATATACTTATTTTCGCCGACCTCGCGTATCTCGATCTCAACGTTGTCGTGCTCATCCCAGATATCACCGACGATCTCCTCGAGGATATCCTCAAGGGTAACAATACCTGCGGTCGAACCGTATTCGTCTGTAACAACTGCGAGATGGAGCTTCTTTTCCTGAAGCTCGTTCATAAGCTCGTTTACGTTACGTGTCTTGGTAACGAACATAACCGGCTTGATTATGCTTTCTATGTTATCGAAGTCCTTGGTAAAGAAGTCCTTGTAATAGAGAATACCGACGATATTATCGAGATCGTCCACGTAGACGGGGATTCTCGAATATCCCGAGGTCTTGAACACCTCGCGTATCTCCTCAAACTCGGCTTCCTTTTTAACTGCGGTTATATCGATTCTGGGAGTGAATATATCACCGACCTCAAGCTCGTTGAATTCTATCGCGCTTCTGATGAGCTCGGTCTCGTTCTTTTCAAGATTTCCGTCCTCCTCAGCCTCCTCGATGATGGAGATGAGCTCCTCCTCCGTTATACCTGTGTCCTCATCAGCCTTGAAGAGCTTGGAGAGCAGCTTTTTCCACTGCTTGAACAGGAAGTTGAGGGGAGTGAATATCACCATAAGGAAGGAGATTATCGGAGCGGCAAACATTGCAAATTTCTCGCTTGATTCCTTCGCGATGCTCTTTGGGGATATCTCACCAAATATAAGGATTACTATTGTAAGAACTATAGTGGAGAGCGTCGTCGCCAGGCTCTCGTTGCCCTTTATCCATCCGATGAAGAGTATCGTGGAGAGCGAGGATGCAAGAATATTAACGATATTATTTCCGATAAGTATCGTCGAGAGCAGGGCATCAAAGTTCTCCGTGAGCTTGTAAACTCTCTGTGCGCGGCGGTTGCCGTCCTCCGCCATGGTTTTGATACGAATTTTGTTAAGTGTGGAAAACGCCGTTTCCGTGGCCGAGAAGTACGCGCTCATAATAACGCAGGCAAATACTATCACGACCATGATAATACTGTGTTCTTCCATGATTTTAGTTGTTTTGGTTCCTTTCAAATTAGTTTATTTAAATTTTATTTTATAGCGCAACAGGTATGATGCAGAGGAAATAAAAGCAAAAAAAGACCCGGCCACACGACATTTTCCAAGAAAATATCCTTGTCTGGCTAAGTCTTACAACTATATATGTATACGATTGGGATAACAACTATCCGCGTCCGCGTCCATAATTCCTCCATATATTTTGCCACAGTGAGTAGCATACTGAGATAGATTATAGCACATCCTTCGGATTTTGTCAAGTCCTAAATCGAATATTCCGCAAAAATTCAAAATGCAAAATCAAATACTTCAAAAAAACGTTACAGCTGCGTGCTTTTTGGCACTTGGGGAATATGCACAAAAATTCTCTCAAAAGTTTTACACCGCAACCGGCAAAAAAACTATTGCGAGGTGATTATTATTTAAGGTATAATAGATTTGAAGCCGTGAGTCTTATCCGCCGACGCTTCTGCGCTCTTTTCTGTATTTTACCTTATGGGAAAATAGTTTCGGTATGAGAGGAACATATTCGGTGCTATTCTTTCGGTCTATAAAATCGGAACTCCTGAAGCATTGAATTGTATTGAAAAGATTTCTGCAAGCAATAAACCCATTATATCAAATTACGCAAAAGACATAATATTCAGCTTTGGAAAAAATTGAATTTTTAGCGAATATGTATGGATTTTAACATGGAAGGACAAAACAAACATGAACTTTTTCTTATCGAAAAACCAAATAAAACAGAAATATCACGGCAAGGGACCGCAGGGGTGCTTTGCCACTAACGAGATCACAGTTCGCGGAAGAAAGGTTGGGTATATGTATCGCGAGGAGCCGGATGAAGATTCGGAATTTCCGGATAGCGGATGGAGATTCTTTGCAGGAGATGAAACAGAGGAATATACGGATAATCCCGACAATTTCAATATTTTTTCTTTGAATACAGTGTGCAATTACGATCCTGATATAATTCCATACCTTGATGCACCATATGGAAGCTGCTTTGTCAGAAAAGGAAAAAAGTTCGTAAGAGATTATTTGTAAAAATCATAAAAAGCCTTCGCGGTGCGGGGATGGGATATTATAAAGAGCCAACCCGTGTTAATTTATATCACACAAATCCAAGTAGGATGCATATCGCACACAGACAAGCGGATATGAGTCCTTGCATAAGCTTCATCGGATAATATTTTTTCATTGATATATCCGTTCCGATGAGGAAGGAGCCTGCTTGCATATGTACCGACAAGCCCGAAAAGCCTGTGGCAAATCCCGTGAGGATAAGGCTTGCATCGGCAGATATCAGAGCGCTTTTCGCGAGTGCCGCCGAGGCACCGCCTATTTCGAGGAAGGGGAGCGTGAGTATATACGCAGGACCTTCTCCGAGCAGCTTGTGAAGCACGCCACCTACCGCCGAAAAGAATACTATGAATGAGCATATATTGAGAGTCGAGAGTCCTGCCCCCTTTATAGATGCAACAAGCGAGAAGCGCGGAATATCTGCGCTTCTTTTTTCGTTATGGATATTCTTTTCGTTTTTTTGGCGAGGCGCGAAGATGATTCCCACCGCTATCGCCGATATAAGCATTGAAAAATAGAGAAGTATGCCGTCGCTTATTCTTCCACGCATACCGAGCCCGACGCCGCACACCAGAAAAGCAGGCCCCGTGTTGTTTGTAAAGCCTATGAGCCGCTCTGCCTCGTCACGGCTGATGCAACCGTCCCGATAAAGCTTAGCGGTCGCACGCACTCCCATCGGAAATCCGCAGAGAGCCCCCAGCATAAAAGGGTAAAGACCGCTCCCGTCTATACCGAAAAGACGATGAAAGCCGCGCTCGGCAAGGTCGGAGGTACCTGTAGCTTGCAAAGAGTAAAGTAGGTCAGAGAGTATTATGAAGGGAAAAACGGAGGGGACTATCACATTTACCGCAAGACCGAGCCCATCCTTAACTGCTAAGGATATCTCGTCCGACAGATATAGCGACAGTATGAGCGACAGAATGATCGCCGATATGCTTACGGCTACAGCCGCCGGTTGCCCAAGATATGGTGAAGGATACCCCCTTCTCCCGGTTTTAGGCACAGAGGTGCTTGTTTCGGTCATTTTTTTATTCCTCCGTCATACATTTTACTAAAGAATTATGAAGGGAAAGGAAAATGTATGACCTATAAAGGAAAAAAAGAGTCGTTTCGGTCGGGGGCGGTGGCATCCTATGCCCCCTCCTTCCACGTGGATGCCGATTGGCGCGGAGTCTCGGCATCGGTCACGCTCGGGGGAATACTTGGGATCGGTGAATATTCGCCGGAGCAGATATTGCTTCTCGGAGCACGGGAAAGAATAACACTCGGCGGCAGTAATATGCATATAGCAGTGCTGGAGAGAGGGAGTCTTATCGTAAGCGGAGAGGTTGAGAGTATAACCGTTAGCAGAGGAAAGGGCAGGAGATAGCAGTGAGTGTAAGAATAGACAGACTTATTTTCGGATACGTCGTTTTTTCGGTTGGGAAGGATGGGATAGCAAAGGCGGGAACGCGCCTTTTGCGCTCCGGTCTTACCGCCGATATAGACGGAGAGGGAAGCTTTGAGGTATCGCTTCATTCGCTGAAAAAATATAGAGCTGCGCTTTTCGGGATGGAACATACCGAAAGCGAGGTAAGAGGGCTCCCGGGAGCGCTGCTCAAAAACAGAAAACGTTACGGTGTGCTTGCCGCGCTTGTACTTTCGTTCTGCTTTTATCTCATTTTCGGTGGCAATATATGGGACGTCAGGGTATCGGGCAACGAGAATATCGATGAAGCTGCCATTCGTGCCGAGCTTCGCGAATACGGCTTGTATCCCGGGTGCAGGGTAGGGAAGGGCGGCTTTGAGGATATCGAGATCAAGGTACTCGGCGGCTCGGAGAACATAGGCTGGATAAACGTAAACCGAGTAGGTAGAGTCGCATACGTTGTGATAAAGGAGAAGAAGGTTCCCGATAAGAGCGAGGAAGAGCCATTCGGATATTCAAATATAGTAGCCTCAACAGATTGCATCATAGAGGAAATAACCGTAAAAAGCGGAATAGCCGCAGTAAAGGTCGGAGATACCGTTCCATCGGGCAGTCTACTCATATCGGGGGTTCTGCCTGATGAGACGGGCGGCGGCTTCGTCAATGCAGAGGGGCGTGTCATAGGCAGAGCGACCGAGAGCATAACTGTAAATATTCCAAGAAAAGCTACCGTTACCGAATACGGAGAGCAAAGGCTCACAGAGCTTACGGTAAAAATATTTGATTTTTCTTTAAATATTTTCAAAAGGTATAGAAAAATCGATTACGAGTATGTTATAATAGAAGATGCGAAGGAATGCTTTGCCTTCGGGAAATACCGTTTACCTCTTGAGATAAGGCGGACGTATATCAGAGAAAAGACGGAAAAGCAGGTCGTATACAGCGATTCGGAGCTTATATCCATGGCTTCGCGCGAGCTTCTTTCAAAGAGAGAGGCAAGCCTTGCGGAAAAGGAAGTGCTGAGAATAAAAACAAGCGGCGGATTTACCGCCGAGGGATATGAAATGACCTCTGTTGTAACGGCGCTTTGCGACGTAGGGATTGAGAGGATATTTTCGGAAAAAGGAGATGGAGAACAAGGATGGCTGAAAAAATAGTAATGACGAAGTCGAATGAGGCTACGGCGGCACTTTTCGGCGCATTTGACATAAACGTAAGACTCATAGAGAAGGCATATGACGTACGCATCTCAAACCGCAATTCTGAGCTTGACAGCGGAGATGCAATAACCGTTATCGGTGAGGCAGAGAACGTTGATTATGCCGCGCGTACGCTCGAATACCTCAAGCGTATGATAGGAAGCGGAGAGAGCATAAGTCAGGAAAGCGTTGAATACGTTATAGGCATCGTGCGTGACGGTCTTGATACCGAGCTCGAGAGTCATACCGACAGCGTCATATGCGTGACGAACCGAGGAAAGCCCATCAAGGCGAAAACGATAGGGCAGAAGAAGTATATAGATGCCATCCGTAAAAATACGGTTATTCTCGGAATAGGTCCGGCGGGTACCGGAAAGACCTTTCTCGCGGTGGCGATGGCTGTCGAGGCTCTGCGCGACAAGTCGGTAAACAGGATAATTCTTACAAGACCTGCCGTTGAGGCGGGCGAAAGACTCGGATTTCTGCCGGGAGATCTGCAGAGCAAGATAGATCCTTATTTAAGACCGCTTTACGATGCGCTCTTTGAAATGCTCGGCGCAGAGAACTATCAGAAATATCTTGAGAGGGGAACTATAGAGATCGCTCCGCTCGCCTATATGCGAGGCAGAACGCTTGATGATTCCTTCATCATACTTGACGAGGCACAGAATACAACCCCCGAGCAGATGAAGATGTTCTTGACAAGACTCGGATATAATTCGAAGGCGGTCGTAACGGGTGACCTCTCGCAGACCGATCTGCCCTTCGGTAAAAAGAGCGGTCTTTCGATAGCGACTACCGTGCTTGACGGCATAGAAGGAATATCTATATTCAAGTTTTCTGACAGGGACGTTGTGCGCCATCACCTTGTACGCAAGATAATAGGCGCATATGAGAAATATGAAAAAAATCTTCTTTCAAAAAAATATAAGGTAAAGCCCAAGAGCGGCGAGGAGGAATAGGACGTGAAAAGAGAGTTATTTATAAGCTTTTCGGCAACCGAGAGCTTTCCCGAGGTGGATTACAGCCTGAAGCTTGCCGTGCGACGTGCGATATATGCAACGCTTGAGCATGAGGAGCTTCCATATCCTGCCGAGGTGTCTGTGACCTTTGCATCGGCTGAATATATCCATTCGTTGAATAAGCAGTTCCGCGGCGTAAACCGCCCGACGGACGTTTTGTCCTTCCCGCTGTATGAGGACGGGAATTTCGATCCCGTGGAATGCAGTATGGGTGCATGCCTTGGTGATATAGTAATATCGGTGCCTCGCGCTATGGAGCAGGCAGGGGAGGTAGGAAACAGCTTTATACGCGAGGTAGCCTTCCTTGCAGTGCATTCGACGCTTCATCTTCTCGGCTACGATCACGAAAGAAGCGAGGATGAGGACAAGCTTCAGTGCAAAATACAAAAGGAAATAATGAATTCATTGGAAGTTTAAGGTGTATAAAATGACAAGAACAGGATTTATAGCAATAGTGGGCCGTCCCAACGTCGGCAAATCGACTCTTCTCAATTCCATAATCGGAGAGAAGGTGGCAATAGTATCAAAAAAGCCTCAGACCACGCGTAACCGTATAACCGGAATACATACAGTCGGTGAGGATCAGTTCGTATTCCTCGATACTCCCGGACTTCATAAGCCGAGAACAAAGCTCGGGGATTTTATGGTCAGGACCACCACAGACACGATGGGCGGTGTGGACGGAGTTATCCTTGTAGTTGAGGCAAGGGAGTCTGTAGGCGATATAGAAGCCGAGCTTATCCGCGGAATAAAGAGCAAGGGCGTCGGTGCCATACTCGTCATCAATAAGATAGATACCGTGCGCCCCGAAAACATAGCAAAGACTATCAAGGCCTATGCGGATGCCTTTGATTTTGACAGCGTTATACCGATCTCGGCGAAGGGCGGCAAGGGTGTTGACATTGTGGTTGACGAATGTAAGAGATATCTTTCCGAGAGCAATTGGTTCTTCTCGGACGAGATAGTTACCGATCAGCCCGAGCGCCAGATGGTTGCCGAGATAATCAGGGAAAAGCTGCTCAAAACGTTGGATGAGGAGATCCCTCACGGTACGGCGGTCGTCATTGAGGAATGGCGCGAGAAGAAGGATAGTGTGACTATCCGCGCCGAGATATATTGCGAGAAGGCAACCCATAAGGGCATAATAATAGGCAAGGGCGGCGCAGGCATCAAGAAGATAGGCACCTACGCGCGCCAGGATATAGAGGAGCTGCTTGATACGCGCGTGTTCCTTGACCTGTACGTCAGAGTGAAGGAGAACTGGCGCGAGAGCGAGTTCAATATCGCCAATCTCGGCTACACAGAGGACTGATATGCTTACCGAAATAACCGGTCTTGTTCTCCGCAGTGTCAATATAGGAGAATCCGACAGGCTTATAACCGTTTTTTCAAAGGAAATGGGAACTGTCACCGCGATGGTAAAAAGCGCCCGAACACTCAAAAATCGGAATATGTCCTCCACCCAGCAGTTCTGCTATTCGTCCATGGTGCTTTATAAGAAGGGCGACAAGCTGTGGGTGAAGGAGGCAAGCGCCATTGAGAGCTTCTTCGGGCTTCGCAGGACCATAGAGGGTTTGAGCCTTGCGGGCTATATAGTTGAGGTCCTGTCGGACGTTACCACCGCAGAGTCCGAGGGCGAGCTTTTGCGCCTGGCTCTCAATTCGCTTTACGCGATATCCGAGGAAAAATATCCGCTTGATAAAATAAAGGCGGCGTTTGAGATACGCGCCACTTCTATAATAGGATTTATGCCCGACGTGCTCTCCTGCCGCGAGTGCGGAGAGGAGCAGGGGAGCTTCTATTTTGATATAATGGGCGGTAATATCCTTTGCTATGCCTGCAATACACGGATAGAGCGAGAGCACAGAAATATCCCCGATGACGGTGAGCGCAGAGTAGTCACCATACTTTCAGAGGGCGCAAAAATAGCCCTCGGCTATATGATACACTGCCCGATAGAGCGCATCTTTGCATTCAACGTATCGGATGAGGATATGGAGCTTATCTCGCGTGCGGCAGAGGAATATCTTGTAAACCAGCTTGAAAGAAGCTTTAAATCGCTTGAATTTTACAAAGAGGTCAAACGCTGATGCATTTTACTGCAAAAACACTAACAACTCTTGAATATGACAAAATATCGGAAATGCTTGCCGCGCTTGCTCCTACCGAGGGGGCGGCTTCGCGTGCGCGTGCACTCACACCTACGGACGACTACGATACGGTAATCCTTCGACAGAGAAGGACAGAGGATGCAAAGCGGCTTGTGAATGCGAAAGGATACCCTACCTTCAGTGCCCCCGAGAGCGTTGTTCCCGCAGCGGAGAGGGCGTATAAGGGTGCGGTGCTTTCCCCCCGTGAGCTTCTTGATATCGCATCGCTGCTTTATAGCTCGCGTATGCTGCGCGACTATATAAACACCGATAAGTCATTTGATACCTCGGTGGACGAGCTTTTCTCAAGAATACTTCTCTCGGGCAATCTTGAGGACAGGATAAAGAAGTCTGTCATATCCGAGGATCTCATAGCCGACGAGGCGAGCGCGGAGCTTGCCGATATCAGAAGGCAGATCCGACGTTCAAACAATAAAATAAAAGAAACCCTGCAGAGCTTCATAGGTGGAAACCGACTCAAATATCTGCAGGAAAATATAGTTACTATGCGTAACGGGCGATATGTTGTGCCCGTAAAGGCAGAGTACAGAAACGAGATAAAAGGACTCGTTCACGACACGTCATCCTCGGGAGCAACTCTTTTCGTTGAGCCTATGGCTGTCGTTGACGCAAATAACGAGCTGAAGAGCCTTGCGGCAAAGGAAAAGCACGAGATCGAGCGCATCCTTGCCGAGCTTTCTGCATCCGTGGGCGATGCATCATCGGTAATATCGGTGAATTATCACACCATAACCGAGATAGCATTTGTATTCGCCTGCGCATCGCTCGCGTTGTCGATGAAGGCGGAAATGCCTGTGATAACCACCGAGAGGCGTGTCGAGCTGAAGCGCGCACGTCACCCCCTTCTCGACAAGGAAACGGTTGTGCCGATAGATATTTCGGTCGGTGCGGATTGTGATACTTTGGTGATAACGGGACCTAACACGGGAGGAAAGACGGTATCGCTCAAAACGGTTGGACTGCTTACTCTTATGGCGCAGTCCGGCCTTCAGATCCCCGCACTTGAAAATTCTGTCATAGGCATCTTTGATGCGGTGCTTGTAGATATAGGTGACGAGCAGAGCATAGAGGCATCGCTCTCGACCTTCTCATCCCATATGGTAAACGTGGTGGATATCTTATCACGCCTCGGCCCTCGCAGTATGGTTCTGTTTGACGAGCTCGGCTCGGGAACCGATCCTATCGAGGGTGCGGCACTCGCCATATCCATTCTTGAAAAGGCGCAGAGCCTCGGCTCGCTTTCTCTTGCGACAACGCATTACGCCGAGCTGAAGGCATATGCCCTTGATACTCCGGGGGTAAAGAATGCATCCTGTGAATTTAACGTAGATACTCTCCGTCCCACATACAGACTTATAGTCGGCACTCCGGGTAAGTCAAATGCCTTTGCCATATCCGAAAAGCTCGGTATACCCAAGGACGTTATAGACCGTGCAGGCGAGCTTATCGCAGGAGAAAATAAGCGCTTTGAGGACGTTATCGAGCGTCTTGATACAGATAGAATGAAGATGCAGGCAGCGCGCGATGAAGCGGAAAGCATGCGTGAGGAATACGAGCATTTTAAATCTGCCGCAGAGGCTGAGCTGAAAGCGAAAATTGCTAAAAGCGAGGATGAAATTCAAAAATCGCTGCTTAAAGCGCGGCAGATTTTGGACAGTGCAAGAGCATCGAGCGAATTTATCTTCCGCCAGCTTGAGGAGGTCAAGCGCGCCGAGGATAAGGAAACGAGAGATCGGCTAATGCTTGAAGCGCGCGAGAGCGTGCGCCAAAGCCTTCGCGAGGTGGAGGATATGTACTCGGGAATGAAGGTCAAGGAGGTTTCGCTTGATGAGGATTACAAGCTCCCGCGTCCGCTCAAGGTTGGTGATAAGGTATATGTTATCACGGTAGGCGCAGAGGGGGTCGTGACAGCACTTGCAGACAAGAAGGGGCTTATAGCCGTGACAGCCGGTGTGCTCAAAACAAAGGTCACCGAGGATAAGCTCAGGCTTCTTGACGGTAAAACTCAGTATAAGCAGAAGAAGCAGCCCTCGCCCGGTGAGGGCAAGGTGAAGCGCTCTATCGTTTCGGACTTCCGCATAGAGGTGGACGTGCGCGGAATGATAGGTGACGATGCCTGGTTCGTTGTAGATAAATATCTGGATGATGCAATACTTGCCTCTGTTCCGTCCGTCAGAATTATACACGGTAAGGGCACAGGCGCGCTTCGCGCGGCACTCTGGAGGTATTTCAAGTGCGATAAGCGAATAAAAACCTACCGCCATGCAGAGTACGGTGACGGCGATGCGGGTGTTACCGTTATAGAGCTGAAGCACTGATCCTTCGCACTTGCACAGTCAAGGATCGCCAAAAATAATAAATCCACTTTGGAGGACATTGTGAAATGAATTTCGAGCCACTTAAGGAATTTTTAGATACCTGTCTGCCTATGCTCGCCGTCCCGGGATCGGACACGGTGATATACAAGGGCCATGAGGAGGTATTCAGATATCAGAGCGGGTATGACGATATCCGCCTGAAAACGCCTGTTCGTCCCGATGCGCTTTACCATATGTATTCGATAACCAAGGTTTCGACCTGCGTTGCGGCGACTCAGCTTATCGAGCGCGGAGAAATAATGATAACCGACCCCGTGTGCGCTTATTTCCCCGAATTTAAAAATATAATGGTAAAGGTAAAGAGAGAGGACGGCACCGAGGAGATCCGTCCCGCGAAAACAACGCTGCTTGTGAAGCATCTCTTATCTATGACGGCAGGTATAGATTATAATGTTGCCCGCCCCGGCATTCAGAGGGTAAAGACCGCGACCGGCGGCAGATGTCCAACTCTTGATATAGTACGCGCTCTCGCTGAGGATCCGTTTATTTTTGATCCCGGCACCAATTATCAGTATAGCCTTGCGCTTGATATCGTAGGCGGCATTATCGAGCTGGTATCGGGTATGCGCTTGTCCGATTATATGTATGAGAATATATTTGCTCCCCTCGAAATGCACAATACCTCCTTCGGTCTTACCGACAGCAAGCTTGAGCGCCTTGCGACTCAGTATACATACGATGCGAAGAACAAGTGTGCCGTTGAGGTTCGCAAGGACTTCAATAACTTCGTTTTCGGAAGCGAATACGATAGCGGCGGAGCAGGTCTTATTTCCTGTGTTGACGATCAGATACTCCTTGCCGATGCCCTGACTCATAAGGGAAAGGGAAAGAACGGAAACAGAATACTTTCCTCGTACGGAGTTGACCTTATGCGAACCAATATTCTTGATGAGGTCTGCTATAATTCGTTCAACAAGATCGCGCAGGTAAAGGGCTATGGCTACGGCTACGGCGTAAGAACAAATCTTCATCCCGAGGTAGCAGGAAATCTTATGCCGGTGGGCGAATTCGGATGGGACGGAGCAAGGCTTTCGTATATGTCCTGCTGTCCCGAGAGCGGAATATCGATATTCCATGCAGAGCATATGGGCGGACTTCATGGCACCGTCATCCCCAGGCTCAGAAATCTCGTTTATTCCTGCATAGACGATTGAAACCTGATATGAACAAAATAAAAAGACGGCAGAAGCATTGTGTTAAAAAACATTGCCTCTGCCGTGCTTTTTGGTTATGTTAAAATATCGAAGCCCCTACCGGAGCTTGCGCTTTTTTGATATCAACTATTTTCTGTCATTGCGGGGGAAGAGCGAAAATTTCAATAAGGCAGCAGATCAACCTTCAAGTCTTTCGATCTTATCTTCAACGCGGTATATCTCGTCATCTATCTCATCAGACGCCGCTTCCCACGCGAGATATTCGGGCGAATTTTCGTCATCCGGCTCTGCATCGTCGATCATATCCGACTTTCTTTCAAGCTCCTTAAGATATGACTTAAGCTGAGCGAGAGTCATCTTATCGAGATCGCGGTAGTCCGAGATCTTTAGAATATTCATTTTAACCTCGCCGTCATCATCACGGTACAAAACGAGCTTAACGGCCTTTCCGTCCGAATTACCGTTTCCGTGCTCTGCGAGCATACGCTCGATAGGAGCAAGCGAGCCCTCCTTTTGGCAGGTTTCAAAAAGCTTAACAAGAGTCATATTTTCCATTTTCAAATACCCCGTATATTATTTATTGAAGGTCTTGCCGATAAGTGCGGCGAGAGTCGCCTTGGGAACGAAGCCAACGGATGCATCGAGGAAGGTACCATCCTTGACGAGAGCTACCATAGGTATACTGCTGACACCGAAAGCCCTTGCAACCGCAGGGCTTTCGTCAACGTTCACCTTGCAGAATTTTATATCCGGGTATTCGCTCTCAAGCTCGTCAAGCACCGGAGCGAGCATCTTGCAGGGCATGCACCAATCGGCATAAAGGTCTATAACGCAGGGGCGATCGCTGTTTTCGATCTCTGCTGCAAAATTTGAATCTGTTATTTTTATCATCTGTTTTCTCCTTTTATATTTATTCAACTATATTTTATCATACTTTCACCGTAATTTCCATAAGTTTTTCTAAAATATTATCTAAAACTTGATTTTTTTAACTCGAAAGTATTTTGATGTGATGTTTTAAAAAAGACATTGCAAAAATTGCTTTTCGATATTCATTATTTCATATTTTTGAATAAAGTCGGAAATATGAGCCGATTACTCATTTGAAAGAGTCTGCAAATTTTTTCATGTGCCCCGATATTGAATTTAATTTAATATACCAAGAAATCCGCAAAACCCTTACGTGAAATGTAAACAATTTTATTATATTATGCGATTTATTAACGTTAAGAATACAACAAAATTTTAACGATTTTGACAGTTCCTTTCAGGTATAATTATATCAATCGGATAATTATAATCAAAGGAGATAAAAATGAAAAAGAGAGAACCCAAGGAAGAATGTATAAAGGACGTTACCTGCACTGATGGCGGCATAGTATACCGTTACATGATGTTTGAAAGAAAATCGCTGAAGGTCGCAAGCTACCGCATACCGCTCTACACTATAAAGGTAATTATGCAAACACCCGAAAAAACCACTGAAAGCTCTGTTGCCGACGCATTTTCGGACATAGGAAAAGCAACAGTTTTCTTTAATAAGCTTGTCGAAAATCTGGCAACCCCGATAGATCTCGAGTACACATATGAGGATAAAATATGGATATAAGCCCAGCATAAAGGATATCTGTATTTGATTTGTTGTCTTATTTACGTATGTCACAGTATTGACAATAACCATCCTTTATGATAGAATATACCCGGTGATTTTGTAACAGATCGCTTCATTTTAAAAACGGGAATGGTGATCAATAGCTATGATAGGATATACAAAGAAAATAGACGTTGACGTGCACGATCTTGATTTTAACGGAGTCTGCCGTCTTTCATCATTAATGAGATACATTCAGTCGACCGCCGAGCTTCAGCTCGCGGATAACGGAATGTCGTATGACGTCCTGAAGGACAGCAAAAAGGCATTTATCCTCAGCAAGATAAAGCTTGAATTTTACGCATCTGTCGGAGCGGAGGAAACTGTAAACGTGCAGACCTTCCCATGCATAAGCCGCGGCTACGGCTTCATCCGTTGCTACGGAATATACAGAGGCGAGGAGGTCATAGGTAGAGCAATATCGGTCTGGGCGCTGGTAGATACCGAAAATCGCAGTCTTATCCGAGTCAGCGATTTCGATCTTAAGCTTGAAACCTATGATCCCTGGAATATGAGCATAGACCGCTTCCGTCTGCCGACAACTGTTGCGCAGGTCGGTAAATACAAGGTAGCCTATTCGGATATCGACAGAAACAGGCATGTAAACAACACAAAATATCCCGATATCTTTGCAAACTTCCTCCCGATGAACCGAAGAATGATAGACGAAATAACCATAAGCTACGTAAATGAGGCGCAATTCGGCGATGAGCTGGACGTCTACGTAGACAATGCGGACGGAGTATGGTATTTACGAACCGTTCTTCCCTCGGGCAAGGTCAATGCCGAGGCTATGCTGCATCTCAGAGAGCTGTGATAAAAATTAATAAAAAACTTTAATGATGAGGAAAACGGAGTTTTTCAACCTTTAAAACATTATAAAAGTACGGCAAAGGCACTGTGTTTTACAGTACTTCTGTCGTTTTTTATTGGTTACGCCTAAATGACACAGCCCCACTATTTTTATGTCGAATATTGACTTTTTCTCTACCATATGATAATATATTTATATATTTACTGTATCGGAGATATACTATGGAACTTTCTGTTTTGAGATGTCCTCAGTGCGGAGCAGAGGGCAGACTTACAAGGCGCGAGGAAAACGGTGCCGCACTTTGGCACTGTGCTCACTGCGGCGGCAAATTCACCGAGGAGAGCAAGGTGCGCGAATACGAAAGGCTGGAGGCTACGATCAAGTCAAGTCTCGGCTCGGTCATAACCGAGGCGCTCTTACGCGAAAAGACCGAGAAATACTATAACCTTCGCTCTATGCTCTGGGAAAAGATAAATGCAAAATACATCGACAGTAAGGCGATAATAAGCATCTGCCGCGATATAAAGAAGCTTGATCCGCAGGACTTTCTTGCACAGTTCTTTGAGCTTGCCAATTCTGCAGACGAGGCGGATGTTGCGGATTTTGTCAATAACATAGACGTTTATGAAAACGAGGTTTTCATAGACCTGGTAATAGATTTTCTCTTGAAGTCAATGTGCGAGGAATATATAGCGCCCGTAAATCTGCTGATTGAGCGCGCCTATAGAGGGCACGACCTGAAAAAGCTCGGCGAATATATGACGAGGCTTGAGGAAGAAGCATTAAAAATAGATGCGGATATGTATGAAACCAAGGTTCCGAGGGATGTATTCATAGCTTATTCGAGTAAGGATATGGATACCGTTCTTGAGCTTATGCGTGAGCTTGAGGATAGCGGCCTCAGCTGCTTTGCAGCATTCAGAAATCTACAGCACGGACGCAATGCGGTAGCAAACTATGAGTCTGCGCTCAAGGAGGCCATAGATAATTGTAAGATACTTGTGTTCGTTTCATCTAAGAATTCGCGTACCTTCAGGTGTGATGCCTTTGATAAGGAGCTTTCCTACATAAGAGAATGCGACTTGGCGGCAAATCCTATCTACAGAAATAATTATGAGGCACTTCCGCAAGAGCAGAGAAAGCCCAGAGTAGAGTATAGGCTTGATGACAGCAGATCGGTCGGCGCCGATGCATTTATGAAGGAATTCTTTGCAGGGCTCGACTATTGCGAAACTCTTGAAAAAACCGTACTGAGAGTAATTCAGTGCAAGAAAGCACTTGCAAATCCGGCGGCTCGCTTTGAAGAAGCACGCAATGCAGGAAAAATCCATAGAGCCGAGGAAGTCCGCGGCGCGGTAAAGCAGATAAATGTGTCGGTCGGTGCCACTCTGACCTTTGGCTCATATCAGCAGAATGGCGGAAAACAACCGATAGAATGGATCGTGCTCGCAAAAAACGGCTCGTCTGCGTTGATGATAAGCAAATATTTGCTCGATTGCAAGCCGTATAACACAACTCGTATTGATACGACCTGGGAAACCTCATCTCTCAGATCATGGCTGAACGGCGACTTTATGCGTGAAGCCTTTACCGCTGCGGAGCAGGGTAGAATTCTGACCACCAAGGTAAGCACACCGAATAACACGGCACACGGCACCGTAGGTGGTAATTCAACGAATGATAAAATTTATTTACTGAGTATAGAGGAAGCTCGGCAATATTTTGCATCAAACGATGATAGAAAATGTGTACCGACCGCATATGCTGCGTCAAAGGGAGCCTATAAGAACAAGGATAACGGATGCAGTCCGTGGTGGATGCGCTCACCCGGAAATAATCAGGATTATGCCGCTGACGTCAGTAGTGACGGATACGCGTATGACGTTGGTACCAATGTCAACTTTACTCTTAACGGCGTTCGTCCTGCTTTGTGGGTAAATTTTGAATCTGCTGAATGACTCTTATTTAAACATTCGTAAATCTTCATATCGTATATAGAACGAGGCTGGCTGAAATGCAAAAACGCATTTCGACCAGCCTTATTTTTACCTGTTTATCTTACTTCTTAAACTTAAGCTTACCGCTATCGCTTACCATCTTTATAAAGAGTCCGCCCTGAACGGTTCTGTGGATGAATCCGATCAGCATACCGGAAACGGTATCATACCAGTCAGTCATAGGCACTCTGTCGGGAGTCTCGTTATAGAAGTCCCAGAGGGGCTCGATGAATTTTTTGAATTCGGTCTTGGAGGCGGTCATGGTAGCTGTCCAGACGAGCCAGTCGGACTTGGTCTGATCGCATCTGGAGTCGAGCGGCATACCGTAGGTATTGAAGCGCGCGAAGTTGCTTGCAATCTCGTTCTTGTAGACCTCCTTCGGGAACAGATTTGTTCCCCAGATCTTATCCCAGACCATATTATACTTCATAGAGTAGGAGCCGTCCTTATCAAAGGCAAGCCTGTAGGAGCCGTCCTCGTTCTTAGCACGGGCAGACCAGCTAAGAGCCTTTTCCTTTGCGATAGCCATATACTTTTTATATGACTTATCATCACCCTGCATCTTAAAGAGGATAGCCATACCTGCAATACCCATAATAGCCTTGAGAGTAAGGTTACAGTTATGAGCAAGATGTCCTGCAAAGTCATCTGTGCAGAGCTGATTTTCGGGATCGTCGCCGTACTTGATAAGATATTCGCACCAGCCGATAAGGGTTTCCATATTATCCTTAGCAAAATCTGCCGAGTCGGTAGCAAGGGCAACGTTCGTTTCCATTATTATCATGTTTCCGCATTCCTCGACGGGCATCTGCTTTTCGTGCAGCAGCTCACCGGTAGCACGGTTAAGACCGTATACCTGACCGGTAACGAGGGGATATTGTCCAACGTCGTGCGGAGCATAGTCATACTTCCAGGCATCAGAAGCCGCGAACTTGTAGATGGGGCGGAGCATACCCTTGATGAGCTCGGGGTTATAGTAGAGGAACATCGGGATAGAGGGATACGAAACGTCGACCGTAACCGCGCATCCGTTAGAGAAGCACTCCTTGGAAACGTATATTATATCCCCGTTATCATCGAGAACGAGCTTATGGGCAGCAACGACCTGTCTGTATGCCAGCTGAAGAAGATCAGCATACTTTTCGCCACCTGCGGCGAGAGCATCCTCGGTCATCTTAGCGGCAAATGCATCGCATTTTGCCTTGTTTGTCTCGAAGTCGAGAGCCGCCTCTGATATAGCATCCTCGATGCTCTTACCGTCCTTGTTCCAGTAGGAGCGCAGAGTCTTACCGAAGTAATTTATAGAAGCCGCACAGTCATCATACGCAAACATAAAGAGCTTTTCTGTATTCTCGGCGACAGGCGCATCAACGAATATGTTGATCCAGCCGTAGGTCTTAACCTCACCGGTAACTGCCTCGCCGACAACAGCGAGATAAACGTAGCCCCAATCAATACGAAGATCATCTCCGCTTCTGTTAAGAGGATTCTGCTCGGCGTTACCCATTCTCATAGCGGTAATGCCGTTGAAGCATCTTTCCTCGCGGACGGTAGGCTTTTCGTTTCTTCTGTTAAGGCAGAGAGAGTCGCCGACAAGCACCTTAACTCTTACGTCCTTGACCGAGGGATCCTTCTTTTCATACGAAACCGCCATATAAGAAACCGGTCTTGTAAAGAGATTCAGATCATCCGGGAGAAGGGGAGTCATAAAGCGAACGGTGAGCTTTATTTTTTCATTCTCGTATGTAGCGAGTGTGGAGAGTGTATTTATCTCTAACGAGGTCTGAGCGATCTTCTTGATATTTCTGAGATATCCGAGGAAGAGAAGCTCCTCTCCGTCTATAATAACGCTGCCAACGATATCGTTCTTAGCGCCGGTCCAATGCTGGGGAGTCTTGTAATTGAGTACTTCGTTAGGTGACCATACGGAAAAATACGGATCGACCGTAATAAGAGGAATGGATGGTGCTCTTAATTTCATTGTTTTTCTCCTGAAATGCATTTATTAATTTTTTGTAGGCATAGCTCACTGAGGCTTGCTATGGCGCGAGCCATCATATTTATATAATATACAATTAAAAGCCAAAAAACAATGCATAATTTTATAATAAAAGTGTGAGATATTAGCAAAATTACCCATCGAGGGTGCCTTTGCGGGAGTATTGCTACGCGGGGAAGACTCAGAGGCAATTGTGCCGCCATAACGGGGAGTAAAAGATTGATCTCCGCGTTACGCAAGATACCGCCTTTGGCGGTATGCGAATCCCTGCGCTTGCGCGCACGGCTTTCGCTGAGTCCCACAGAAGTACCATAAGCAAAAAAAGCACCCATTGAGGGTGCTTTTTTGCTTATGGTGCTCCTGCGGAGAATCGAACTCCGGACACCTTGATTAAAAGTTGCTCTTAAAAAAATACATATATATTTTTGGTAGGAGTGCTGTCCGCAAGGACGAAAAGCAGCAGAGTTTTCCACGTTCG
>SVRZ01000032.1 GCA_015064555.1 Oscillospiraceae bacterium
ACTGATAGCTTCGGCTGCTTCGGCAAATACTATTGTCGGTATTGCTAAAAACGTCAGTATAAGGGTTAAAAGAAGTGAGATCGTTTTCGTAGGCAGCTTTCTGCTGCGCGAAAATCTTCTAAGGGTTACAAACATTTTTTTCATCAAAGTTCCTCCTGTTTTTTGTATTTTGTCCGACAATTATTTTCTTGCATACCTACCGGGCAAGGTAAAATACGCAAAAGAGCACAGAACCACCGTGTCCGACGGTGATTCAAGGCAAGCGAACCTTATTCGAATAAGGCTTCGCTTGCGTAAGAAAACGCGCGGATAGATCTCCTATGCTCTGGATTTATTATACATTAAATGGAAGGCTCGATGCAATAGATTTGTGTCGCCGGCGGTGTAAAAATTTCAGGAAAGTTTTTGTGCATATTACCGAAATGGCAAAAACAGCTATCGGTCTCATTTTTACAGAATCAAAAGCACGACATAAGCATTGTGTAAAAACAGTGCCTCTGTCGTGCTTTTTTTACCTGTTTTCGGTAATTTTGGATTTTACCTGAGGGGCGGATTTTTATTCATCGTTTTTCGAAGTGTCGGTATCATTGTCAAGAGTCGAATCGGTGTCTGTGTCGCTTGCTTTTTCTGCACCGCGGCGCTTGTTTTTTGTACCGGGGAATCTGTGGGGGTATCTTCTCCGAAGGAATCTTACAAGGAAGAAGATGCCTGTGAGCACACCCGCCCAGATAACGAGGATGGGAAGCGAGCCTACGAACCATACGAAGAATTCAACGAAGAAATTGCCGACATTCTTGAGATTACGAACGAAATCTTTGCCGATGCGCTGGAATGCGTTCAGCTCGGGCTCCGGCTCGGGAGCAACGTACTCTCTGACCTCGTTTATCTCAAGATTAACGGTGGAGTATGCAATGCTGTTATCGTAAACGGCAAGCTGTGCCTCGGCCTCTGCCTTCTGCATCTTTATATCCGTGAGTCTTCTTTCAAGCTCGGATATGCGCGAGATATCGCCATCTGCCTTAGCTATTTCGAAAAGCTCCTCGATGACGCCTATTTCGGTGGTGAGCGTGTCAACTCTCGCCTTGAGAGTGCTGTAGGTGAGCGAAACGTCTACCTTGCTTGCATTGTAATAGGTAACGTTTCCGAGTCCCGAAAGCACGCTCTTGAATTCCTCAAGCTTCTCTGCGGGGATACGGATGGTTATATTTGCCGTGCGGTAGGGGGTCGAGCCGCTTATGCGCTCGTTGTCGGTATAGCCGCCAACCGCCTTTATAGCCTCATAAAGCTTTTCAACGAGAGAGTCATACTCGGTGGTGCTCATAGAGGTCGTGACCGTCTTGATTATCTTATCGGACGGACTGTCAGAGCCGTCCTCGGGCAGTTTTCCGATGCCGCCCGAGTCTGAGCTTCCTCCCGAATGTCCGGGATCGCCGATCGTCGGCTTTTCGGCTAAGCTACTGTTCATTCCGCTGTCATAGGCACCGCCCTTTGAGCAGCCTATCATTGTAAGAAGTAATGCCAGGGTAATAAGCAGGGCAGAAATGATGCGCCCTGTAATTTTCGTTCTTTTCATTCTTTTTCTCCTTTACCGGTTGTTTATTTTTTGTTTTTTCTTGTTATTAGGTGCTACCCGTGCCAATACTTGAAAGCTTTCTTACCGTCACCGTGTGCTTGCCGCCGTCAATGCCGATCAAAAGTTCTATGCCGAATTCGACCTCATCCGACTCAAGGAGAACAGCGCATACCTCGCGTGGTATTTCAAGAAGAGCCGCCTCTTCGGTGAGCTGCCACTCAATATCGATTTTCGATCCGCCTTCGTTAAGAGCCGTTATCGAATAACTCTCTCCTATTGATCTCGGTAGAAGTGCGAGTATATCACCGTCCGCATTTTCGCTTATTTGTAAATAATTATTTTCAAATATGCCTGTTTTGTAGAAGATATAGCTTTCTTCTATAACGAATTTAAGCGGAGAATCGGAAATATCCCCTACGTGTACGCTTTCAATCTTGCCGGATCCGTTTCCGTTCTGCGTGGGGGCATTATTCATATCCGAGCTGTTACCGTGGCTCGGAGCACTGTCCATAGCATTTCCGCCCATACCATCGAATTTAGGCAACCCCGGGTATATCAGGATCAGCGATACGGCAACTATGAAGCAGGCGGCAACAGCCGACAGTCTTTTAATTATTTTATACCTTGCGGTGGTGGATGCAGGGTATTTGACAAGCTCCTCGGGAAGCTCGCCTATGGCAAGCATAAGGTCGCTTTCGGTTATTCTTTTTTCCATACCGTCACCTCCTAAGCCCGATAGCCGAAGGCTTCAAGATATATACGCAGCTTATCGCGCGTTCTTTTTAACACGGTCTTGGTCTTTCCTTCGGATATGGCAAGTCTTTTTGCGATGGTCCTTATGTCATCCATATAAAAATAGCGCATAACGAATATAGAGCGGCTCTCGGCGGAAAGCTTACGCACAAAGTCGGCGATAAGTCTGGTAAGCTCGTTTTTCAAAAGCTCTCCGTCGGGCACCTCGCGTGAGGGGAGAGCATCGGTAAGCTCGGTCGATATGACCGTCACGGATGAATTTCGCACGTCGCGCTTCGCGTGGCGCAATCTGTCAAGACAGCGGTGGCGCAGTATCTTGGATACGTACTCGAAAAGATAGCTTCGCGGCTCATTCGGGGGTACGGTCTCCCAGGTCTTCATATAGGTATCGTCTAGACATTCATCGGCAGTAAACGAGTCGTTCAGCATGCGTGTGCCGAAGCTGCGCAGCGCTCTGCCGTATTTATCATCCAGCGATGATATCGCAAGCTCATCTCTTGCAAAAAAGAGATCAACAATATAATTATCGGTCATTTTCGTCCTCCCTTCATTCTATAAGAACGCCAAAAAATCCCTTTGGTTTCATTTTTTTGAAATTTTTTTTATTCGTAAACTATTTACTTTTTTCGTAATTTATGCTAAAATCGTTTCGGTAAAAAAACATTTTAAAGGAGTAACTAATATGTCAGTAGCGGTTATAACAGGCGCATCCGGCGGAATCGGCCGCGAGTTTGCTTTAAAGCTCTCGGCACTTCCCGAGATAGATGAGGTATGGCTTATCGCCAGAAATACGGCAAGACTCGAGGAGCTTGCATCCAAGCTTAATGTAAGGTCCCGTGTGATAACAGCCGATCTTTCTGTCAGCGAGGGCATCGAGAGCTACCGTGCAGCGCTCAACGAATATAAGCCCGAGATCAAGTTCCTTGTAAATGCGGCGGGCTTTGGAGTATTCGGCTCGTTTGATATGCTGAGCGAAAAAACGGTGTCGGATATGATAGACGTAAACGTGAAGGCCACAGTCCTTCTCACTCATATGAGCATCCCCTTTATGCCTCGCGGCGGAAGGATAATTCAGCTTGGAAGCGGCTCCTGCTTCACGCCCCTTCCTCATTTCAATATCTACTCGTCCTCGAAGGTCTTCGTTCTGCATTATACGAAGTCGCTGAACTTCGAGCTCAAGGAGCACGGAATCCGTGCGACCTGCTTCTGCCCGGGCTGGGTGGATACCGAATTCCTTCCCAAGTCGCTTGAGGCACCCGGAGCATACGTTCCGAAGAAAATGAGTCCTCTCAATAAGGCAGACCGCGTCGTTGCAGGCTGTATAAAGGCATCCCTGCGCGGTAAGGCTATGTACGTTACAAATTGGTTCACAAAGCTTCAGCACCTTCTCTTCAAGCTCACTCCCGATCCCATACTCACAAGGATCTGGCTCGGAATGCTGAAGAAAAACGATGTTGAAAAGCCTCAAGAGGCGGATAAGTAATGGGACGTAAAAGCTTGAAGCCGGGTGCTATGCTCGGCCCATTGCCTGCGGTTATGGTAACGGTGGGCGATATGGAAAAATCTAATATTATCACGGTTGCCTGGACAGGGGTCCTCTCCACACAGCCGCCCCGGGTCTATATCTCCGTCCGACCAACAAGGCATTCGCACGCAATACTCACCGAAACGGGAGAATTCGTCATAAATCTCACGACACGTGCTCTGGCGTATGCTACCGATTATTCGGGGATATACACCGGTGCCAAGGTCGATAAATTCGAGAAGCTCGGACTCACAAGGACTCCCTCTTTGGAGGTGAAGGCACCGACTATAGCAGAGAGCCCGCTGGCTCTTGAATGCCGCGTCTTTGAGGTGATACATTCGGGCACTCACGATATCTTTATGGCAGACGTTGTGAGCATGAGCTGCGACGAGGAGCTTATAGATGACAAGGGCAGAATATGCCTTGAGCGCGCAGGGCTTATCTCGTATGCTCACGGAGAATATTTCGAGCTTGGCAGATTCGTCGGTAAATTCGGCTTTTCCGCGGCGAAGGAAACCAAGCGCGCGGCGGCAAAGGGTGCGGCACTCAAGGGTGTACGCACATCGGCTGCCAATACCGCACGTAAAAGAGATGGGCGTCCTATGGCGGAAAAGAATAAGCCGAGCACTGTATCTCACTCATCGAAAGGAAAGAGGGGAAGGAAATGAAAAAGGAAACCGGCAAGGATATATGCAGTAAGGTCATATCGCTTATAGAGAGCGAGTATGACAGTGATGCTGCATTCGAGCGCGCCGCAGGTCTGGCACCGAAAACGGTGAATAACTGGCGCCGCGGAAAGTCCTCATCCTATATGAAAATGCTTCCCGAGCTCTCCGAGCTTTTTGAGGTGAGTGTCGGTGAGATACTCGATATGCCCGTCACGGGAGGAACCGATATTTCGGATGATGAGGCGGAGCTGCTCACTCTTTACAGGAAGAGCGCGGTGCTTTCACCCAAGCAAAGACTGGCTCTTTATAAAACGCTCGAAAGCGTTATAGAGCTTTATATCAGCTCTGCTCCGCAGAAAAAGAAAGGCAAGTAGCCCGTATTTTATTTCAGTATACCATATAGGTAATGAAAAATCAATATAAAGGTATTTCAGGATAAAAATTGAATATTTGCTTGACATTTCCGATATGATATGATAGAATATCGGTACATAAAAAGGTCAACACTATAATGAGGGAGTAGCGAGCGCCGCTTTGCGGCGTAGCAGGATCAACATCGTGAGGCTGTGTTACAGCCCCTGGTCCGGCTTTAAATTGCGAGACTCATGTTTCCACGGGGCATGAGAATCTTTTATTATATCAAGCGGAAGCTTCGAGGCTCGGAATAGCTTCCCGAATATATAAAAGCCGTCATCGCCCTTATCGGATGCGTGGCGGCTTTTGCTATGCAAATTTGCCAAATAAAGAAAAGGAGAGGTTAATATGAGGTATTACTGTGAGGACAGCAGCAAGGCTCTTGAGGCTTTGGGCTCCTCGAGAAACGGTCTTAGCGAGAGCGAGGCTGCCGAAAGACTTGAGAAAAACGGCAAAAATAAGCTCGCCGCTGAGAAGGGAAAATCGCTCATCGTTAAATTCCTTGAGCAGCTTGCCGACCCGATGACGATAATACTTATCGTTGCCGCCGTTATAAGCGGTGTGCTCGCCTTCGTAGGAAATGAGGGTGCAGAGGGCCTGGTTGACGTTGTTATAATAATGGCGGTAGTCATTATCAACGCGGTGCTCGGTGTTTATCAGGAGAGCAAGGCGGAGCGTGCTATAGAGGCGCTCCAGGAAATGTCTGCCGCCACATCGAAGGTCATGAGGGACGGTAAGATATCGGTGATCCGAAGCGAGGATCTCGTTGTCGGTGACGTTATTCTGCTTGAGGCGGGCGATGCGGTTCCCGCGGATGCAAGAATACTTGAAAATGCCAGCCTCAAGGTAGAGGAGGCTGCTCTTACGGGAGAATCGGTTCCCGTAACCAAATTCATAGATATCATAAATCTTCGCGAGGGCGAAAAGGACGTTCCCCTCGGTGACCGTAAAAATATGCTTTATATGGGCTCGACCGTTGTTTACGGCAGAGGCGTTGCGGTAGTTACCGCCACGGGCATGGACACCGAGATGGGTAAGATAGCCGATGCGCTTTCTCAGGCGGCAGACGGTCAGACTCCCCTTCAGAAAAAGCTCGCGGGACTTTCCAAGATACTTACCTATCTTGTTATAGGCGTATGTGTGGTCGTATTCGGCGTTAAGCTCCTCGGAGCTAAGGATCTCGGCATCGGTATAGTTCTCGATTCCTTTATGGCGGCGGTATCGCTTGCGGTAGCCGCTATCCCCGAGGGACTTGCAACCGTTGTTACGCTCGTTCTTTCAATGGGTGTAACCAATATGTCGAAAAGAAATGCCATTATCAGAAAGCTCACCGCGGTTGAAACGCTTGGCTGTGCTCAGATAATATGCTCTGATAAGACGGGTACTCTTACTCAGAACAAGATGACCGTCGTCGATTTCTTCGGCGAGGACGAGGCACGTGTGGCAACCGCTATGTCGCTTTGCTCGGATGCCGAGCTCGCAGAGGACGGAGCTATTACGGGTGAGCCCACCGAGGCGGCGCTTGTTGCACATGCGGCAAAGCTCTCGCTCCCGAAGTACGAGCTCAAGGCGCGCTTCGAGCGAGTAGGAGAAGCACCCTTCGATTCCGAAAGAAAGATGATGAGCACCGTTCACAAGAGCGAGAACGGGTTTATTCAGTACACCAAGGGAGCGCCCGACGTTGTTATCGGCAGATGCACTCATTACCTGAAGAACGGCGAACGTCTTCCCATCACCGATGAATATGTAAAAGAGATACTCGGCGCAAACAAGGCTATGGCAGACAGAGCCCTCCGCGTTCTTGCCGCGGCAGAAAGAGAGTGGAGCGATATGCCCGAAAGCACCTCGCCCGAGGCACTCGAGGAAAATCTCTGCTTCGTCGGTCTTGTAGGTATGATAGATCCCGTTCGTCCCGAGGTTATCGATGCTATAGCTCAGTGCCGCGATGCGGGAATCCGCCCGATAATGATAACGGGTGACCATATAGATACCGCAGTAGCTATCGCAAAGGAGCTCGGTATCATCGAGAGCGAGTCGGGTGCTATAACCGGTTCACAGCTCAATGATATGAGCGATGAGGAATTTGAGAAGAAATTCCGCGATATAAGCGTTTATGCAAGAGTTCAGCCCGAGCATAAGACCAGGATAGTAACAGCCTGGAAGAACGCAGGCTACGTTACCGCCATGACGGGCGACGGAGTCAACGACGCGCCCTCTATAAAGGCGGCAGATATAGGTGTCGGAATGGGTATAACCGGAACCGACGTTACCAAGAACGTTGCCGATATGGTTCTCGCAGACGATAACTTTGCAACCATCGTAGGTGCGGTAGAGGAGGGAAGACGGATATACGATAATATCCGTAAGGCGATACAGTTCCTTCTCGGCTCGAATATGAGTGAGGTCATCGCCATCTTTGCGGCAGTGCTTATGGGCTTCACCATCCTTGAGCCCGTGCATCTTCTCTGGATAAATCTCGTCACCGACTGCTTCCCCGCGATCGCGCTCGGAATGGAGAAGGGCGAGGCAGACCTGATGAAGCGCAAGCCGCGTAATTCCTCCGAGGGCGTGTTCGCAGGCGGAATGGGCTTTGACGTTGCATATCAGGGACTTATGGTAGCCGCGCTCGTCATCATATCCTTCTTCATCGGATGCGAGGGTTGGGCAGGCCGTGTCAACGAGGAGCTTGCGCGTGAGGGTATGACTATGGCATTCCTGACTATGTCTATGGCAGAAATATTCCATAGCTTCAATATGCGCTCTCAGCGTCACAGCACCTTCTCGCTGAAGTCTGTAAATAAGGTGCTCTTCATAGCAGGAGGCGTATCCCTTCTCGCAACGACTCTTGTATGCGTGATACCTCCTATTGCAGGCTTCTTCAGCCTCAATCCCATAGGAATCGGTCACTTCCTCGTAGCTCTCGGTCTCGGCGCTTGCGTTATTCCCATTGTGGAGTGCGTGAAGCTCGTTCAGAGAATAATAGCCAAGAGAAAAGCGACCGCTTAAATCGGCGATATTATAAAAAATGCATAAAAATACAAGCCCGTACGCCTATGTACGGGCTTTGTTTTTTGTATCTTTTTTACCATATTTATTTTGCATCTTGACAAAGCCTTCCATTTTAAGGTAAAATATATAAAAGCGGCATACGCCGCCAAACCACACAAGGAGGAAAACCTATGCCAACAGTTGAATCTTACAAGATAATGACAAAGCGGAGAAATCTTTATTTGAGAGTGTCAAAAGGACATTTTGCTACCAACCACAGCCATATCAATTACTACATTGACGTGACTACGCAAAAGACTCGTCTTTCCGAGGCACAGGCGGTGGCAGAGGAGCTTGTAGGCTATTACGGCAGCTCTACCATTGTTGACTCTATTCTTTGTCTTGACGGAACTCAGGTCATAGGCACCTGCCTTGCAAATGAGCTTACCAAGGGCAATTTCGTTTCGATAAACGCGCATCAGACGATATACGTGCTGACTCCCGAGCACACCGCGGGCAGCCAGCTGATATTCAGAGAAGGTCTCCTTTCCGCGATAAAGGGCAAGCACGTTCTTATACTTGCCGCATCGGTAACCACGGGATACACGGCTCAGTCTGCGGTTGAAGCTATCAGATATTACGGAGGCGAGGTTGCAGGTATAGCGGCTCTCTTTGCAACCGTTGACGAATGCTCGGGATACACTGTCCGCTCGATATTCGATCCAAATGACTTAAAGGACTATGAATCGCATCCGTCGCATCAGTGCCCGATGTGCAGAGAAGGCAAGAAGATAGATGCACTTGTAAATAGCTTCGGATATTCCAAGCTCCATTAAAATAAAGTAAAAATATCAAGTAAGCCTATAATAAAATCCGCGTATCTGCTAACTATAATTAGCAAATACGCGGATTTTAATTTACTGTATATCTTTTCTTAAGAGTCGGAGTCGGATCGGTCATCCACCGATTTTTCGTTGCCGAATATTCCTATTCCCTTGATAAGATCCGGGATGCCTGTTTTGGAGAAAAGATTCTTGAATGCCTTGGATAAGAAGCCGCCGACACCGCTTTCCTCGCCCTCTGTGCTATCCTTTTTTTCTTCCTTCGTAAAGCGCGAAAGAAGCGGGCGGATGAGCTTCGAAGAGCCCTCGCGCGCTTCGGCGCGCTCGCGATTATAAGCGGCAAGTATATCCTGCCAGCCCGCCATGCGCATATCAACGCAGTAAAAATCGGGGTGGAAGAGTGCCTCAAGGTGCCTTGATATAAAGTCGTCGCCCGCCTTCTTCTCAATAAAGCTCATAGCAAGGCTCATTCCCACCGAGGGCTTCATAGATGCCATATAGGATTCTGCGATCTTCTCATCCGGAGTTTCGGTCATGCGGAGGCGTATGCCCTCAGCGGTCTTTGTTATTTTGATTATACGCGTATTCGGAAGCTCGGGGAAAATGATCTCTATTTTATACACGGGGTTCCTGTCCTCGTCCTCCGTAGCTTCACCTATAGCGCGAGCCATGTAGACCTCGCCCGAGTAATTCTGAGTGCTTTCTTCAAAGTCATAAAGCCCCACGGGGTACACGTGTGTAGAAGTACCCTCGGTGGCGGTCAGGAGAAGCCCGTTACCCATTCTTTCAAGACTTATATTCGAGATGCCGCCTTGATAATTGTTCTGCATAATAGAAACGAAGGTGGGGAGGACTGAGGTATTGTTATCCGGTAGGGCGTAGCTGCCGAGGACTGCATCCCAGGCGGTATCATAAGGACGGCTCTCCTTAAGACCGAGGAAATAGAGAAGTCCGCTTTTCTTCTTCAAAGGTCTTATCCAGTGGCGCGACTCAAAGAAGGTGGCAGATGCACTTTTCAATGCCTTAAAATCGGCACGGGTGGCGGTATTTTTGACACTCAGGCTAAGAAGATGCTTTCTTATTATACTCAGCGCGGGGCTATCCTGAAACAGCTCGTTATTGCCTGCATTTATAGATACAACTATGCCCTCGTCGGGATTTATCCACACGTTCTGCCCGAGCATTCCGTTCAAGAGAAAATCTCTGCCTTCGCGGCTTACCCATATGTGATAGCCGTAATTGAAGGCTCCGGATTCCAGGGGTGCTACCGAATGAGTTGAGGTCATCAGCGAAACGTATTCCTCCGAGAGAATACGTTCGGATGCGAAGCTTCCGCCGTAAAGGAGCATACACCCGATCTTAGCAAAGCTCTCGGCGGACATATAAATGCCGAAGCCGCCCTTTTCGCCACCCTCGGGTCCTATCTCCCAAAGGAAATTATCTATTCCGAGCGGCTGAAGAAGCCTTTGGCTTATATACTCCTTAAGGCCCTTACCTGTGATACGTGTCACGATACAGGCAAGAACGTAGGAATTCATACTGTTATAGGCGAACTCTTCTCCGGGCGCGAAGCTCATCGACGAGGAGAAGAAGCTCTCAAGCCAGCTGTCATCGGTTACTACGCCCACCTCGGCAAAGGAAACTCCGCTCTGCATCGAGAGAAGGTGCGCGACCGTGAGATCGGCAAAGCGCTTGTCCGAGTATGAGAGCTCGGGAAAGATATCGGCTACCTTAGCTTGAAGATCAAGCCGCCCTTCGTCGTATAGGAAGCCTATGGCTATAGCCGTGATGGTTTTTGACATAGAATGAGCAAGATGGTAGACGTTTCTGCTATAGCCGGGGTGTGATGCCTCCATAATAACGCATCCGTCCTTGATAACCATAATGCTATGGATATTCGCGCGCCTTTCGGCGGTAAGCTCGTTTATCATAGAGGTAAGCACGGGTGCGTATTTTTTGCCCGCGCCGCCTATTTGTCTTATAAAATATTTATTTTCATCACCGCTGACCGAGGTTTTCGATGGCGTGTAGCCGACCACGGCAGGGTTCTTTTTTTCTTCTATCGCAAGCCCCGTTATGAGCTCGATAGCTCTTTTTTTATAGCTTTCCATAGGGTATGCTGCTCCGTTTCGTTTATATTATGCCCTTATATCGGCGCTCAATTCATCACCGGCTTATCCTATAAGCGCGGCAAAGCCGACGAGGTCTGCAAGAAGACCGAATACCACACCTGAGCCTATAAGGGTGAGGATGATATAGATATTTTCCCTCGGATGCTTGTTCACACGGAAGAGAATGAGCGTTCCGACACCCGCTCCCGAAAAAAGACCTGCAAGCATAGTTCCCAGCGTTATGAGACCGGACGTGTAAAATTCCGTAAGGGCAACCGATGCCGCGCAGTTGGGGATAAGACCGAACAATGCGGCTATCAGATGGCTGATAAAGGGCTTGTCATACATCACCGCCGAGAGATTTTCATATCCGATCAGGAAAACGGCGGCATTTATAACGATCGTCACGAGCAGGATAAAGAGCGATATGCTGAGCGTGTGATGCAGTGCGGAGTAAAGTATACCGCGCTCACAGTGGCAGTTGTCGTTATCGCACAGCTCGTCTATGTTTATTTCGGGCTTTCCCCGCTTCATAAGACGGAGGACTCCGTCTGCCGCAAAGCCTACTGCTATTGCCGCGCATATCTTGTATGCAAGGATGAAGAGAAGCGCCCTTGCAGATATATCGGGATTGCCTATCAGTATGGGGAGCATCTCGTCGGAGGTGGAAAGAAAGACGGCAATAAGGGTGCCTGCCGTGATAACTCTGCCCGTGTAGAGATTAGATGCCACCGATGAGAAGCCGCACTGCGGAACCGCGCCGACAATACCTCCTATCGCGGGGCCGAGTCTGCCCGAGCGACCTATGAAGGAAACCATTTTTTCTCCCGCTCGGTGCTCGAGAAGCTCCATAAGAAGATAGGTGAGAAAGAGGAAGGGAATGAGCTTCAAGGTATCAATGATACCGTGCAATAGAACTTCTTCTATTAAAAGCCCTGCCGAGCCCAGCTTCTCGGAGAGAAATTCCGTAATGCCCGAATGTCCCTCGTGAGATGCGTGAAGAAGAGCTGTATTATTCAGAATAAACGAGATCATATATGCTCCTCCTTCGATAAAATACAGGATTCACACCGACCGAAAAGCATACCGCCGCATTCGAGAGAAAATCCGCGTGCGTCAAGTATTTTATCCGCCAGATATTCGGATATGGCGCGCTCAAGATGTATAAGCTTGCCGCATCCTCTGCATTTTAAGTGCAGATGCGAGTGGCATTCCTCTCCGCCAACGTACTGATATGTGCAGTGCCTGGTGCGCTCGTCTGAGATCTTGCGGATCCGCCCCTCGGCTACAAGCTCGGAGGTAATACGGTATACCGTGCTCCTTCCGTGACCGTCTTCAAGTATTCTTTCACATATCTGTTCAAGCGTGAATGACTCTGATGAATGTGAAGATAAAAAATCTGTTATAAGCTCGCGCTTACCCGTGTTGTATTTCATTTATACCTCTTTAAAAAATGAGAATAATTCTCAAAATCCCGTATATGATACTACAAATAAATAAAAATGTCAATAGAATATTTGAATATTTTTGAGTTATAAATAAAATATTTACAATATTGATAATGAAAATGCGAGCTTTAAAGACCTATCAAGGCATTCGTTTTTTGCCGTATGCGTGATTGCCTATTTGCAAATAAAAGGGCAGACTCGCATTCGATCGGAGTCTGCCCTTATTGAATTTTGTGTATTTTTTTATTTTATTCCTTATATTCGTCGAGATAGACCGTTCTGCCCTCAAGGCGCGATCTCTCTGCCGCAAAGGTGGTCGTGTGGCTCTTGACCGAAACGCTTATATTGCTAAGGTCAGCTGCGTCCGCCTTGCCGCAAAGCATATCGTAAAGAGATTGCATGATTCCGCTGTCACCGCCGCCGTGGCCCTGCGTGATCGAGTCGGTCGCTATAGCATCGGCAACGTTTATCTTCTTTCTCTCGGTGTTTACCGTGTCGTTAAAGGTGATCTCAGGATTGCCCATCTCTCCGATAAGCTCGCCCTTCGTTCCCATAATTCTTATTCTTCTGCCGCCTATATTGAATGCGCTCATGGTGAAGCTTGCGATAACACCGTCCTCAAACAGCATATTCACCGTCTGGTGATCGCAAACGTCGTTGTCAGAGAGGAATACGCATCTTCCGTAATCGGTAGTTGCAAGGCTGTGCATGACCTCGTCATCGGTAGGTGCGCGGTGAAGGCGGGTAGCCGCGCCTCGGAACCAGCCGACGTCCTTGCGCTCTATGTAGAGCTTCTTTGTGCTATAGGGACAGCTGTCAATATGAGGACATCCGTCAAAGCAACGCTCGGTCGCGCCCTCGGGCGCGTTCTCCTTTTTGAAGTAGGTGAGCGAGCCAAAGCTCTGAGTGCTGATGCAATTTTTGCCTATCAGCCATTCTAAGATATCTATATCGTGGCAGGACTTTGCGAGCAGGGAGAATGATGAGCGCTCCGAGTTGCACCAATTTCCGCGAACGTAGCTGTGACTGAAATGAAGATTTCCGATTCCCTCGGTATGCTCAACGTTAACAACCTTTCCGATAAGACCGTCATCTATAAGCTTTTTAAGAGCGCGGAAGAAGGGGGTATATCTTAAAACGTGGCATACAAGCACGGTAACGCCCTTTTCTTTAGCAGCTTTTTCTATCTCACGGCACTCGGAGAGAAGGGGAGAGACAGGCTTCTCGAGCAAAAGATTGTAGCCCTGATTGATAGCCTCCATAGCGGGAGCAAAATGATCTCTGTCCTGAGTGGAGATTATTGCGGCATCTGCGATCTTTCCGAGAGCAAGCAGAGGCTCCCAGCTCTCAAATCTCATATTTTCGGGAATGCCGTGTGCATCTCCGATAAAATCGCGTCTTTCCTTCAGGGGCTCGGCTACCGCTACAAGCTCAAAGGCATCCATCTTCTTTGCGATAGATGTATAGCTGCGTCCGCGGCTGCCCGCGCCGATAAGTATAAGCCTTTTCTTTTCCATATCATTACTCCTTAAATCCTTCGGCATGAATGGATCAAGCCGTGTCTTTTTGTAGTTTTTTGGCTGCTCCGACAATGCATTTTTGCGACAGAAAGCATCCTTATGATTGAATTATATAGTATGCGTGGGTAAATGTAAATGTAAAATAGTGTGTTTTGTTGGTAAAAACGAACGGCTTTGTCGGAATAAATCACATATCGGTATGTCCGGCTTGAGTTATATATAGCAGTTGTTCTCCTTGCTTTCCTGAATTGCTAAGTGCTAAAAATCAAATCCGAATAATACCTGTTTTTTTAAAAAATGTGCAAAAACATTAGCACTCATCACGTGTAAGTGCTAATGTTTACAAAAAATACATATTTTCTGCGTTAAATGTTCATAATATAGAAGTAAACTATAAGTACCGAAAGGGTGACTTACATTCTGAAGGAGGAATGCTTATGAATACAGAAAGGCTCACAGAAAAAACGAGAGCAGCCCTGATGACTGCGGAGGGGCTGGCAAGAGAGTATTCTGCCGCCGCCGTTGCGGACGTTCACCTGGCACTTGCTCTCTTTTCGGATGCGGATGGACTTATACCCGAGCTCGTACGTGCCATCGGCAGGGATACATCTGAGATAAAGAGCGGAATATCGGCTCTTGCCGAGGGGATGCCAAGGGTTGGCGGAAGCGGCTATTCGGGCGACAGGCTCTATATAACTCCGGAGCTCGATCGCATATTCCGGGATAGCGAGAGCATCTGCCGTGATATGGGAGATGAATATATATCGGTCGAGCATCTTTTCCTTGCGCTTATCGGAGGCGGAGGAGAAAAGCTTAAGGAGATATTTAAAAATCACGGGATCACAAAGGATGCCGTGCTGACAGAGCTTAAGAAAATACGAGGTAACAGAAGAGTGACGACAGATAATCCCGAGAGCACCTATGATGTGCTTAAGAAATACGGACAGGACCTTGTGGAGCTTGCGAGAGCGCACAAGCTTGATCCTGTGATAGGCAGAGATGATGAGATAAGAAACGTCATCCGCATACTTTCAAGAAAAACAAAGAACAATCCTTGCCTGATAGGCGAGCCGGGCGTCGGAAAGACGGCTATAGCCGAGGGACTTGCACAGCGTATAGTCAGGGGTGACGTTCCCGAAAATCTCAAGGGCAGAAGTCTTTTCTCGCTCGATATGGGCGCGCTTGTGGCAGGTGCTAAATACCGCGGTGAATTTGAAGAGCGCCTTAAAGCGGTTCTCGCTGAGGTCAAGGCTTCCGAGGGTAACATAATACTTTTCATAGACGAGCTTCATACGATAGTCGGCGCAGGAAAGACCGACGGTGCGATGGATGCGGGTAATCTCTTGAAGCCGATGCTGGCACGCGGAGAGCTTCATTGCATAGGAGCGACCACGCTGAATGAATACAGGCAGTATGTCGAGAAGGACGCCGCACTTGAAAGAAGATTTCAGCCTGTGCTCGTTTCCGAGCCTACCGTAGAGGATACCGTGGCAATTCTGCGCGGACTCAAGGAGAGATATGAGGTATACCACGGTGTTAAGATCCACGATTCCGCGCTTATATCTGCTGCGACTCTTTCAAACAGATATATAAGCGATAGATTTCTTCCCGATAAGGCGATAGACCTCGTTGACGAGGCGTGCGCGCTTATAAAAACCGAGATGAACTCGATGCCTACCGAGATGGATGAGATAGCACGCAAAATAATGCAGTGCGAGATAGAGGAGGCGGCACTTAAAAAGGAGACCGACAGACTTTCCGTCGAGCGCCGCGAGCAGCTTGTGCGCGAGATAGCCGAGCTGCGTGAAAGATTCTCCGCAATGAAGGCAAAGTGGGAGAACGAAAAGGAGAGCATAGGTGCCGCACAGCGCATTCGCGAGAGCATAGATGCCATATCGCGCGAGATCGAGATAGCAGAGAGCAAATACGATCTCAGCCGCGCCGCAGAGCTTAAATACGGAAAGCTGCCCGAATTGCGCCGCGAGCTTGCCGAGGCAGAGGCGAAGGAGGCGGAGCACGAGAATAGTCTTCTGCGCGACTCGGTATCCGATGAGGAGATAAGCAGGATAGTTTCAAGATGGACGGGCATACCCGTGTCAAAGCTTGTAGAGGGCGAGAAACAGAAGCTGCTCGGAATGGAGGATACTCTGCATAAGCGGGTCATAGGGCAGAATGAGGCGGTCGCAAAGGTCTCTGAGGCTATAATCCGCTCGCGTGCGGGTATCAGGGATCCGAAAAGACCTATAGGCTCGTTTATGTTCTTAGGCCCGACGGGTGTGGGTAAGACCGAGCTTGCAAAGGCGCTTGCCGAGGCACTGTTTGATAATGAAAAGAGTATTGTCAGAATAGATATGTCCGAGTATATGGAGAAGTACAGCGTTTCGCGTCTTATAGGCGCGCCTCCCGGCTACGTCGGATATGACGAGGGCGGTCAGCTGACCGAGGCGGTAAGGCGTAAGCCCTATGCCGTGGTGCTTTTTGACGAGATAGAGAAGGCACATCCGGACGTTTTCAACGTGCTTTTACAGGTATTGGACGACGGTAGGATAACCGATAGTCAGGGCAGGACGGTAGACTTCAAAAATACCATCATAATAATGACCAGCAACCTCGGCTCGGATATCATACTCGGCGGCATTAAGGACGGCGATATATCGCGCGAGGCGAGAGAGGGCGTTGATATGCTCCTGAAGCGCTCCTTCAGGCCCGAATTCTTGAACAGGCTCGATGAGATAATCTACTTCAAGCCACTGACGCGCGAGGATATCTCGGCTATTGTCGAGCTCTCGCTTACCGAGCTTGAGGGCAGACTTCGCGATAAGCGCATATCGGTAGAGATATCCGATAAGGTGCGCGAGCACGTAATTGAGTCGGCATACGATCCGATATACGGCGCGCGTCCGCTGAAGAGGTTCCTTCAGTCGCGCATCGAAACTCTGGTTGCGAAGAAAATGATAGAGTCGGACATAGCTCCGGATAGCATTATTGCAATTGATATGACGGACGGCAATCTTGTTGTAAACGTAAAGTAATGTTCACAAAAAACCTTTAAATAAACAGGTCATCTCGATTTTTTGAAATTTGAGATGACCTGTTTATTTATTGCGAGATTGCGGTTTAAAATGCGGTTGACGTTCCGATGCTCTTAAAAATACCCGAAGGATTTTTATTTGCTCGGCGCGAAAGATCTCGCTTTATTGAGCAAAGCTATTGACTTGGAAACTCAAAAGTGGTAAACTTTAGTGGAGCGGGTATATTCGTGGCATACAGCCCCGTCTTACTGTCCGTAAGAATAATCGATAGCTTTCAGGCTTTTTCAGGAGGTATTATTATGAGATTGAATTTTGATGAAATAAAGAGGATAACCGTCGGTGCTGTGAATATCGAGCAGCGCGAGGACGGTATACATTTCTTTAAATGCACCGACAAGCAGACGAAGGCGTTTTATGCCTTTAATGATACCTTGGGCATGAGAAGCCTTACCACCACCGGCATCCGCCTCGACTTTCACACGAATTCGGGCACGCTTGCATTCAGAATGCCTACGGGCGGCGTTTGCGATCTGCTTATAGACGGACTCTTCAGAGCTCAGTACAAGGCAGGCGAGGGCGGTGCTATAAAAGAAACGGTTGCTCTCACCGATCCCATCGGCGCTAACAAGGATACCGTTCGTGTGACGCTCGCATTCCCCAGCCATCAGGTGGGAACTCTTGATTATATAGAGCTTGATGACGGGGCAACGGTCACTCCTCACAAATTTGATAAAAAGATACTCTTTATGGGAGATTCGATCACTCAAGGCCATAAAACCTCTTGTGATACGCGCTCGTTTGCCTGGCTTATATCCAACCATTATAATGCGGATAGCGTTATTAACGGTATTGGCGGAGCATTCTTCCATACAAGCATCGTCGATAAGTCGGATTTTGATCCCGAATGGGTATTCGTAGCCTATGGGACCAACGATTGGGGAAGATATCCGAATGACGATGATATGCTCTTCCAGGTAAGGGGCTTCCTCGATCTTGTGAAGGAGGCATACGGCGATAAAAAGGTATTCGTTATATCTCCTATATGGCGCGCGAAGGATTCGGGCGAGGTCATGGGCGAGAGATTTCATATGCGCCGCCGCGCCATAGAAGCAGAGGCTGCCGCTCGCGGTTTTATTCCCGTGGACGGGCTTAAGCTCGTTCCTCCTGTTGCCGCCTGCTATTCGGACACCTATCTGCATCCGAATGACCTCGGCTTTTCATATTACTACGAGAATCTGAGAAAAATAATTGATGCCTCTGTCTGATAGAGGTAAGGTATCTATGTTCGACAGGGTATATATCGAGATAGGAAATATCTGCAATATGAGCTGCTCCTTCTGTGCGGGCACGAATCGCAAGGGCAGACAGATGTCTGTGTCGGAATTTGAGCTTATCTGCAAAAGACTGCGCGGACACACCGAGCACCTTCTGTTCCACGTTATGGGCGAGCCGCTTTTGCATCCGGAGCTCGGCAGTTTTTTAAGGATGGCGGGAGAGTTTGGATATAAGGTTTCTATAACAACCAATGGCACGCTTCTTTCGGTCGCGCGCGACGTTCTTATTTCAAATGCAGATGTTATACATAGGGTGAGCATTTCTCTGCACGCCCCCGAGGGCAACGGCACAGAATACGCCCTTGACGGATATTTAGCCGATGTTATAGGCTTTGCAAAGCAATTTTCCGAGCTTGATAAAAACGTTGTTTTCCGACTCTGGAATCTTGATTCCGAGAGCCGCGCGGGCGAAAACTCACAAAATGAAAGAATACTTTCGACTCTCCGTGATTCATACACGGGTGAGTGGGAAAAGAGATATTCGGGCTACCGACTTGCATACAGGACCTTCCTTGAGCTCGATGAAATATTCACCTGGCCAAAGGATAGCACCGCTATGCCGGCGGATACCGGCAGATGCTACGGACTCGTGCGTCAGATAGCTATTCTCGCGGACGGAACGGTCGTGCCATGCTGCCTTGATTCGGACGGGCTGATGCCGCTCGGCAATATTTTTTCGCAAAAGCTTTCCGATATTTTGTCATCTCCGACCGCAGCCGCTATGAAAAAAGGCTTTCTATCCGGTATTATGGTGCATTCCGTGTGTAAAAAATGCAGCTATGCAAGACGCTTTTTAAAGTAGTATACACGTTTAAAAAACAGACAGAAAGGAGATATGCATGTACATACAGCTTCAGAATTTCGGCATGAACAGTTCTGTCAAAAGCATGTATTATGATGGGATCTACGAATGCGTGTCGAGAATACATCAGTTTCCCGAAATAGTGTGCATAATTGACGGAGAGGTCGAGATCACGGTGGACGGCGTTACCGAGATTGCCGTTCGCGGAGATATTGCCGTTATAACTCCTTTCAGAGTACATAGCTTCAGAACACCTAAATATTGCAAAATATGGATAGGTGTTGTATCAAGCGATTTTACAGATGACTTTCTTTCCGGAGATAATGTGTATATGACGGGTGTTAAATCCGTTTTTACTCCTACAAGATCACTTTTTGACTACCTTTGTGAGCATTTACCGCCGGAATACGATATTCCTACTGTTCTGAACGGTGATGAATTTGCATACAAAAGAGTGAAGGCAATTGTTTATCCGGTCTTAGAAGAATACATGAGGATGGTTACCCTCGAGAAAAGACCGGTAAAGGCATGCTCACTTGCTTCTGTGCTTATGTATGTTGCTAATCATTATACCGAGGATATATCTCTTGCCTCTGTTGCCGAGGCGATAGGGTATACACCGACATATATTTCACATGCCATAGCTTTGATACCTAATATGAATTTCCGTCGCCTTCTGAACTCAATGAGGGTAGATCGCGCAAAGCCATATATTTTGAGAGGAAATCTTAAAATGGTAGATGTTGCCCTTGAATGCGGTTTTTCCTGCGAGAGAAGCTTTAACCGCGCGTTCAGGGAGATCGTCGGTATGACACCGAGGGAATATAGAAGGACCAAAATCGAGTAACCTCACAGAAAGAGGCAACTTCTTCTTGCTGTTTTCTTTAACATATTGCATAAAACTGCACCGCGCTTTTTGTATATTGTGCGGTGCAGTTTTATGCATATCGCAAGTTTTGTCTGATTTTTGAAATTGTTTTGTCTTATATGTATACATAATTTAGTGTACAATTGTCGTATCATAAAGCAAATAAAAGGAGTAAAAACGATGAATACTATTCGGAAGAATAAAAGGGTGATTCTGTCCATTGGCACTGTAATGCTGATGCTTGCAATGATATTTGCCTTCGTGGCGACCTCTGCGGGTGCGGAAACAGCTGATTTTGAACAGAGTGGCGCTATCATTGATGATAATACCTATTATCAGATGCAGAGTCCGATCCTCGAGCATAGCTCGCATACCATAGAGGCAGAGGTGTATCTGGATACCACTCTCCCGGATACGACCAGATTCGGTAACATAATCCATAACTGGTCAGATTCGGGCAGAAGTGGACAGGAGTGGGGCATTGAGGTGCATAAGTACGGCATCATCAGACTTATGCACACCACCGGTAAATCGGTATACTTCCATAACGGATCCGACGTTACCGCAACGCCCTCCGCATCTAACTATGATGCAAATGCTGACATAAGGAAGTATATGGTCGACGCGGACGGAAAGCCTGCATATGCAAGGCTTACCATAACCGTTGACACCGTATCGGGAAGTGCCGCGCTTTATATCAACGGCGCTCACATAAAGACGGTCACTCACGACACTCTCAAGGGAAGGACTTATACTGCGAGCACCGCATATCCCAACCATATCATCGGTGGTGATTACAGAACAGGTTCAAACGATGATACCTTCAAAGGAAGCATAAAGAACATATCCATGTACAACTATGTTCGTACATATTCCCCCGATAACAAGTCGGAATGTCAGATATCGAATTATGGCGCGGCATTCACGGCAAAGGAGCCCGATCCCGGACTTCTTTTTGCATATGACTTTACAGAGCTTGAGGTAAACGAAGGCTATGTAAACGATTATTCGGCAAATAAGATCAAGGCGGTAAATCCCAATTGGGTACCCGGTGAGACCGGCAGAGCCTTCAGCGTGAGCGACGCTCTCCTTCTCTCCAAGGATCTTACCGTTATGCCACAGACCTATGAGGCGTTGATATATGCGCCCACCGATATTACTCGTCCCGGCGTTATTTTCGGAAATTACCAACTTAACAGAGCAACTTGTATTAATTTTGAACTGCATAGTTCGGGAAAAGCTACTTTGTATCTTGACCAGGGAAACGGTGCCTACTCCACTAAGATCGCGGACGTAAGATTTAACGGCGGCTTTGTGCACGTGGTAATAGTCCGCGAAGCAAACGCAACGTCCGGAGCTACTCACAAGCTTTACGTTGACGGCAGATATGTTACTTCTATGACTCTCGCCGCAGATACCGTCGATCTTGATATGGAGGCGGTGCAGAAGACCAATAAGTTTCAGCTCGGCGGAGATGCCCGCACAGATAACACAAGATGGTTCCAGGGAAGAATGAAGGGCGTGGCTCTTTATTCGGTTCCTCTTACCGCAGAGGAGGTATTCACCTCCTATAAAAACGGTGTCGGAAGTGCTAAGAATAAGGATAACGGACTTATCCTTAACTATGATATGACCGTTTATGAGAGCCCGGACTACGTCAGGGATGTCAGCGGTAACGGACACCATGCTACGGCGAACGGTCTTTCTCTTGAAATACTTGATAAGGGCAGGACATTCACTGCGGAGGATGAGCTCTTTGTGGGCAAGCATTTTGACGTTATGCCCAAGACCTATGAGGCATTTGTCCTCGTTCCGTCGGATAACCGTTCCGGTGTAATTCTCGGAAACTATGGAGGCTCCTCCTGTGTGAATTTTGAGATTCACGGCTCGGCAACAGCTCCGAGAACACCCTCTCTTTACATAACCGATGAAGACGGTAATACCTTCAGCACAAAGTTCAACGTTAATCTTCCTGCAAACTCATGGGTGCATCTCGTTGTCACTCACGAGCCCGCGGAATCCGGAGCAGTATTCAAGTGTTACGTAAATGGAGAGCTTGCGGATACTCTTTCGGCAGGCATTCCGTATGCATATGATCTCGCGGCGATTACCGAGGAGAGCTATCTCAGATTGGGTGGAGATATCCGCTCCGGGAACGCGCAGTACTTCAAGGGCAAGATTGCAAACGTCGCTCTCTATTCCGAGGTGCTTACCGCAGATGAGATCGAAGGTCTTTATAAAAATGGCACGGATCTCACAAGAGATGACGTGATACTGGCATATGATCTCAACAAGCCCGAGCACAAGGAGGGCACCTCCATAACCGACGAAACCGGAAACGGTTATGATATAAGCTCCGAAAACACCGATCCCTTCTATGAGAGAACCGAGCCTATAGGCGATTACGACTATGCATTTGCTATCGTAGGTGATACTCAGAAGCTCGTTTATCAGGATGTTAATAACGGAACCAATTATTCCTCTTATATCTATGACTGGCTCATAGCAAATAAGACTGCAAAGAAGATCGGACTCGTTATGGGTGTCGGTGATATAACCGAAAAGAACACCGACGTTGAATATCAGCATATACTTCCCGAGTTCAAAAAGCTCGGAGAGGCAGGTATGCTGTACTCCATCACACCCGGTAACCACGACGGTCCCGATGCATATACAAGATATGATTCCTACTTCGCAACCGAGGAATCCCTTACAAAGAATATATCCGGATACTACAAGGATGGAAGTGTTGTCAACTACTATATAAAGACGACTATAGCAGGCGAAAAATATATGGTATTCAGCCTTCAGTACGGCGCTCCCGATGAGGTTCTTACCTGGGCGGGTGAGGTTTGTGATGCGAACAGCGATTACAAGGTCATAATCACGACACACGCGTATATGTACCGTGACGGTACCACTCTCGATGCGGGTGACGTTGTTCCTCCCAATAAGGGTGACAGCACGACCGACGACCACAGAAATAACGGAGATATGACATGGGAGAAGTTCGTATCCCGCCATGAAAATATAGTTCTCGTATTCTCGGGACACGATCCCTGTGCTAACGTTGTTATGCGCCAGGATCTCGGCATTAACGGAAACGTTGTTTCGCAGTTCCTCGTCGACTTCCAGTCTATGGATACAAATCTCGGCTACGAGACCGGAATGGTAGCAATGCTCTATATATCAAAGAGCGGCAGCGTCAAGGTTGAGTATATATCCACCTACAGAACCGCACAGGCGAGAAAAACCGATCCCGATTCCGAGGATATTCTTTACAAACAGAAGAATCAGTTCAGCTTCAATATGAACGCGATCCCCGAGGAGCTTTATACCGATTACGGTGTTATTTCCTATGAGTATAGATCTGCGGCAAAATATCCCTTCGTTATTTTTGACGAAAACAAAAACTGTATAGGAGCTTACAGCTCGCTTCTCGATTGCACAAATCCCTATAATAATAACGGTGCGCTTCATATAGCGAAGAACTATATGAGTGCAAACACCTGGAGTGACGGCTCTTTCGGAGAAGATCCCAAAGCTGCATTCATCATTATGAGGCGCGACTACAAGATGGCCGCCGTCGAGAGCTATCATAATATCGCTCAGGTGCAGGGAGTTCTTACGATTGACCTTAACGGCTATAATCTCTCCGCCGCAAATGACAAAGTGATGTTTGGATCCTCCATCAAGCCCTGGAGCGTAGATGGCGACAGTTCGATATATCCCACCGAGATCCGCCTGATAAACGGCGACATCGACGTATTCAACAATCCAATAATCAATTTCGAGTCTTGGAAAGCAAACGGTATCGACGTTTCCGGTAAGAGCTTCATTTACGTCTTAGAGGATGTTGATATCACCGTTCTCGGAAATACTTCGAGCGCGATAGTCAGCTATAGCATCAATAAAGATACTCCCGATGCTATAGGTAATCCCACCATAATGTTGAATAATTGCACTGTAGATATCACGAATGCCGTAAGCGGTGTGAATATATTCGACCTCGGAAACGGATTGACAAGCTGCACAATAAACGTCACGGGCAGCGAGATAATAGCAGGAAGTAATCCCTTCAATTTCTGCGTGAAGAACGAGAATATCGTAAGCGACCTCACATTCTATAAGCTTAAAAATGAGAATTATCTCTCTATCACACTTCCCTCAGGCATAGCCGCTCCCACGGGTGAGTATAACATCACCGGCGGAGTAGGTGTGCTTGTGAAGGTATCTGATAACGGCACTACAGCCACCTACAGACTTGTTCCTAAGGCGGCGGCAGAGCTTAACTTCGTTCCCGAGGCGAGCATAACCCTCGGATCGGAGCTCACCTTCAATATCTACGTTCCCAAGCACGAAAAACTCACCTCTCTCGTTCTCGACGGCGTATCGCTCGACCTCGGTACACTTACCGAAAAGGACGGATACTACCTTGTGACCGTCAAGCTCGGTGCAAGCGAGGCGGCAAGAAACATAACTCTTGCGGCAGGCTTCAGCGCAGATGGAACGAATATGAAGGGCACCTTCGTATTCTCGATCCCGAGATATGCGGAGAAGGTCCTTTCCGACAGCACGATAAGCGCCGAGGAAAAGACTCTTGTAAAGGACGTTCTCTCTTACATCAGAGCGGCATACGCATACTTCGGTACTGCCGATGCTGAGGCGCTTGCTAAGATAGACGAGCTTCTTGGCGAGAATTACGATGAAAGCAGTGCTCCCGTGATGAACGGCAGCGCAGAAAAGCCTACTCTCGGTATCACCGCTGTTACCTATAACCTCACCGCAAAGCCCGGACTCAGATTCTATCTTGCAGAAGGATTTAAGGCATCCGACTTCGTATTCTCGATAAACGGCAGTGCAGTAGCGGCAGAGGAAGGAAGCGATGCTAACGGTAAGTACGTTGAAGTCAAGCTCTATGCATACGAGCTTGCCGAAACTGTTGACTACACCGTAAACGGTGAAAGCGATTCCTGCCACATCAGGTGCTATTACGAATGGGCAAAGACCGAGAATAACGATAACCTCGTAAAGCTTGTAGAGCGCTTCGCTAAGTACTGCGAGAGCGCGGCGGCTTACAGAGAATCGGTTATTAATTAAGAAAGGAGATTATGAAAAATGAAAAAGTATCAGAATCCCGAGCTTGAAATAATTATGCTTTCGGCAGAGGATATCATAATC
>SVRZ01000033.1 GCA_015064555.1 Oscillospiraceae bacterium
ACTGATAGCTTCGGCTGCTTCGGCAAATACTATTGTCGGTATTGCTAAAAACGTCAGTATAAGGGTTAAAAGAAGTGAGATCGTTTTCGTAGGCAGCTTTCTGCTGCGCGAAAATCTTCTAAGGGTTGCAAACATTTTTTTCATCGAAGTTCCTCCTGTTTTTTTGTATTTTGCCCGACAATTATTTTCTTGCATACCTACCGGGCAAGGTAAAATACGCAAAAGAGCACAGAACCACCGTGTCCGACGGTGATTCAAGGCAAGCGAACCTTATTCGAATAAGGCTTAGCTTGCGTAAGAAAACGCGCGGATAGATCTCCTATGCTCTAAATTTATTATACAATAAATGGCAAGCCCTTTGCAATAGTTTTTTGCCGATATCTATGTAAAAAATATCCCCCGCATTTTTGTACATATTGCCAAAGGCGATGAACGTAAATGCGGGGGATACGGCGGTTCGCGCCGTTACATTATCAATTCGTAAAGCCCGAGTAGCTCCTCCTCGATCTCTGTCTTTCGTGCTTCAATCTCGGCGGCGCGGACGTAATTTGTTGCCGCCTCGCCAAATAGCTCCTCCTCGAGCGCTTCAAGCTCACTTTCAAGCGCGGCAACCCTTTCGGTAGCCTCCTTTATGCGCTTTTCCTTGGCTCTCTTTTCCGCGTTCTCGCGCTTTCTCTGCTCATAATCGAGCTTTGATGAGCTTTCGGGTGCTTGCTGGCGCTCTGCGGCTATCCTTGCCGTCCGAGCTTCTTTTGCGAGAGTTCTTATCCGCATATACTCGGTATATGCATCGTCGTAGTCCTCAAGAGAATAGTCGACAAGACCTCTTTCGCTCTCGGCATCAAGCTCGATTATCCTTGTGGCGATCCTGTTTATAAAATATCTGTCGTGCGAAACGGCGATGATAGTTCCGTCAAAGGCGAGCAGGGCATTTTCAAGCGCCTCGGCAGAGCCGATATCAAGGTGGTTGGTGGGCTCGTCCATAATCAGAAGATTGACCTTCTTCAGCATAAGCTTTGCAAGCGTTAGCCGCGCACGCTCGCCGCCCGAAAGAACACTTATCGGCTTTTCGATATCGTCCGCTCCGAAAAGGAAGAGCGCGAGCACCGAGCGGAGCTCTCCGTCCTTTTTATCGGGGTATTCGTCGTGCATTTCCTCGAAGACCGTCTTGTTCATCGAGAGTCCGCGGTTTTCCTGATCGTAATATCCTATCTTAATGTTGTAGCCGAGCGTAAGCTTGCCGCGCTCGGGTGTCAGCATGGAGTTGATGAGCTTCATCAGAGTCGACTTGCCGCATCCGTTTTTTCCGAGCACAAGCACGCGCTCGTATCTTCTTATAAGGAAGGAAATGCCCTTGATAAGCGGTACCGTACCGTATGAGAAGGAGAGATCCTTTACCTCGAGCACGTCGCCCGCGCTCTCCTCAGAGCTGAAGCTCAGGCGGATATCCTTCGGCGGTGGGGGTGCAAGCTCGATCTTTTCCATCCTTGCGAGCTGCTTTTCCTTCGCCCTGATGGTAACGAAGTTATGCTCTCTGTTGCATCGGCGCTGGAATTCGATGTTTGCCTTGATTCGCGCTATCTCCTTCTGCTGCTCCTTGTATCGCTTTTCAAGCGAGGCTGCATCAGCCGCCTGCTGCTCACGGGTAGCGGTGTAATTGCCGTGATAGAGCTTCGCACCGGCGTACTGTATGTGCAGGGTTTTTGTAGTGGTTCTGTCAAGAAAATACCTGTCGTGCGAGATTATGATGACCGTCTTTTTGTATGAGGCTATAAAGCTCTCAAGCCAGGCAAGTGCATCTATATCGAGATGGTTGGTCGGCTCGTCCAGCATCAGAACGTCGGGCTCTGTGGCGAGAAGTCTGGCAAGGGCAAGCCTTGTATACTGACCTCCCGAAAGTGTCGATATCCTTCTTTCAAGAAGCTCCTCGGGGAAGCCGAGGCGCAGAAGCATGCTTCTGCATCTTGCGCGAAATTCAAGTCCGCCATCAAGTGCAAATCTGCGGTTAAGCTCGGTAAGTGCCTCCGTCCTTGCGACCGCCTCATCGTGCTTACCCTCCCGGCTGAGCCTCGATACCTCTGCCTCCGCCTCGGCAATAGCCGCCTCGGTCGCGAGCAGGGCGGGGAAGGCTGAATACATATATTCGATAACCGAAACGCCGCCCGGCAGCGAGGTGAGGTCGGGATTCTGCTCAAGACAGCCGACAGTGTAGCCGCGCTGAAGATATACTGCGCCCGAGTCGGGTGTGTATTCTCCGGTTATGACCTTGAAGAGCGAGGTCTTTCCAGCTCCGTTTACTCCGATAACTCCGACGCGCTCACCGTCATTTACCGAAAACGATATATTCTTGAGAACCGTTTCCATACCGAAAGAGAGGGAAACGTCGGATACCGATAATGCTATCATAAATAAATTCCTTTTTTGAAAAAACTTAAATAAAGGTCAAGTGAGATCTCGTTCGTGCGTCATATCTCACTTGACCGTTTTAACCGTATATGACAACAATTATTGTCAAAATCACGTATTTTCTTCTAAAATCGAAAGAAGCTTTTTGAAATCCGAAGGCAGATCGGATTCAAAGCGCATCCTCTTTCCCGTCGATGGATGAGTAAGCTCGAGCGCCTTGGCATGGAGTGCCTGCCCCGAAAGATATGCGCTGTGCCGCTTTTCGAAGGGGGTTCTTCCTCCGCCGTAGACCTCGTCCCCAAGCAATGGATGACCGAGGTGGGACATATGCACTCTTATCTGATGAGTCCTTCCGGTTTCGAGCACAAGCTTAAGGTAGCTGACTGCGCCGTAAGCGCCTATCACCTCATAATGGGTAACGGCTCTTTTTGCGTGCGCACCGGGTGCGGTAAGCACCGCCATCCGCTTTCTGTCAACAGGATGCCTGCCGATCGGCATATCCACCCTGCCGCACGTGTCACGAAAGCCGCCATTCACAAGCGCGTGATACTCACGGGTTATGCCGTGATATTCAAGCTCCTCCGAGAGCGCTCTGTGCGCCTTATCGTTTTTCGCACAGACAAGCAGTCCCGAGGTATCCTTGTCTATACGGTGAACTATGCCCGGGCGCATAATGCCGCCGATGCCCGAGAGCGAGCCGCGACAATGATAGAGCAGTGCATTCACGAGCGTCCCCGTCTCGTTTCCGGGGGCGGGATGGACCACCATACCCTTGGGCTTGTTTATAACTATAATGTCGTCATCCTCGTAGACCACGTCAAGAGGGATATCCTCTGCGACCGCCTCATATTCGGCGGCGACCTCTTCGATGAAGTCAAAGGTATCACCCGTCCTGACCTTATATTTTTTGTCGGGCAGCTTGTCTTCCTTGCCGATAAATACTACACGTCCCTCATCTATCGCCCGCGTTACCGAATTTCTCGATTCGCCGAGAGCGGCGGCGAGAAAGGCATCAAGGCGCTTGCCCTCGTCCGCAGACTCAACGGTCAGACGCATCTTTCTTCCCCTTCGATTCCTTTACGATATCAAGAATGAGCGCAAGGACTAAAAGTCCCGCACCGACACAGACGAAGGAATCGGCACCGTTGAAAACGGCAAAGTTGATAAGACGGAAATCTATAAAATCAACAACGTATCCGAGCGCAATACGGTCTATCATATTACCTATTCCGCCCGAGATTATCATAGCTATAGATATTGCATAGAGCTTGTTTTCTGCATGGCCGAGGTAAAGATAAGCGAGAAGCCCGATTATCATAACCGTGGAGGTGAGCATAAATACCCATCTGTGGTCCTTGAGCATACCGAATGCCGCACCTCTGTTTTCAACGTAGGTGAGGTGAAGCACACCCTTTATGAGAGGACAGGTATCTATGACCGAGAGAAATTTCACCGCCAGCCACTTGGTGAGCTGATCAAGCAGAATACCCACCGCGATAATTGCCGAATACAGAAGATATTCAAATCGGCTTTTTTGTTTGAAAAGAGTCATTATTACTGCTCCCAGAAGCAATCCTCGGAAATATCGACGTCGCTCGGAGTGATTATATACGAATTCGGAGAAACGTGCTTGATATAGCCGTAGGTGGTGTATGTGATGCCGTTGAGGAAATCGAGCATTCTGCGAGTTTCCTCGGGCTTCATAAGATCGGTATTGAGGAATACGGTGCAGCCCTCGAGAAGAAGATCGGCAATAGCACCGCTGTCGTCAAAGGATCTGGGGCGTGTAACTCTCAGCTTGAGGTTATTCGCCTTTGAATTTATGGTGGAGTCCTGGGACTGAGCGGAGGAAACGGTCTCGGTGACCTCCTCCTCTTCGATCTCGGGAGTTGAATATTTAAGCTCCTTGATGGGGCTCTGCACCTTGAAAACTATATCATCGTTTTCATCCGACTGAGCCTGCTCCTTGATTTTTTTGTCAAGCTTATCTGCCATTTTAGTAAACCACGTCATTTTACGTTTACCTCCTAATCTTTTTTGAAAAGTCGTCGTCCGACACGCACAAGAGTCGAGCCCTCCTCGATGGCAACAGAGTAGCTGTCGCTCATACCCATTGACAGTATCGGCTTCTCTCCGAAGCCGTAGCGCGATCCCAGGTCGTCAAAGAGCCTGTATGTCAGCCTGAAATATTTCCTGATCTCCTCTTTATCCTCGGTGGCGGGGCCCATAGTCATAAGACCGCAGGGAGTTATGCCCGCATAGGTGAGCGTTTTTTCTAAAAACCGCTCTGCATCCTCGGGCATAATGCCGCCCTTTTGTACCTCCTCGGCACTGTTTATCTCGAGAAGCACCGGTATGCTTTTTCCGAGGCGGACAGCCTGCCTTGAAAGCTCGCGCAGAAGCGATTCCGAATCCACCGAGTGGATAAGTGATGCGACCGGAGCTGCAAGCCTTGCCTTATTTGACTGAAGGGTGCCGATCTGATGCATTCTCGGAGAGAATCCTGCCGCCGAAAGCAGCCCGTGTCTTCTCACAAGCTCCGAGGTGCGGTTCTCACCTATGTCGGAGGCTCCGCATCCGGCAAGCGCAACAAGCTCCTCGTCGCTTCCGCTCTTCGTCACACAAACGAGGGTGGGAGGACACACGCCGACTCTTGCCGCTATCGTCTCAAGCTCGCAGGACAGCTCGGTGTAATTTCGCCTGATATAATCAAATCGGTTCATCATAGGGGTTCCTCTGTACGTTTCATAAGTCCGTTTACCGATATTATATCATAGGATAAAAGGCAATTTCAAGTCCTTTTCAAAATAATTATTTTATAATCAATAAATATTTACGCGGGCTATTGATTTTGAAGGCTCGGTTTGTTATAATAGTAAAAAACGGATGGTATTTCAATGCATAATAATATAACCGGTGCAGAATTGCCTGCGGTGCTTGCACTTGCATATCTCGGTGATGCAAGGCACTCGCTTTACGTAAGGATGATGCTCGTCAGGCGCGGTATATCAAAGTCTGCCGAGCTTAACGAGCTTTCGCTCAGGTACGTTACCGCAGAGGCGCAGGCGGCGGCATACGCTAAGATCGAGCATCTTCTCCTCGAGGATGAAAGGGACGTATTCCGCAGAGCCTATAACTCAACACATCTTAATAAGCCGCGTCGCTCGTCGGGTAAGGATTACAGGACCGCCACGGGATTTGAGGCGGTAGTGGGAATGCTTTCCTACATCGGCGATGAGCAACGGCTTGATATGCTGCTTGAAATTGCTTTGAACGATAATGAAGGAGATCGAAATGATACAGAAAATTAAAGGCACAATGGATATTCTCCCCTCTGAAACACCCCTGTTCCGCTACATAGAGGGAATTATGAGAGAGGAGGCGGAGAAGTACGGCTACGGAGAGATAAGAACGCCTACGTTTGAGAATACCGAGCTATTCGTCCGCGGTGTCGGCGATACTACCGACGTTGTTCAGAAGGAGATGTACACCTTCCAGGACAGAGATGAGGGCAGATCGATATCGCTTCGCCCCGAGGGAACGGCGTCTGTAGCCAGAGCCATTATCGAAAACGGTAAGTGCTCGGATCCCATGCCGCTGAAGTTCTATTATATAATTTCCTGCTTCCGCCACGAGAAGCCTCAGGCGGGCAGAAGCCGCGAGTTCTTCCAGTTCGGAACCGAGATGTTCGGCTCCGAGAGCCCTGCATCCGATGCCACCGCAATAGCGCTTGCCGCATCGGTAATAAGAAGACTCGGACTCAAAAACATAAAGCTTCATATCAACTCTATAGGCTGTAAGGAATGCCGCCCTGCCTACCGCTCGGCTCTCGTATCCTATTTCGGTGCTCACACCGATAAGCTTTGCGATAGCTGTAAGTCCAGGCTTGACAAGAATCCGCTTCGCCTTCTTGACTGCAAGAATCCCGACTGTCACGATATAGCTAAGGATGCTCCCAAAACCACCGATCATCTTTGCGAGGATTGCCACTCTAAGTTCGAGATGCTGAAGTCCTCGCTCGATGCAATGGGAATAGAATACGTTGTCGATTCTTCTATTGTAAGAGGTCTTGATTATTACACGGGCGCGGTGTTTGAGTTTATAGCCGAGGGCATCGGCGCTCAGTCCACCGTTTGCGGCGGCGGAAGATACGATGGGCTCGTTGAGTCGCTCGGCGGTCCTAAGCTCTCGGGTATCGGCTTCGGAATGGGACTCACCAGAATAATTCTCGCTATGCGCGAGCAGGGGCTTGACAATGTTTCGGAGGCAAAGCCAGAGCTTTACGTTGCCGCTCTCGGTGAGCGCGCACAGGTGGCGGCTCTCGGCATAGTCGAGCGCCTTCGCCGTGAGGGACACAAATGCGAGTGCGATATAGTGGGAAGGAGCCTCAAGGCGCAGATGAAGTATGCCAACAAGATAGGTGCAAGGTATACTCTCATAGTAGGAGATTCCGAGATAGATTCGGGCAAGGCTCAGCTTCGTAACATGGATGATGGAAGTCAGACGGAGGTAAGTCTTGACAATTTCAACCTTGCTTGATTTTGATTTAATACACGATATAAGCAAATAATAGTTTGCAAAAGTGCGATAAAATATCGCAATTCTACAATAAAGCTATAAGAGGTTGTCGCAAAACAAAGCTTGCGGCAGCCTCTTTGGAGCTTGATCAATACGGTACGTTTGCAAAAAAGCAATGAAAGGATGGAGAGAAAAATGAAGGACAGAAGCGAATTTTTGCCACTCAGCCCGGCAGATGTTGCGGCGCGCAATTGGTCCGAGGTGGATTTTGTATACGTCAGCGGCGATGCCTACGTGGATCATCCGTCCTTCGGTGTATCTATAATAAGCCGTGTGCTTGAGGCAGAGGGCTTCCGCGTTGCGATACTTTCCCAGCCGGACTATAAGTCCTGCGAGGATTTCAAGCGCTTCGGAAGACCGAGGCTCGGATTCCTTGTCACTTCGGGTAATATTGATTCTATGGTGGCTCACTACACCGTATCTAAGAAGAAAAGGACTTATGATTACTACAGCCCCGGAGGTAAAATGGGCAACCGTCCCGACAGAGCCGTAATAGTCTACTCTAACCGAATACGCGAGGCATACGGTGACGTGCCGATAATAATCGGCGGTCTTGAGGCATCTCTGCGCCGCTTTGCTCATTACGATTATTGGGATGACAGGGTTCGCAGAAGCATTCTGGTCGACTCGCGTGCCGATATTCTCACCTACGGAATGGGCGAGAATATAATCCTGAGGATAGCAAAGCTGCTTGATAAAGGCGTTCCGATAAAGAAGATAAGGGACGTGCGCGGAACGGTTTACCTTGCGAAGCGCGGCGAGCGTGTCAACTATGACTTCGTCGAAACCTACGATTATGACGTTCTTAAGAGCGACAGGGAGGCGTATGCGCGCTCGTTTGCAATTCAGTACCGCAATATAGATTCGGTCAATGCAAAGGCACTTGTGGAATATTACGGCGATAAAATGCTCGTTCAGAATCCCCCTATGCCGCCGCTTGAGCGAGAGGAGCTGGACCGTGTCTATTCTTTGCCGTATGCGAGGGATTATCATCCCGATTACGAGCCGCTCGGCGGTGTCCCGGCGATAACCGAGGTCAAGTTCTCGATAACGCATAACCGAGGCTGCTTCGGCGCCTGCAATTTCTGTGCCATAGCCTTCCATCAAGGGCGCGCAGTACGCTCGCGAAGCGAGGACAGCGTTGTAAAGGAAGCCGAAATTATTGCCGCAATGCCCGATTTCAAGGGTTATATCAACGACGTCGGCGGACCTACCGCAAACTTCAGATATCCGTCCTGCGAGCTGCAGAAGGAAAAAGGAGTTTGCCCGAATAAGAAGTGCCTCGCCCCCATACCGTGTAAGAATCTTGAGGTCGATCACTCGGAATATATGCATATGCTCAGCCGCATTGAGGCTGTAAAGGGAATAAAAAAGGTATTTATCCGATCGGGTATAAGATTTGACTACCTATTATATGATAAGGATGATTCCTTCTTTAAAAAGCTCGTCCGCGACCACGTTTCAGGTCAGCTCAAGGTTGCTCCCGAGCACTGTGCGAGCAATGCCCTTATGATGATGGGTAAGCCCGGAGTCGAGGTTTATGAAAAATTCAGAAAGAAGTACTTTGAGCTTTGCCGTGAGGCGGGGCTTGAGCAGTATCTTGTCCCCTATCTTATGTCAAGCCACCCGGGAGCAACTATGAATGATGCTGTGGAGATGGCTCTCTGGCTCAAAAAATGGGGCTATTCCCCCGAGCAGGTTCAGGATTTCTATCCCACACCCGGAACTATATCGACTGTAATGTATTACACGGGTATACACCCGATGACGGGAAAGCGGGTATACGTTACCACCGATTATCACGAAAAGCAGCTTCAGCGCGCCATGCTTCAGTATTCAAGACCTGAAAATGCAAATCTCGTAAGAGAGGCGCTCAGGATAGCCGGCAGAGAGGATCTTATAGGATACGGAGAGGAATGCCTTGTCCGCCCTGCATTCGGTCAGTCGGGAGCTCGGAACGCATCATCGGTACGCGGCGCAAAGGGACACGGCGGCGGAAGAAATGCCACACGCGCCGAAGGGCGGGGCAATGTACGCGGTGGCAAAAATGCACACGCGTCTGCACAACGCACGTCGGCGGCGCCCGGCAAGGGCAGTACCTCGCGCTCGGCATCCGCGCAAAAGGGACAGAGGGGAACGGTTACCGAGATTTCAAGAAGCGGTAAGCGCGATAAGCTGGACCGTATTTTCGGTGAGGATGCACTCAGAATAAGACGCGAGGCGGACAGGCTCTCGGGCGGCGACAAAAATCGCGCAAAGCCCAAAAAACACCGTTAACAGACGACTGCGTTCGTAGTATGTACGAATAAAACCGATTAAAAACGGTGGCAGAATTTTTTATCTGCCAAAAACGCGCGAAAAAGCGCAAAAGAGCCTTTTTTAATCAAAAAAACGGAAAATGAATGTTTTTGGGAAACAGAGGTTTTCCACATTATCCACATCCGAAACGGTGGAAAACTAACCGTCAATCAACATCGAAGCCGAAAAGTCAAGCTGAATCAAGCCATTTCAACCGAGGTTTTCCACACTATCCACAGACAAGGGTGTTGAAAACCTCGCTGCAAAAATGAATGATATAAGCTTCAAATCGGGGAAAAGAATAGTCGGGCAAGAAAAGTCCGCAAACGATTATTATCATTTGATATCAAGTGAACCTATTCGATTGGAAGAAAAATTGTAGTAATTTTTACGATACACCGCAGACGTGGGTAAAAATGCTCAAAAATAAGGAATGCTTATGGAAAAAATCAGGGAAGAATACATAAAAGCAAAGCAAAGGCTTTTTGACAAGGTATACGGCGAGCATCTCAATGCCGAGCAGTGCCGTGCCGTGTTCACAGCGAGGGGGCCTCTTTTGGTTCTTGCAGGTGCGGGAAGCGGAAAAACCACGGTGCTGGTAAACCGTATCGCCTATCTTGTAAGATACGGAAATGCTTATCATTCGGAATATGTGCCGGATACTGTCAGCGAGGAGACTGTTGAGGCTCTTAACTATGCCGCGGGACTTTCGCCTCGGGAGATAGAGGATATTTTACCCGAGTTTATAACCGAGCCCTGTCCTCCCTGGTCGGTGCTTGCGATAACCTTCACGAACAAGGCGGCAAACGAGATGAAGACCAGGCTTTCCGAGATATTCGGCGAGGGCGATGTCACCGATTCGATATGGGCGGGCACCTTTCATTCGGTCTGTCTGCGCATACTCAGGAAATACGGAGAGCGACTCGGCTACCGCCCGGGCTTCTCGATATACGATACCGATGACACGAAGCGAATGGTGATCACCTGTATGCGTGAGCTTGAGATAGACGAAAAGCGTCTTTCTCCGAAGGTAGTCGTCAATGCCATAAGCCGTGCCAAGGACAACCTTAAGAAGCCGGATGAGATGGATGTAACCTCCGATCCGAGAACACGTGACATACAGAAGATATATACTCTTTACGTCAAGCGGATGATGGAGAACAATGCCGTTGATTTTGACGATATAATAATGAAGACGGTAGAGCTTCTCGAGACGGACGGCGAGGTGCTCGGATATTACAGCAACAAATTCCGTCAGATACTTGTGGACGAATATCAGGATACCAACTATGCACAGTTCGTTCTCACCTCGCTTCTTGCAGGCAAGCACAGAAACATAATGGTAGTGGGTGACGATGACCAGAGCATATACCGATTCAGAGGTGCGACTATCGAAAACATCCTCAATTTTGACCGAACCTATCCTGATGCCACAGTCGTTAAGCTTGAGCAGAATTATCGTTCCACGGAAACCATTCTCGAGGCGGCAAATTCGATAATACATCACAATGAGAAGCGACACGATAAGCGTCTGTGGTGCGATAAAGGCAAGGGCGATAAGATAACCGTGCGCGAGCTTGGTGATCAGAATGAAGAGGGAAGATATATAATCGACCGCATCAACAACGGAGTCCGTAACGGCGGAAGGAAATATTCGGACTTCGCCATCCTCTACCGCGTCAATGAGCTTGCGCGCTCGCTGGAGACCACCTTTGCCAAGAGCGGAGTACCATACAGGGTAATGGGCGGCACTCGCTTCTATGACAGAAAAGAGATACGTGATATGGTAGCCTATCTTTCTGTTATAAACACAACGAGCGATTCGCTCCGCCTTAAGCGGATAATAAACGAGCCGAAAAGGAAGATAGGCAATGCGACCGTGGAGGCAATAGAGGAGATAGCCAGGATAGAGGGCAGATCGATGTACGACGTTATGCGCCGTGCATCCGAATACGTGGCTCTTGCAAAGAGCGCGCCGAAGCTGCTGGCATTTACGTCTATGATGGATGAGATAATAGCGGCAGGCGGCAAGCCATCAGATATAATCCCTGCGGTATTCGAGCGTACGGGATATCACGATATGCTGATATCCGAGGGCTTTGAGGGAGAGGGAAAGATAGACCACGTGAACGAGCTTATCGCAGGTGCGATAGAATACGAAAAGAGATGTGCCGAGGCGGAGCTTGAGCCCACCCTTTCTGGATATCTTGAGGATATAACCCTTGTCAGTGATATAGATAAATATGACGAGGAGGCGGATGCCGTCGTATTGATGACGGTGCATTCCGCCAAGGGACTTGAATTTCCGGTGGTATTCCTTGCCGGAATGGAGGATGGAATATTCCCCTCCGAGCAGAATATGCATGAGGAGGACGAGCTGAGCGAGGAGCGCCGTCTTGCCTATGTAGCTATAACCCGTGCTAAGGATAAGCTCTATATTACCTATGCAAAGAACCGTACGATGTACGGGAAGACAAACTACAATATGCTCTCCTGCTTTATTCGCCGCGAGGTGCCGGAGGCACTTATGGAAAGAGAACTGCCCCAGCGTGAGCCTCCTCGCTCCGGCGTCGGATATTACACCCCGAGAGCACGCACCGAGCCTCCCTCATACAGAGGACGCGAGGAGTTCAACCGAACTCCCGATATGATGCGCGGTGCTAAGAGAAGCGGTGCGGACAGATACGGAGTTGAGCGCTTTGCGGTCGGCACAAGCGTGTGGCATAACGTCTTTGGTGACGGTGTTATCCTTTCCGCAAGGGATATGGGCGGCGACGTTCTCTATGAAGTGGAATTTGCGAGCGTAGGGAAAAAGAAGCTGATGGCAACCTTTGCAAAATTGATAAAAAAGTAAACAATAAATTACAAAAACGAGGTTTTATTATGATAAAAGCATGCTTGTTCGACCTGGATGGCACGCTTCTTGATACACTTGAAAGTATACGTTATTTTCTTAATACAACATTGAGAAAATATTCGGTACGCGAAATATCTTCTGCCGAAACGCGCCTTTTCGTTGGCAATGGTGCTGCCAATCTTGTCAGACGTGCCATGAGGGCGGGAGGTCTTGATGCGAGCGGAGCTGACGCGGCGCTTTTCGAAACAATACTCGGAGAATACGTAGATGCTTATGATCGGGAGCCGTTTTACCTTACTGTACCGTATAGAGGGATTCCCGAGGCGATAGACCGCCTCTATTCTGCCGGAATAAAGCTTGCCGTGATATCCAACAAGCCCGATCAGACTGTTATACAGCTTTGCGAAAAAATATTCGGCGGCAGCTTTTCTGCGGTACGGGGAGCACGGGAGGGAGTACCCCTGAAGCCCGACCCGTGTGCTCTTTTCGAGATATGCGATCTACTTGGAGTCGACAGTAAGGAGGTTGCTTATTTCGGTGATACGTGTACAGATATGGAAACGGGCAGGCGCTTCGGTGCGGCTCTGAACGTCGGCGTGCTCTGGGGCTTTCGCGGTGAGGATGAGCTTCGTGCAAGCGGAGCCGACAGAATTATTTCCGATCCTTCGGAAATAGCAGAGCTGGTGCTCTCGGTCTGAGTACCGTTCTTTGCCAAAAATATTGTCAAAATACACAAAAAATATGAAAACGTTTTGTATAAGAGGTAGAAAGACGCGCCGATCTCTTATAAAAAACGTTTTTTTATTTATTTTTATAAAAATTTATGTTAGAATAGAGTAGACGACCTATAGGGGGTAAAAAAATGAGAAGACATATGAGAAGGGCATTATTTTACGGCCTGATTCTGGCTTTACTTATGATATCGCTCACCGCGTGCCTCGGAAATAACGGCGGCGGAAGCGATAGCGGCAACGATAGCGGAAACGATAATGATTACTCGAAAATTAAGGTGATGCTTGCTACCGATGAGGGCGCGGAGATAATCAGCGAAAACCCGGTTTACGTTATGCCGGGAGAAACGGTTACCTTCACGGTAAGATTCGGAAAGACATACGCGCCCGATACTTTGAGCCATGGTGAGATAGATGAGGACGTCATAACCGTGAGTGGACTTGATAAGGACACTATAGTCAATCTGACCACCGTAGACCTCGGCTATAAGACGAGTGTGAAATATCATTACATATTCAACGGTGCTGACGTGGATGAAAGCTCGCTTTCCTCCGGGACGAATGCAAGGGCAGGAACGGTCGTTACCGTCAAGGCTAACGAGAGCTACAAAATATTCCTCGGCTGGAGCAAGAACGTAAAGACCACCGAAAAAACACATATGCTCTCTACAAGCCGCGAGTATAGCTTCCGCCTGACTCCGGGGCTCGCAAATGAGGACGGCGTAATAAGGATATTTGCCAATTACGCAGAGACCGATGCTTATTATTACGATCCCAACGGCGGTGTTATAAATACCGGAACGCATAACACCGATCTCTCGGCAGATGAGATAGATAAGTATTACAAGCCCACCTTGTCGGACGGCAGACTTAAGGTGTCTGTATCTGCCAAGTTCCTTGACGTGGTAGAATCGGTGAGCCTGTTCTATGATGACGGAACCTTTACAAAGGACGGATACGTGCTCACCGAATACAACACGCGCCCTGACGGAAGCGGAGATGCTTACAGCCTCGGCTCGAAATTTTATATCCGAAGCATCGACGGTGAGCTGCCTGTTCTGTACTGCATATGGAAGAAGGCAACCGATGAGTCGCAGTTCGAGTATGAGAGCTTCTCTGTCCCGAATCCCACCACCGCGGCGAGAGCACCTCATTGGAAGACGGACGGTATCAGGATAACCTCATATAAGGGTAATGATGCGGTGGTTGTTATCCCCGAAAAGATAGATGGAAAATACGTCACGGGTATAGCCTCGGGTGCATTCTCGGGCAAGACGATGGATACCCTTGTCCTATCGAGATTTATACACACCGTGGATACCGGTGCCTTTGTCGGATGCTCCTCGCTTGAAACTATCTATTACCCGGATTCGATATACAATATCTCGAACGATAGCTTTGATGAGGAATCCTACACCTCGCTGAAGAATCTCTACGTGAATGCGACTATGGCACCGCGATACGCCCTGGATGTCGGCGGTTACTCGGTGAAGCTTTCGCGTATTCTTGCAAGCATGGATAAGAACCGTATAATCGTTATTGCGGGCTCCTCCACCTATCAGGGCCTTTCAAGCGAGTATATGGAAGAGCTTCTTGACGGCACATACAGGGTTATCAATTTCGGTACGACCAGAACTACCAACGGAATTATATACCTTGAGGCTATGAAGCATTTTGCTCACGAGGGTGACGTTATACTTTACGCACCCGAGAACAGCACCTATATGATGGGCGAGAACGAGCTTTATTGGAAGACCGTGCGCGATATCGAGTCGATGTATAACTTCTACAGATACATAGACGTGTCGAATTATGAGAATGTTTTCTTCGCATTGTCGGATTATAACCGCACCTACCGTTATACTCGCAATCCTCAGCGATACGAGATGGCATACGATGCCGTTGTAACAAAGAAGACCATCAACAAATACGGCGATTATCTGAACCCAAAGCGAGTGTCGCTTGTTGACAGTTATGTCGATTCCTATTTCATCACGATGAACAACAGATACAAATCCAAGTATGACGGAGAGTGGAACGATCAGAACAGCCAGCTCCAGAACAAGGATTATACCGATCCGTCGAATAAGACCTGGGAATCGATAGATTCTCCGAGACTTCTCTCGCAGATGAACAGGGTAATAGCTCTGGCAAAGGAAAGCGGCGCGGGAGTTTACTTCACATTCTGTCCCGCCGATGCAGATAAGATCGTTCCCGAGGCGCAGAATATCGGGTGGCTTCTTGAATATGACAGGCTCTTCGCGGAAAAATACTGCTTTGACGGTGTTCTCGGAAGCTCTGTTGATTACGTGTACGCGCACAAGTATTTTTATGATTGCGCCTTTCATCTGAATGATCTGGGAAGGACCTACAGGACCTATCAGATGTATACCGATCTTTGTGGGCTTCTCGGTATCGCCCAAAAAGGCTTTACCTCGGTCGGTACCGATTTTGAGGGCTGTATATTCGAGGATCGCGCAGAGGACGGAAGCACCGTTATAAGTGCTGACGGTCTGCCTATAGAAAAGGTCGATTACTTACAGTGAGGTAAAATATGATATTGTTTTCAACCCCGATGGTATTACTTATTCTGGCATTGATGTGCGTTTTGCATTGGGTGTCGGTTTATCTCAAAGGTATTATATCGAAAATAGCGGTTTATGTAAATATTGCTTTACATATTCTTGTTATGCTGCCTATGCTTTCGCGCAAATTCACTATCGAAGAGGCAGTTCTTGTGTATATGATAAGCGTCTTTGTATATACGTTTATGTCATTCGTGCATTATAAGCTTTCCGAGAAGGACGCCAGGGTAGCAAAAGGATCGGAGGAGGAAGAGCCTGTCCCTGAGAGCATCGGAGAAGATGCGGGTAGCTCTTCCGACGAAAAGGACTCGGATGACATCACCGATGAGGATACCGATAAAGACGGAAGGGGGGATAACGTATGACGTTCAACTCCTGGGAATTTCTGATATTTTATCCTATCGTAGCCCTTTTGTATTTTGTTCTGCCTAAGAAATTCAAGTGGCCTATGCTGCTTGTGGCAAGCTATTATTTTTACATATTCTATCAGGCAAGGCTTGTATTTCTCATACTTGCAACTACCCTTATCTCCTGGCTTGCGTCAAACGTAATAGAGCGAACCGAGAACAAGCGGATAAAAAAGCTTATGCTTGCGGTAACGCTTGTGGTCTGCCTCGGAGTTCTGTTCTTCTATAAATACTTCAACTTCCTGTCGGGAAGCATAACCGGACTTATATCGCTCTTCGGCGGCGAGCCGTCACCTGTGGTGCTGAATCTTATTCTGCCCGTCGGAATATCCTTCTATACCTTCCAGACTCTCTCTTACGTCATAGACGTGTACAGAGGTGAGGTAAAGATCGAGCGCAATTTCTTCTTCTACGCTCTGTTCGTTTCCTTCTTCCCTCAGCTTGTTGCAGGCCCTATAGAGCGTCCCGGCAATCTTGTTCCTCAGCTCAAGGAGCCGAAGAAGTGGAATAACGAGGATGCGATAAAGGGTGCGAAGCATATGCTCGTCGGATTTTTCAAAAAGGTATGCGTTGCCGACCTTCTCTCGCTCTATGTAAATGCGGTCTATAACAACGTGTCCGAGGCAAGTGCGCTCGGCGTTATCATAGCGACGGCTATGTTTGCCGTGCAGATATACTGCGACTTCTCCGGATACACGGATATTGCGATAGGATGCTCGAGAATAATGGGCATCAGGCTGATGAAGAACTTTGATCATCCGTACACGGCAACCACCATAAAGGAATTCTGGTCGAGATGGCATATCTCTCTTTCGACCTGGTTCAAGGATTATCTTTATTTCCCGCTCGGCGGCTCAAGATGCTCCAAGCCTCGTCATATGATGAATCTGTTTATCGTATTTATGGTATCCGGTCTCTGGCACGGTGCGGCGTGGACCTACGTTATCTGGGGTGCGATACACGGAATATATCAGATAGTCGGAAATCTCACCATCAAAAAGAGAAACGCGCTTATCGAGCGCATAGGACTTTCTCCGAAGTCTACCGTAGTGACGGTTCTTCGCCGTATCGGCGTATTTGTACTTGTCTGCTTCTCGTGGCTGTTCTTCAGGGCGAACAGTATGGCGGATGCCATCTCGCTGTTGCGTACGCTCTTTATCACGGGATGGGGCACAGGACTCAAGGATACCCTCACCGCGATGAATCTCAATTGGGTGAATCTTTTGATGTCGGTGCTTTCCGTGCTTACACTCATTATGATAGACCATATGCTCAAATATGAGGACGGACCTGACGGCTCGGTGCATCTTACCAAAAATTCGGCATTCATTTATTACGTCTGGATCGTTATCTTTGCTTGGGCTATACTTCTCTCGCACGATATGACCAGCACGTTCATATACTTCCAGTTCTGATAAGGAGGAAAAATTTATGAATATAGCTATCAAAGTAATTGCGGCGCTTCTTGTGATAATTCTGCCGCTCGGTCTGCTTCTCGGATATGCATTTTCCATACCGCCTCAGTATTCAAACACCTTTGTCGGCAGGCTCGATGAAAAGTTTGAAAGGCTCACCACGATCGAGGAGCCCAAGATAGTTGTTGTCGGAGGCTCGTCTGTGGCATTCGGGCTTGACAGTGCGACTATTGAGGAATATATGGAAATGCCTGTGGTTAATTTCGGGCTCTATGCCGCTCTTGGAACAAAGCTTATGCTCGATCTTTCAAAACCGGGCATAAATGAGGGTGATATAGTAGTTCTTGCTCCCGAGCTCGATGCACAGACGATGTCGATGTATTTCAGCTCTGAGAACACTCTGCGTGCCACGGATGACGATCCCTCTATGCTCAGATATCTTCCCGCGGAAAATCTTTTCTCTGTTCTCGGCTCTCTTTGGAAGCACGTTGGCGAGAAGCTTGAATATCAGCGTGACGGCGCTCCAGATCCCTCCGGCGTCTACAACGCGAAGAACTTCAACGAGTACGGCGACCTCGATTATGATCGCCCCGAAAACGTGATGCCTCTTTACTATGATCCCAATAAAATGATAGAGCTGAACGAGAGCATCCTAGATGATGAATTTATAGATTATCTCAACGATTACATAAAGTATTGCGAGCGCCGCGGCGCAACCGTTTACTTCTCCTACTGTCCTATGAATTATATGGCACTCGCGGAGGGAACGACGGATGAGTCGATAGCCGAATTTGAATCGCTCATGCGCGAGCGCATAAACTGCCGGTTTATCAGCTATGCCGATGATTATATTATGGCGCCCGGCTACTTCTACGACACCAATTTCCACCTCAATAACGTCGGCGTGCGCTACAGGACACTGAAGCTCACCGAGGACCTTCTTCTTGCTACCGACACTCCGAAGCTCATCACCGAGCAATTCCCCACGCCTCCCGAGCTTGAGGAGGGAATGATAAAGGTTTACGGTGAGATAGCTGGCGATGAATATTTCACCTACGTCAAGCTTGAGAACGGAAACTATATGATAAGCGGACTCAGCGAGCTTGGTAAGACGCAGAAAACGCTTACCGTTCCTCTCGGTGTTCCGATTCAGGGAATGGACTACGGTGCTGCTGTTACGATAATAGGCGAGGGTGCATTCTCGGGCGGTGTTGCGGAAAAAATAATAATACCTGCCGAGAGCTACGTTGCTCAGATGAATAACGGTGCGTTCTCCGGTGCATCAAGCGTAAAGGAGCTTTACATCTACAAAGCAGAGGCAGAAACCATTAATCCGCCTATAGATTTCTCGGGCACGGCTGATGGCTTCGTTATCCACGCGCCCGACGGCTCGGATTATCTTACGGGATACTTCTGGAGTCAGCTTAAAAACGTGACTATAATACTTGATCTCGAATGAGGGAGCAAAAAATGAAGCTTTTAATCAAAATAATATCCTCCGTGCTGATACTTTCGGCAATCCTTGCATCGGTCATTTCATGCAATGATAAACCGACGTACGAGGAGGTCACCTATTCGGAAAACGGACTTACCCTGAAGCTCCGGAGCAATATGCGCCGCTCTTACGTAGAGGGCTACGATTTTTATTTTTCAAATCTTGCAATTGTGCTGACTGCGACTAAATTTGATGCGGAATTTCTCACATCACAGGGTGTATCCGCCGATATAGATGCCCAAGGCTATACCGAGGAATACATAAAGAGAAGAGAGCTTGACAAGGAAATGATATACTACCTTGCCGAGCCCGAGTATAACAGATACAGCTTCAGGTATACCTATGTGCAGGATGGGAGCGAGCTCTTCTTATATATCGTTATAATAGGCGGTCCCGGGAATCTCTGGTATGTTGAGGTCTGCTGCGATCAGGAGGATTCCGAGATCTATCTTCCCGAATTTGAAACCTGGAGGAAAAACATAAAGGAGTCGTGAGCCGATCTTGTGCCGATGCGTAAGATCAGATCCTGCGGTGATGAGCAGGGCGCACAGCTCCGACATACGATGATACCGAAAAACGGGAGGGCTTTAGCATCAACCGATGCGAGCTGTCCCGTTTTTCGTGGGCTTTTTGTCGTATGATTTTTTGCTTTTTGTCGAAAATGATGCAAAAACCGGGAATACGGCTTTTAAAATATGTTTAAAAATAAATTTGCATTTTTCAAAAAAATATGTTAAAATATATATTTGGAAAAAATAATGCAAAAAATATAAGTGCAGAGGAAGAGTAAATGATTCGTACAGACTTAAGAAACGTGGCTATAATAGCGCACGTTGACCACGGAAAGACGACGCTCGTCGACGAGATGCTTCGCCAGGGCGGTATATACCGCGACAATCAGGAGATGGAAGACCGAGTAATGGACTCGGGCGATCTTGAGCGCGAGCGTGGAATAACCATTCTTGCGAAAAACACTGCGATACATTACAAGGACGTCAAGATAAACGTTATAGATACCCCCGGCCACGCCGATTTCGGAGGCGAGGTCGAAAGAATACTGAAGATGGTAAACGGTGTTATACTTCTGGTTGATGCCGCTGAGGGACCTATGCCCCAGACCAGATTCGTGCTTGAAAAGGCTCTTGCTATGAACCACAAGGTCATAGTTGTCGTAAACAAGATCGACAGGCCGGATGCAAGACTTGATGAGATAGCCGATGAGGTGCTTGAGCTTCTCATAGAGCTTGATGCAAGCGATGAGCAGCTTGATTCGCCTATGGTATTCTGCTCGGGCAGAGCGGGTACCGCTTCGCTCGATCCCCATACTCCCGGTACCGATCTTAAGCCCTTGCTCGATATGATAGTAGAGTATATGCCGGCTCCCGAGGGCGAGGAGGATGATCCTCTGCAGCTTCTCGTTTCCTCTATCGACTACAACGAGTTCGTAGGAAGGATAGGTATAGGAAGAATAGAGCGCGGTGTGATAAAGCAGGGACAGGGCGTTGCCATCTGCAACTACCACGGAGAGGGAAAATCCAAGCCCGCAAAGATAGTTTCGATATATCAGTTTGACGGACTCAAGAGAGTGCCTGTTACCGAGGCTAAGGTTGGAGATATAGTATGCTTCTCGGGCTGCGAGGACATATCAATAGGCGATACGGTATGTTCACCTGCGTGTGTTGAGCCGCTTGAATTTGTCAAGGTCAGTGAGCCCACGATGGAGATGACCTTTGCGGTAAACGACTCTCCTTTTGCAGGCAAGGAGGGTAAATTCGTTACCTCCCGTCACCTTCGTGCCCGTCTTTACCGTGAGCTTCTCAAGGACGTTTCGCTGAGAGTTACAGACGGTGAGACCACCGATAGCTTCCGCGTTGCGGGAAGGGGTGAGATGCATCTCTCTATCCTTATCGAGAATATGCGCCGCGAGGGCTATGAGCTTTGCTGCTCGAATCCCAGAGTTCTTTACAAGGAGATAGACGGCGTAAAGTGCGAGCCTATCGAGAACGTAATAATCGACGTTCCCGAGATGTATATGGGCTCGGTCATGGAGAAGCTCGGAGCGAGAAAGGGAATCCTTAACGATATGCAGCTTCACGGCACTCGCCAGAAGCTCTATTACACGATCCCCACAAGATGTCTTTTCGGCTACAGGAGCGAGCTTCTTACCGATACCCGCGGAGAGGGACTTATATCGAGCATATTCGCAGGCTATGAGCCCTTCAAGGGCGAGATAAAGACGAGGTTTACCTCATCTCTTGTTGCGAGCGAGAAGGGTATATCCACCACCTACGGTCTTTATCAGTCGCAGGACAGAGGTCCTCTCTTTATAGGACCTGCTACCCCTGTATACGAGGGTATGATAGTCGGTGAGAATCCCAAGCCCGACGATATAGAGGTAAACGTATGCAAGGAAAAGCATCTGACTGCGATAAGATCCTCGGGCGCGGACGAAAAGCTTACGCTTATAACACCCGTTCAGCTTTCGCTTGAGGAGGCTATAGAATTCATAAATGATGATGAGCTTATCGAGGTCACACCCAAGAGCATAAGACTCCGTAAGGTAGTGCTCGATACCCCCTCAAGAAAGAGAATACAGGCGCAGAAGAGAGCGGCACTCAAGGAAGGAAAGTAATCTCTTGCGGGATAACCTTTTATGAAGGTCGCGCGGCACCCTGTGTCGGGTTTTAATTGTATTAAAAATGAAATTCAGAGCGAAGATACCGTGTTTTTCATCGGGATCCTCGCTCTGTTTTTTATCCCCGGCATTGATTCGCTCTTTTTTAGCCATAGTGCGTGTATGATTTAATACCCATATGGCGTGTATCTTCCGAAGCCGCAGGGCGTGTATCTCCTAAGCCACGGGGATGTGTATGCTTTAATGCCATAGGGTGTGTAAATTTTGAAGTCTTTGGGGCATATTTATTTTGATGCGTGGTTCTATGATATCGCGCCGATCTCTTTTTCGCGCACGATGGATAAAGCACTCCTTGCACTCACGGCAAAGGCGAATAGCGCGAGGAAAGCGAAAAATATTCTTGCCTCTGTTGCATTTGCAAACTGTAAAATAATCAGCGCAAAAAATATGATAAGCAGGAGTTTCTGCAAATAATTATTTACAAAACCCAGGTTAATTTTAAGAAAAGAACGTATTTTCACTACGTTTAAAAAGAGTAAAAGATTGTATGATATTGCCGTTATAATTGCAGCAGATAGGATTCCGCTATGAGGTATGATAAGATATCCGAGGGATACCGAGACACACGCCGATATAATTCCGGAAAGGATTGAGTAGGAGGTCCTTTCTTTAGCTATCGCAACGCTCGTCATGCACTGCGTGAGCGCTATAGGCAGGGGAATGGTGGCTGCGATGAAGGCTATAGGCAATGCGCCCGAGTATTCTTTCGGCGCGAGGATGGAAAAAACCTCGGGAAAGACCGTCATCCCGAGCGCGACGGTCGCGGCGCCGAGCGAGATCAGGCGATTCAGTATAGGCGATATCTCGGTGTGTGCACCGGCGCGTATCTTCCTCATTATCCACGGGCAGAGCGCCGAGGTTATTCCGGAGGTTATTGCGCTGAAGGCTATTCCGAGTGAATATGCCACCGAATATTTTGCAAGCTCGGATGTGCCGAGGGCATGCGACAGTATAAGTCTGTCTGCCTCTGATATAGCCCCCACCGATACGTAATAAGGAATGAGCGGCAGAGATAACATAAGCATTGATTTTATGATCCTGATACCGCTTTCACATACGGTGGCACTTTTACGTATATTCCGTTCCGCCAGAGTGCCTTTTATAATAAAGAAGAGCACGCTTATGGCGATGGCGGTGTTGATTGCGGCTATCACTCCTATTTTTATGCCGACGTGATCTATATTGCCGTTGCGGCTTGACCTTATCAGTATAATGCCGAGAAGCGGTGCGAGTATACTCTGTGCGGCGGCTATCAGCATAGCGGGCTTCCATTTGTAGCTGAATTTGCACCCCGCAATATAAAGATTTATTATATTGCTTGATAATGCGACCGCCGCAAGTGAAGGGTAGGCTCCGCTGAAGCTGAGCCCTCTTGCGTATTTTGCGTTAAGGTATATGATAACAGGTGTGATAAGCAATATTATTGCAGAGGTCAGTAATATTGCAAGGAGCATCGCATGGTTCTTCTGTTCGCGGTGCTTTTGTATGCACCGTTGCATAACACCGCTTGAGAGCTCGAGGCTTCCTATAATAAGCACTACCGACAATATTGAGGAAAAAAGTGAATACTCGCCGTATTCCGATCCGGTGAGCAGCCTTGTGAAAAGAGGAGTGAAAATGAATGCTGCCGCCTTTGAGAGAAGGTTTGCCGAGGTGAAAAACAGTGATGCTCCCGCGGGCATATTTATCTTCGTCAGGGCACCTCTCAGCGACGAGGAAACGGCGGCTCTATCCTTCATTTGCTTACTCCTTTTCGTTCGACCTTGTCTTTCATTTTGTATGATTCCTTTGTGCGACCTTGCCATATGACGCTTGCTTTTTTATTCGGGATATTCTGTATTTATCTTTTCCTGTCTGCCTTTAAAAAATAGTAAGAAATAATTGGTTTGACTCAAATTTTCCCTATCCGCCTTATCGCGGAAGCGAATGTACTAAAATGGTACAAAACAAAGATGCAAGGACCGCTACTCGGCAAATAATATAATTTTTTGATTCGGAAATGCGAAAATTCACCCGGGAAAGAAAAGAACGCGCCCAAAACCCGAAAAAGTCGGATGCCTTTAAAGCTTCACTCTGAATGACAGTTTTGCAAGAATACGGTATATCTCGAAAAGAGGTATGCCGTATTTTTGCATTTGTGGACACAAATGCAGTGCTTGTCAGGAAAATTGACAAGTCATAGATGAACAAAAGAAAAGGCTCCCTTGTGTAATGGGCGCGACGCGTTAAGAAAATATGCCGGTGGCATATTTTTAGCCAAAGCGGGGAGCAATCTACGATTGCGACCGGGGCCGAAGGCTGACGCCGAAGGCGGCTGAGGGATTGTTTTAGCGTAAATCTAATCTTCTACAATCCCTCCGTCACGGCAAGCCGTGCCACCTCCCTTTACACAAGGGAGGCTTTTTTACCTCCCGGAAGGTAATT
>SVRZ01000001.1 GCA_015064555.1 Oscillospiraceae bacterium
GAACAACAGGAGAGAACAAACAAAAATATTCAGTTGTAAAAGTCCAAAAATCCCTTATAAATCAAGGGTTTTCGGGGATAAGCCTTCCAATAACGAGTACAAATTTCAAGACCGCCTCGTTGTGACCGCTTCGATATTCCTGCTTATATATGGTGTGGTTTACTACACCATTATAAGCAGTCCTATTTTGAAGTGGCTCGTGAAACTCGTTTCACGAATCCGCTTCGCATACCCCACGAAGGCGCGTCAAGCTCGCTTGTAAGCGGCAAGTGCGAGTATCCTCGTCAGAGATAATCCTGCGATGTAGTAAATCATCTTACCGGTTATTTAATTTTAAATTGTGATTTTGAAAAGTGTCAGATATCGGTATCCTTGCAATTTCAATCGGATATACCCGATTCTTTTCTCACGCTCATATATGATATCATATTTTTTTGCGAATGTCAACAGTATTTTTTGCCGTGGAGCGGTTTTTTGAAATTTTTCCGAAAGTTTTTCGGATTGGTTGAAAATTCAACGGTATTTAGCCGGAAAATGTGTATAATAAATTGTGTGATATATGAAGAAACAAGAGGACAAAAATATGAAAGTTGCTTTTTTTGATGCGAAGGAATATGACAGACCTTCATTTGAAAAATACAGCCGCGGAAGCGGCATTTCGATAAAATACTTCGAGACTAAGCTCAATGCCGATACCGCCGAGCTGGCGGCAGGGTTTGACGCCGTTTGCGCTTTCGTTAACGACGTGATAGATGCCGCTGTTATAGACAAGCTCACAGAGCTTGGTATCGGGACGGTGGCACTCAGATGCGCAGGCTTCAACAACGTTGATATGAAGCACGCCTATGGCAGGGTTCACGTTCTGCGTGTGCCGGCGTACTCGCCGTATGCGGTGGCAGAGCACGCAATGGCGCTGCTCCTGACCTCGATCCGCAGGATACACAAGGCGTATATCAGGTCGCGAGATTTTAATTTCAGTCTTGTCGGGCTGACGGGCTTCGATCTGCACGGCAAGACGGTAGGCGTTATCGGTACGGGAAAGATCGGACGCGTTTTCATAGATATATGCCGCGGCTTCGGCATGCGCGTGCTGGCATACGATAAGTACCCATCGGATGAGGTAAAAAACAAGGGCACAGAATACGTTTCGCTTGACACGCTCCTGAGGGAAAGCGATATAATTTCTCTTCACTGCCCTCTTACCGAGGAAAACAGGCATATGATAGACGCCGAGGCTCTTGCCATGTGCAAGAAAGGCGTTGTGCTCATCAATACCTCGCGCGGTGCTCTTGTGGATGCCGAGGCTCTGCTCGCCGCTATAAAGGCAAGGCAGGTGGGCGCCGCCTGCCTGGACGTCTACGAGGAGGAGTCCGATCTCTTCTTTGAGGATAACTCCGGACACATTCTCGAGGACGATACCCTCGCAAGGCTTATCTCGATGCCCAACATCATAGTTACCTCTCACCAGGCATTCCTCACAGAGGATGCGCTGGAGAATATCGCGGAAACAACTATCAACAACCTCCTCCTGCTCTCGGAGAGCGGCAAATGCCCTAACGAGGTCTGTTTCAAACACGGAGAGGCAAGAGATTGCAAAGACGGAAAATGCTTCTGATGATGTCAAAAATAGAATTTTAGCTCTGTAATGAGAATATAACTTTACATTTTGATATAAAAAATCGGCATCCGTTGCGGCGAGTATCACACTCACCGCAACGGATGCCGTATTGTTTTTTGTTATTCAAGCAGCGGATATTCAGCCTCGGATGCACTGCTCTTAACGTTCAGATTATGCCCTTTCTGTATTTAGCATACAGGCTCGCAGCATTTAAGCATACGTCATCGGATAAGGCGCAGCGGACAGAGCGCTTCAGCTAACGCCCAAAAAGAGGCACCGCGGGATACGCGCTCTGCGACCTCAGGGCTCCGAGGGCTCAGACTGCTCGATCTTCTCCCACGCAGCATAAAGCTCGAGGTCGGAAAGAACGGGAGTGAGGTCGGTGAAGGCACTCATGGTCGCTGTATTTACCGCAGACTTTGTGTACCAGCCGACGAATTTATATCCGTCACGGGTGGCGGTAGGGATATCCGCACCGCACGCGGAAAAGTAATTACCGTTTGGAACGGTGAACACCGCCTGGCTTACGCTGAGGGCGGCGGAGTTATCTCCGGGGGCATTCTTGTAGAAGGTGACTGTATGAGTCATTGAGCCTGGAGTAAGGTCTACGACGGTCTCCCATGCTCCGAATGATTTTTTGTAGATTATCAGGTTGGTGGTGTCGAAACAGAAATCTCCGTCATTTCCCTCGGATGCCGCAGGCTTTTCGACCGCGGTGAACCATGTGGGCGGATTCGCAAAAACGAATTCCTCACTCTCGGTGCCGTCCGTGTATATAAGCTTGATGTAATAGTAGCCGTTTGCATTGTAGCCGGAATCGACCGTTTCAACGCCTCTTCCATCCGCACCGTCGACTCCGTCCTCACCGGGCTTTCCCTCGGGGATGAGGAAGCGGTGCACGCTCTCGTTATCCATCACGAACACTATATACTTATCGCCGGTCTCGGGATCCTCCTCCTCGCTGACTCTTGCAACGGCAGATCCGTCGGGAATGGAAAAGGATATAGGCTCCTCCCCCGGATCGGTGAAGGTTATAACTATGTCGGTCTGCTTCTTTTCGTCATCGTGGCTGTAGGTGACATCGTCTATTCCGTTACCGCGCTCACCTGCGTCGCCCTGCTCTCCCTTCGGGATGACGAATACGGTGGGATCTATCATATCGTCACTGTAGCTTATGACGATCAAGGTGCTTCCGTCCTCCTGGGGCTTTGCCGTTACCGAGCTTATAACAAGCTCCTCCTCGGCAAAGAAGCTGCCGCATCCGCTCAGCATAAGCACCGATAAGAGCATTGCCGCAAGGCATACTGCCGATATTATTTTTTTCATTTTTCGTACTCCTTTGCATTTGCTATGAGATCCTGCACGTTCGGGGATTCTCCGAAGAGATATCCGTTCTTCACAAGATTGAATCTGAACGGCTCAAAGCCGGTCACGGCAATAACCGTCTTAAGCACGGGACCCTTGATATCCGATATGATATCGTCCTTCTCGGGTTCCGGCATATTGAGATATGAGTCGAGCAAACCGACACTGAGCGTGCCTCCGATATTGCTCTCTTCATCATCGAGATCAAATTTCACTACCGAAAGGTTCGCGCCGCCGCCATAATACGCAACCGTCGCGTTGATGTAGGAATTGCCGCTCTCGGGATCGCGATATACCGTGCCCTGCGAGCCTGCGCGTGACATAAGCATCGAACGAAGCGGGAATATCGTATCGACCGTTATATCAATGCCACCGGTGGTGCCGATGACCTGATTTGCTATCATTGAGAAGTTTTCCTCTATAAGACCGCCGAGATCGAATCCCTCGGAGGACTTGTAATCGTAAAAGCGGGTGCTTCCCTTCACCTCAACGGTGACGGGGTATGCAATACCCGAGACGCCCTTGGCAACATACGGAACGAGCGCCTTGCCCTGGCTGTCCTTCGCCATCAGCATACCGCCGAGTGTCTCTCCGAACATCGACGCCGAGCCCTCCTCGAGGAACGGACTGTTGAAAAGACTCTCCATACATATCGAAGAAATGCCGCTACGATAGAAATAAGTGTCCTCTACGGTCGCGGAGCCGTCATAGGCGAGTGTTTTACCGCCCGTGGAATTAAGCGCGTCCTGCATAGCTTCAAGCGCGCGACGCATGCTTGCCCTTTCGGCATCGTTCTTGCAATATTCGAGAAGGAACCGATTGAGAAGCGCATCCGCATCACCGTCGGGCTTTATGAACTCGCCGATCAGCATATCCTTCTGCGTGCCGTCCAGCATCTCGAAGGTGGCAACCGCATCCTTATCCATCGGCAGGTATTTATTCGAGCCGGTGAGGAACAGGAAATTACGCGCATTTGACAAAAGGCAATTCTTTACAGTGAGATCCTTCGAGGAGAAGCTCCTTATCACGTTCTTTCCGTTTGATATCCTCGAATTGATGACGGTGATACCGTCGCCGTAAACCTCAAGCACGGTGCCTACGGTATCCATATTCGCCATTCTGTCGCCGAAATCGCAGTTCTTGATATTTACGTCATTGACCGTGATGCCGTCACCGTCAACGTACATACCGATATTATCCTGACCGTAAAGAGAGATCAGGGGCAGATTGTTCGGATCTCCGAGGCAGTAGAGCTTGAGCGGACCGCGGAAAAGATTATCTGCGGTGAGCTCGGGAATACGGACTCCGTTCTGAGTCGAATAGGAGTATGGGTAGGTGAGATTATGGAGATTGATCGTATAGCCGTTTCCGTAGAAGTCCTTCTGCACATGCAGACCGACATACAGGCTATCGCTCACAGGCGAATATCCGCGGTTATTCTTCGCAAACTCGTTCCACTGCTCTATGAACTCGGTGTTATAGGTCGTTCTGAAGCTGTAGACGTCGTCCGGGAAGGAGAACCTGCCCGTCTTTGTGTCATAGTAGCCGAAGCACTCGACGTTATTTGCCTTGCGGAGAAGCTTTCCGTCCGTCACCATCGGCTTTCCGTCCGAGCCCAGAACATAGGAATTCTCAAGCGACTCAAAATGGCGCCTGAGGACTACTATCTCGCCCTCTGCGCTTCTGTTGGTGCAGTTGAGAAGATCGTCATAGTTATAGACGTTCACCCCGTCCTCAACTATATTGAAGCTATATGTCACGGGGGCGGCAACGCCGTCCTTAGCCCTGACCGTTATATATGCATCTCCGGGAGCAAGTATATACGCCTTGCCCGTGGATATGTCATAGCTCACGTTATCGCTCGTTTCGGCATATAGCGAGCCGTATATTCCGGCAGGCAGAGCGCGAAGCGTCATATCTATGACAGCCGCCTCACCCCTTTTATGATCGTACTGACCGTAATAGACGGTAGAGTCTATATTACTCTGAGAGCTGCCTTCGGTGGGATACATAAGTATCGCGGCATCCTTGTATATAACTGCGGTGAGTGAGCGGTAAACGTTACCCTTGGCGTTGCTGCAGGTGACGGTGACCTCTCCGGCTCTCAGTGCGCGCAGGTAGTATGAGCCCGATTTTTCAACGACCTCGGCATACGGCTCATCGGTGCCGTCCTTGTTTTTGACGCTCCATACGAGCGCACTGCCTCCGGAGACCTCATAATGCCGCTGGTTAACGCCTACAGCCCTCAGCGAATACAGGTTCTCCGATATCTCAAACGCCTCCATATCGTTGTAATCCCAATCGATAAAGGATATATCAACGTCCACCATATTGTAGGTGGTGTTGATGGTAACGATGCAGAATACCGATATCAGAAACGGAAAGAGAAGGAGGATGATCAGATTTTTCTTTTTCATCAGTATTGAGTCTCCAGATCCATAAACCATGCATCCATATTGCGCCACACGTTAATAAATACGGGGATACCTATGCCGATGAATATCAGAGCGCCAAACAGGCATATAAGCCAGATGGGCACACCGACAAAGCTCAGGACGAGCCCCAGTGCTACGAACATGATGGGCAAAAGGTATGCGAACAGCGACGACATAAAGGTCGAGCGCGGCTTTGCGTGCCTTATGTGGAGCTCCTCACGCATTGCTATCAGGTCGAATACGAACAGGAGCACTGTCGAGAGAAGGAAGGCAAACAGGCATACCAGAGGGGATGCGGCTCTTCCGATAAGTATTACCAGAATAGATATTACAAGCGCCGTCTCCGACATAATGAACGGGATAAGCACCTTTATTATCAGCTGCCGCTTCGGGCTTATGGGAATTGTTTTAAGGTTTTTTATGGTAGACGCCTCCATCGAGATATAACGGTTGGCACCCGAGCTTATAATGAGTGTTACCATCATAACGAGGAAAACGCTTATCATCGACGTGAAATCCGGGAACAGGCTGACGTAATACATAAACGTTCCCGAGGTGAAGATGGTGCTCATGGCGACCACTATGAGATAAAGCAGGAAGGGCTCGACCGCAAGAAGGCCCGAGAACGAGAATATGAAATCGGGATTCTTGGTTATAAGAGCAAGCTCCTTCAGGGCAAGGGCTATATTGACCTTGCGACCTCTGAATTTAAATATCCTCTCGCGCTGCTTCCTCTGAGGTGCAACGTGACGGATATAGCCGTACATAAATACGGTAACTGCGGTGCCCAGAATGAAAATTCCGAGCGATATGCAAACATAAGGCGTCATTTTCAAGCGTGAGCCCTTTATGAAGAAATCAACCAGGAAGTTGATGGGCACAAGCCTTGACGTTATTTTCGAGATCTTGGTTATCGATTCGTCGGTAAATATGAGGTTCAGATCGTTATTCGCGACCATATCCACAAATGCCGACAGAACTATCGAATAGATGGTAGCTCCGGCAAATAGCAGGACTACCGCCACGGCAAACTCCAGCGCAACGTGCTTTTTCAGGTACTCTATAAGAAGCCATACGGGATAAACGAGAAGAAGTGCAACACCCACCTCAAAGAGGAAGGACGCGACAGGGTAAAAGATAGCCATATAGAAGAACCAGGCAGTCTTTCTGAATATTATTCCGTATGCGGTGAATATCGGAAAGGTGAAAAGAAAAGCAGTCGCATAGTGGTTCAGGAAAAGGAATATCAGCTTTGACGATATCATCATACCGTCGCTGACCGGATGATTGGCAAGCTGATCGATATCCTTCTTGTTGAAGAAGAGCTTCATCGCCTTCAAAACACCGTTTGCCATCATCAGCACCGAGATTACCGCCAGAAACAGGCAGGTGAAGGTCTCGGGAGCGCCGCTGTAGCTTTTGATCTTCGTGAGGATAGCAGAGAACAGGAATACCTCTATAGCGATTATCAGCGCGGTCATTATCACGCTGAAAATACCGTCCAGAAAACGGCGCGCCTTGCTTTTTCCCGTGGAAAACAAAAGCTTGAAATCCTTAATAAGCAGGGTAAGCATCAGGTACTGCTCCTATAGATGTCCATAAAGATTTTTGAAAGCTGTATACGTCTGTTGGGATCGCGGTTAAGGTCGTACAGCGCGGCAACCTTACCGTCGTTTATTATTGCAACTCTGTCGCAAAGCCTTGCAACAAGGTCTATATTGTGCGAGGTGACGAAAACCGTCTTTCCGTGATTTGCATACTCACGCATCATAAGCTTGAGCTCCTCTACCGCCATGATATCAAGTCCGACGGTGGGCTCGTCGAGTATCCAGACCTTTGGATTATGGAGCAGGCTTGCGACAAGGCATAGCTTCTGCTTCATACCGTGTGAATAGTCGCTCGCGGGGTTGGCAAGCTCGCGCTCGTCGAGCTTAAGACGCGAGCAGAGATATTTGTAATTGCTGACGAAATCGCCCTCGGACAGCTGATATATATTGGCTATGAACTCAAGATAGTCGTAGCCCGACATTACCTCATAGCAGGAGGGCTCACTGGCTACGTAGCCAAACGAGCGCTTTGCATCGAGGCTCTGCTCCTTGACGTCGAAGCCGGCAAGACTTATACTTCCGGCATCGTATCTCTTGGAGCCTATAACACAGTCTATCGTGGTCGATTTACCTATACCGTTTTTACCTATGAAGCCGAAAAGCTCGCCCTCGTAAACGTCGAGATCGAGTCCCTTCAGGACCTTCTTCTCTCCGTATGCCTTATGGAGTCCTCTTATCGATATCATAGGGGTGCGGCCGTCGGGATTTTTGACAACAGGAGCGGAGGGCTTTTCCTCTTCGGCAGTGTCGGCGGTCTGCGGCTTCCCGGCTTCGGCGCGCTCTGCTTTAGCCTTTTCGGCTTCGGCAGCCTTTGCCTCGGCGGCGAGCCTTTTCTTCTCTGCCTTCTCTGCCCTTTTCTTTTCGGTCTCTGCAGCCTTTGCCTCGGCGGCAAGCCTTTTCTTCTCTGCCTTTTCGGCATTTGCTGCTGCCTTAACCTTATCGGCCTCTGCCTTTTTTTCCTTAGCCTCGGCCTTTTTCTTTTCGGCTTCCGCCTTCTTTGATTCGGTATCGGCAGCCGCCGCGCTCTTCTGCGCGGCGCCGCCGTTTTCATTGATCATTAACACCTTAAAATCCTACTTTCTGATTTTTCGGAACCAAACGTCATCGCCCTTGGAGTCAAGGAATACGTACTGAGAGCCACATTCGTTACAGGTGTAGATGCCCTTGCTCTCCGATATCGCGCGAGCGCGGCAGACAGGGCAATATATGCTGTAGATCCTGTGCTCGAGCTTTGCAAGACGAAGCTTGCTCTCAAGCCAGCTTCTGACAAGATTCTTCTCCGAGGCGCATACGCGGACAGAGGCGGCATCGAGCGCGGTCAGTCCCCACAGCGACATAGACTCCTCCGAGTCATAGCTGCCGAGGATCTGCTCCCGGTTCTCCTCAACGTCATCAATACTGAATCTGAGAAGATGCTTCGCAGCAGATGCTCCCTTCGGCATAACCGTCATCGAAATAGCACCGTTTGCCACTATTTCAAGCTCAATCGAGAAGTGCGCGCCCGAAAGCCTCAGCACGTCGTCACTCATATCGGTGCCGGCAGAGAGCTCGAAGCCCCTTTTCTTCACCGCCTTGAGTATAAGAAGCACGTAGTAGAGCATCAGGTCCGCCTTTATCGCCTCAACGTCCTCATAGCAGACGAAGCGGCGGTAGAAGCGGTAGCAATGGCAGTACAATCTGTCCTTGGTGAGTATATTCGTCGGCTTTATTCTGCCCGAAATGGGCTTCTCGCGGCTGATGGTCTTATAGAAATACGTCCCCTTTATGAAGCGTATCTTTCTTTTCAGCCTGTCAACCGTTATGATAAGATCGCCAACCTCGTTCTTCGGCAGACTTGCGCTTCGCGAATCGTAAGTCGGTAGCTTTGATACGTAGAAAGTGCTGTATTTGGTAAGCTCGCGGTCGACCATATCGATAAGCAGGCATACGAATTTATTTTCGTATATGCACATCTCGTCGATATGCTGATTATAATGAACCTCCTCGGGTATCATCTCCATGCCGTGACGGTGCCAGAGCTTACTGTCGATAAGCACCTGGCGAAACTCGTCATTTCCGAGCGAGCCGACCTTTTCAACTCTGAGAACGACCTCCTCGGTCTTGTTGGAGATGTGAGGATGGTAGATTATAGATATTATAACGTTCAGCAGAGAGGTGACTGCGTGCAGAAACTCAACGTCATGCTCCAACGAGGCATTCTGAAGCGAGATAAGCTCCATTTTTTCGATATCCGAGAAAAGAGCGGATACCGAGCGGCGTTTATTCAGCTTCAGCGACTTGTGTATAAGGTCGTTGAGCTCTGCGGTTTCTATAAATCTCATATTACAAATTCTTTATGATGAACGAAGCGGTCCTTACAGATCTCTTCATTACACCGTGACCGTAAGTCTTTTCAAGAAGCGATACAAGTCCCTCGAGAGAATCCTTGATGTGATCCTCGAATCTGCCCTCGAGCTTGGATATAAGCTTCTTGGATATCATAAGGTCGATAGCGGTTTCCTTCTTGCCGCCCGCCGCAACGAATACGGGGACGATATTCTCTATCTGATTGAGTATACGGTTTCCGATAGCAACGTCAAACGCTTCGTACGCATACGCGAGCACCTTGTTAAGGCGCGTTCTGTCGGTATCGGTGAGCAGAAGCTCGGGATCCGAAAGAGCCTTGGTGTAAAGCGAACGAAGAGTCGAGTGGCTGAGGTTTATGGTAGGCGTTTGTGCCTCTACCTCAAACGGCTTGTTGTTCTCGGTGAAGTCCATGGTTATCGCACGGTCGTAAACCTTATCTGTAATAGTGAAGGTGGAATCGTCCTTGTTCGCAGTTCCTACGAAGTAGGAATTCTCGGGGATGCGCACGTATCCCTCCTCAAGCTTGATGGGAGGAACGAAGCCGAAGGGGAGCTGCATTACCTTGAGCTTCCACTCGGCAACAGGGTATTCGAGCACCGAGAGAAGGTCTGCAAAGTAGTACTCTACTCTCGATATGTTCATCTCGTCGAGAACGAAGATGTTGATCATATCGGGATTGTAGTTCGCCCTGTAAAGGCTTGAAAGAAATTCGGTTTCCGAATAGGTCTTTGAGAATTCATTGAAGAATCCGACAAGGTTGGTTTTATCCCTCCAGGTAGCCTGAACAGGCATAAAAAGTACACTACCGTTTACATATTTAGCGAAATAACGGGGTAAAGAAGACTTACCTGTTCCGCTTAGTCCCTCGAGTATCTGGAAGTGAGAAGCCGCAAATCCCGATATAAAGAAGCGAATAACGTCTATATCGAAGTAGAGCTTTTCCTCCTTCGCAAGGTAATTTCTGAAGCCCTCGCAAAGAGCATCAAGGGTGGGTGTATCCGTCTTTTCGAGCTTTTCCTTGACGAATCCCTCATATTCAACGTCGATACGGGAGAGCTCGGGGAATACCTTCTCGCGGTCTGCGAGATTTTCGGTGTCCTTGACGACCATGTCACCCGAGCCGCCTTCTCCGCCGCCGTTTCCACCGTTTCCGCCCTTGCCGCCGGCGCCGCCTGTCTGATTTTCACCCTCGCCATCGCTCTTGACGTCGAACGAGCTCTTGACGTCAAGATCCGCCTCTATCTCATCGGCAAGAACAGGAGCCTTGTCCGAATCAAAGAAGCGATAGGGCTTGTCGACAAAGATGAAGTTGACAACGAGCATTACCACCGAGCCTATCGCTATGAACAGCAGCACGTAAAGAAGCGTTGCAATAACGAGCGATTGACCGAGGAAGCTGAAGGTCAGACCGATATTTTCCGCGCTCCAGGGCTTCTGAAGAAGGAATCCGAAGCCTATCGAAAGAACAGCACAGGCAAAGAAGGTGCCCACGTAAACGCCGATCATCTTGGGAGCGAAGGTCTTTATTCCGTTTACGATAGCATATCTGCGCTCATAGCAGATAGCGCATATCATAAGGAGTATGTAGAAGTCAACGAGCACAAGGAAAAGGAATGCAGAGGTTCCCGCATCTATCGGCTTGAAGCCGAATGCCCTTCCCAAGCCCGCTATGGGGTTCTTAGAGCTGATAACGCCGGATTTTGCATCGAGGCAGGCTCCGACAAACAGCAATATCATTGAGTAAAATACTGCGAGAGAGATCGTTATAAGATTCTTTCTCGTTATAAGCTTTTGAAACATTTTTTTCTCCGATCCGGTCTTACCCTGTGGGTAAGATACTGATAGAAATAAGATTGTTTAACAGTGTGGCGCAATACGCCTTATTCATCGGTATTGTCCTTAGCAGAGACATCTTTGCCGTCGGATAGCTCCTTCTCATCGGGGGGCTTTTCCTCGCCGGAGCGGGCTTTCACTTCGGAATCGGATACCGCTGCTGTGGCATCCTCCTCTTTTATCGGCTCCTCGGACTCAACCTCTGTCTTACTTATAAATTTTTTCTCGTTGAAGGTGTAAATAAAGTTTTTGAACCTTACGGTTTCAACAAATGAGCTTTCCAATTCATCATCGGGGACGGTTTCTCTTTTGAAATCAATAGAGCTTTCCAGAAAGGCGAGCCTATCCTCCTCCGCACGCGATATCTTATCGTTCACCCTATCGAGCATGATAAGGCAATATATCAGAGCAGCCATAGTCAGAATACCCGAATAGGACTGCAGGAACATAACGAAAAGACCTACCATATGAACGCTTTTTCCGGTATACTTACCGATGACGTCATCAATGGTTGGGCGGTATTTATCATTGAGATTATTCGAGTCACCGCGCGTGACGTATCTTATACCGTCTGCGGTGTACTCAATGTCAACGATTCGGTGGATAATATTATTTCCCTCATCGTTAACAAAGGCTATAACATCGTATTTTTTCAGCTCGGCGGTCGAATCGACCTTCTCCACAACTATCATATCGTAGGTGGGGATCTGATCGTCAAGACCTGCAAGATAGGTATTTTCCTCGTGCTTCTGGCTCATAGAGCCCGAAACGACTGCTATCATACCCTTATCAAAGAGCATAACCACACCGTTCTTCAGCTTGCTGACCACCGACAGTATAAGAAAGGGTATCAGAAGCGAAAGCGCGACACAGGATAGCACCTGCTTGATAACGGCAGATGCCTTACTCCATCTTCTGTTTTTTGCGATATTTTGCCAGATAGTGTCCTCTATCAGCTCAACGTCCTTTTGCCCCGATTCGAGCTCTGCCACCAGCGATGCGGCGTAGGAGCGATATAACAGTGTTATTATCGTCGCAAATCCCACTACGCCGACCGCCGAAACGAGCAGAGCGATTATTTCAAGGGATGTCATTACTTAGCGAGTCGCTTAAATTACGGAGATGCGGTTATGGTTATTGTATACTCGGGAGCGGTATATTCGGTAGGGTTAGCGATATACTCGTCATAGCTTACACCGCAAACGGTAGCTCTGAGAGTGTCAAGCTCACGCTTAACATTCTCCGAGGAAACTGCCTTTCCCGCAGCATCTTCATCGTAATATTCGCTGGGGTTTAATCCGTTAAACTTCTCGCCCCACTCAAACTCAAGTCTGCAGGTGAGAACGCCTACCTTAACGGTGGAACCGCCACCGGTATCTCTATCCTCTACCTTGTAGCTCCAGCCGTCATCAAGAGAATGATCGGAGCTGTTCATACCGTTAACTATCAAAACCTGACTCTTTACCCATGCAGGAATCTTGATGTATCCTGCGGTCTCTGCTGCAAGAACGCCATCGGGTATTATCGAATCGATGGTGATGGTTGCAACAACGTCGAGATTGGTGAGCTCAACGAAGAACTCAACTGCAAGGTTCTCGGAATTCTCACCGTCCCAACGAACTCTTCCTGTGCTATCGTCTGCAAGGGGCTCGAAGTGTATTTCCTTCTTGTTATCAACATAGGTAACCTCGCTGATGCCGATCTTAGCCTCGTTGGTTATACCGACGTTAACGTTTCCGCCGGCGTTTTTGCTAACCGATGTGGAAAGCACCCAGGTAGCAAAACCGGTTGCGGTAAGTGCGAGTGCTGTGAAAACAGCAACTCCGAAGACGATTATCTTCTTCTTAAATGAACTTCTTGTTAATCCCATTTTAATTCTCCTTTATCCGGGTTAAGATCAGGCATTACCCTCGGTGCTGAAGGTAAGCTTGAAGGTAACGTCCGAAATAGCGGCGATTCCGCTGAGTGCAGCATCTGCCTCTGTAGCCTTCTCGGTGGAGTAAGCGAAGCTGTTGAAGTAATCGTAGGGGTTAGAGGGAGTGGTCTCTTCGGTCTTTGTGAAGTCGCCGCCCCATGAAAATTCTACGGTTACAACAAAATCCTGAGAAGCCTTGTTCTCATCAAATGCCTTCTTGGTGGTTACCTCCATAGCATCAGCTGCAGCCGATGCACCGTCGATCTTAACGGTGGTGTGACCTATGTAGCCGTTGGTGGTAGCTGCCGCATATGCGTTGCCTGCATTGTCAACTATTTCAAAATCAACTACGAAATTCGAAAGGATCTCTGCAAGATCAACGCCTGCTTCGCTGCCTGCCTTCGACTCAACCTTAACGTTAAAGGTTGCGGTAAGAACCTCGTTCTGAACGTCAGTTCCTGCATAAAGCCAAGGGTTGTTAACCGACGAGGAAGCCGGCTTACCGAACTTGATTGCGGTGTTTTCAGAGGATACAAGAGTAATGGTAACGTCGTTATCCTCTACGGTGTAGACCTCAAACGAGCCGGTTGTTTCAACAGGCTCTGCGGGCTTGATGATAAGCCAGGATGCGAAACCTACTGCTGTGAGTGCAAGGCATGCTACGATGCTTGCGATTTTGATTCCAAGTGATGTCTTAATTTTTCTGCGTGTCATAGTGTTTTCCTCTTTTCTTTCGCCACGGGGCTTTGCGATACCCCGGGGCATATTTTTTGTTTTTTGTTTTTGTTTTTTTGCTTTTGGACGTTTACTGAATTTTGCCTTGGGTATGTGCGATTTATTTAAAAGTATTTGCGCGTGGATTTGAAGTGCGCGATTGCGGTGCGCACATGCGCGGGCGCGGCGCGATTATTTGCGCCGCGTGCGCATATTTGAAGAAGTATCTGATATCTGATCAGACGTAACCGTGCTTGACGAGGTAATGCTCAATGTAAGCAACGATCTTTTCGAAGGTTATGTGTCCCTTTCCGACGGCTATCTTGAAGTACTGAGCCTGGAACATATTGTATACCTCCTCGGGGATATACTCCGCGAAGTCCTCATATGTGTAGAGTCCGTACTTTTCTATATCAGCCTTCATCTGCTCGGCATCGTAGTTAAGATCGCTGTCATATTCAAACATATTGAATATACCGTCTATACCGCCGGGTATCGAAAGCATTCCGTCGATGAGATAGTTAAGATGATATACGGTTACCAAGCTGTAGCAGCCTGTGTACTCAACCGTTACGTAAGCCTCCTCGAGAGTTACCGCGGTGAATCCGTCACCGTCCGCCATAGCGAACTCGTGACCTACGAAGTCCTCACAGTTACCCTCGGTGATATATACGTATCTGCCGAGCGTCATATCAAAGAGCGCGTGCTCGTAGATAAGTCTTGTAACGATTCCGTTCGAGAATCTGAGATTGATGATGCTGTATTCCATCCAGCCGTCATCCTCAATGAAGATGATGCCCGCCTCAACGAATCTGCCGCTCTCATGGTCGTAAACCAGAAGGACATCATCCATTGTAAGCTCCTCAACCGGCTTGACGCTTCCGTCTGCCAGAGTGATAAGAGTACCTGCGGCGATACAGCTTCCGTCACTACCGACAAGGGTTACCGATCTAGCTGTGGTAATTTGCTCGTATGCAGACAATCCGCTCTGCGATTTTGAATTACTGGGCTCGATCTTGACATATTGACCACTCATTACGTAGAAGTACTTCGTGCTGACTGCACTATCGGTTACAGACGTATTGGATATTTCGTTGGTTCCATCAAGACTGAGTCTTACCGTATAGGTAGGAATCTTGCCTGAAGAAGCGTCACCATCTACACCCTTCTCTGTGATTACCTCAATAACTATTTTTTCCTTCCAATCGGGATAGATGGTCATCGTTCCGTCGCCCGAGTCGGTTACGGTCAGACTGTCGGTTATCTGGCCGGTCTTCGCTGAATCCAGATAGCATACAGTGCTGTACTCCGGGAACGTTAGGTCGTAATTGTACTCATTCACCCATTCGTCTATAACACTGAGTGCAATATTCGTAGAGTGTATGTACCAGCGATGTGAACTCGTGCCATATGCCGAAGGAATATTAAGTACAACCTTGACCTTGCTTGCCATATTTGCAACCAGCACTACAGAAGTATTATCGGCAAAGAGTGCGTAAAGGTCATCATCGGTAACTATAGTTGCGCTACCGAACTTCCAGCCGCCAAAGTACTTGTTGGTTGCGGTATTGTCATCCTGTGCGGATGCCATCGAGAAGTAGGAGCTGTCAGAACCGGGTAACGGGTTATCAATGAAGTCTGTCTTTGCAGTCTTGATCTGTTCGGGATTCAGATAAATCACAGCACCTGTGAACTGAACCCTGGTGCCGACAATGTCGGTTCCGGAATCTGCAATTGCCTGAAGCTGATATTTATCAGCCCAAACACCGGAGATATCAAGGACGTTATCCTGCCATAATTCGGGAGGAACTACGCCGTTTTCAATCTTGACTCCGCCAACCTCCCAATGCGAGAAGTATCTGGTAACATTGATATCTTCATCCTTAGCAATTGCTGTTTTCGTATACTCTATGATTATTGCTTCGATCTGACTCTGAATTACATATTCGGTCTTGCTGAAGCTTATCGCATTTGTGCTTGCACCCGAGTTACCCGAAATGTTGAGAACGTACTTGTTCTCCCATACCGCGGTAACGGTGAGTGCACCGTCTGTGAACATACTCGGCGTGATAACGATTATCTCGTCACCCGAGGAATCAGTCCAACGGCTGAAGTACTTGTTGGTATCTCTTGCAAGATCATACTGCTTCGCCTGAGCTTCGTAGGGCTTGATATAATTTTCAAACGCCTCCGCGATCTGAGATTCCACAACGTAAACAGTTCCTGTAAGAGTTATAGGATTGACGCCGGCACCCGAGCTTCCGGTAACCGTGATAATATTCTTATCGCCGAAGGTTGCTTCGACTGTAAGCTTCTTATCAACGAAATCGGAGATCGAGATGCTGTCCTTACTCCATCCGGTGAAGAATCTGGATGTGGCAATGTTCGTATCCTGTGCCTGTGCCATCGTTCTATAGGACTCAGCGTTTTCAAGGTAGGGTATATTGAGGTATTCGCTTATCGCCATGCTTATCTGACTTTCATGCAGGTAGATAGTGGGAACCGTTACCTGTACTCTGGTTCCGATAGCAGCGGCGCCCGAATCGATCAGGACGGTCAGTGCGTACTTATCGGCATATTCTGCCGTAAGTGTAAGTGCACCGTCGTCTCCGAAGTACTCATTTTTAAGTCCTGCGGTTAGATCATACTCGGTATTACCGTTCTCGGTATCTATGAAGCGGAGGAAGTACTTGCTGATCTCTGTGTTGAGATCGGATGCACTTGCCTGTGCCACATATTCGTTCATTATAGTCGCATACTGAAGATGTGAAACGTAGATGTTGGTTATGTTAATGTCTATTCCAAGTCCGTTGCTTGCCACTATATTGAGAACCTTCTTTGCTGACGAGCCTGCGGTAAGCTCAAATCTCGCTCCGTCCTCTGCATCCGCAGGGATAACGTCAGCAAGAGTCGTTACCTCTGCTCCGTTATAGAGCCAATGGTCGTAGCAAAGCTGCTTTGTTATATCATATGCATCCACGCTGATAGGCAGAGGAGCTTCCTCTCTCTGAGTCGCCGCGTAGATCTGCTCTGTCGTGCTTCCGTCCGGATACGTGTAAACCACGTAATACCTGAGCTTGGTCCATTCTCCACGGATGGTAACGGTTACGTTATCCTCATTCGGTACGGAGAAGTAGGAGAGTAACTCAATTCCGGAAAGGGTAGTCTTTGCAATTCTTGAATTGCCCGAATACCAGCCCGCGAATGTGTAATCATCAATCAGAGCTTCAATAGCAAGGCTTACGTTTTCATCAAGTGCCGTTACGCTTGTGGGAAGCCCCGCAGTCTTATCGCTTGCCGGAGTATATCCGTTATGCGTGTAGGTGATGTTGTAGGTTATAACATCCCACTTAGCATAGAGTGTTGTGTCTGCGAATATTCTGGCATTTGCCGCGGGATTCGTTAATTCCGCATCGAGATACCAGCCGCCAAACTTGTAATACTGCCTGGTGGGTACGGTCAGATAGGAGCTGTCAAGCACCAGACCGTCCGAATAGATTCCGCCGATATCCTTCGCGGAGAGGGATGTTCCGCCATTTGAGTTATATGTTATCCTTATGTTGTCTGCCGCGCATCTCCAATAATACGTGCTGCCGGATCTATAAGCCGTATAGGCTGTGCCGGTATTGAAGGGCGCAAGCGTTACACCGTCATAGATAACGCCGGTTGCCCTCATAAGAGTTGCGGCATTCAGTGCCTCTGCATTTTCAACTGCAGCACCGCTGATGGTCGTAGTGTCGTTTGAGAATACCGCCGCAAGATAGTTTACTTCCTTGCTGACTATAAGGACGGTTATAGTCATCGTTGCGCTCTCGGTACCGACGATCTCGGGGGAGTCGACGGTATTGCTTCCGCTCACATTCAGGCGCGCGCTGCTTGATATAGGGCTGACTACACCGCCGAGGTTTACAATCCTCAGCTCGCCTTCTATTCCGAGGTATCCGTCGCTCTCATTTAAAACAACTGTATACTTACCCTTCGTGGGAGTGTCCTTTTGCGCCGCAGCCGGCTTGTATTTCGTGCCTACTATCAGGTTGTAATCCTCGTGGTTTGTAGTACCCGTGGGATCAAGAATTATCTTTGTTGATTCATAGTCGTAAACCGCTATCGAGGAAGCATTCATGATAACGTTCTCACCTATGGTGAGTCTTCCTCCGGGCAGGACCTTGATTCCCTGTCCCGTAGCATCTATCGTAGCGCGATTACCGTTCTCATACTCATTGAAGGATACGTCCCAGTTATAGGAAAGCGGGAAGAGCGCTTCAACAGTCGAAAGCTTAACGACGATTATCGCCGTAGTTATAGATGCATCCTTCTCTATCTTCAACGATATAACAAGAGGATTCATCTTGGCATCTCCCTTGATATCAAGATCTATGCGGCTGATCAGGGGATTGCTTTCATTGTAATTGAATTTAGCCTCAGCCACAGCATTGTTCTGAAGCTGCATTATACTGGTATCCAGCCTTCCGAGCAGATCAACGGTGGTTTCATTATTCACACCGTCTGCATAGAGGTTTACGTATCCGTAAAGCTGAGCAGCGCTTTCAACGCGCATTTTAGCGGTCGCCGATTGAACGAAGAATCGGTTGAAGGGGAAGCATTCCACGTTAGCAATATAGGGATCGGTCTCTCTTCCTACACCAACGTATTTTGAAAGCTCTTCACCCGTAGCGCCCGACATTCCAAGGAAGGTCGATCCGCCTCGATGCTCTATCATTGTGAACATACTCGTGAAGTCACCGCGCTCGAGCCATATGCGGGATCCGTTATCCGCTGCCGCCTCGTCTATAAAGCCGTAGCACCATATCTTTGAGGAATCCGTAGCATTATGAAGCTCAGCGCCCGTGGCAAGTGATATCTTTGCATGTACACCGACGGTAACAGAGTTAAACATCTGCTGTGCGCCTCCGCCCGTAATAACACCGGAAACTATTATAGTTCCGTTGTTCGTGAGAGTAGCGCCATCGCCTATGTGAAGTGTATTTTTGGTAGTGTTCGCCGTCATTCTGGCATTTCCGCTGGCAGTGCTTACAAGCTTTCCGTTACTGTATGAGGCATATGCCGTACTGCTTGTATCTACTGTCGGTATCTCCAGCGTTACACCGGCAGCAACCGTGCTGTCAGAGGTTATCGAATGATTGAAATGGTTTCCGGACGCGTAGGTCGTTCCACCGTAGGTGAAGGACTGCATCGGCACGACCTTCGCACCGCTCGCCGTAACAGCGCCGAGGGCTGTGGATATATCGGCATAATATTTGGTTCCGGATGAGGTGGTCGCGTAGGTCGTTCCCAGAAGAGTATACGGAATGGCAAGCTTGTTATCGTTTGCTTTGCTGTAGCCGTCCTCACCGTCGGTGTTTATGTAATAATTAACATCCGAGTATGTGTAGTAATATTGCTTGGAAACGTTTACGGTAGCAGGCTGTCCGTAATCCGAAATTCTCGATGAAATGGTGACACTCTTCGAGGTCGCATATCCACCCGGAGCGGTCAGCGACAGGCTTATCTGAGCATTCTTTCCCGCAAAAAGCACCGTATTTTCGGGAATGGTGACAGTCAGCGCCCGCTTCTCAACCGTGAATACGTGGTTCTCGCAAACGACCTGACCTGTTGCTTTCTCAATTATTTTATAATAATGCTTGCCCGCGTATATACCCGCCTGCGCAACGTTCGCGCTCGCGAGCTTTCCCTGCGTCGGGTTATCGTATCCGCTATCATCACGCAGAGTGTAGGCGTAAAGCTCTGCCTCGAAATAATCATCAAAGCTACCGCTTGTTATTCCGTAGACTATTTTACCCGCGTCCGTGAGCGCGAGAGCGACCTTTTCACCGTCATAGATCTTAGAGGTCGTGAAGGATGCACTCGTATCTACCGGAGGAAGTGTAACGCTCGGTACACTATCCGGATTCGTGGTAACCGTTTTGTTATTCCACTTGACAATCAGCCACGAGGAAGCGCCGATTACCGATAACAGAAGTGCCGTTATAGCCACCGCCAAAAGCGATAGCGAGAGATGCTTTCTCATAGGCTGCTGCTCCTTTCTTAGATTTTCGACTGTTTATATAGCTCTCAGTTGGTCTTTTCCACCCATGCTGTGGACACAAATTCGGTGCCCGCCTTATCTCCGCTTGCCTCCCGGAGATATCTGCCAAGACAATGCCTGAAGTTTGCCGGAATATCAGATCCCGTAAGATTCTTTGGTATCGAGAAGGTATACACCACCTTGATATCCTTCGTGCCGGTGGAGGCAAGCCCTGTAAGAGTTGTGTCTATATTAAGTATTTTGCCTTCGATGTTTGTTATCGTTTTGCTCGCCCCATCAACCGTTGCCGTTATCGCGTACGAATATTTATATGCATCGTGCGCGATGGTGTTATTCATCGAGGTATTGAACAGCTTACCGTCATTAACATCCCTGACGTTTTTCGCAAGAAGCGAAAGGTGCAGGTCAAGACTGCCGTTCCAATCATTTCCAAAGCTTGACTTGCAATTTGCAAGATTTATGCGGTAGGTAACCGATATCTTTCCCGAATCTGTCAGGTTACCGCTTGCATCAACAAAGCTCTCTGCCCTGTAATCAAATATCTCAACGTCGCCGTAGAGATAAACGAGATCGGTCGAATGAGCGACACCGTATGAATGAAGCTCACCTGTCGCGGTCGTATTCATCCCCGAGGGAGCAACAATTATCCAGGATGAAAATCCGATGCTCACCATCGTCATGCAGAAGAGAAGCGGCATAGCAAGCATGAGCGATCTGAGTCTTTTCATTGTGCTTCTCGACTTTTTTCTTTTCTTTCCGGTTGATTTGATCTCACCGTACATCTGATTGCCGCCTCCTTTCTGTTATCATCAGGTCTTGCTCTTTTGATTTTGGGCGCGACCACCCGAATAAGTATATGCGCCGGCGCCCGTATATGTGAATCGAGCAGAAATGCTCGTAACTTAATAATATAAATAATAAATAATTATTTTATAAGTATAACGCGCATCGCGCGTGCACGCATTCTTATATTAAAAAGATTTTAGCATACTTTTATATATTTTTCAATACTTTTGAGTGAAAAACAGCAATATGCATAAATGACCCATATCGAATTTATGCAGTTTATTGCAAAAATAACGTATTTTTTGCCATATTTTGTAATTTTGTAGTTTTTTTGACTTAGTGTGGGGGCGTGTAAAGATATGAAAAAAGGGTGTGACAAGTGTAAATTTCAACACCTATATAATATAATGAAGGAATTTTTCATTTTTGCCGCATAAAAGTAAATGTTTGTTAACATTGAATTTTTGCGCAAAGAAATCAACAAAAAACCGATTCTCTGCTACCTGTCATTTTTGTACCGATATCTCCGGCATAAAGCTTTTTTAAAGATAAGTACCGAGCTTGCAGCTCTTTTTGCATTGTAACTAAATGTTTGCATAATAAAGACATTTACAATGAATTCTTGATCATTTTGTAAATATATATTATCATTATTCGCGATAGACGGTGCGATTTTTACTCCACAACGCCGCTTCCTTTAATTTTCAAAAAACACAAAATAACAAAAAAGAGCGAAAAACCGCGTCATAGCGGAATCTTCGCTCTTCTTGTGCGGCCTCGGATGAAGCCATATCCCGATGTGTCAAAGACCGAGGATTCAAGAGAGAAAATTTGATCTCTCCCGAATACGTCGGTGCTTTCCTGCTTAATGCTTTTTCTTTCCCTTGACAAGCGCCCGATACGCCGCCTCTGCGGCAGCCGCCTCTGCGAGCTTCAGACTTCTCCCCTTCCCCTCGCCGAGTCTTTTGTCACCGACAATGCATACACAGGTATAGCACTTATCGTGATCGGGACCGCTTTCATTTGTCTTTTCATACACAGGCTGGGGCATACGGCGCTTTTTATCCGCGCACCACTCCTGCAAAAGATTCTTATAGCTCCTCGTCGGAGCAGCAGCTGCGCGAAGGTATTCGGAGAGGTCCAACATTATAGAAACAGACTTTATCACCGCCGTCATATCGAATGCCGAATCTATATATATCGCACCTATTATAGACTCAAAAAGGTCCTCCATGACCGAGCGCTCGTTTTCAATGCCGAGCTTCATGTCGCCCTCGCCCATTATGAAATACTTCTGGAGTCCGAGCCGCTTTATATTTTCCGACAGGTTCTTCTTATCTGCAAGATTAGAGCGGATATTTGAAAAGTCGCCTTCGTCAAGCTCGGTCTTTATTCCCTTCTCATAGCGAACAGTCTTTTCTCTTATCAGACTTGTGACTATGGCGGCGGAAAGCACGCTGTCACCAAAGAATTCGAGCACCTCGTTTGATTGAAACCCGACACTTGTATGCACGTTTGCCTCGTTGCAGAAGCTTGCTCTGGTGAATGCCTGTCTGATAAGCGACTTATCCTTGAAGGTATATCCTATTATTTTTTCGATCACAGGAAGGTTCTTTTCAAATTCCGAAATCATTTTAATCTCCGATCCTTTTCTTCAGCCGTATCCAACGTAAAACGCATCCGATCCGGAGTTCGCGTTTACTGTTACTAAAATATATTACCATCATTTTGCCGCCGTGTCAACCACATTTTCCGAAAATCGGCATATGTCATTGACAAAAACAACAAATTATTATATAATACTAAGAAGAGGGACGAGCCTGCCGCGAGAGCATAAGACCTCTGCTCTCACATCGGACCTCCCGATAAAGATAACAGCGAGGGTGCGAGTCTTTTCTACAACACATACCACCCATCGGTAGCCATAAAAGGAGGCAACACAGATATGCCGGGCAAAAAGCACCTAAGAGCAAGGCGCACAGAGCTCACAGACGAGAGGATAAGAGCAACCGAAGAGGGATACTCTCCCGCCTCGGCAGAGCGCGGATGCGAAACAGAAAAAGGGGGATTCGAGCGTTTCCTTGAAGGGCGCGCGCTCGTTCCGATCCTTGCGGTAATAGTATTCGTCGGCCACGCAACAGGAACCGAGCTTTATCTCGGAACTTTGTTCACCGTTTTGGGATGCTTAGGACTCTGGGTTTGCAAGAGTATTAAGTTTTTCATCCCGTTTTTGCTAACATTTATTTACCAATTAAACCTTCAGCACACTCCCGGGGCACCAACCTGGTCGGATTATTATAAAGCCCCTCATAGGACGCTTTGGCTCGCTTGTCTTGCCGCACTGATAGTTATATCGCTGATAGTATACACCGTGAAGAACGTTATTCCGAGGACAAAGGGTGAAAAAGCGCCGCTCATTTATCCGCTGATTTTCCTCTCTGCGGCATTCATTCTCAACGGTGTGCTCTCGCCCGAATGGACTCCCGCAACTCTTATATTCGGTCTTTGCGAGGTGCTCATATACTTCTATCTTTTCTACCTTTTCTATTACGGTCTTGAGGGAGAGGATACAAAGAGCATACTTGATTACCTCTGCTACGTTGCTATATTTATAACCCTCATAATATTCGCTCAGCTCGTGCTGCTTTACGTGCGCGAGGGAAAGGATCTCCTTGTCGGACTTGGATATCTGTTCTCGGTATATATGTGCCTCGGATGGGGCATAAACAACCCCGTAGGATACTCTATCGCCTTAATGATACCTCTGCTTATAAGGGGCGCCGTCAAGAGCCGATACTACCCCGTTTACTACGTCACCGCCTTCATAGCCTGGGCAGGAACGGTAATGACGCTTTCAAGAAATGCTATCATCTGGGCTACACTGGCGCTCGGCTTCGGAATAATCGTCGGTTGTCTTTACGGCGAGCGAAAAAAGTTCTTCCGAGCATCTCTTTCGGTCGTGTGCGTTATAGCCTTCTTTGTGCTCTTCTTATTCTACAATCGCCTTTACGAGCTCTTCAGGCAGCTTATTATGAAGGGCTTTTCAAACAACGGAAGATTCGACCTCTGGGATCAGGCGGTTGATAATTTCAAGCGCTCACCGATATTCGGAACAGGCTTCTTCGGCTTCGGCAAGCCCGAAATCGAGCTCGCGGCTGACTTCCTTCCCACAATGGCGCATAACACTATATTTGAGCTTCTTTCGGCTATGGGCATCGTGGGCTTTATCGCCTTCGGCTATTACCGTCTCAGGTCGCTCGTTCCGCTTATTACGCGCCCGAGCTTCGACAAGCTTATCATCGGTATGACCTTCGGCATAACCATACTTTCAAGCATGCTCGATAACTTCGACTTCTACTTCTATACGATGTATCCTTATATGATACTCCTTGCAGTGCTTCACCGCATGCGCCGTCTCGAGCTTATTGATAAGCAGAAAAAGCGAATCGCAAGGCTGGACAAGAAAATAGCTAAGATCGACAAGAAGCTATGGGATATCGCTCAGCGTCAATACTGAGCATGAAAGGATATGATTTTATGAAATTTACGTTTTTAGGCACTAGCCATGGAATAACAGAAAAGGATCGCTTCACCTCCTCGATACTCGTTGAATCGGGGAAAAGGAGCTATCTTATCGACGCAGGTGCTCCGATTATGAAGCTTCTTCGCGAGCGCGAGGTAGACCTCGCGTCTCTTAGCGGCATATTTATAACTCACTCGCACTGCGATCATTTTCTCGGACTTGTTGAGTTTATGAACCAGATCGAATGCTTCAACGAATTTGGCGGTATCAGGATAAACGTCTTCGGCCCCGAAAACTTCCCCTTCGCACCTATGAGATATTTTCTCTTTGGCGATGAAAGCGAGCACGGCACAGATAAATTCATCCCGCCCAAGACCGGCGGAAGCAGAAAAAAGGATGACGGCGAAGGACACCGTGTCAGATTTACGCGATACACCGAGGGCACCATTTTTGATGACGGTGCTATGAAGATCACGGCTATAAAGACCGAGCACTGTCCCGATTCGCACGCCTTTCTCTTAGAATCCGAGGGCAAGCGCGCGCTCATCACGGGCGATCTGCGCGTTGATCTTTCGGATATGCCCGAGATCGCGTTTTGCGAAAGGCTCGACCTTCTCATAACCGAGGCGGCGCATCCGCTCTGGTCTGAGGAAAGGATAATATCGAGAGCGAGGAGCATCCTCGCGCCGAAGATCGTCATCACTCACGTGTGCCCCTTCCGTAACACAGAGGAGCATCTCTCGGTGGCGAAGGAAAGACTTTCCGCATCGCATACCGTCATCAGCGTTACCGATGGCGATATTATCGAGATATAAACTCTCACAAGCCTCCGAAAGCTGTACATATACGCAAGAGATTATAAACACGGATAAATATCTTATGCCGATAAATTGCTTTTAAAAATCAATATTTGTAAACAAAAGGCGACATATCAGCACCGAAGCCCCGGTGAAGATATGCCGTCTTTCGTATTCAAATCATGGCAGTATCACTTTTGCCTGTGATACTTTTTTATCTTAAGCCTCTGCACCGACAGTTTCATCGGTGATGGTAGTCATCGCTTCCTCCATAGTCATACCGCCGGCAACAGCCTCCTTGCGCGCCGCATTCACAGCCTGAATGGTCTTTAAGCGCTTGCCGTCAAGCGAGTAGCCCTTCATTGCAAGAAGAGTGAGCGCCCACGCGAGCATGGGGATAAGGCAGAACAGAACTATAACAACGCCTCTCATGCCATCCGCATAGGGAGTCATCTTTGTGGGAAGATCGTTCACACCGATAAAGAGAAGTGCTATAGAAACGACAGTCGCGGAAAGGCTCGATACAAGCTTATCCACAAGGCTGAAGAGAGTTCCCATAATGCCGGGGATAAATTTACCCGATCTGTAGGTTTCGTAATCTGCACAGTCGGCAACCATCGGGATAGGCATATCCGCAGTTGCGTAATACGCACCGTAGCCTACTCCGAAGAAGAGAATGAACAGAACCGTGTAAAGATTTATCGTTATTTTGAAGTCGGGGCCAAAGAGCTTTCCTTCAAATATAGAAAGGTTCCACTGAGGCTCGCCGAATCTCCAGAGCAGAAGGAGCACAAACACTCCGATGTAGCAAAGGAACGCCACTGCAACGTAAGTCATAAGCGAGCGCTTCTGTCCGTGCTTCTGCGAGGTACGTACGGTAAGAAGGAAGAAGGGCGCCGAGAAAACATAGCCGAGAACCATCATTATAAGATAGAGGTTATCGTAGTGGTTGTCCGATACGATGCTTCCTGCGTCTATGTGAGTGCCGAACTGAGTCATGCAGCCGTAGAGCATGCAAAGAACGGTAACGTTGGTCGCAATAGAGAGAGCAAGCTTGCATCCGCCGCCTGCTACCATAAGGCGCTGAAGCGGCTTGTTATTCTTGACTATAGAAACGTATTCCCGAAGCTTGATCTGCTCCTGCTTTCCACTGATTCCGAAATACTCGGTGCGGTCCTTTTCCCAGATGCCTATAACGGCAAGGGCAGTAAGTATAACCGATATGATTACCCCGATGGGAGTCATAATGGCAAACCAGGTCGCATTATAGTCGCCCGCAACACCGTTACCTGCGATTATGGGAGCGATAAACTGCATAGCTCCCATTCCCACAAGCGATGCCACCGTGTTGAATATGGTAAACAAGGGACGCTGATTCGAGTCATTCGTCAGGACCGGCTGCGCAGAGCGCGTAACCGAGGTCTGGAGGGTGTAGCCTATTACCCATACCGCGTAAAGAAGAATAAAGAGCACGTAGCGAAGCCACATAGCAGATGCGGGGATAAGAGGTGTTATTACGTAAAGAATTATCACGGATACCGCCATAATGAGGTTTCCGATGACCATAAACGGACGGAATTTACCGAACTTTCCGTCGGTCTTGTCCATTATCGCACCTATTATGGGATCGGTTATCGCATCAAATACGCGCATTCCCGTAACCATAAAGGATGCAAAGACCATAGCCAGCCCGAGAACCTTGTTACCGAAGGTTGCGATATAGCTCAGTATGAGCACGAAATACACGTTAGTCGCACCGTTGTTCATCGGGAACAGGGCAAGCTGGTAAAGCTTGGCACGGTTAGTGCCCTGATTTTCGTTCATATCAATATCACCTTTCTTGGAATAAGCTCTTGTAAAAAAGTTTTAATAAATGCCGCAAAGCACCGATTCCCGACACACCATGTGGGTTATCAGGTCCAGTTGCCTCCGCCTGCCTTCTTTTTGCTGAGCTTATATGCCGGGTTCTTTTTCTCTGCCCGACGTATTTTTATAGTATCCGAAAGCTCGCCGGCAGATGCCCTTATTTCACACTCACCGACAAGGGGAATGCGGAAGTTAAAGACCTTTTCACCGACCTTTGTTTCGTATTTTTCTCCGTTTACATAAAGTGTTACCTCAGAGCAGTTGGAGTATACCTTTATATTGGTCTTACTCTCGGCTCTGTCAACGTAGCGCCTGCCCGTGATATAAACAAAGGGCTCCTTTGACCACCACGCCTTGTAGAGATAGAAGCTGTCCTTCTTCGTTTTACGGTCGAAGGTGACAAGCCCCTTATGATTCATTCCCGGCTCGCCGCCCTGATTCCTGGCATCGGCGGCAAAGTCGAACATGTTCCAAAGATGCGTAGCCCACATAAACGGGCGCTTATCGAAGAATCTCAGCATAAATTCGTGATACTTGCACTGATACTCCTCGGTCTGATCTCCGCGCACAGGGTGCGAGGAATGAAGATTCGGCATACATTCACAGCCGTACTCGGAATAGCCCAACGGTCTGTTCGGGTATACCGCGTGGAAGAAGTCCACCCATAGGTTATTAAGCCACATGAACGGGGTGTACCACCCGAGATACAGATTCCAGCTTACGAGATCGGAAATATGCGCCACGGGGTTGAACGGACCGCAGACCGCATAGCAGGCAAGCGTAGTCAACCTGTCGGGATCCATCTCGTGAACAAGATCGTTCAGCATCCTGTGATTATCGAGCATATCCTTCTTATCCTTGGTGGAAATGGTTATCTCATTTGAGAGTCCCCAGAATAAGATCGAGGGGTGATTGTAGCACTGGGTTATAAGCTCCTTCATCTGACTTACGGTATTTTCTCTGCCGCTTGGCATATGCTCGGAGATGTAGGGTATCTCAGCCCACACCACCATACCGTATTCGTCGCAAAGATCGTAAAAATACTGATCGTGCTGATAATGCGCCAAGCGGATAGTATTTGCTCCCACCTCGCGTATCATAGCCATATCCTCATCGTGATGCTCCTTTGTGAGCGCATTGCCTATTCCCTTACGGTCCTGATGACGGCAGACACCGCGCAAGGGATACGGCCTTCCGTTAAGGAAGAAGCCCTCCTTGGAGTCAACGCGGAAGTATCTTGCTCCGAAGCGACAGCTGACGCGGTCGGTCTCGGTGCCGTCTACCGAAAGAACAGCCTCACAGGTGTAAAGATAAGGATCCTCGATTCCCTGCCACAGGTGCACGTTTTCAACCTTCACGGTAGTATCGGTTCCGCTTCCCTCTCCAACGGTATTCCCATCGGCATCCTTGAGTATTATCCTGACCTCGCCCGACTCGGCGTTATGCCAGCTCCTTACCCATACCTCGGCATCCTTTTCCTTTACTCGCGGGCATACGGCAAGCCCCCTGCCGCCGAAATGATCCATGTCGAAGTGATAACGGTTCACGCTGACAAGCTTGACATCGCGGTATATTCCACCGTAGAAGGTGAAATCTGCCTTCTGCGGATATATTTTATCGTTCTTCGAGTTATCAACCTCAACGAGAAGATGATTTTCTTTCGAAAGAAGATCTGTAATATCCGCGCGGAAGGTCGAATAGCCTCCGTCATGTATTAAGACGGCGCTTCCGTTCAGCACGACCTTCGCCGTCGAATTAACTCCCGAAAACTCTATATAAAGCCTTTCGTTTTCCGAAAGCTCGGGCGCGGCAAAGACCTTTTCGTATTGACAGCTGCCGCGGAAATAATCGTCGCCGCCGTCCTGGCCGTCCTTGTTGTTCCATGTGTGAGGAATATTCACCTGCTTCTCCGTACCGTCGTGATAGCGGAAAAGCCAATTTTCGTTTATAAGCTGCTCTTTTCTCATAAAAGCTCCATTCGATAAGGAATCCCCCCTGCCCTACTGTGCAAGAATAGACCGCGGACAGGGGGATTTTTCAATTCAGATAAGTCTTATAATTAATCGTCAAGCTTGCGTTTGATAACAACAAACAGCACAGCGAGCACACCTATAGCAATCGTAGCATAGGTTACGGTATTGATAATACCGGGTGTTACGGCATGAACCACGGTGTCAGGGCCGACCTCATTCATAGCCGCAGAATTGATGATGGTGTAAAGGTTGTGATGCATAGCCTCAACCATGGCATTTACAACAACGGGATCATCCTTTGCACCCTTGAGTGCGTTTACAGCGTAAGGAAGCATAGCATCGAAGCAGGTAACACCGCCGGCAAGAACCGCATCGGCACCGTTACAGTAGGTAACGAGGATGTTGTCGGTGATGGACATAGCCCTGTTACCCCACTCTCCGCGGAGAATGCCGGACATAAGTCCCTGGTGCATACCCGACCAGGTGGTGCCCCAACGGGTGTAAGCGGTCATAACGCCACCGAGACCGTCGTTCTCCTCAAGTGCCTTCTGGAATGCCTTGAGATATATCTCACGTGCAGCCTGCTCGGTAATCCATGCAGCCTGACCAAGGCGGTCCTGCTCGCAATCGTTAAGAGCAAAATGCTTCATAACAACGTCAACACCCTTGGAGCGGATACCCTTAACCTCGATACCGCCCATCTCACCGGAAAGGAAGCCGTCCTCGGAGTAATACTCGAAGTTACGTCCGCCATAGGGAGTACGGTGAGTGTTTGCGCCGGGGCCGTAAAGACAGGAAACACCTGCATCTATACAGTCGTTACCTATCATCTTACCAACCTCATACATAAGATCAAGATTGAAGGTTGCCGCCATAACGTCCTCGGAGGTAAATGCGGTAGCCTCCGCACCGAGACCGGAGCCGAAGAGCGAAACGGTAAGTCCCTGAGGACCGTTCTCGTCACGCGAGCCGGGAGCACTTACCGATGCTACGGGCTGACGCCAGTGGAAGCAGTCACCCATCTTGATAAGCTCGTCGATGGTTACGTTCAGAAGGAGCTTATCCCAAGCGGGATCGTCATAATCTTTAGCCGCCATAACGCCGTCATTATCCTCGTCCATCTCGAACATATCGTAAAGGGTAAGTCCGTTCTTTGCATCAAGCACGGGCATATTCTTCCATTCCTCGGGAACGGTGAAGTATTTCTCACCCATAGTAGCCCAGCGGCCCTCGGTGAGCTCGGTAACCATGCTGTCAACAAGGTTCAGCTTAACACTCTCGGTGGGCCAGGTTCCCGTCCAGTCGTTTCTCGAAAGGAAGGTAACGGTGTTCTCACCGAAGTATACGTTGGGATCTGCATCCTGAAGCTGATTTTCGATCTTAGTTCCGTTAAGAGAGGTGGAATAGGTAACGGAATCAAATACCATATCCCAGTTGTAAACGAGTGCGGAATTGCCCTCGCCGTCCATACCGTTAGCGGCGGTGTAGCCCTTTGCGGCAAGAACGTTGTTCACAGCATTGTGAGAATCGGTAGCCGCGGTAAGGTAATAGGTTCCCGCATCAATGATGTAGGTGCCTGCGCCCTTGGCATCGTAAGCCGCCATATCGCGCTCGTCTACCTGAACGGTAACCACCTCGGATGCGCCCGCCTCAAGAACTGCGGTCTTGCCGAAGCCTATGAGCTGAACTGCAGCCTTCTCTATTTCGTTATCAATATCGTACTGAGTGTAGGGAGAGGAAAGATAGATCTGAACGGTCTCCTTGCCTGCAACAGAGCCTGCATTGGTGACCTTAACGCTTACGTTGTAGCAAGTCTCGCCGTATGCGTTGGTAGCCTTCTCAACAGTCATATCGCTGTAGGTGAAGGTGGTGTAGGAAAGGCCGTATCCGAAGGGGAATGCAACCTCGTTTCCGTACTTTGAAGCATAATCGCCTGCATTGCCCATGCCCATAACGGCATCTGCATAGCGGGTTTCATAATACTTGTAGCCTACGTAAATGCCCTCCTGATATACCATATAGGTGGAAGCATTTTCGGGGATCTGAGGATCATCTGCGTTGAATCCGCCGTAGGTCATAGCTATGAAGTTCTGCATAGCGGGAGATGTGAAGTTATCGTAGCAATAGGTATCGACAAGGCTACCCGAGGGATTTACCTTACCTGCGAGGATATCGGTAACCGCATTGGTGCCCGCGATACCGAGTCCACCTACCCAGAGGCAAGCGTCAACGGTGTAATCCTTGAGGAAGTCTACCTCAAGAGCGTTGGAGGTGTTGATAAGAACCACAACGCTCGAAACCTTACCCGCCGCCTTAAGATCGGTAGCGTACTGAAGAAGCTTTCTTTCACGCTCGTCAAGCTCAAGATAGTTCTGAGCATTCTTCTGTCCTTCGTAGCCGGGGAAGGAGCAATCGTAACCCTCGCCGCCTACACGGGAGAAGGTAATGATAACCGCATCGCCGTACTCGGAGATGGAATTCTTTACGTTTTCGGGATATTTGTCAATGTCGATCTCAACGATGGGTGCCTGTCCTGCAAGAACCGCACTCTCGCCCTCGGATGCACCTGCCTCGTCCATTATCTTTTCCATGAGCGATTCGGCATCCTTGCTGCCGTACCAATCCCAAAGAACGGGATTCACGGTAAGACCTGACTTTTCAAGTGCCGCCTTGAGATTGTCTGCCTTGGATGCATCAACGTTACCCGATCCGGTACCGCCGTATGTCAGGCTCACAGAGTTCGTGGAAAGTGTGCTGACCTTAGCTCCGCTCTTGAGAGGAAGCGCGCCGTTATTGAGAAGAAGTGCCGCGCCTTCTGCTTCTACCTCGTAGCAAAGCGCGTTACCTGCGGCTATTCTGTCGGCCTCAGAGGCATAATCGCCCTTGAAGTATATTGCCGTCTTGTCCGCATTTTCAAGCTCCCAGAAGGTATTACCGGGAACAAGAAGAGAAAGTGTATTGTCAAAGAGTCTGACAACAACGTTCACAGGGATCATAATGACCAAAACGATGATCAGTAAGACCGAGATGAATTTAATGAGTCTCATAATTCTGCTCCTTTTTCTTTCGGGCTGTACCCGAATATGTTTTGGGTTTTAAAAAAGCAACGGCGCAAAAAGCTCCGTTGCTTTTTAAAACGTCCATTTTACATTATAACATTGCAAACGCGAGTTGTCTACAGAAAATCGCGCATAATATAAAATAAGTCGGTTTGTGTTATATAATATTGACAAAAAGCTTTGTATAAAACTATCAACGCGGTGACTTTTACCGGTGATTCATTTTCCGGGATCGGTCGGATCCCGCCCGACGTCAAAGCATATTCTCAAAGAATATTTGCCCCGATAGCACCGCTATTATTCAAGGTAAGAGGAAAGACCGCGCACGAATTCGTAATCCTCTGCGGAATAGATACCGTCAGGCTCGGTAGCAAGCACGCGGTCTATATATCCGCCAAGGCTCAGATACCATAACGTGTTGGTCGAAATTTCGGCACTGAAGTACATCTGCACCTCAAGCTCATATCGGTGCGAATAATCGTCGGCATCTATTTCTATGCTGAGGCATATGTATTTCTCGCCGTTCTTTTCGGCTCTGTGCCAGTCATCGCTTGCGCACACCTCGCCGTCCACCTTAACTCCGCTGTAATTGATGACGCCCTCGTCATCAAAGCTCGCAGGGAAATAAACATTCAGGAAAAGACCTTCGTTTTCGCTTACGCTGACAAGCAGGGGACCGTCATATACACATGCTACAACGTAGAGGATGCTTCCATCCTCCTGATATCTCATCTGCCAGTCATATTTGTACACGCCCTCCTCCTTATTGCCGGGAACGGCATAAGGGAAATCGGGATCTTCGTCCTTTGCCCAAAGCTGAGTGATCGACTGCTTATCCTTCTTGAAGGTGTATTTCTGCACATCATCCTCGCTCACGTAACGGACGGGCGCGGGGATAACATCCATTCTCTTTTCATAATAATTCCAATTCGAAAATCCGTCAAGATACCTTACGGTCTTTCCGCCGCCGTGAAGCTCGTATTCATTCTTGGTTATTACCTTGACCAGGGGCGTGTCGGATTTTATAAGAGACATATTCGCTTCATCCGAGTTTGCAAAGACGTTTCTGCCCTCAAGCTCAACAACACCTTCAGATGAGGATTCGGCAGAGCCGAGCACAAAGTTTGAGATGCAGTTTCTGAATACGACCTTACCTACCGCGCTGTTGAAGATCTTCTGAGAAGCACCGTCCGCCTGAAGCAAAACACAGTCCTCAATATTTAACACGGTCTCGGGTCCTGCCGAATTTATCAGCGCTCTTACGTCCATCATAACGATGTTCGCATGCCTGATATTGAGGGTTGCCTTGCCGCATCTGGGTACGATAAAGCCCGAATAATCGTGGATTATGCTATAGTAATTTCCTCCGTCTATATTAACGGCACAGTTCTCATCGCAAAGGCGCCCTCCGTCCGCCGTCATTATAAGGTCTATCAGACAGGAGGAGTAGGTGGTCAGATTTTCGCCGGGATAAGTCACATCTCCTACGGTAAACTTTCCCGAATTAATAACGGCCGATTCGCCGCCTATGGTGAAAATATTACCGCCAAGACTTATATTTTCAACGTTTGTTCCGTATATTTCACCGCCGGGGAGCGAGGAATATACGTTAAGAGTTGTGTAATCTTTTACACTTATCAGATTAATCTTTTCAAGCGCATAGAGCGCGTTGCCTCCAAGGTCGAGATTTATAGTTCTCGGTGCCTCGGCGCTTGATATAAATCCCAGCGTTCCCGTCATTCTCAAATCGCTATTCAAAACTACGGTATCTCCGTCAGAAAGAAGGGGAAGCGCAGCGCGCAGATCTTCAAATTTCTCACCGGAAAGCTCGCTTTTCTCGGTCATTGTGTCATCGTAAACGGTGAATCCGACTGCACTTTCCTCGCCCTCTGCATATACGGTCACACCGATAACAGCTACTGTAAGCAGGGCTACAAAAAGTATAAGAGGTATGAAAGCTGTTTTTATTTTTCCGAACATAAATCCTCCTGTTTTTAAAAAAGTGATAGCGAATTTCAAAGCACCCAATACCGTTTACAGGCAATAATCCGGACGGGCGCATATAAATCCATTTTCATTATATACCAAAACCAAGCGGTTGTCAATAGGTATCGGCCGCTTATATCGCGCGCATGCTGACAGCATAGAGAATGAGTCTGTGTCACTTGAGCTCAGGCGAACAAAAAAAGCTGCATCATCAGGGTGCAGCCCAACGAAAAGGGGGTGCACCGAAATGAAGCAGCCTTTTTGGGGTACTCTTAAATGAAGCAACCCGCGGGAGCCGTAGGCGTGCTACACGAACATAGGCCGAAGCACCCTTCCCTCCTTCATAGCAGAAAGAGCCTCCTCGACTCGGTCAAAATCGGCAACAAGAGAATACGGCTTGCCTCGCGGATCGTCCTGGCGCATAGGCACGAAATAGACTCCGCGCCTGGTTATAAGTCTGCCGATATTCGAAAGATTCTGCGACATGGCATCGTTTGATGCAGCGGCGATAAGGAGCGGCCTGTCTGAGCGCAGATGCGCCTTTGCCGCCATCGTTACGGCGGAGTCGGTTATACCGTTTGCCAGCTTCGCAAGAGTATTTCCCGTACAGGGCGCGATTATCAGCGCGCTGAGCGGAGATGACGGGCCGAGAGGCTCGGCATCCCGAACGGTGTGGATGATGCTTCTGCCCGTCAATTCCCTGACCTTACTCCTGAGGTCCTCGCACTTATAGAATCTTGTGTCGGTTTCATACGTCCTCTCGCTCATTATGGGCTGGATCTCGTATCCCTTGCGAGCCAGCTCACCGAGCACCCTCAGCGAATCCTTCAACGTGCAGAAGGAGCCGCACAGAGCATATCCAATCATATCGTCATCTCCGTATATAAAGCCTTATTGTAGTTTCGGTTTTCCGATCATACGCAAAATCGAAGCGGCAAGCGCCTCTCCCGCGCTTTTCGGATACATCACCGCAGGAACAGAGGCGAATCGCTCATAATTTATACCGCGCGGCATATTTTCTCCCGATGCCAGCTCGATGATGCGAAGCCCCTCGGGGATCCTGACAGAGTCTGATATGAGCTTTGCCGGTGCGGTGTTTATGAGTATATCGAGTCCGGAAAACGCATCACACCCCGCCGTGTCGAGCGAGGTCGAGTCGGCACCCGAGATGCCCAGCATACACAGATCCCGCTTCACCTCGTCTTTGGAGGTGAATACGGTTATCCCGGCACCCAGGAAGGAGAGTATATAGAGAAGCCTTTGTCCTATTCTGCCATATCCGATTATTCCGACAGACAGTCCCGACGGTGCCACAGACTCCTCTGTGAGTATCCTGCCGACAGTTCCCACTGCGGTGAGGTCGGCATTCGCAAGCAGAAGCTCCTCGTCGCGGCTGACGTCCACCGACGTCATACCGCTCTTTGAGATCAGCGCCCTTACCTCCTTTGGCAACGAATAGCCGGCAACTACCGTTCCGGGAGAAAATTCACCGATAATATCGGCGAAGCTCATATCCGTTCCGAGGACGGTTTTTCCGTCACGGGTAGAGGGTATCGGTAAGATAAGCATATCCCCGGCAAAGCCGCCCAGCTCCGAGAGCAGTTTTTCTCTGCAGAACCGAAGCCGCGGATCCAGACCGTAAATATGGATATTCATAAAATATCACAGCCTTCCCTCGGCGCTCGCGCCGAGATATGGTCAGCCGAAGCCGAGGCTCGCTCGGCTGAGATCGGCTTGACCTGCCGATGCGCGGTACATCTTACGCCGCAAAAAAGCATCGGCTGTTATAAGTATATGTGAATCCTCGCGAAAGCGTCACCCCGTCCGACAGGCGTAGCCTTTCCCCGGAATATACACAGGCTTTGCCAAAGTGCGCCGATCGCCTTGCCGCTTCCCGGATGCGTCCGCTTGGTATTCCATATCCGTTTGACGCGGATTCCATATTGATTTTACGCGCGGGGCATTGACATTATCCTTTGTCGATGCTATAATAAAATTGACGGACGGGACTTCAAGCCTTCTATGGTATTTATGCCAACGCTAGACCTTCCGAACAATAATTTAAAAGGAGAAAAATTATGTGGTGGATTTTTATTCCCATCGTTCTTGCCGTTGCCCTGTTTGCGGCAGGATACCTCAAAGCGCCCCCGGATACCGCTTACATAGTATCGGGACTCGGTAAAAGAAAAATATTCATAGGACGTGCCGGTTGGAGATTGCCCTTCCTCACCCGTGTGGATAAGCTTTCTCTCAGCGTTATGCAGGTCGACGTCAAGACCAGCGAAGCTGTTCCTACAAACGAGTTTATAAACGTGACCGTAGACGGCGTTGCGAATATAAAGATATCATCCTCTCCCGAGCTTCTCGAGCGCGCGGCAGAGTCACTTCTCGGCAAGACACGCCAGGAGCTTATCGCCCTTGTCACACAGGTTCTTGAGGGTAATATGCGTGAAATAGTCGGCTCTGTAGGACTTAAGGAAATGGTTCAGGACCGTCAGGGCGTTGCGAAGAAGATAACCGAGAACGTTGTTCCCGATATGGAAAAGCTCGGTATCGAGGTAGTAAACTTCAATATCCAGAACTTCAAGGATGCCGCAGGCACTATCGAGAATATGGGTATCGACAACGTTGAGCAGATCAGAAAGAACGCGCAGATCGCAAAGGCGAATGCTCAGCGCGATATTGCAATAGCAACCTCTCAGGCTCAACAGGAGGCTAATGCCGTTAAGGTTGAGTCCGAAAAGATGATCGCTGCACAGGATGCAGATCTCGCAGTTCAGCAGGCGGACATGAAGGTGCGCTCGGATACAAAGCGCGCAGAGGCGGATGCGGCATACCTCATCCAGCAAGAGAACCAGCGTAAGATCGTTGAGATCGCTAAGGTCGGTGCCGATATAGCACGCAGAGAAAAGGAAGCAGAGCTTGCGGAAAAGGAGATCGCGATCAAGGAGCGTAAGCTTGATGCAGAGGTCAGAAAGCAGGCAGATGCTATGAAATACGCGACCGAGAAGCAGGCAGAGGCAGACCTTATCAAGCGTCAGCGCGATGCAGATGCGGCGGCATATGAGGCGATCAAGGAGGCCGAGGCAAGAAAAGCCGAGGCGGATGCAACCAGATATGCGATGGAGCAGGAGGCTGAGGGTATCAGAGCCAAGGGTATTGCCGAAGCAGAGGCTATAGAGAAGAAGGCCGAGGCACAGAAGAAGATGGGCGAGGCGTCCGTTCTTGAAATGTATCTCACCGCACTTCCCGAGGTCGTTAAAAACGCCGCGGCTCCTCTTGCACAGACCGATAAGATCGTTATGTACGGCGAGGGCAATTCCACCAAAATCGTACGCGACGTTATGAACAGCACCGATCAGGTGGTTGAGGGAGTTAAGCAGACCACAGGTCTTGATCTTGCAAGCATACTTGCAGGATTCGTCGGAGGCAAGGCAGCGGCAGCTACCGATAATAAATCCGATCAATAAACATCTCGGAATACCGTGTTAACGGTATTGGGGGATACCCCGATAAAAGCAAAAGGCGGCACTGTGATGGGTTCTTAGCGGAGAATTATAAAAATACCACTAAGTGCGAGCATCGCATTTGACCGGTCAAATTAAGCCCAAACCCATATTACAAGCAGAAAGAGCAAGAGTACAAGGAAAAATCCTTATATTCTTGCTCTTGTTTTTCTTCTGTCGATATATTCAGCACATATCGAGTTTGTATATCTCGCCTTTGGCGAGGTATGCAAACCATATCGAAAATCCCGCAAGGGATTTATCTCGATGCGTGTTCTCCGTTAAGGATAACACGCTGATTTCGTGTTCTTAATATCCCGACTCGCTATCTTCGTCATCCATCTCCGTTTCGCATTCTTTTTCCTTCTTTTTGAGAACATTTGTTAGCATTTTAGCCTTATTACAGCACATCTCCTTTAAACACGACACCATACTGTAAGCTCCGTAGACGGCGGCAACGCCAACGCCTACAAGCAGCCAGGTGTGGTGTTTTTTCTTTCCTGCTTTCATCATCATAATTTTTTCTCCTTTTGAAATTCGAGTCAACTATATTTTTACCCAAAATATCTTGATTATTTACGTATTGACAAAAGTTTAGCTTTATAGTAAAATAGAGTCGAAAAGATTAACCGATATGGAGAATTATATGATCACCTGTAAGGAATGCCACCGTGCATACGATTACGACGGAGGTGTCTGCCCTGTTTGCTCGGCACCGCCCGTCATTGATGAGAAGGATATAGCCGCCACTCAGGATGAGCTGGTGCGCGCGACCTCTCACAAAAATGCCGCCCTGATACAGTCCTGCCGCCATCTGCTCGCAGATGCGGGTGACACCGAGTCGGAGCGCGAATACGCGAAGCTGCTTGAGCGCAGTGATCCGAGAGTGCGCGATCTCGACACGGCTATGGAGTATTATCGCCGCGCGGCAATAAAGAACGATCCCTTCGCGGCATACAGATATTCGCGTCTTGTCAGCCGCTCGAACGAAAGAGCCGCACAGATATGGCTTAAATATGCGGCAGTTCTCGGTTGTATCGAGTCGTATCCCGATGCATCCGAGCTCTTCTCCGCCGAGGGCAGAGAGGATATCTCAGCGCATTACTGCGCTCTCGCCGCCGCCTGTGACGATACCGATTCCATCGTGAATATGGCAAAAAGATGGTATGAGGGGACAGGCGTTCCTCAGAATGAGGCATACGCGAAGTGGTATCTCGACAAGATGACTCTGCCGCCCATCAGCGCCATAAAGCTCGCGTACAAGCTCAGAACGGTAAAGAGCGAGGAGCCTCCGAAGCTCGAATTCCCCGAATATATCAGCTATCTTCGCTCCCTATGCCGCGAGGCAGATTCGTTTAAATTCGACACGATGACCTTCCGTCTTTCCTCTACACTCGCAAAGGTCGGTGACGTGAATGCCACCACGATGCTCGGAAAGATGCTCATCGAGGGGCGCGGATGCACCGCCGACGCTGCCGAGGGCAAGAATCAGCTCGACTCGGCAATAGCGCAGGGCTCATTCGAGGGAGCGGTCTATCTCGGCAGAGCATTCATTGAAGGAGATCATCTTCCGAAGGATCTTTCCGCCGCTATGGCTTACTTCGACAAGGCAGCATCTCTCGGATATACCGGCGCATATGAGGAGCTCGGTAATATATATCACGACGGAAAACTCACCGAGCGCGATATCCCGCGTGCGCTTGAGCTTTATGAGCTTGCGGCTACTGGCGGCTCAGCAACCGCGAGAGAAAAGGCAGAGCATATAAAGAGCACAAGAGAGCAGCTCTTCCTCGATGCCTATGAGGCTATCGTGCTCGGCAAGGCAACCGATGCCGAATCGGCATTCAATGCATTCAGATCCGCCGCGATATCCACCGCTATGGGCGAGACGCGCGCGCCGAAGCTCCTTGCCGATTGCTATGCACGCGCAATAGGCACAAAGCAGGAGAGAAGCACGGCATTTTATTGGTATCAGAAGGCGGTCGGGCTTGGAGACGTCTCGGCGTATATGCCGCTTGCGATATGCTATTCGCGCGGATTCGGTACCGAATTTTCCTACAAGGATGCGATAAATTATCTCAAGATCGCGGAAAAAACAGGATTTGCCGGTGCGACCGAGGAATTGAATATCCTATACGAAAGACGGATGAAAAAGATGGTGCGCTCGCTTTACTCAAAGGCTATGCGCCTGATACATATGAAGAAGTACGGTGAGGCGGTAAGATTCCTCCGCTCCTTCGAATCGCTCGGCTATCCCAAGGCACTGTACACGCTCGGCTGTATGTATGAATTCGGCAGAGGTGTTACAAGAAGCGACGTCGGTATGGCTACCAAGTATTATAAGCTGGCATTTGCCGGAAGCCCCGTCTTCGGCAACTTTGCCGATCCGCGCTCGGACTATAAGCGCAGAATTCTTCTTATGCTGAGATAACGTAACGTAATACACGTAATACACAAAAAATAAACAAAAACGGATGCCTCAAATGCTAAAATATGCATTTGAGGCATCCGTTTTTTAACCCCGCTGTTGACAAAGAGCCTTTTTTGAAAAGAGGCGATTGCCGTTTTTTCTAATATGACCGCACTTAAAGCTTGGATATAGGCGGTCATATTTGGTTATTCGTTTTACTTGGTGGCAGTTTTTTGTTAATTGCTCTTGAAATTGTTAACAATAGTTGCCATTTGGAGTATTTTTGAGCTTGCGTAGTTGTAATAAACGGTATCTATGTAGAACGCCTCGCCGTAATGCTCGAGGATCATTTTCTCATAATCGGATAACGCCTTTTCATACGCCTCGTCGCTCTCAAAATCATCCTTATCCTTCTGCGTATAATAGAAGTAATCGTTCTCAAGCTCGGAGCGATATATCTCGTCAAACACCGAATCGCTCGGAACGAGCTTTTCTTTTCTGATGATATAGTAGAATATAAGCTTTTCGGTCACCTCGTCCTCGACGTTGTTTCGGAGAAGCTTCTGCCAATCAACATCTCTTTCTATCCCGAGATAGTCTGCCATGAAATCATCGAAGCTCTCATAGTCGTATCCTGCCTCGTTGGTCTTCTCAAATTCAAGACGATAGGAGTAGAGATAGTCCTCATAAACGCGGTTTATCTCACGCTCGGGAAGCTCCTTGATATCGACCTCTTTCTTAAGCCTTTCCCACATCGCATCCTCTGCGGCGGAGTTTACCTGCTCCTTGTACTTCAGCATCAGCTCCTCCATAAGGTAAGCGCGATACTTCTCTGTCAGGCTCTCTCCCTCGTAGGATGCAAGCGAATCCGCTTCTATCTTAAGCTTATCGGTAATAAAGCTATCGTTGAATTCGTCATTCTCATAGCAGAGAACTCTTGTGATGAAAACATCAAAATAAACCGTTTTGCTCCTGAAGCTCGGCTCGCTGTAATCATACGGGAACACCGTCTTTACCGTGATCGGGTTATCCTCACACTTTGTAACGTAATTTACGTGACAGCTGGTGATGGTTATATACTCTCCCGAGGGACGGGCAAGAGTTATGAGGTCCTCATTGGTTATTCCAATATTCTTTTCCTTAAGATAGCTGAGAATTCCGACGCCCCACTTTTCCTCGACGTTCGGATCTCTTAAGTCTATACGAACGTTCGCCTTATCGTAGATAAGACCGGACTCCTCGACGTATGTGAGAGTGGCATATACAACGTCATTCTCCATAACGGTTCCGCCCTTATATATCTTGAACTCGTTGTAATCCATAGGTATCTTGCCTATAAGACCGAGCTCAAAGCCGGGGACGAAGCTTCCGCTTCCGATGACAAGCTCGTCACCAACGGCGCCCGCCTTATAGCCGGAATAATTGCTTGTTCCGGGGAGCTCAATGCGCTCGCCCTTTTCATTTATCTCATATCCCGTGTAGAAAATATTGACCTTGTCGCCGGGGGTAACAGGCTCGCTGATCATATATTTTCCGTCGTTCAGTATCTCGCCCTTGTGCTTATTGAGAAGCTTGATTATCTCGTTTTCAACACTGCTCTCGTCGGGAATGGGAACGTTTATCTCTATATCGTAGTCCTTATAATCCGATTCCTCAACGTCTATGTATTTATCAAGATTCTCTTTGAGGTAATCCATTCGCCGCTCGGTTATTCCAAGCAGCTCCTTGAAGGTAAATCCGCGCGCGGTCATAGCGACTATAGCCATTGTCGCCACGAGCAGCACGCACGCCGCAACAGAGATCGTAACTATAAACCAGATCTCGGTATAAAAGTGCTTTTTGCCCTCTGTGCTCTCAGCGCTCTCTGCAGACTCAGAGGTCTTTGGCTCTTTTACCTCGGTATCCTTGATATCGCTCATCGCTTTCCTCCTTTATTGAATATCGTCGCTTGCGAACGAATCCGCAAAATTACAGGCGAGCGTATCACAGCGCTCGTTATATACGTGCCCGTCATGCCCCTTAACCCAGACGAAGGACACCTTATGTATCCTTGTGAGGGCGAGCAATCTTTGCCACAGATCGGGATTCTTGACCTTTCCTCCGCGGAACGCAGATTTCTCCCATCCGTATATCCAGCCCTGCTCAAAGGCATCCACAAGATATTTGGAATCAGAGTAAAGAGTCACCGAGCAGGGCTCCTTCAGAGCCGCAAGCCCCTCTATCGCCGCGGTGAGCTCCATTCTGTTGTTAGTCGTTTCGCGCTCGCCGCCGCTGAGCTCCTTCTCATATTTTCCGTAGACGAGGATCGCTCCCCATCCGCCTCTGCCGGGATTTCCGCGGCAGGCGCCGTCGGTATATAAATTAACCTCTTTCATAGCAGTGCCTTCTCTATCCTGTTTATAAAAACGGAGCTGCGGCGTTCGGTCGCGGCAGCCCCGTTGTCATTTTTTCGCGCCGGAATTACTTATCCTTTGCTTCCTTTGTGGTGAACTTAACTCTGATATACTTAAGAGTTCCGTTGTCGTTCTTGACAGCCTCGCCCTCGGAATCCTTCTCTACCTCGAGGAAGTAATCCATGAGCTTATCGAACTGGAATGCTGCAAGAGCATTTGCCTCACCGTAGGAGAACTCATCAGAATCATAACCGGAGGTGATGTCCTTCTTGTACTCTCTGATTTCCTTCTTGGTGCAGGTCTGACCATAGAGCTCTGCAACGTAGTATACCTTTATGATGGGCTTGATGTATGCAACAGCCTCTGCCCAAACCGCATTCTTAGCAGCCTCAAAGCTATCGGTAGCGGTCTTCTTCATAAGGAAGGACTTGAAGCTTCCCTTATGCTGGAGATAGTAAGACTCCTTGGTGGTAGTATCGGACTCGGTGTAGAACTCGTGCTCATACTCCTCGTAAATTCTGTTATAAGCATCCTTGATAGCCTTCTTGGGGAGCTCGTCATCCTTTACCTTGATGGTAATAGTCTTATCAATAGCCTCCCAGATAGCGGTTGCAAGGTTCTTGTTGATAGCCTCGTTATACTCTGCCTCGAGAGTTTCGGAAACAGTCTTCTTGTACTCATCAAGAACGGTAGTTGCGCCCTTCTCTGCATCATCCGAGCCAACCTTCTTGATTATAGCCTGTGCAGCAGCCTTGACCTCGTTCTTAGCGGTGGTCTTGTTAGCCTCTGCGGTTGCAAGCTCGCTCTTAGCAGTGTTAAGAGTAGCCTCGGCATCCTTAACGCCCTGGTTTTCCTCAACCTTCTCGCCGCTGGGTACCTTACCCTTAGCGGTCTCAACAGCCTTCTCGGCATTCTCAACGGCGGTCTTCTTGGTGGAGACCTCCTTCTCCTTATCGGAGAGTGCCTTCTTCTTATCGGTAAGTGTCTTTATAAGATCATCGAAGCCTTCCTCGAGGCAATCGAGAGAATCCTTGGTTACAGTAGCGAGAATGTCGGTGAAGACAAGCTCTGCGGTAAGCTCTTCAACGTCGAGGTAATGAACGGGATAGATGTGATAGGTGAGCTCCTGATCCTTGAGCTCAACCTTGCCTGCGTCTGCAGCACCGTCAACAACAACGGTGGGGGTAACCTTCTGAGATTCGGTGAAGGTCGTGTTGGTAACAACTATCTCCTTGCCGCTCTCAACTACCCAGTTAACAACAGCGCCGGTATAGGTGTACTTCTCGTCCTCGCTCTTGAACTCTGCAACAGCGGTTCCGATAGTGGAATCAACGAGCTTGTTAGCAACGAGATTGCCCTCTTCGCCGAGAACTACTCTCTCGTTGGTATGAGTCTCCTTAACGTTGGAAACCTTATTGTTTTCATCTGTCTCCTGATAGGAAACGGTATAGGTTACGTAAGCTATAGCATCCTTGAGCGCCTTGCCCGAGGTCTTGGTCTTATACGCCTCGATCTCGCCTGCAGCAAGAACTGCCTCAGCGATCTTCTTCTGGAGCTCGGAGTTGTCACCGATTCCAAGCTGGAAGTTCACCTTGGAGGACTCCTTCATATAAGAGGAGTAAACGGTGTAATCCTTGCTGTCCTTGGTAAGGGTTACATAGTAGCAGTAGTAAAGTGCATCGTGTGCAGTAAGTGCGCCCTCGGTCTTGGTATCCTTGGTATCAACCTTTCCAAGAAGCGTTTCGTATATACGGTCAAGCACCTTTGCGGTTCTCGTCTCGGGATCTGCGGTGTAGTCACCGTCCTCGATCTCGATTGCCGCAAGAAATGCGTCAAGAGCAGCCTTCTCGCCTGCCGCATACTGAGATTGATCTTCCTTTGCATAGTTGTAGCCGCATCCTACAAGAGTGAGCGCAACGGTTGCAAGGACTAGAATCATACTGATAATTCTTTTCTTCATTTTTTCTCTTCCTTTATATAATTTTATAAACAAAATTGATGTTGCCCGATGCATTTTTTACATTTTTTACCCAAACGCATATCAAGCACAGAACATTATAACATATAAAATCAAAAAATGCAAACGTTTTTTGAAAAAATATTTATTTTATTTTAAATTCATCGAAAAGTCGCCGTACCCGGGAAGCGAAGCATCGGTGAAAAGTGCTTACTTTATACCGTCGGGGTACGCAACGTTGTTATCGAGCCTCTCTCCGTTCAGGATCATAAAGTAGTTGTTTACGAGCTTCTTGAACGCGAGAGTGGAGATGAAGAAGTCGGAAACCACGGTATTCCCGTGAATGCCGATCTTGCTCTCCTCATATATCGTTACCATAACGCGTCTGTCGGAGATGCGGCGGAATTCGTAAACGTAATCGTGGCTGTTACCGATAAGATTCACGCGAAGGCGCATCAGACACTTTGCATCCTTGCCTGCCGCCTGCTCCTCATCCGAAAGGCTCTTCTCATACTCGGTCAGGAACAGAGTCTGTATAAACTCCTTGAAGTTAGCCGTTCCCTCCGAATCCATATCACGGAAGTTCTTCGAACCGTAGAACTCGCGCAGACTCGCGTATTTATTTCCGTTTTCGTCTGTGAGAACACCGTTTGCGGCGATGTAATCGGAGAGCTTGGTATCAATGCAGCTGCCCATAGGCGTTACCGTAACCTCAATAGCATCGTAGGGGCTGGCCATAGAAAGCTGCTCTGCGGTAAGCTGATCCTCTCTGTAGAGTCCACCCTCATAGGCATAGAGGTTATTGTGTATGAGCTTATTCACGTATTTTCCGTAAACGTCATCCATAAAGAACTCGACCGAAAGGCTGTTTATATTGGAAACGTCTGTAAGAACAAGATTCTTTCTTGCGTAGAAGTCGGGGAAGGTCTGATCGAGGAATACGAATTTATCACCGTCAACGAGCGCGATAATATCATAAAGGTCGGAGGCTATATATCTCTGACCTGTGACAGGATCCGCCTCGCTTATCCAGAGTGTGAAGCCCATCTCGGTGTAGTACTTGTAATCGTCAAGCGAGTCGAGTCCGTTATCACCGTCGCCGTCGTCAGCATACTGGACGCTGAGAATTCCTCTCGGAAGCTCAAAGTATATCTTGTGCGCGTAGAGTCCCTTATTGGAGTTCTTCGGGCCGTACTTTTTGAGCTTCTCGGGGGTGATATGCATATCAACCACCTTGAGACCTACAAGTCCGTTAGAGGCGGTCGCATCATCGTTTATTCCGCCGAGGACCTCGACCACAGACTCACACGCACCCGAGTGAAGCGCGTACATAGCATACTTATTCTTCATCGTATTCGCATAGAACGATTCGCCGTAATAGGGATCGCGGTCGGATGCCTGAACAAACTCGAAGGAAAGTATATTCTCGCCCTTCATAAAGTACTTGATTTCACTTATGGAATAGGTGACGAAATCGTCCAACCTCTCGGTATATTCAACGTGATCGGCGGTGTAAACATCCGAATAATCTCCGACACCACGTCCCAAAAGGGCATCTGCGATAAGGTTATCCTCGGCACTGAGATCATCGGTGATATCTATGAAGTCGGAAATGAGCTTGTCGGACACGACACCATCCACAACGTACTTATACTTATACCATACACGGGTGCCGCTTGCGGCCTTATCAAGAGTTGTGACCAGATCCTCAAGATCGATTATCGTAACGATCTCGCATATCTTCATAGCGACGGTTCTCTTTTCCGTGTTATCCTTCGTGTAGTCGATGCTTACGGTAATATCCTCGGAGAGTTCGCCTATTTTTGAGGCTCTGAGAATAGCTCTTTCGCTTTCGTTCACAAAGTTTCCGCCAAGGTCTATGACACCGCGGTAGGTGCCGAAGTCTTCCTTGCCGTCAATCGTGATGGCATACTTGATCTTGATAAGATTATTATCACCGATTACGGTACCCGCCTCGGTAATATCGCCGCCTTCCGTGAGTATCGCTTCTATGTCAAGTATCCTGTATTTGTAATTAATTGTTTGCTTTTCGGCAAAATCAATGAGCTTAGTCCTGCTTGTCTGGGTTATATTTATGGGGGATGAAAGAGGACCTATCTTGATACCTTTAAGCACATTTCTCAGTCGCGTGGCATTCGGATCGCTGCCGAGAGATGCAAGATCTGTCATCACGTCGGTTTTGCTTACCGAATACTCCTCCTTTGAGCCGGGGGTATAGACAAGAGCACCGTACACCACGTTGGCATCACCGACCACAACCGTTCCCTCCTCATCATAGAGGGTGTTTTTCCAATGCTCGTAGCCCGTGGTGAGATAAGGCTCGAAAGCGTTATCCTGCGCCAGGCCCGCCGCAGTGAGAACAGGGCTTATATAATCGGTGAAATTAAGGAATGCGTAATCGAGGTAGTTAACATTTGTCGAATATATGACAGGGCGTGTATCTATCATAAAGTAGTAGCCCTGATTGTTGATGAGCTTATCGCCGATCTTTATCTTGTGCGACCTATTCTCTGTCTTTCCGTCCTCACCCGTGAACGTGTATGCGAAATAGACCTCTATCGGATCGTCCTCATCCGCAAGACCGTAATTCGGGAGAATATCCTTCTGCTCGCTGTAATAGGGAGATATCTCCATGCGGTCATTGAAATACAGATATCCGATAGCCGAGCAAAGGTAGCTGAGCTTGTATATCTCACCGAAGGTGTCATCCTGCGTTACTGCATAGAGATCCTCATAATCGAGGGTGGGATCCTTTTCCATAATGGGTGGGAGATAATATTCCTCCTTGCCCCGCTCGTCAACGTAGCTGAGGTAGAAGGGGGGAAGCTTATCCGAGCCCTCTTCCTTTTCACCTCTTATGAAGCTATACTCGCGCTCGCCCTTTACCTTTATATACTGAATGGTCTTTTCTGCGACGGGGGTATATGCAACGGGCTCTCCGTTAATCACCGCCTCGCCGATATCGGTATCGACCTCTACCTTGGTTGTGCCTGTATCATCTCCTGCACCCGTGTTTGCTGCAAGGAGAGTGTTGAGAACTACCGCAAGCACCGTGAGAAGCACGAGCGCGCCTGCGAGGATCGCAATAAGGATAGGCTTTTTCATCTTCTTTTTAACAACTATCATCTGTTTGCCTCCCTTATAGATATTTGCGCTTTATGGATACGACAACGCCTGTAACGGCTATCGCAAGCGGGATAAGCGCGATAATAACGGTATATACGATCTTTTCGGTCATGGTAAGACCGTAGATGGTTCTGACAGCCACCTGCATCTGCTTTTCCTCGGACCATTCTCTTATGACTCTGTCGTCCTCGGATATCTCGGTATCAACGAGGTATTTGCCGAGGAAGGTATCGTCCGAATTGTTTGCGCTCATACCTCCGAGTTCCGAATCGGCATGAGTTTCAAGCCTTGCAACGTTGTGTATCATAGCCGAAACTATATCGTAATTTGCATAAGATGCGTTTCCGAGAAGGTCGCTCGAGAAGAAGTCCGCACTGGCGGCTGCAAACAGATAGGAGTGGGTGCGCGAACCCGTGTCAATGTCCATGATCTCTCGTCCGCAGATGGCGGCAAGCGTTCTTCTGCCGTCCTCACCCGCGCGGTCCACGTACGTGCCTGTAAGATCGTTCAGTGCATAATCGTTTGATGCGGCGGTGCTGAACAGGAAGGAGTCGTATATTCTCGTTATCTGTGCACTTCCCTGCTCGTATTTTGCAATAGGCTCACCAAAGCCCGAAACTATATGTCCGCTATCCGATATGACAACGTGAGGCGAGGTGCCGAGGTCAACGTACTCCGAGTAGATGCCGTAGCCATAGCTGTCGGTCTTATCGTTGTACTCGGTGACGATGGTCGTTCCCTCCTCGCTACCGTTCTCGATAAAGCTCACGGGATCCTTTACAAGATTGTTAACAAAGCCGATTCCCCATTCACGGCAGAAGTCCTCAAGGATGGGGAGCTCTATCTTATAATCCTTTGCCACAAGCACAGAGCCGCGCGTCTCGGTGAGGTATCTGTCCACAAGCTCGGTCTCGGAAATATACGAGAGGCTTCCGTACTTGTCCGGATCGGTACCGAAGTCCTCCTTCGGGTTATTTATTATGAGCAGAGCACAGTCGTCGTATATTCTCGGCTCGCCCTCCGAATTTTCTATTATTTCGTTGAGATTCAGCGTTTTTATCTCGAAGCCGCGCTCGGTCAAAAGATCCACGAAGGTTCCCGTTTTTGCATTTTCGGGGTTGTCGGGATTCTCAAAATCGTAAACGTCCTCGCCGTGTCCCGTCACGAAATATGCCACGGGGCGGTCTATCATAGTGAGCGACAGGAGTATCGACGCGAGCTTGTACTCTCCGTCATAGGCATACACCTTCTTGTTTCCGACGTGCCAGAAGCTGTCCGCCGATGCTATCTTGTATCTGAGCACACGCTCACCCGTTCCGTAGGATATTATTATATCGTTCGGTGTGATGGATGAAAGCGAGGTAGTCTTGTAATCGGCAACCGCAGTGGGATTCATCTGCACGTTTATCGCCTCTACGTTAAAATTATCGAACCTTTTCGATATCTCGATAGCCATATAATATATAACACGGGTATAGGTGTTCTGAATTATACGGTCGCGATCGTTGCAGAAAATAACGGTTATTTCCTCCTCGCGCGGGCTTCCATCCTCATTGCAGAGTATATCCTCGCATACATCCATCATAAGAGGACGCACCGAATAAAGCCCCTCCGGCGTCATATCAATATAGAAGTTGCCGTAATAAATACCCGGGATGGAGATAAGAAGCGTTGCCGCTACCATGACCACCACCAGAGCTATTGATATGACGGTGAATATTTTAGTACGGGTGCTTTTACCCGTAAACCAACTGTTTTTCATAAATTATCTTTTCCTCGTTTTTCAAGAGCTGGGAATTACTTGTTTTTGCGCTTTACGTAAACAACTGCGCCTACCGCAGCAAGCACCACGGGTACTGTCATTATTATAACGGTATATACAGTCGCGGCTCTCATAGTAAGATTTCTGAGGGTGGTATTCTCATGGATGTATATCGGCTCGCAGCCGTGGATAACGCTATCGCATCCATATACGTCCTCGAGCAGCGCGTGTATAAAGCTGCGGTTTGCATATCCGCCCGCGAGAAGGATATCACTCGCGGTGAGATATACACCCGGAGTCACAAACAGATTCGACGTCTGTCCATCGCTATTGGTATAAGTGGAGATCGCCGCAACGCAGTATCCGCCCTCGTCATCGGTGACGTCCTTGCCTGCGTGGAGCGAAGACTGTGCGGAGGATACAAGAAGCTCTCTTGCATTTCCGGAAAGCTCCAGTGCCGCACACTCCTTAAGTATAACACCGCTATCGGAATACTTTTTAACAGTGTCGGCAATTTTGGTCGCTTCGCCGTTGTCGGCGAATTCGCATACCATAGTGAAGTTATCAAGCGTTATCGCATTCGAGGAATCCTTAACGATATTCCTGTATATCTTGCCTTCCCTCTCCACAGAGGAGACTTTTATGCCGTAGTCCTCGAGAAAATTCTCAAGCACGTGCAATTTATCCGTATACGGATCGAGCGCAACATAAAGGTTGCCGCCGTTCTCCATATAAGTACCGAGTCTTTCTATCTCGGAGCGGACCTTACTGTTTGCAGACCTCTCGAAATCCTTAACGGGATTCGATATAACCACAAGCCCCGCATCCTCGGGAATCTCGCTCTTGCGGAGATCTATCATACTTATATTATAGCCGGCATTGGCAAGCATGGTTGCAAAAGCAACGTCGGTCTTTTCTCCGTGATAGCTTGTGAAGTAAGCCGTTTTATCCGCATCGGTCTTAAGAACGCGGTTTACCATAGCGGCAAAGAATTCCTCTCCGCTATACGCAGTGAAGTCACTGCTGTTGGAGGCGGGATCATATATAAATGCGGATGCACCTATATCTACTACCGCCTTGTGAGTAACGTCGGAAACAAAAATGACCGAGACCTCGCCAAGAGGAACAGGACTTCCGTCCGCATTCTTTTCCTGGTATTTGCTGAGATCTGCAAACTCACCCGTTTCCTTACCGTCCTCACCGTATACCTTCTTCGTATATATGTTGACAAACTCGAGCTCTATAAATTCCGGGTATCTGGTCTTGTATTCGAGAGCGGTGCGATAGAAGGCAACGACCTCCTGTGCCGACGTATCGGGCACTCCCGCCTCGTTCAGCGGAGCACAGAAGATGACCTTTACACCGTGACCGTCCTCCTCTGCCTTTCTGAAGCTTTCATCCATAGCGCCGGATAGACTGTAATCATCAACGTCCGGCGAATACAGATACAGCGAAAACCTTACCGTAAGAGCATAGACTATTACGTTAAAGGCTATTATCAGTCCTATTATCAGCGCCATGACGGCATTTGCGGAGAAATTCTCGCCGCGTATCACGCCAAGGAGCTTATTCTTGATTTTTTCCATGTGCTACTCCTTTATCAGTTGAAGCGGCGGCGGTCGTAGACACGGATGGTAAAGTAAACGAATACCGCACTGACCGACAGGTAGTAGATCAGTGACGACAGGTCAAAGTAACCGTTGGTAAATGTCTGGAATCTCGTGAATATCGAGATGCAGTTGAATACGTATCTGAGCCAGTATGCGGATGGGAGAAGCGAATTGAGAACTCCGATCAGAAGGAATACTACGATTATAGCCATAGTTCCTACCGCGGCACTGAGCTGATTCTCGGTAAGAGCGGAAACGAATATGCCTATTGCGATAAATGTCATTCCGACAAGCAGAAGGGCTACCACGTTACCGATAAGGTTAGCCGTCTTTATCTCGGCATATCTGTAGAGAATAACGAAGTAGAAGGAATTCACAAGCAAAGCGCCGCTGTACATAGTGAGCGCGGCAAGAAACTTACCGAGCACCATACCCGTGATGGATACGGGCGCGGTCAGCAAAAGCTGCTCGGTCTTGGTCTTTCTCTCGTCGCTGAACGACTTCATCGTAAGAAGCGGAAGTATTACCGCGGAGAATATAAGCATATAGGTGAAGAAGCTCGAAACGTCGGCATTCATCGCAAACAGAGTCGTAAGACAGAATGCAGCTCCTCCTATAGCAAGGAACAGAACTAAAAATACGTAACCTATAACGCCCGTGAAATATGAGCGCATTTCTCTTTTATATATAGCTAACATTTGTTTTTGCCTTTCTGTTTTCTAAGATTCAGTGCGCTTTTCTGCGCCGGGAGTCACGCTTGGTCTCGGGCACTCCGTTATCCCTGTCAACGAGTCGGATAAAGATGCTCTCAAGGTCTGTGCCCACAGGAGCAAGTCCGACTATCGGCCAAGACCTCTCGGCGCAGAGATTGAACACAGGCTTCCTTACGTCAATGCCCTTCTCGCTCTCTATAACGTAGCAATATGCATCTCCGTCCTTAGCTCCTGTCGCGCTCACCGTCTTGACTCCGCGCACCTTCTCAATCCCTGAGATAACGTCCTTCTGAGGACCGGATATTCTTATCTCGTAATGATAGCTGTCTTCTATCGCACGAGTGAGATCGGCGGTCTTTTCGTCGGCAATTATCTTACCCTGATTGATTATTATTACTCTTTCGCAAACAGCCTGCACCTCGGCGAGTATGTGAGTCGAAAGAATGACCGTGTGATTCTTCGAGAGCGTTCTTATAAGGTTTCTTATCTCAAGTATCTGCTTGGGATCAAGGCCTACCGTGGGCTCGTCAAAAACTATAAGCTTCGGATCTCCGACAAGCGCCTGAGCAATACCTACTCTCTGCTTGTATCCCTTAGAGAGATTCTTTATAAGACGCGTGCGAACGTCTGAAAGACGGACGACCGAGATTATCTCGGCAAGGTGCGCCGCCCTGTCAAGAGTACAGCCCTTCAGCTCATAGACGAAGTTCAGATACTCATCCACCGTCATATCCTGATAAAGAGGCGGCTGCTCGGGCAGAAATCCTATCATGCTCTTAGCCTCTATGGGATATTCCACTATATCTATTCCGTCTATAGACGCATTTCCCGAGGTTGCAGAAAGATATCCGGTAAGTATATTCATAGTGGTGCTCTTACCCGCACCGTTCGGGCCGAGGAGTCCTACTATCTCGCCCTCTCCTATTTCAAAGCTAACGTCATTCAACGCGTAATTCTGACCGTATCGCTTAACAAGATGCTCAACTTTTACCATTTTTATTTCGCCGGAATACCGGCTCCTTCCTTTTTAGCATTTCCCAACCATTATAACACACAATTGTAAACAAACTTTTAACATTTTATAATTATTTATAAATATTAAAAATTACCAAGCCGATAGCCTTTTTTGGACTTGACAAATGCCGCTTTAGGTTGTATAATGCTTTTATCAACTTTTTGAACGAATCACAATGGGGGATATATGGAAAAGGAAATCAAGACAGTGTTTTCCGGCGTTCAGCCGTCCGGAAATCTTACAATAGGAAATTATCTCGGAGCGATAAAGAACTTCTCGCGCTTCTCGGAGGACTACAGAACCTTCTACTCGGTCGTCGATATGCACGCGATAACCGTAAGACAGGTACCCGCAGAGCTTCGTAAAAGGACATATGAAACGCTCGCTCTCTATATGGCTTGCGGACTCGATGAGAAGAAAAATACGCTCTTCGTTCAGTCGCACGTTCCCGAGCACGCAGAGCTCGGTTGGGTGCTCAATTGCTACACCATGTTCGGTGAGCTTTCAAGAATGACACAATTCAAGGATAAAAGCGCGAAACACGCGCAAAATATAAACGCAGGCCTGTTTACCTATCCCACTCTCATGGCGGCGGATATCCTGCTTTACGGAACCGACGTGGTTCCCGTAGGTATCGACCAGAAGCAGCATCTCGAGCTCGCCAGAGATATCGCTATCCGATTCAACCAGACCTACTCGGAGACCTTCACCGTGCCCGAAGGATATATCCACACCGACACGATGAAGATAATGTCGCTGGCTGAGCCCACGGCAAAGATGTCAAAATCGGATACCAACCCCAATGCCGTCGTTTATATTCTCGATTCAAAGGACGATATTTTGCGTAAGTTCAAAAGAGCAGTCACCGACTCGGATTCCTCGGTGCACTTCTCGGAGGATAAGCCCGGCGTTTCCAACCTTATGACGATATACAGCGCGTTCACCGGCAAGAGCCTCGATGATATCGAGCGCGAGTTTGACGGTCGCGGCTACGGCGACTTCAAGCTTGCCGTAGGTGAGGCGTGTGCCGATGGACTTGCCACGGTCAGAGATGAGTTCGCAAGGCTCATGGCAGATAAAGCTTACCTCGAGCAGGTTATGAAAAACGGTGCAGAATCAGCACACCGCGTAGCCTTCAAAATGATGTCTAAGGTTAAGAGAAAGATAGGATTTGTAAACTAAAGTTTTCATAATTGTAGAAAACCACCGCAGTCTGCAAAAAATATGCAGAATACGGTGGTTTTATTTTTGCGGTACTTCCGCCACATTTATATGAAGCGATCTCCCTGCCGGAAAGGTGAGATATTCTATGACAGTTGCAAAAACGCTTATCCTGGTGCTTTTATCCTACTCGCTCTCATATCTTCTGACACCGCTCACCGTGCCGCTCTGCCGCGCGATGGGTGCCTTCGATATACCGGACGGATACAGGAAGATAAACACAGCCGCAATTCCGCGGCTCGGAGGTCTTGGCTTTTTCTTTGCCGCCACCCTCGTCCTCTTTCCCTTGGCAGGCGAGGATGCGAGCATTGCCGCCACTCTTGCAGGCGGCGCGGTGCTTGTCGCGGGCGGAGTGATGGACGACACGTTCTCAGCCCCTGCCTCCGTCAAGCTTGTACTGCAGCTCGCGGCGGCTCTCGTCACGGTGAGCATTTTGGGCACGCCTGAGTCGTTTTCCTTCTTCGGCATATTTACTCTGCCACTCAACGGGGTGTTTGGCCTCGTCTTCACCGTTTTCAGAATGATATTCACTATGAACGCCGTTAATTTTGCCGATGGGCTGGACGGGCTTGCCTCAGGGCTCTCGATAACCGCGCTTTTATCTCTTGCCGTATTCGGTATGATAAATTCTAACACATACCCCGCCATAGCCGCACTTGTGCTTGCCGCCGCAGTTCTCGGCTTTCTCCCATATAACCGCTATCACGCGAGCCTTTTTATGGGTGACTGCGGCTCTCAGTTTCTCGGTCTTGCTATTGCCGTTCTATCACTCGGCGCAGCCCCGGGCGATAGCTTCACCTTTGAGACCTCGCTCTTTCTCGCCGTTCCCACTCTTGATACCGCATTCTCGGTAGTAAGACGGCTGGCGAAAGGAAAAAGCCCCTTTGTTGCCGATAAGGGGCATATTCATCATTTGCTTATCGGTGCCGGACTTTCGCACCCGAATGCAGTGCGTATACTCGTCACGCTATCAGGGGTAATAGCACTTTTGACGCTTCTCTGTCAGCTCTGAGAGCTATTTTCCGAAAAGTCAGCCCCCTGAGCTGTCCGACTCTCCCGAAGGAGCGCATTTATCCCCTCTATGACCGAATTTTTATCCTTATTCCATAGTGGTGCTATGAGAAGCTCGGGCGGACAGTCGCCTGTCAGTCTGTGCACAACTGTGTCGGGTGATATATTTCTCAAAACGTAGACAGCCCGGTTAATATAGCTCTCACGGTCTATCGGCTCGTATTCGCCGCGGCGGTACATTTCCGCAAGCTTCGTCCCCTCCGCAACGTATACCGAATGAATCTTGATACCAAAGGGGCGTGCAAGATTTACTGTGCGAACGGTTTCAGCCAGCTCTTCGTCCCCCTCCCCCGGAAGTCCTATCATAAGATGAGTCACCGCAGGAATATTGTATTTATGAAGAATACGCATAGCCTCAAGATATACCTCTGTCCTGTAACCGCGGTTTATAAGCTCTGCCGTCCTGTCGCTCGCGGTCTGAAGCCCGAGCTCCACCCATACGTCAACCCTGTCGCGGTAGGATGCTATGAGCGCGGCTATCTCGTCGGTGATGCAATCGGGACGCGTGCCTATCGCAAGGCAGACTATCCTTCTATCTATGAGTGCCGAATCATAGCGAGCTCTGAGGGTAGCCACATCGGCATAGGTATTCGTGAAATTCTGAAAATAAGCTATAAAAAGATCCGAGTCGGATGCCGAGAAAAGTCCGCGCACAACCTGATCGCGTATACCTAAAGACGCGTCTATATGCTCGCCCGAGCCTCGCTCGCTGCAGTATATGCAGCCGCCCGTGCCGCATCTGCCGTCACGGTTAGGACAGCTGAAGCCGCCGTCAATACATATCTTGCGTACACGTCTGCCGTATTTTTCACGCAGATATCCGCTGAGGTTATTGTAAAGCACGCATCCGTCCTTCCTTTCTTTTTTGTTAGAAATACATCATATGCCGGGCGCGGGAGCATGAGCTTCCGCGCAGGAAAATTGCCTGCGGTAATGAAATACCAAGCATAGGATTTATTAACCAAAAAAGGGTAGCTCAATGAGCTACCCTTTTTCTTTGGAGCTGCTACCCAGATTCGAACTGGGGACCTCATCCTTACCAAGGATGTGCTCTACCAACTGAGCCATAGCAGCATGCCCTCGCAGGCTCTTGCCCACATGGACTTTTACATTATATCAAATACTTTTCGTTTTGTCAATACGTTTTTAAAAATATTTTTTCATTTTTTCTACAGCTTCTATCCTTTTTTATTTTAATCGCTAATATCATTGACTTTTGAAGACATCCGTGTTAATATTGATTGTGATTTTCAATACAACGATTTCAGATGAAAGGAACAGCTATGAAAGAAAACACAAAAGGCTCGGTGTTTTTCACCAACCCGATAGTCTTAACAGCTATCGCCCTGCTCTGCTGTGCACTTTGGGGCAGCGCAACACCGTTTATAAAGATAGGATACGGGCTTCTGCTCCCCGAAAAGGACGTGCCCTCCACCATACTCTTCGCAGGAATAAGATTCTTCTTCGCGGGTCTGCTTACAATAATCATTTTCAGCATTGCAAGGAAGAAGCTGCTCGTTCCCAAGAAGGAGAATCTCGGCAGAGTCGGTATAGTATGCATATTCCAGACCGTCCTTCAGTACATATTCTTCTACGTCGGACTGGCTAATACAAGCGGAGTCAAGGGTACTATACTCACAGGCTCCTCCACCTTCTTCGCAATAATCATATCCTCGCTCATATTCAGGCAGGAGAAGCTCACGGCAAAGAAAATAGTTGCCTGCGTGCTCGGTCTTGGCGGAATCGTGGCGATCAACCTGAACGGACTCAACCTCAGTATGAATTTCCTGGGTGACGGCTTTGCCATCTTCTCGGCTATATCTTTGGCTATATCCTCGGTTCTCATAAAGAAATTTTCGGCTCACGAGGACCCCGTTACGATAAGCGGATATCAGTTCGTTGCAGGCGGTGCCTTTATGGTCGCGCTCGGTCTTATCCTCGGCGGTAAGATAAAGCTCGGCAGCTTTGGCGGAATTATGGTGCTGGTCTATCTCTCCTTCCTCTCGGCTATCGCATATTCGCTCTGGGGAATACTCCTTAAGTATAACCCCGTGTCGAAGGTTACAGTATTCAGCTTCACAACACCCGTATTCGGAGTCCTGCTCACCCTGCTCCTTCTCAACGAGGATAGCAAGGTGTCTATAGTAAATATAATAATCGCACTTCTTCTTGTTTCGCTCGGTATCTTCATTCTCAATTACTCAAAGGCTAAAAGATCGGATGCCGCGACCGAGACAGTAAAGGAATAAATACATCTCGCACACCGGAACGTTCCTAAAAAAACAAGCTCGCAAGGAGTAAAAAACACACAGGGCTCCGCGCGGTAAAGAGAGGTAATGCTTATGTCAAACATTTTAAAATATTCCCCTGCGGTCTTTGCCGTAGGAAATAATTACAAAATATTTGTCCCCGTCAACGAAAGCTCGGTTATGTGGGTGAAGGTCGGAGATGAATGCTATTACGATGATGCAAACGGTGTTTTGCGCTCGTCTGTGAATATGCACAAAATGACCGTGCCCATGGAGATGCTCGACCGTGTCAAAAAATACACCGTCTGCTATCGGAAAATGACAGAGCGAAAGCCTTACTTCTCTGTGACGGGCGAGGTCGAACAGATCGAATATGATTTCTATCCCTTAAAGAAGGATCACTACAATATATTTCATATAGCGGACGCACACGGAATGGTAAGTGCACCGGTTGCGGCGGCAGACACATTCCGCCGCGAATACGGAGAGATAGACCTTCTTGTGCTCAACGGCGACGTAATAGATCATAGCGGAGATATAAAAAACTTCGACGTCATATACGACATCATCTCGCGCATAACAAAGGGCGAGCACGCGGTAGTCTTCTCGCGCGGAAACCACGATACCCGTGGTATTTATGCCGAGAATATAGTCGATCACACCCCCACCCGCGACGGATATTCATATTTTTCGTTCAGGCTCGGCAGTCTTTGGGGATTGGTGCTCGATTGCGGAGAGGATAAGGACGATTCCCACGCGGAATACGGAAACACCAACTGCTGCCACGCATTCAGAATAGGTGAGACGCGCTATCTTGAGTCGCTTATTGCAAATGCCGATCGGGAATACGCCGCAGAGGGTGTCACCGAAAGGCTTATTATCGCACACTCCCCCTTCACCAAGCGCTTCAATCCGCCCTTCAACATAGAGGAGGATATATACGCGCACTGGACCTCCCTTATATCGAATAACATAAACCCGGAGCTTCTCCTTTGCGGTCACACGCATAAGGCAAGCATCTATCTTCCGGGCAGCAAGGATGATGCCTACGGTCAATCCTTTCCCACCGTGGTGGCGGCAGAGCCAAACAGAAGGATAGACTACTTTATCGGCGGCGGCTTTGCCGTACGCGCGGACGGAATGAGTTATGTCCTTTGCGATGATAAGATCATAAAGGAAGTACACCGTATCTGAAGCATACATATAATTTCCCCATGCATTATCACAAATAAGGTAAAAAGCCTTATACATTCGGTACGACCGAATGTATAAGGCTTTTTACTTATATTGAGAATAATTGTTTACAAAATACGGCAAATGTAAAATCAATGCTTTATTCCAAGCTTAATAAGTAATACACTTATGTCAGCAGGATTAACACCGCTTATTCTTGATGCTTGACCGATGCTTGCCGGGCGTATTGCCGAGAGCTTTTCTGCAGCCTCAAGCCTGAGACCTGTTATTGCGAAGTAGTCTATGTCGGGCGGCAGGATCATTCTTTCAAGATGCGATACGCGCTCGACCTCGGCAAGCTGACGCTTGATGTAGCCGTCATATTTGACGGTTATTTCGGCAGTAGTTCTTATAGCAGGCGAGAGCTCGGGGCGCTCCTTATCTATCTTTGCGAGCGCATCATAGCTGAGCTCAGGCCGGCGCAGAAGCTCGGCAAGCTTTGCACCCGTGGTGATTGGCGTTGAGCCGAAGGATGCAAGCAGCTCGTTCACCTCCGCGCTCGGAGGTATATTCGTTTTCTCTATACGGCTCACCTCTTCCTCGGTAAGCCTGCGCTTCTCGAGAAATGTCGAATATCTTTCGTCCGAGATAAGTCCTATCCTGTGTCCGATCTCGGTGAGTCTTACGTCTGCGTTATCCTGTCTTAAAAAAAGCCTGTACTCGCTCCTCGAGGTCATCATTCTGTAGGGCTCGTTCGTGCCCTTGGTGACGAGATCGTCAATAAGGGTGCCTATATACGAGGTGGCGCGCGGCAGGATAAGCGGATCACGCCCTAGGGCGGCAAGAGCGGCGTTTGCTCCTGCAACGAGTCCCTGAGCTGCCGCCTCCTCATACCCGGACGTGCCATTGAACTGACCTGCTCCGTAAAGTCCGCCGATGCGCTTGAATTCAAGTGTCGGCAAGAGCTCGGTCGGATCAACGCTGTCGTATTCTATAGCATAGGCATAGCGCATTATTTCGGCATTCTCGAAGCCATCAAGGCTCCTGAGCATCTCATACTGCACGTCGGTTGGCATCGAGGTCGAGAAGCCCTGAATATACATTTCATCGGTGTCCGCACCGCAGGGCTCAACAAAAAGCTGATGCCTTTCCTTGTCGGCAAAGCGGACGAGCTTGGTTTCTATCGAGGGGCAATAGCGCGGCCCTGTGCCGACTATGTTACCCGAATACATAGCACTTCTTTCAAGGTTTTCGGTAATTATCCTATGCGTTTGCCGATTTGTGTAGACTATATGGCAGTCAACCGCCCTGTGAGTTATACGGGCAGGATCCGAGCGCACAGAGAAGGGTGTTGCCACCTCCTCGCCGCTCTGGACCTCAAGCCGCGAAAAGTCTATACTCCTGCGGTGTACCCTGGCAGGCGTGCCTGTCTTAAAGCGGCGAAGCTCTATACCGAGCCTACGCAAAGAATCAGAGAGCCCCTCTGCAGGCATCATTCCGTCCGGCCCCGCGGAATAGGACTTATCCCCGACAAAGATCACGCTGTCAAGGAAGGTTCCTGTCGCAATAACGACTTTTTTCGCATACCAGCGCTCCCCGAGTGCCGTGATGATGCCTGCGACCGAAAGAGATGCCTCATCGCCTTCTGTCAGTATATCCACCACCTGCCCCTGTATAAGGCGCAGATTCTGCTCGCACTCAAGCGTGCGCTTCATATATCTTTTGTAGGCGTCCCTATCCGCCTGTGTTCTTTTTGAGTGAACGGCAGCACCCTTGCCGAGGTTCAGCGTCCTGGACTGTAAGGTCGCCTTATCCGCCGCGTAGCCCATTTCACCGCCGAGTGCATCGATCTCGAAAACGAGATGCCCTTTTGCACTGCCTCCGACAGAGGGGTTACAAGGCATATTTCCAACCGCATCAAGATTAGTGGTAAAAACCACCGTATCCGCGCCTATTCTTGCTGAGGCAAGAGCCGCCTCTATGCCTGCGTGTCCCGCGCCGATGACTATAACGTCGGCATTAAAATCTTTCTTAAGCATTCTTTTTCCCTTCCCGAAAAGGATTAAAATCTGATTCTCTTAACAGAGCTGACGCGCGAGGATGCATCATCTATATCAAAGATAACTCCGTCCGCCACCGCATTTCCCTCGGCACATTTGAACTTACCGGGAAGCTTTGTCTTCATTTTAAATATAACTGAGCCTATCTCCATACCGAGAATTCCGCCGCTCTCACCGCACATACCGAGATCGGTAACGTAGCCTGTGCCGTTCGGCAGGACCGAGAGATCGGCAGTCGGCACGTGGGTATGCGTGCCGAATATAACGTTAATCTTGCCATCAAACGAATGAGCTATGGCAAGCTTTTCGCCTGTTGCCTCCGCGTGGATATCGAGGATCGAGAAATCGTAATTTCCTCTCTCAAGATCAAGAACCGCCTCTATAAAAGAGTATGGCGAGTCGAGTTGTGGATCAATATGGACCACTCCGAGCACATTCATAACGAGAACACGGCAGCTTCCGCAATTTATCACGGTATAGCCCCTCCCGGGCGCAGATGCTCCGTAATTGAGCGGCCTTATCACCTCCGGCATCTCGTCAAGCATACCTTGCGCCGACTGATTCTGCATGGTGTGATTTCCGCCCGTGATAACGTCTGCGCCCGAGCGCAGAAGATTCTCCGCCCCCTCGGCACTTATACCGGTTATAAAGGATGCGTTTTCCCCGTTTACCACGCAGAAATCAATACCGTATTTTTTTCTTACACTCCATAGATTTTTCTCAAGATGTAAAAGCCCTCCGCGACTCGTTACATCTCCGATTGCCAGAATTTTCAAGCTTGTTTCTCTTTTCTACCGGGCATTGCCCGAAATGTTTTTGCAAGTTCACCCAAGAGCTTATCTCGAGGACTCACCCGATTTTTTAAACAGAAAGAGTGAACAAAACAGCCTTAACTGCCATATTCACTCTTTACCGTTAAGGTATATTTACTTCTTTTAACAAATTGAAGTTTTTGCGCTTTTGAGGAGGGCAGATTCGGATGATAATCGTCGTTCTTCACACCGACAGGCGTACAAGCGTACGTCGAGGTGAGAAAACAGCAATCAGCGCCTGATACGTCCAAAATTCCCGACTCTTTCAAAAACTTGACCTTTTGAGGAGGACAGATTCGGATGATAACCGTCGTTCTTCGCACCGACAGGCGTACAAGCGTACGTCGAGGTGAGAAAACGGCAATCAGCACCTGATACGTCCAAAATTCCCCACTCTGTCAAAAGCTTGACCTTTTGAGGAGGACAGATTCGGATGATAATCGTCGTTATTCACACCGACAGGCGTACAAGCGTACGTCGAGGTGAGAAAACGGCAATCAGCACCTGATACGTCCAATTTCCCGACTCTGTCAAAAGCTTGACCTTTTGAGGAGGACAGATTTGGATGATAATCGTCGTTCTTCACACCGACAGGCGTACAAGCGTACGTCGAGGTGAGAAAACGGCGATTAGCGCCGAATATGTCCCCTCAAAAGTTATTTAGCGTAGTCGACGGTGCGACTCTCTCTTATTACACTAACCTTAATCTGTCCGGGATAATCGAGTTCGCTTTCTATTTTCTTTGCTATATCGCGGGCGAGGATCTTCATTTTATCATCGTCTATAAGCTCGGGTTTAACCATAATTCTGACCTCGCGGCCTGCCTGGATAGCGAAGGTCTTTTCTACACCCTCGAAGTCTGCAGCGACCTCCTCGAGCTTCTGGAGGCGCTTGATATAATTCTCGACGTCCTCGCGGCGAGCGCCGGGACGTGCTGCGCTGAGCGCGTCTGCCGCCTGGATAATGAAATCGAGGATGGTGACGGGATCAACGTCATTATGGTGAGCCTCTATAGCATGGATTATATCCTTATGCTCACGATACTTTTTGGCGATATCGACACCGAGCTGAATATGTGAGCCCTCCGCCTCGGCGGTAACAGACTTACCTATATCGTGAAGAAGACCTGCGCGGCGAGCGGCAGCAACGTCAGCACCGAGCTCGTCCGCAATAACACCTGCGAGCATTGAAACCTCAATAGAGTGACGAAGAGCATTCTGACCGTAAGAGGTGCGGTACTTCATACGTCCGAGGAGCTTTATGAGCTCGGGATGGAGACCGTGAACGTTTGTTTCGAACACAGCACGCTCTCCTGCCTGCTTAATGGAATTTTCCACCTCGCGGCGAGCCTTTTCTACCATCTCCTCTATTCTTGCGGGATGTATTCTACCGTCGGAAACGAGCTTTTCGAGCGCGATACGTGCTATTTCTCGACGCACGGGATCGAATCCGGAGACGGTAATAACGTCGGGCGTATCGTCTATAATAAGCTCAACGCCGGTAAGGTTTTCGATAGTTCTTATGTTTCTTCCCTCGCGACCTATTATTCTGCCCTTCATTTCATCGCTGGGTATCTGAACCACCGATATTGCTATTTCGCTGACGTGATCTGCGGCACAGCGCTGGATCGCAAGAGAGAGGATATCCTTCGCACGGCTATCCGCCTCCTCCTTGAATTTCTCCTCATACTCTGCTATCTTCATAGCAGTTTCATGCTGCATTTCGGTATCGAGTCTTGCAACGAGGTCTGCCTTAGCCTCCTCACTTGTGAGACCTGCGATTCTTTCGAGAGTTGCTATCTGAGCCTGAAGAGTAGCATCGGTCTTCTCCTTGAGGCTATCGATTTCAGCGCGCTTTTCCTGAATGAGAGCCTCCTTCTTTTCAAGGCCTTCGATCTTAGCGTCCAGTGCTTCCTCCTTCTGAGCAATTCTTCTTTCCTGTCTTGAAACCTCCTTACGACGCTCCTTAACGTCGAAATCGGCCTCCTTTTTCATCTGGAATATTTCATCCTTAGCGGCAAATATAGCTTCCTTCTTAGTGGTTTCCGCATTTTTTATTGCGTCCTCAAGGATCTTCTTTGCCTGTTCCTCGGCAGAGCCTGTCTTTTTCTCTGCCACCGTTTTTCTTATAATAAAGCCTGCGCCGCAACCTACTGCGAGACCGCCGACGAGGCCGATTATCAAAGATAACGCATCCATTATGGCAACTTCCTTTCCTTTTTTGATTTTTATAAACGATTAGTTTAAAGAGATTGTATTTATAAAATGCAAAGATCTTTTTGCGAATAATCGTACTATTTTATTATATAATAATTTACAAGCAAAGTCAATATATTTTAAACAAAAAAGCCACGGGTGGTGGTTTTTTATCCGATTCTTTTTATCTTTTCCCGGTGGGATAGTTTGTTTTTTTACAAGATAAATAGCAATCGCAAGGCTTTTTTGCTTAATGTTAACAAAAAATTCATATATTTTAATTAAAATACCCTTGACACGCACCGAAAAATGTATTATAGTATAGACGGTTGATTTAGCACTCTGATATGTTAAGTGCTAAAAGAGAGGAGTTGTACAGTATGGACGAAAGCAGGCTCAGTAAAAGAAAGCAGCAGATCCTGAAGGCGATAATAGATGCGCACATAAGTCACGGAGAGCCGGTCGGCTCAAAGTTTCTCTCGCAGGACGTTCATATAAGCGCCTCATCCGCAACCATAAGAAACGAGATGGCCGAGCTTGAGGAGATGGGATATCTCGAGCAGCCACATACCTCCGCGGGCAGAGTCCCCTCGGTTCTCGGTTACAGATACTACGTAGATTCGCTGGTCCGTCAGTATGCTGAGACGAAGAACGAGATAGACGAAATGAACGAAAAGCTTCGCTACAAGCTCACTGAAATGGACCAGATACTTGCCGAGGCATCGCACCTCGCATCCTCGTTCACAGATTACACGGGTATAGCCTTCAAGACCGGAGTCGGCAAGGTTCGCATCAACAGATTCGATGCGGTCTACATCTCCGAGAGGAGCTTTCATCTCGTTATGAGCTTCTCGGGCGATATCGTCAAGTCGAAGACCTTCAAGCTGGGATTCAGCGTGACTAAGGACGACGTTATGCGCTTCACAGAGGCAGCAAATATCTATCTTGCCAACCTCACAAGCGATGAGATAACAATGCCCATCATAATGAAGCTTGAAAATATCATGGGTGCTTCATTCGCAATAGTACATCCGGCGATAAAGGCAATTTACGAGGCGATGAGCGAGCTTGACACCGCAGATATCAAGGTCGAGGGAGTAAACAAGCTTTTGAAATACCCCGAATACTCGGATATCTCAAAGCTGCGCGGACTGCTCGGAGTTCTTGAAGAGAAGGATAAGCTGCTTGACGTTATATCCTCGAATAATATAAACGACGAGGGCATCAACGTATATATAGGTACGGATGACGAAGACGGAGTTATGAGCGGCTCAAGCCTGATATTCAAAAACGTGGTAATAGGCGGCAAGCGTGTAGCAATAGGAGTAATCGGTCCAAAGCGAATGGATTACGAACGGGTTATCGAGATGATAAACCGATTGGCAAACGGAATGACTCGAATGTTCGGCGAGGATGGAACGCATCTGCTCACCGACGGCGAAGATCAATAAAACCGAAACAGAAAGGTCGGGTAAGATAAATTGGCAACTAACAAGACAGAAAAAGAGACGGTTGAAGAAGTGAAGGAAGTGGCGTCCGAGGACGTTGAAAATGCAGAAAAGGTCGACACGGATCCTACCGTAGAGGAGCTTGAAAAGAGAATAGCCGAGCTCGAGGATGCGCTCAAGGCTAAAGAGGATCAGTACCTCAGGATGGCTGCAGAGTATGAGAACTTCCGACGCAGATCGAAGGAAGAGCGAGAGACGGCATATAACGATGCTGCGGCAGACACTATAGGTGAGATACTCCCGATAATAGACAATCTCGAAAGAGCCTCGCTATATGAGGACGGAGAGAAGGTCAAGGAAGGACTCGTTATGATAGCGAAATCGGTAAGCGACGTTTTCTCAAAGCTCGGTGTTGAATCTATGGGTTCGATAGGCGAAGAATTTGATCCCAATTACCACAATGCGGTGCTTCACGCAGAGGACGACAGTCTCGGTGAAAACGAGATAACAGACGTTTTCCAGAAGGGATATAAAAAAGGAAACAGAATAATCAGATTTGCTATGGTTAAAGTAGTAAATTAAGCAATTAGTAAACTATTATTAACATTTAAACTAGTTATTAAACACATTCATATATAAATGGAGGAATTTAAAATGGGAAAAATCATAGGAATTGATCTTGGCACTACTAACTCTTGTGTCGCAGCATTTGAGGGTGGAGAGCCCATCGTTATAACCAACCCCGAGGGAGCAAGGACCACACCTTCCGTGGTGGCATTTGCAAAGAACGGCGAAAGACTCGTCGGTCAGGTTGCAAAGCGCCAGGCGGTTACAAACCCCGACAAGACCGTAAGCTCTATAAAAAGAGATATGGGACGTGACGTTAAGGTTTCTATCGACGATAAGAAGTTTACCCCTCAGGAGATATCCGCAATGATTCTTCAGAAGCTCAAGGCAGACGCAGAGGCATATCTCGGAACGAGCGTTTCCGAGGCGGTAATCACCGTTCCTGCTTACTTCACCGACGCACAGCGCCAGGCTACCAAGGATGCAGGTAAGATCGCAGGTCTTGACGTTAAGAGAATCATCAACGAGCCCACCGCCGCTGCTCTCGCATACGGCATCGACAAGGAAAGCGCACAGAAGATAATGGTATTCGACCTCGGAGGCGGTACCTTCGACGTTTCGATACTCGAGATATCCGACGGCGTATTTGAGGTTCTCGCAACCGCAGGTAACAACCGTCTTGGCGGTGACGACTTTGACGCAAGGATCGTTAATTGGATGGCAGAAAGCTTCGCAAGAGAGAACGGCGGAATCGACCTCCGTCAGGATAAGATGGCTCATCAGCGTCTTAAGGATGCTGCCGAGAAGGCAAAGATCGAGCTCTCCGGCGTTATGAGCACCTCTATCTCGCTCCCCTTCATCACCGCAGATGCAACCGGTCCCAAGCACTTTGAGGCAACTCTCACCCGCGCTATGTTTGACGAGCTTACCCGCGACCTCGTTGAGGCTACTATGGAGCCCACGAGAAAGGCTATGACCGATGCAAAGGTTACAGGTGAAAAGCTCTCTAAGGTTCTTCTTGTCGGCGGCTCGACCAGAATCCCCGCAGTTCAGGAGGCTGTCAAGAAGCTTACCGGTAAGGAGCCCTTCAAGGGCATCAACCCCGATGAGTGTGTTGCAATAGGTGCTGCTATACAGGGTGGCGTTCTCGGCGGCGACCTCAAGGACGTTCTCCTTCTTGACGTTACTCCTCTTTCGCTTGGTATCGAGGTTCTCGGCGGTATATGCAACCGAATCATCGAGCGTAACACCACTATCCCCACCAGAAAGAGCCAGGTATACTCCACCGCGAGTGACAATCAGCCCTCTGTTGAGATACACGTTCTCCAGGGTGAGCGCGAGAGAGCAAGCGACAACGTGACTCTCGGAAGATTTTCTCTTGACGGAATCGCTCCCGCACCCAGAGGTGTTCCTCAGATCGAGGTTACCTTCGATATCGATGCAAACGGTATCGTCAACGTAACCGCTAAGGATAAGGGCACCGGCAAGGAGCAGCATATAACCATTACCTCCTCGTCCAACATGTCCAAGGACGATATTGAAAAGGCAGTTAAGGATGCAGAAAGATTCGCCGAGGAGGATAAGAAGTTCAGAGAGGGCGTTGAGGCTAAGAACAACGCAGAGAACACCATCTTCCAGATCGAGAAGAGCATGACCGAGCTTGGCGACAAAATCTCCGAGAGCGACAAGGCTCCCGTTAACGAGGCTATTACAAAGCTTCGCAACACCGTCAGCGGCGGTGACACCGAGGCTATCAAGGCTGATACCGAGGCTCTCCTGAATGCATTCCATCCCATCGCGCAGAAGATCTACGCAGAAGCTCAGCAGAACGGCAACGGCGAAGGAATGAATAACGGCGACAACAATCAGACAGGCGGCGACGTTTATGACGCAGGCTTTAAGGACGTAACCTAATTGCAAACAATAGTTTTCATATAATCTAAAAATCAGCTTCCGAGTGCAAATTACGCTTACCGAGTCTTGTAGATTTCAATCAAGTCCCGGACGTGTGAAAACGCGCTCGGAAGCAAAGGTTTAATTCAGGACTTCAAATTCATCTAGGGCTGCATATGCGGCAAAGGAAAGAGTATGGCAGATAAAAAAAGAGATTATTACGAGGTCCTCGGTGTTGAGAAATCGGCATCGGAGGATGAAATAAAATCCGCATACAAAAGGCTTGCAAAAAAGTACCACCCCGACCTCAACCCCGACAACAAGGAGGCTGAGGAAAAGTTTAAGGAGCTGAACGAGGCATACGAGATACTTTCCGACAAGGAAAAAAGGTCGACCTATGACCGCTTCGGTCACGCGGGCGTTGATCCCACTATGGGCGGCGGCTCGGGCTTCGGAGGCTTTGGCGGATTTGGTGGCTTCGGAGGCTTTGAGGACGGCTTTGATCTCGGAGATATATTCGGCTCGATATTCGGAGGCGGTCGCTCATCCCGTTCGGATGGACCGAGAAGGATTGACGGCGATGATATCGTTACGAGAATGAAGATCACGTTCAACGAATCGGTATTCGGATGCAAGAAGGAGATATCCTACCCCCGTATCGAGCCCTGTAAGGAATGCGGAGGCTCGGGCGCAGAAAAGGGTACATCCCCCGTTACGTGTACTAAATGTAACGGTTCCGGAACTATCAGTGTAAGACAGCAGACCTTCCTCGGCATGTCGGTCTCGCAGACCTCCTGCGATGCCTGCAGAGGTCGCGGAAAGATAATAAAAACGCCTTGCGGCGGTTGTAATGGAACCGGATACGTAAGGATAAACAAGAAGAGCGAGATCGACTTCCCCGCGGGTATAGATTCCGAGCAGAGAATAGTTATCAGAGACCAGGGACACGCAGGCAGAAACGGCGGCAGAAACGGTAGCCTGATCATTCTCGTTGAGGTAACTCCCAGCGATATCTTTGAGCGCGACGGAGACAATCTCTACTGCGAGGTGCCGATATCCTTCGCGGAGGCGGCACTCGGCGCAGAGATAGACGTTCCTCTCCCCGGCGGCGGTACCGAAAAGTTGAAGGTTCCCGAGGGCACTCAGAGCGATGACTTCTTCACTCTCAAGGGTAAGGGAATGTCAAACCCCAACACAAGGCGAAAGGGCGATTTGATCGTCACAATAATCGTTGAAACGCCTAAGAATCTTACGGATACACAAAAGAAGCTTCTTCTCGCCTTTGCCGAATCGCTCGGCGAGGATAATAGCAATAAAAAGCAGGGCTTCTTTAAAAAGATCTTCGGCAAATAAAAACCACGAACATACAAAAAGCCGACACAGAGGTCGCTCTTAACAACTCAGGTAAATCAAAAAATTAAAAGAAGAATTATTATAGATTCAGCAAATTCTTATTGATTCTGATCATAAATTGTCGGCTGACAATCGACGCGAAACTTCGCTATCGTATAATAACAGAACAATACGTCTGTTCTGTTATTTGAGCAGATATAAAAATCAGCTTTGTTATCCGGATGGATATTAAGTTCAGCGCCGTTATCCGAAAGTTAGTTAATATTATTAGATGTACAGCAAAACGTCTGTTTTTGTAAATTTTCATTTACAAAAACAGACGTTTTATTTTTATTCAAGGCTTCCCGGCATACTCTGCTCCACGCGAACTTTCTTGTTTATGTTGTCGGTCTTTAACTTGAAATCTATAAATCATTTTTTTGTCGGAGCCGGTGCCTGGGTTTGTATCCGAGATGATGCGGATATCGCATCATCATTCGTGACGAAGAAGCGCGAATCAAAGCTCAAGTCAAGGCTCGCATAAAAGCCGCCATCAAATCTCATATCATAGCTTGCGCCAAAGCTCGCAGCGAAATCTGCCCAGGACTTGTATCAAAGCTCGTATCCTGAACTTTGTTTTTTTGCCTTATGGATGTATTACCGTTCTCTATCTATTTTTTGCCTTTTTGTCTTAAAAAACGACAACTAATATTTACATTTGCTAGGTTCAAGATCTTTTTTCAGCTTTTGAATAAATCCCGTTACCCCCGTCCCGTGTTGAGTTTTATCGGATATTTTTCACCTATGATCTACGATAAATCAAGAATTTAAGTCTTTCAGGTGAGCAGCATGAGAATACTCGCCCGGAATAAGATATTTACCGTCAAAATACGCAACGCTTACCGAGGCATTTTCCGGGTACTGGTATGCCGTCGCAAGCTCGGAAAACTCGGTTTTTGTAATTATGCCCCAGAAGCTGCGTATGACCGATGCGTGAGCGGCGATAAGTATTCTTTTTCCCTCGTTTTCTTTTGCTATAGTCATTACGGCATCGTAAAAGCGTCTACCCGACTCGATAACAGATTCTCCGCCCGGGATGGTGAACGTACCGTAATTTTCCCGCCAGCCATCGATAAACTCGGTGGGATACGCATTTATAATATCCTCAACCCTCATATTCTCCCATTCTCCTGCGTAGATCTCGCGTAAGCTGCGCGAGGGTATTACATCCATCCCACGCCCCCTTGCGTGCGGCAGAGCGGTATTATACGCCCTCATAAGGTCGCTTGAATATATAACGTCTATCGGCACGTTTTCCAAAAATTTGGCAGTACGTTCTGCCTGCTCATAGCCGAGAGGCGAAAGATCCTTGTCCGTATGCCCTAAAAACACCTTGGCGGCATTTCCAAGGCTCTGACCGTGCCTTATCAGGTAAATAACCGTTCCGTACTCAGAGGAAAGCTCCAAGGGCGTCATATCAGGTTCTATCGCGTTTTCGCGCTTCTCTTTTACGGGAAAACCATCCGCGCCTATATTTTTTTCGATATTTGACATTGTTTTACTTCTCTTTTCTTAGGTTTTCTTCATGTTTTGCGGCTTGAAGCTCAATTTTTGCAAAAAACGTGTATTTTTTTCGGATCACTCTGCAACAGAGCATCTTCGTATTTATTCGTACTATTTTTTAATGAATATTTATTCATTTTTTAAGAAGATGTTTTTTTAGGAAAATATTCATTTTTCCTCACGCAGCGCTCATTCGTTACTTTCAAATTCATGCTAGTATAAGTAGAAGAACAGGACGATCCGATGAGCCTGTGTTTCACTCGTTTTTTTGAACGTCAATAACGTATAAGCCGGCATGACATCTCGTTTTTTTACTTAGGTTTCCTTTGCGCAATCAGCAAAGCCGGGTGATCAGGAGCTTATCCAAATATTCCATAGATACATAATTAAAAACGTTATAAGGCGTTTAAGCCGGTTACAATGGTTGTTTATGTGCCGAATATCGCAGATATCTTTCTTTTATCTCCCCATCTTCAAGTATACCAATTCAATGGCGTTTTCATCGGATGATCTCACATAAGTGTTCGCACTATCGGTTACAAGCTTTTTATTAGCCGCAAGCCTTTAGGATAACTCAATTCCGGTATTATAAATCCGGTATTATGAATTAGTGCGATTTTTATTGATTCCACCGTAATACATCCATTCCGCCGCTCGCCTTCAAGATCACGCATATGCATGCAAGCATAGTTTCTAGGTCAATCAGGTGTTAATTACAAAAAACAGAGATGTTTTTGTCGCTACATCACAAATTCTATCAAATTTTGTTCTCTTTGTCAATAACAGAGTTTTATTTATCTGTATAAGTTTTAAAGTTCTTTTAGTGTAATTCTCAACGACCGAGTAAAACGCCGTTCTATCAGGCAAAAGGTATATTATCGGAAAATATTCCGCACCGTTCCTATCCCGGATCTATATCCGCGTAAGCACATTATACAAAATTTTCACAACTAAAAGCATCCGTCATTCAAAATCCAATAAGCATTTCAACAAATACTCCCAAAAGGCGCATTTTGCCGTAAGAGCTTCGCAATGATATAAAAAAGAAAGCTTTGCGCAAGCGGGTATTTAATTTAAAGTGTTCGCATATTTATTCGTTTTATCTGCGCATATATGCATTTTTATTCATAGTTTTAAAAGACATAAATATAGCATAAAATACTCAGAACCACTCATTTTTTCGTATTCAAAACGAATTTTAGGCAAAAAAACACGGTCAAAAAACACGGAGCAAGTATAAAATACCAAAAAATGTAAAAATCAGGCATAAAATACCATATTTTGGTAATTATCAATTAAAAAAGCAAAAAACAAATCGGTCAGAAAATAGGTTTAAAAACAGAATTTCGTTCAAAATTCGCACTTAGATTCAATATATAGGCGTAAAACAGCAAAGTCTGCTTAAATCAAACGTTTAAACACTCAATAACGTCAGTTTTAACCTATTTTTTCAGTTCGCAGCGAATCCGAATAGCTAATTTCGGAAGAAATTTTATCATTTTTTAACGCTTTTAAAAGCTTTTAGTGTATTTTTTTGCTATTTTCAGTACGAATAATCCTATTTTTTCTCAAAACGCCCTTTTAAAATGGCATTTGCGCTTGCTTCGAAGCGCAAAAACCATCCGATGCCGTTTTTTGCGTATAAGTTTCATTTTTTAACCGATTTGAACGTTTTTTGTTCAAAAAAACGCAAAGAACACAATTTTTATTCTTTTTTTCGTACTAAAATTGCGTTTCAAGCTCGTTTATGAGCTGTTTTTTGCCTTTTTAAGTTTTTTCCTAATGTTCTGTCGTTTTTATACTGTTTTATTGGAAATTCAGTGTAAAAACTTACCTTTTCTTCGGTTTTATGTTTTGTCACTTGCCTTTTTGAGAATTTTGGAGAAATTCAGGCTAAAAAGTGCACATTTTCGCGTTTCCGAGGTGATTTTTAGTACATAAAAAAGTTTTTTATCAAAATCAGGGATAAAAATCGGAGGCTTTTAGGCTTTAAAATGTCATTTTCTGTGTTTTTTAACATTGTTTCACGTGAAACATCACTGTGCACGTTGTTTGTTGCAACGCACTTGAGTTACAGATAGGTGTTTTTCTAAAAACAGTTTACTTTTTTGTAATTTTAAAGAGCTTTTTAGCGTTTTTTACCGTGTTTTATTGTTTTTTGCACCAAAATTTCCTAAAAAGTAGGCTATCTGCAGCACATAACAAAGGTTTGAAGGTTGGATAATCCGGGTTAGGTGTATGCTAAACAGTTTCTCCGGTATCAACTAAAATTATTAAAAGTAGAAGAAGTTCTAACGTCAAAAGTGGTCTTCCGTCGTTTTTCTATCATTTTCTAGCTTTGAAAAGTCAATGTTTCACGTGAAACATTGACTTTTTTAGGTGATTTCTGGTTGTTTTATGAGAAGCGTTTAACTCTTTTGTGTATTTTTTGATTGTTTCACGTGAAACAATCAAGCTTTGTGAGCACTTTTGTTGTTTCACGTGAAACAATTTGGACATTATTACAGAATCAAAGTCGAGTGAATGTTTTTGCAGAATCCTTTTACTATTTTATATTTCGACTCATTTATATGTTTTTTAACTTTTACAGAACTCTTTCTTTTTTTACTTTTACTTCAAAAACCGCTTTTATTAGTTGTTTTGATACTGATTTTGCATTGTTTTGTGTTTAAAAAACAATTGTTTCACGTGAAACATTATATATTACAATGATCGGCGATTGATGTTACAAAGTGGTTGCCGGCTTATTTGTTATTTGATTAATAGGTTTTTATTTGTCGGCGTAATCAGAGCGTTTATATAAAAACCTGACTATTTTTATCTTTGCTTCGCTTTATTTAGTTGTTTGCGCTCTGCGAAATGGTTTATTTGAATTAAATTACTCGCGCTTTAAAGTGATAAACGGGGTATTTATGAAGATTGTTTCACGTGAAACAGTCAATAAATTTAACAAATAAATCAGTAGATAAACCGGCTAATGACTCAATTTAAGCTATAAAAAGTGTAAAACCAAAAGATGATTATGGATACTAAGCGCAAAAAACGAGCGAACAGGGGGAGAACCAAGAAAAGACGGGTAAGTGAATTCAGATGTTGCCTGGCAATAAATGATGAAAAGTAAACCAAACAACCAATGCTTTTAAGCCATCCTGTTAAGTCATCCCGTTAAGCCATCACGTTAAATCATCCCATTAAGCCATCCCGTTAAGCCGTGCTGTAGATAAATAAACCGACAAAACCTATTCAATGAATATGAGATAAATTAACCTTTTAAACAAGCAAATGACAAATAACACGTACTTAATAAGCGGAGAAAAGGATGCAGACTAGCCATATGAAAGGCAATATTTAAATAGTGTTTGTCACGAATTAAGAGTAAAAACGCTTTATTTGCCATAGAAATCTCGTGTTAGCTGCAAGCAGAATATTCTTTCAAAACATCAGTTCTATAGAGCAAAGCATCCTTAAATCATTACTTACAGGCGGAAAACTTAGAAAACATTGATTGTAATCGGCAATTTTTTGAAAAACCAGTACATACAACAAAGACTTTTTATACAACAAAGACTTTTAAAAGCCGGCGGTATAGACACAGACGGACAGAGATTAACACGTAAAAAACGCATGAGTAAGCACCATGCTTTTTAATATAGGCGGTAAAATCTTAATAAAACATCGGCAGTCGGTTGATAACATTGGCAGTGATTGCTGATATCAAGAGCTTATTTTAATATTAATAGCCTATCGCTAGATAACAGTTTATCGCTAGTATTAATAGTTTATTGCTAGTATAACAGTTTATCGCTAGTATTAACAGCATATTGCTGATATTTAATATCCAATCATCAAATATCGGCAGTCTGTTACCGGTATTAGTACTTTGTTGCTGATATTAGTCTCGAATTCTGTTTTTAGCAGTATTTTGGGGTTAGCATTGAATTCAGCATCAGTAGACTTTGATATTTATGGTTACGGTGCTGCCGGTAAATTTCTGATATCAACAAGCTTCCGCTATTAATGGTAAATTCATGGTATTATCGCCGGTGTGTGATATTAGTAGTATAAATATACGTTAACAGTGAATATCCAATATCGGTATCGAATATTTAAGATCAACAACAAATTCAAATAGATTTTAACGCAAGGCGAGGGTAATTGCATAAATATGGCAGGTGTGCGAAAGCCGATTGATCATCCTGTATCGTGAAAAAACAGCAAAAAAACAGCAAAAAAATAGCGAAATAATCAGTGAAAAATCAGTAAAACAGCGCAGAGCAAGCATAATAATGATAAATATGACGCGTAGGGAGTAATCGGATGGATTACCTTTATACCGCGAAAAGGTAAGTACCGGGAGAGTTTTTGCCTGAATTTCCTGTAGCAAAAAGCTTCAATATATTCATATCGCTTTAACCAAAATTATTCGCATTTTGAAGATTCCGGGGGTATTTTGAAGCATAAAGAGTATTTTAGTCCCCCGGAGGCGTGTAATGCCTCGTGAAAGCATTATTGAGCTTGTCCTTTGGTAAGCGGTCGGTGAGGATTGATTTTTCACGGTAGGGTGGTTTATTCTTCACTCCGGTATCGTCGCACTGCTTTTGAATTAATTTTACGGTTTTCTGAGATCTGTTACATTAAGATCATTCGTAATTATTCAAAATATTAACCTAAGATTTTTTAGGTTACACCTTTATGATATTTTGGTACTATTTTATGTCTTTTTAGGTTGCACTTTTATAATATTTCAGTACTATTTATGCTTCAGGCTATTATCCGAGAATTATCATCCGCAGCTTGCTTTAATTTATATTATTACAATCAAAATGCGATTAAAGCATCATAAAAATAGAACTTTCGGTAACATTTCATACGGTATAAACCATTTTCAATTAATAAGCGCTTTACAGATCACGCTCCCCTCTGTTCCGCTTTACTGATATAGAACGGGAGGGAAAGCTGCAGTATTGGGTTCTTACGTGTCTTTTGCACGATATTTGCTTTGATTAAAGCCTATTATAACAAAATATTTGACGAGGCTTTTTCATTCGGAATACCGAATATATCTATTATATAGATATATAATCTTTATACCCGAGCAGATGTAAAGCAATCCGAAAAAATTCTCGGCTGTTTTTTGGAGCTTCTTTACAATTTATTCAGCGCGAAGGATCCCACGTGTTACGTCGTATTTCAGAGTGTTACAGCGCGTTTTGTAGTTACGGCGTGTTTTGGAGTGCTACCGTGTTTTAAAGTATTACAACGTATTTAAAGCATTACAGCGTGTTTCGGGGTGCTACCACGTATTTTAAATTGTTACCGCGTATTAAAGTGCTACCGCGTATTTTAAAGCATTACAGCGTGTTTTCAGAGCGCCACGGGGTATTACAGAGTGTAGATTTCCATAAAAATGCTGCGGGGCGTTTTATGTTCCCGCTTGTCACCACCTGTTTCATGTCACGCTTGCCTATACCGGCATATCTGAGTCGGTAGGCGTTTTTCGGTGCTTTGTTTCACTTTGATTTTTTTTGATGTTTGGTCTTATTTTTTACCTTTCCGGTTTGCTTTTGCCGTTTTGTGTTGTTTGTCTGCGCGGTGGATTTGCCCTTTGATTTATGCGGTTGTTATTTCAGGGCGTTCTTCTCTGACCGGCTTTGATCCGCATTCTTTTACTCTTTCTTTTTGAAAAATGAAAAAAGTGACAAAAAATATAAAAAATTGCAATATGATATTGACTTTTGCCGTATTATAATGGTATAATTTACTCGGTATAAAATTTTTAATTTATTTTTCAGAATCTCGGAGGCTTAATATGGGAAAGATCGTTTCCTTTTCTAACCAAAAGGGCGGAGTAGGAAAGACCACCTCCTGCGTCAATATTGCCGCTCAGATCGCAAACAAGGGCAAGAAGGTGCTTATGGTGGATATGGATCCGCAGGGAAATGCAACCAGCGGACTCGGATTGCCTAAATCCAAAATCAAAAAGACAATTTATGACGTTATTATCGGCAAGTGCGATATAAACGATGCTATTATAAAAACAAGATTCAAGAATCTTTCGGTAATTCCGGCAAATATCGACCTCGCGGGCGCCGAGCTTGAGCTTCACGACCTCGAGGAGGCGGGTGATCTTGAGCTTGACTACATAAAGGTCGCTATCAAGTCGATAGCAAACGACTACGATTACATATTTATAGACTGTCCCCCCTCGCTCGGTATGCTTACCGTTAAGGCACTTTCGGTCTCCGACGGAGTTGTTATACCTATGCAGTGCGAATTCTATTCGCTCGAGGGTATGTCCCAGCTCTTTAACACCATCAAGAGGATACACCAGCTCTTTAACCCCGAATTGAGAATAGTAGGCATCCTTCTCACTATGTATAACGGTCGCCTTACTCTCACAAATCAGGTCGTTGCGGAGCTTAAAAAGTATTATGAGGATAAGCTCTTTAAGGTTCCGATCTCGAGAACCGTAAGAATTTCGGAGGCCCCCGGCTACGGTGAGCCTATCTGCTATCACGATCCTTACGGAAAGGGCTCGCTCGAATACGCTGCCGTTGCAAAGGAGCTTATGACCAGAATTTAATTTGGTTTTATTCAGTAGCTTAAGATCCGGAATTTTGGTATTTTTACCATTTTATTCCAATTATATACTTTAACAAATAACATAACGGAGATAAAAAATGAGAAAAAAGAACAGTGGCCTTGGCCGTGGACTTGATGCTATTTTCCTTGATAATTCACTTGATAAGGAAAAGACCGGCGAAAACATAATAACCGTGATAAAGCTCTCGATGATAGATCCAAAAAGCGATCAGCCGAGAAAGTATTTTGACAGGGATGCCCTCGAGGAGCTTGCTTCATCCATAAAGGAGAACGGTCTGCTTCAGCCTATACTTGTGCGCGAGTACGGCGAGGGCAGATATCAGATAATTGCGGGCGAGCGCCGTTTCCGCGCCTCAAAGCTTGCAGAGCTTGACGAGATTCCTGCGATAATCCTCGATCGTGACGACAGAAAGGCGGCTGAAATCGCTCTTATTGAGAACATTCAGCGCGAGGACCTCAACCCTATTGAGGAGGCTATGGCATACAGAGCACTCGCAGAGGAATACGGTCTTACTCAGGAGGAGCTTTCCGAGAGAGTAGGCAAGAGCCGCAGTGCCATTGCGAACTCCACAAGACTTCTCGACCTTCCCGAGGATATTCTTGAAATGGTGGCTAACGGAGATATCTCCGCAGGTCACGGAAGAACGCTTCTGGGTGTAAAGAGCCTTGATAATATGCGCCTGCTCGCGAGTAAGGTGGTGGAATACGAGCTTTCCGTCCGCCAGCTTGAGGAGGAGGTAAAGAAGATAAATAAGCTCAAGCCCGTTGTTGAGGATGACGAGGAAAAGGAGCTTCCCGTCGTTGATTACTTCCGCGAGATGGAGCTTAAGATACAGTCACATCTCGGCCGTGTTGTAAAGATCAAGGGTGCAGGCAAGAAAAAGTCGCTCACCCTGTTCTATGAGGATAACGAGGATCTTGACGAGCTTCTTAAGACCATCTGCGGCAAGGATTTTCTTGACGAGTTTAACTGACCGTTGATCTGAACTTATGTCTATAAAAGAATTTTATAAAGAGGTCTTTTGCCTTAATCTAAAGGATTATCCTAATTTCGGCATTGACCTTGAGATAAACAAGCTCATATTTTTCGTGGTACTCGGGCTTTGTGCTGCATCGGTGTATTTCAACGTCATAGAGTCGGATATCGCACTTATGCTGAAGAAGCTTCTTCGCATCGGTGCGGTAGGCGAGGAGAATGCAAAAACTCTTTCCGACCTCGGGCTCGGCTCGCATAAGCGCATAGAGCGGCTTATTTCAAAGAACATCGGCTCTGTCCGCAGAGTGATATCTGTGATTGGTATCAGGCAGCCGACGTATGAGGAATTTATCGCAGCCGAGAAGGCAAAGCGCGAAAATTCGCTTTTTTCAAGGATGGTAAAAGCTATTGCTTCGAGGCTCGGCAAGAATAAAAAAATTACCGAAGAAAAGCTCAACGAGCCCTCCGACGAAGTCTGTGATGCCGAAAATACGCAGAATGACGCGGTTTCAAAGAACTCCGCGAATACAGACGCCATAAAGCTCTATATCGCAAAAGAGAAGCTGGAGCTTGCCGAGAGGACCTTCTCGAAAAACGATAGCTCTCTTCTCAAAACGATCGGAAGCTGTCTTTTATTGCTTGCCACCGGGCTTGTGATAATGCTGATCATGCCGACGTTACTCAATTTTATTTCCGCATAAAAAACGGTAGAGGATTGCGCATCAACGCAACTCTCTACCGTTTTTTTGATATTCGATAATTGTTCTGACCGGCTTACGGCGCGAATATTCCGCGCTTTTTTTCGGTAAGCGTTACAACGAACACTTTCCCGTTTTTTCTGACCGTAAATGACGTTTGTTTTATTTTTCTGAACACCTCGGTCGCCTCCTTCAGGGCGGAAAATCCGCCGCCGTGACATTTGAGTGCCGATTCAAGCGCCGTCCATCCGACCATCACCTTTTCGTCATAGCCATCGGGCTTGCCGCAAAATATCCCGGACGGTGAAGCACCGTTCTTCGTGAATTTAAGCGCGCGTATGTCATCTGTATAACCGTTGGGTATACTGAAATTTATGAGTCTTGAAAGCACCGATTCGGCAGTTTTCACGTTTCTTTCGTTTACCTCCTCCACGTCGATGCCTATTCTCATACGGTTATCCGCGACCGCGGCAACGCATATGCCGTCCGAATGGCTTACCGAAAGGTCGAAATCGCCGTTTTTGAAGCTCGGCCTGCCTTCATCGGTGAAGTAAAGTCCCGAGAGAAGCTGCTCTCGCGCGTTTTTTTCACCCACAGCCGCCGAAAGAGCCTCTCGGACAAGCAAATACGCAACCGAGCTCTCAAGGCGCGCCTTGGGGCTTTTTTTTGCGTTTACGCGTTCTGTTACAGTCTGTGGCAGACCTTCTTCGTAATTTTTCAAAAGGCCTTCACAGTCAAATATATTGCACTCGCTGATATCGGCAATATAAACAGTCATATCATACCTCCATAAGAATGGGAAGTATCATAGGTCTTCTCTTTGTTTCCTTGTAGATGAATTTCGAAATATCGTCACGGATAGCAGTCTTTATCTGGTTGAGATCGGTAACGCCGCTATCAAGCATTCTGTTGAGCGCGTTGTCGGCTATCATTTTTGTCCTTGAAACGAGATCGCCCGATTCCTTGACGTAAACAAATCCTCTTGAAACAATGTCGGTACCCGAGAATACAAGACCTTCCTCGAGATTTATCGAGGCAACCGTAACAACAAGTCCGTCCTCTGCCAGATGCTTTCTGTCGCGCAGGACAACGCTTCCGATATCTCCGATTCCCGAGCCGTCTATCAGCACCTTACCCGAGGGCACACTGCCTGCAAAGCCACAGGACCTCTTATCGAGCTCGAGGACGCGTCCTATCTCGGATATGAATATATTGGAGGAGGGAATACCCATATACTCGGCTATCTCCTTATTTGCATACAGATGCCTGTATTCGCCGTGGATAGGCATAAAGTATTTGGGCTTAAGGAGTGCCATCATAAGCTTTATTTCTTCTCTGCAAGCATGCCCCGAAACGTGAACCTCCTCGATAGAGTCATTTACTACCTTAACGCCGTTTCTTATCAGTGCATTTACTATCTTTCCGACAAGCTTTTCATTTCCCGGTATCGCACTTGAGCTCAGCACAACGATATCGTTCTGGGATATCTTGATTCTGTCGTGCTCCGAGAAGGCTATCCTGTAAAGGGCGGACATAGGCTCGCCCTGACTGCCCGTCGTTATGAGAGTTATCTCGCCCGGGCGGTATCTTTTGACGTCCTGGATATCTATCAGCACGCCGTCCGGCAGGTCGATATATCCGAGCTCAACAGCCGCACCGAGCACGTTCACCATGCTTCTTCCGAGCACGGCTACGCGCCTTGAATATTTTGCGCTTGCGTTGATTATCTGCTGAACCCTGTGTATGTTTGATGAGAAGGTGGCAATAATAAGCCGCTTGCCCTCGCTTTGCATAAATATCCTGTCCAGCGAGCCGCCGACCGTTCTCTCCGATGGGGTATAGCCCGCCCTCTCTGCGTTTGTGGACTCGCAAAGAAGAAGGTCAACACCTTCATTCTTTCCTATCTCTCCTATCCTTGCGATATCCATCATCCTTCCGTCTATCGGAGAAACGTCGAGCTTGAAGTCGCCCGTATGGAAAACGTTACCCGCAGGAGTCTTGAGATATATTGCAGCAGCATCGGCAATAGAGTGGTTTACGTGTATAAATTCCGCCTTGAAAACACCGAGATTTATCACGTCCCCTGCCTCGACCGTGTAAAGTCTTGGCGAGTGCGGCGGAGGATTTTCATCGAGCTTTCCCTCTATTATGCCGAGAGAGAGCCTTGTTCCGTACACGGGTATATCTATAGCCGAAAGAAGATAGGGGACTGCTCCTATGTGGTCCTCGTGACCGTGGGTTATAAGCAAACCGCGTATCTTGTGCGCGTTATTGATAAGATACGTGAAATCGGGGATAACGAGGTCTATGCCGAGCATATCGTCATCGGGGAAGGCAAGGCCGGCATCGACTATCACCATATCGTCACCGTACTCGAATAAGGTGATATTCTTTCCTATCTCGGCAAGACCACCGAGAGAAATGATCTTAAGCTTCTTTGTCTTTAGCTCGGGATGCTTAGCCGTCTTTGCCCCTGGGTGCGCCTGCCTTGAGAGATATATACCCTCGGCTATCTCATCGTCCAAGATACGCGCTCTGTCAATGCTCGTATAGCTTCCGCCTTTTTTGGTGCGGCTTTTGTTTGACCTCTCGGCAGGGACGGTCTTCGCTTTTTTACCGGTCTTGATTTCTTTACCAACCTCAACTTTTTTGGCAGTCTTGGTATTCTTTGGCTTATCTATTTTTTTAGTCGTTTCTTTACTGTTTTGACTACTATTATTTACTTTTTCAGTTGTTTTTGTCTGTTTTTCGATTATTTCTTCATTCTTGGGCGCCGTCTTTTTTATCTGTTTTTCGGTTTTATTATTTTTCGGCTTTATATAATTTTTGCCGCCGCCCTTTCTCTTATGAGAGCCGCCGGCTCTCCTTGTATTAGTCTTTTCGTTGTTCATTATCTGTCCGTTTCTGCACTGTAGTGCTTGTTATGGTCGTGTTTAAATGTTTTCGTTTTTCCTTCATTATTGCAGAGTCGGATTCATTTTATTCGTCTGTTTTGAAATTTGATATTTTCTTCAAGAATTCTTATTTACATTTAAAAACGCTATTGTGCTGACAAAAGGGCAGGGGTAAAAAATATCCTCTGCCCGTTCTATTTACGGGACTGATATTTTCATTCGTCCCCTTTTGTCATAAGAGGGGTAGGGAGCGGCGGATAAGCAAATAGCTTCAGGCTGAAAAGGCGCGCCGCCCCTTACTCTGTCTTCATATTATGTAGAAATGTTACTGTGCGGGATAATGCTTACTTCTTGCCAAACAGACGGCCAAAGAAGCCCTTCTTCTGGAGAAGATCGGATACTCTGTCGGGATTCTCGGGAACCTGAGTAACAGGGGGAAGAACGTCCTCTACCTCTTCAACGACCTCTTCTACCTCTTCTTCTTCTACTACTTCCTCTTCGACAACCTCCGCAACAGGCTCCTTTACCTCCTTAGCGGAAGCAGGCTTAACCTCTGCAACGGGCTTTTCAACAGGCTCTTCAACCTTGGCAACAGTCTCTTCTGCAACCTCTTCCTTAACGACAGGTGCTTCCTCAACAGTTGCAACAGGCTCTGCAACGGCCTCTGCAACGGGAGCTGCGGTTACCTCGCCCTCTACGTTGGTCTTTTTCCTTCTTCTTCTCTTCTTCTCGGGAAGCTCTACCTCAAAGGTGTCGTCAAGAAGATCGTCGATAGAGATATCGAACAGAAGCTTGATCTCCCAAAGCTTCATTGCCTCGGGATAAGAATGACCGGATTCCCACTTGTAAACTGCCTGGCGGGATACGCCTACTGCACTTGCAAATTCATCCTGGGTAAGCTTCTTGATCTTTCTGAGTCTTATGAGTTTTTCCTTGAAAGTCATCATGGTTTTTTTGTTCCTTTCAGTTTTGTATTTATTTTATTTTTTTGTTTTTAATTTTTCTGAAGCTCGTCGTAACGGTCCTTGTCAAAGTAGCTTGCATAGGTGGGCTGATTTATTCTGAAGCCACTCGACTCCTCTATAAGCGAGGTGGTCAGCTTACGTACCTGACTCTCTCCGTTTTCGTTCGTTACGGTAATATCCAAGGTCACGAATATCTCCTCACCCTTAACGTCGGTAACGGCGAGTGTTTCGTAGTGATAAGTGACCTTGTCCTTGAGATACACCGGTGCATTCTTATATACCATAATGCACTCGGGTGTATCGTCAAGCGCGTTGTATTTCTGGTAATACCTTGCATATCCGCGGATATTTCCATCCTCGTCGGTAACCGCGGTGAGCTTGGTATTTATAAGCTGGTTGGAATAATCCACCGTGAAGCAAAGGCGCGTCAGCTCCTTTATATCGTCAACCGTTTCTATCCCGAAGGAGTCCTGAGAATATACATCGGCAGGATAATAATATCCGTTTGCCTCGCTCTCATTCATCTCGTATGATATTCCCACACCGAAATAAAGCTCGTTCAGAACTATCGATTTTTCGATAAGCTCCTTGGCCTCCGCGAGAACGGTCGCTTCATCATATTCTCTGTCTTTTTCACATCCTACAGTGCAAAATAAGGCGAATATGACTATAAAAGTTAGCAAAAAGAGTTTATTTTTCATAAAAATTATTCCTCTTCTTCGCCGTTTTCGTCCTTTTCTTCAAAGTCGTTTTCACTGTTTACAGAAGCCTTGATATTCTCGATTTCAGCCGCCGCATCACGGTTTTGCTCGTCGATTTTTTCCTCGGCCTGTTCAATCTCCTCCAGCTTTTCGAGTCTTGAAAGGGTTATTATTCTTGTGTCGTCAGCCAGCCTCATTACTATAACTCCGCCTGCAGTCCTCGAGTAGACGTTGATATTTGATACCGACATTCTTATAATAGTTCCCTTGTCGGTGATCATCATAACGTCGTCATCGTCGCCTACCGTCTGTATTGCCGCGAGCTTACCGCTCTTCTCGGTGAGCTTATGGCAGGCAACGCCTCTGCCGCCTCTGTGCTTCATTTCGCGGAAATCATCAAAGGAGGTTCTCTTACCCATACCGCCCTCGGTTACGGTGAGAAGCTTCTTCGTGTCATCTACTATCGCAACGCCTATAACATAGTCATCATCCTGAAGCGTTATACCCTTAACACCGCGTGCGGCTCTGCCCATGCCTCTTACGTTGCTTTCCTCAAATCTTACCGAAAGTCCGTCTCTCGTTGCTATCATTATGCTCTGATCGCCGAGAGTATGACGTACGAATATGAGCTCATCGCCCTCATCAAGATTTATCGCTATCTTTCCGCCCTTGCGCTGATATTCAAATTCTGTGAGAAGCGTCTTCTTGATGATACCGTACTTGGTGACCATTGTGAGATATTCGCCCTCGCTGAATTTGGAAACGCTTATCATGGACGTAACCTTTTCGCCCTCGTTAAGCTCTATTATGTTAACGAGATTCGTACCCTTTGCGGTTCTTCCCGCCTCGGGGATACGGTATGCCTTTTTACAGTAAACGCGTCCGAGATTGGTGAAGAACATTATGTACGAATGGCTTCCCGTGACGAGTATCTTCTCAACGAAGTCCTCCTCCTTGGTGCTCATTCCGATAATACCCTTACCGCCTCTGTTCTGAGAAACGTACGTGTCGGCTCTCTGACGCTTGATGTAGCCGGTGTGGCTCATAGTGAGTATGCAGGTGTGTCTTTCTATAAGATCCTCGAGGTCTATTTCTTCGGTAGCCTCGCATATCTCGGTCCTTCTTTTATCTCCGAACCTCGCTTTGGTTTCGAGAAGCTCGTTCTTGAGAACCTCTTTTATCTTCATCTCATCAGCGAGAATGGCGCGGAGCTCATTGACAATAACGGTGAGCTTTGCAAGTCTGTCCTCAACCTTCTGTCTTTCAAGTCCGGAGAGCTTTCCGAGAGTCATCTCGACTATCGCCTGAGCCTGGACATCCGAAAGTCCGAATCTTTCGGTAAGCTTTTCCTTTGCATCCGGGATAGACTCACTGCTCTTGATTATCGCAATTACCTCATCTATATTCTCGGTAGCCGTTCTGTAGCCCTCAAGGATATGCATCTCGCGCAGAGCCTTATCAAGGTCAAATTCGCATCTCTTTCTTATTACAGACTCCTGATACTCTATGTAATGGTCGAGTATCTCGGGTAAAGAAAGCGTTTTCGGCTCTCCGTTTACTATAACGAGCATATTGACAGAGCAGGTATCCTGAAGCTGGGTGTACTTATACAGCTGATTGAGAATGACCTCGCCGTTTGCATCCTTCTTATATTCAACGACTATTCTCATACCGTCCCTGCCCGATTCATCGCGCAGAGCACTGATGCCCTCTATTTTCTTGTCCTTTACAAGGTTTGCCATAGTTTCTATAAGCATAGCCTTGTTGACCATGTAGGGTATCTCGGTGAAGATTATCCTCTTCTTTTCGTCCTCGACTCTTGCTCTTGCTCTTACGTATATTTTTCCTTTACCGGTTTCGTAAGCATCCTTTATACCGCGAGTTCCGTAAATAAGAGCCGCGGTGGGGAAGTCGGGTCCCTTGACGTACTCCATAAGCTCGTCTACCGAGCATTCGGGATTTTCTATTCTGTATACCGTTCCGTCTATTACCTCCGAAAGGTTATGAGGCGGAATATTCGTTGCCATACCTACCGCGATACCGACAGAGCCGTTAACGAGAAGGTTAGGGAATCTTGAAGGAAGTGCAACAGGCTCATCTCTTGTATTATCGAAGTTTCTCGTCATAGGAACGACCTTTTTCTCGATGTCACTCATCATAAGGTCGGCTATTCTGCTCATTCTTGCCTCGGTGTAACGGTATGCCGCAGCACCGTCACCGTCGACGTTACCGAAGTTACCGTGTCCGTCAACCAATGGGTATCTGTAGGAGAAGCTCTGTGCCATTCTTACCATAGCCTGATAAACGGCGGCATCACCGTGCGGATGATATCTACCGAGAACGTTACCTACCGTTGTTGCCGATTTACGGAAGGGCTTATCGTGGGTAAGGTGGTCCTCATACATTGCGTAAAGTATTCTTCGCTGTCCCGGCTTCATACCATCTCTGACGTCGGGGAGCGCTCTGGAGGTGATAACGCTCATCGAATATTCGAGGAATGAGCTTTTTACCTCCTTTTCCATATCTCTCAGCTCTATTCGCTGATTAGGAAATTCTATATCTGTGGATCTGTACTCTTGACTCATGCCATTAATTCCTTTTCTTTATATATCGAGATTTTCAACGAATTTTGCATTTTTCGATATAAAATCTCTTCTCGGCTCGACCATATCTCCCATAAGCACCGAGAACATCTCGTCACATACTATGGCGTCATCAACGGTAACCTTCAGCAGAGTTCTCTTTTCGGGATCCATCGTGGTCTCCCAAAGCTGCTCGGGATCCATTTCTCCAAGACCTTTATATCTCTCTGCCTCAACACCGTTTGTGCCGAGCTCTTCTATATATTTATCTCTTTCTTCATCCGAGAAGGCGTATCTTACGTTCTTTCCCTTATGCACCTTGTAAAGCGGGGGCTGTGCTAAGAATACGTGTCCCTGCTCTATAAGAGGACGCATATGGCGGAAGAAGAAGGTAAGAAGAAGTATTCTTATATGCGAGCCGTCAACGTCGGCATCCGCCATAATTATTATCTTTCCATAGCGGAGCTTGGTGATATCGAAATCCTCGCCTATTCCGCAGCCGAGAGCCTGGATGATAGGTATTATAGAGGTATTTGCATAAACCTTATCGAGTCTTGCCTTTTCTACGTTAAGAACCTTACCTCGAAGGGGAAGTATCGCCTGATATCGGCTATCGCGTCCGTCCTTCGCCGAGCCGCCTGCCGAATCTCCCTCTACGAGATAGACCTCTGTGAGTCTTGTTTCCTTCTCCTGGCAGTCCGCAAGCTTTCCGGGAAGGGTAGATACCTCGAGCACGTTCTTTCTTCTTGTAAGCTCTCTTGCCTTTCTCGCCGCCTCACGCGCGCGGTTTGCGGTCATTGCCTTTTCTATTATTATCTTCGCAGTAGCGGGATTTTCATCGAAATATTCTGCGAGCTTACTTGAAACGAGGTTATCAACCAGCGTTCTTATCTCGCTGTTTCCGAGCTTCGCCTTGGTCTGCGACTCAAACTGAGCATCCTTGAGCTTTACCGATATTATCGCAACGACTCCCTCGCGCACGTCCTCGCCCGAGAGTCCCTTATCGTCGCCCTTGATGATGCCATTCTTCCTTGCATATTCGTTTATAGCCTTGGTGAGTGCCGCCTTGAAGCCTGTCTCATGCGTACCGCCCTCAATGGTAGCCATATTGTTCGCAAAGGATATAAGAGTTTCGTTGTAGCTGTCGTTATACTGAAGCGCGACCTCGGCAACCGAGTCATTCTTCTCGCCCTTCATATAGATAACGTCCCTATGTATTGGCGTTCCTCTCTTCTCGTTATTGAGGTATTCAACGAAGGAGATTATTCCGCCCTCGTAATGGAGCACCTCCTCGCGCTCCATTCCCTCGCGCGTGTCGGTGAGGATTATCTTCACTCCCGCATTCAGGAATGCCTGTTCTCTCATACGGGTGAGCAGTATCTCATAATCGAATACCGTTTCCTCGAATATATCGGGATCGGGCTTGAATCGGACGTAAAGTCCTCTCTTATCGGTTTTTCCCTCGCAGATGAAGGGCCTTGCTACCTTACCACGCTCGAATCGCTCGGTATATCTGAGTCCGTCCCTGTGGTTTGCGACCTCTACCCATTCGGAGAGCGCGTTTACTACCGATGCACCAACTCCGTGAAGACCGCCGGCTATTTTATATCCTTCGCCGCCAAACTTACCGCCTGCGTGGAGCACCGTATAAACTACCTCAAGGGTAGGCAGACCGAGCTTCTCGTTCATACCCGAGGGGATTCCTCTACCGTCATCCTCGACCGAAACGCTGTTGTCCTCCCAGATGGTTATCTTTATAGCGTCACACTCTCCGGCAAGTGCCTCGTCGATAGAATTGTCCACTATTTCGTAAACAAGATGATGGAGTCCTCGGATCGAGGTCGTTCCTATATACATACCGGGTCTTTTTCTTACAGCCTCAAGTCCTTCGAGAACCTGTATCTGACTGTCGTCATAGCCCGCAACGTTCTTGATCTCTTCCATTTTTTATTTTCCTTTCAGACACAGGCTCCCTAGATCCTGCCGTCGTCCTTATAATCGTTGTATTCGTTGTAATCGTTTTCGGCTCTTTGCTTCAAGCCGCCGGAGGATATTCTCGATAATCTTATCCTGTGATCTCCCTCGCCGTCCCCGTCATAGAGAATAAATGCCCTCGGCAGATCGGAATCTCCGTAAAGGATCCTTCCTTTTTTTTCGTTTTCCGATATATATTTTCTCGTAATGCCCGACACGGTGGAGCTGTCAAGATCGAATATCCCGACAATACCGCTTTTTTTAATGGTTATACCGTTTCCTATATGAAGATATCTCAATTGAAGCTACCTCCGCTCACCTTTATTATCCTGCCCGAGGCATCTATCTCGTCGCATGATGTAATTATTATCTGGCGGCTTTCCATTCCCGAGAGCACGAATGCCTGTCTTTTTTTATCTAGCTCGGATAAAACGTCGTCAAACAAGAATACCGGGTATTCGGAGAAGAGCTCGCGGCTGACCTCGCCCTCCGCCATCTTCAATGCCAGAACTATAGACCTTTGCTGTCCCTGCGATGCGTAAAGTCGCGCCTCGGAGCCGTTTATCGATATAACGATATCCTCTCTCTGCGGTCCGTAAAGAGAAGAGCCGACAAGCCTCTCCTTATGGATGTTTTCGGTAAATTTCTTTAAGTATTCTGCTCTTATTTCTTCGCGGATATCCGACTCGCGCGCATCCTCGATATCCGTCTTATAGAATATCGAAAGCTCCTCGCGCCCATCGGAAATATTCTTCATATAATCGGCGGCATATACCTCCAGCTTTTTTATATAATCGCGCCGCGTCATATAAATACGGGAGGCATGCTCAGCACAGAGCCCCGACCAGGCGAGAAGCTCGCCCTCGTCAAAGTAATAGCCCTTAGATGCACTTTTCAGTATTGCATTTCTGTTTTCAAGTGCCTTTTTGTAATCGGCATAGACCGATATATAGGAGGGATAGCACTGTGAGATAGCCACGTTCAGAAACTCGCGTCTCATCTCCGGCCCCTCTTTAACAAGAGTCAGATCATCCGGACAGAAGAGCACAGCCTTGAAGCAGCCTATCATTTCCGCAGCCCTGTGAACCCTGTATCCGTTTTTTTTCCTTCTGCGCTCTTTCCCGAAAAGGGCGTACTCAAGAGTGCCCTTGCCGTTCTTGTCCTCATATTCGATAGCTATTCTGAAGCCGTCCTCGCCGAAGCGGATAAGGTCTTTATCGTCGCCCTTGCGGAAGGAGCGTCCTCTTGCGAAGAAGTATATTCCCTCAACGGCATTCGTCTTTCCCTGAGCATTCTCTCCGAGAAGGATATTCACTCCCGGATCAAATTCAAGAGAGCATTCGTCAATATTACGGAAATTCTGCGCCTTAAAGCCTTTAATTATCATTTTTCATCCTTACGGGCAGAATCATGTAGAAGTAATTGAATTCCTCGTTCTTTTCTGCAGCCTCGATGGTTATCGCCTGAGTGGGGTTCTTGAAGGTAACGAAGATCTTTTCTCCCTCGGCTACCTTAACACTGTTTATCAGATATCTGCAGTTGAAGCCTATCTCGATATCGCCGCCCTCGTGGATGCATTCCATCTCGTCATAAACCTTACCGTTTACCGAGGATGAGGTGAGTGTAAGAGAGGACTCTTCCGTCCTTATCTTAACGTAGCTCTTTCCGCTTCCCTGTATCTTTTCCTCGGCTATGATATTAGCCCTTTCAAGTCCCGAGAGAAGTCTTTCTCTGTTTACGGTAACGAAAATATCGTTGTTCTTGGGAATTATCTTGTTATAATCTATGTACTCGGAGTCTATTGTTCTTGTGAAGAATATCATATCTCCGGTTCTTACTATCGCGTGCTTTCTGGTAAGAGAAATTCTTACCTTTTCATCACTGTCATCTATTATCTTCATCATCTCTGCAAGCGCGTGGCTCGGGATTATAAGAGAATGCTTATGCTCCGAGCGTCCGAAATAATCTATATCACAGGTCATCTCGCACTTTGAGAGAGTGAAGCTATCGCAGGAAACGACCTCGAGGCGGTTTTCCTCAAGCTTGAAGAATGCGCCTCTGAGCATAGGACGGATATCCTGCTCTGCGGCTATGGAATGGAACACCTTTCCGATAAGCTTTTTAAGCACCGCGCCGCTTATCTCAAATCCCTGCTCAGCGGTAAGCTCGGGGAGGACGGGGAATTCATCTCCGTTCATCGCGTACATCGAGAAGGATGCCTTTCCCGAGGATATCGTGCAGTTGAGATTATCGTTTATATCAATGGTTATCTCCTGCTCGGGCATTACCTTAACGGTCTGGTAGAAGCGCTGCGCGTTTATGATAAATCTTCCTTCTCTTTCTATCTCGGAGGGAGTGAAGGTCGCGCGCACGCCCTTATTCATATCATATGTAGAAAGTCTGACTGTCTGATCGTCGATCGTTTCGAGAAGAACGCCCTCGATAGATGTTATGGTATTTTTATTGGATACCGTTCCCATAGCGGGCACAAGCTTATCCATAAGCACCGATTTTAAAACTGTGAATTTCATATTATTTCCCTTCTGTAGGTTTTATTGGAGTATGCTTCGGCGCCGCACCCTGTCGGATATCTGACTCCGAAAAAAGCATACATATATATAATTTACGGTAGGAGTAGTTGCTGTAGGGGATGTGGAAAACAGGGGAAAACCCGCAAAAGCCTTGATGGAAAAGCACTTTTCGGCTCTTTTTATCCACTTTTTATCACCATTTCCGCGGTGGATTGGTTCAGTCGATGTATTCAACCGAAAAGGAACAGGTTTTTAACAGCTTTCCAACAGGAAGTTTTCCACATTTCAACATATTTTTTGTGGAAAACCCATTTTTTAACTGCCGCCCTTTATCTCCTTAAGGATCTTTTTTATGTCGCTGTCGGTCTTTATCATCGTTTTTATGTTCGTACTGACTCTGTCGCAGGAGGCGATTATCGTACTGTGATCACGCGAGAATATGCTTCCTATCTCTTTGAAGGACTTGTCGGTCAGCTTCCTTATTATGTAGATAGCTATATGCCTTGCGTTCGCAACTGCATCGGTCTTCTTCTTGGACTTTATCTCCTCGACCGTAACGCCGTAATACTTTGCAACCGTGAATATTATCTTGTCGATAAGGATATCAACGGGAATATTACCGGGATCTATGATCGAGATGACCTCGTCTATCGACTCCTTGTTTATTTCCTTACCCATCATCGCATTCATAACGCTGAGCTTCTTGATAACGCCCTCTATCTGACGTATATTCTCGTGAAGCCTGCCGGCGATATATTCAACGAGGTCGTTCGGTATAGAGAGTCCGATAGCCGCGGACTTCTTCTTGATTATTGCGCTTCTGAGCTCTGCGCTCGGCGGCTGGATGTCCGCGAGCAGACCGCCCTCAAATCTTGAGCGGAGTCGGTCCTCGAGCGGCTTTATCTCGTGAGGAGGTCTGTCCGAGGTGAGGATTATCTGTTTATTCGATTCATACAGGTAAGAGAAGGTGTGGAAGAATTCCTCCTGAGTCGAAACCTTTCCCGCAATAAACTGTATATCGTCTATAAGAAGAACGTCAGCCTTCCTGTATTTCTCCTTGAACTCCTGCGTGGTGCTCATTGATATCGCTGCGATAAGCTCGTTCATAAAGTCCTCGCACTTTTTGTAAACGATCTTCATTTTCGGGTATCTTACCTTTATATGGTTTATGACCGCACACAGAAGGTGAGTTTTACCGAGTCCCGAATTTCCGTAAATGAATAGCGGATTGAAATCGGATGCGGGCGAGTTTGCCACCGCAAGGCAGGCAGCCTTCGCAAATTTATTTGAAGCACCCTCTATAAAGCTATCGAAGGTGTATTCATCGAGAATATTCTTCTTCTCGGGATTCGTTTCCCCTGAGGAGTCGTCAAGGATGGTCTTTATCTTCATCTCCCTGTCCTTGTTTTCCTTCTCCTCCTCTTGAGTGAGGGTAAGATTTATCGTCTCCTCAGGCTCCCTTTCGGTAAGCTCATCGACAGACTTGATAACGACCTCCACAGAGAAGCCTATAACGTCGGCAAGAGCCTCGGTTATCAGGTCGTAATATTTATTGGTAAGTATCCTCTTCCGCAGATCGGTAGGTGTGGAGAATACCGCCCTTTCCTCATCAAGAGAAATGAGCAGAAAATCTCCGAACCAAAGCTTGAAGGTAGAGGGGGCGGCGTTGACCTTAGCTTCTATAAGAGGTAGCATATCGTCAACTATACATTGCAATTCATCCATAAAAGCCGTCCTTTCTTTTTGCTTTATCGGGGGGACAAATTTACTGTATCCCTATTATATTTATTGCTATACTATATTATAACATAAAATTTTAGAGAATGCAAGCAAAAGTTAGCAAAAAAATCAAAAAAACAGAGTAAAAAAAGTAAATATTTTTTTGCAAGCAGCTTATTATTCCGTAAAAATTAAAAAATGCGTGCTATTCCGGATGAAAAACACGCATTTTTTTGAAAAAATGGGACGGTCAGGACTTCGATTTGATCAAAGTCTTTTCGGCTTTCCGCGAAAGATAAGGGCGGTGATATATCCGAATACCAAGGCAGCAGAGCAGCCCGCGGCACACGCCTCAAACGGACCCTTAAGGATCCCTATAGCTCCCTCGGCATCTATCGCCTCTGCCACTCCCTTGGCAATAGCTCCGCCAAAGCCTATAAGGGGTACGGATACTCCTGCTCCTGCGAGCTTGAAAAGCGGCTCATAAAGTCCGACACCGCCGAGAAATACACCGAGGCAGACGGTGAAAACGAGTATCCGCGCCGGGGTGAGCTTGGTAAGATCTATAAGAAGCTGTGTAAAAACACATATTGCACCGCCTATGATAAAAGTGAGAAGCATAGTATTCTCCTTTTGTTTTTTTAAAATCAGCCGCGAGGCATATGCTCAATGCGAATAAGCGGAGCTACTCCGAGAATGTTTTCTCCCTGGCAGACGCTCGACGTGCTCATAAGTGCGCCTGTCGATAGAAGGAGCATGCGGCGTATCTCACCGCGCCTGACGAGAGGCAGAATATGAGAAGCCATAACGGATGCCGAGCATCCGCAGCCCGATGCGCCCGAGTGCGCGTCCTGAAAGCTTCTGTCATAGAGCATAAGGCCGCAGTCGTTGTGGATTGAGGCAAGTTTTTTACCGGGAGCACCGCCTTTTTCACAAAGCATGTCGCGCAGTATCCGGGAGCCGACCTCTCCGAGATCTCCCGTGAGTATGAGATCGTAGTCCTCGGGATCGTTCTCCGAGAAGAAGGAGCTGACCGTGTCGAATGCCGACAGAGCCATAGCCGCCCCCATATTGCTCTGATCCTTGGTGTAGCCGTCTATTATCTTGCCCGGCATAAATGCGCTTATCGCTATATCCGAGGGCGACTTTGAGAGAACGAACGCACCTGCGGCGGTAGCCGTCCACTGTGCGGTAGGAGTGCGCTGACCACCGTATTCTATCGGTGTCCTGAACTGCCGCTCTGCGGCGCAGTTGTGAGAGGATGTGACACAAGCACCTCGCGTATAGGTCTTTGACGAGGTCAGCATAGATGCAAGGATCAGAAGCCCCTCGGTGCAGGTGGAGCAGGCACCGTAAAGACCTAAGAAGGGGATACCGAAGCTGAAAAGGCCTCCGGAGGATGCGACGCACTGATTCTGCAGATCCCCTGCGACAAGAACGTTCAGCTCGTCGGGCGAAACAGAAAGCTTCTTCAAGGCTATATTGAGGGCGAGTCTGCCCATCTCTCCCTCGGCACGCTCCCAGGTCTTCATACCGAAAAGGTCCTTTTTGTCGATGAGGTCAAAGCTGCCGCCGAGAGGTCCTCTCGATTCCTCGAGGCCGCCCACCGCCGCAAAGGATTCTATATAGACGGGATTTTCAAGATAGGTTATTTTTTGCATACTTCACCCCATAAAAAGATTTGTGACATAATAGATAACGCCGTAGACCGTACCGGATAAAACACCGTAAAGTATTACAGGTCCCGCCACCGTGAATACCTTAGCTCCGACTCCGAGAATAAGCCCCTCGGATTTTGTGTCAATAGCGGGAGAAACCACAGCATTTGCAAATCCGGTCACCGGAACCAGAGTTCCCGCGCCTGCGTGTCTTGCTATCTTATCATACACTCCAAAGCCTGTTAATATGGCAGAAAGTAAAATTAAGTTTACAGTAGCGAGGATATAAGCATTACTTTTCTCTACACCGAGCCTTATAAAGAGTCTTGCGATAAGCTCGCCTATAAGGCATATCGTGCCACCCGAGATGAATGCCATTATAGAATTTTTCAATATGCGAGAGCGCGGCGAGGTTCTCTTAACTCTCGCTTTATAGCCGCTTGCCCTTTCCATAAACCGGGCCTCCTTTATAAGAGAAGCTTGTATTGTATTGCTTTCTTTTCAGTCATTATTGCAATGTCTTTTAAAAATATTCAACACCGCCGAAAAAAACTTGACAAACGTCTTAAATGGGGATATAATTATGGTAAGAGAAAAAAACAGATACACGGTAAGGGGGTAACAAAATGGAAAAAAAGAACGCGGCAGAAGTAGATAATGAAAAAGAAATGTATTCGTCATCGGGAGAGCTTCTCCCTTACAGCGATAAATACGTGCCCGATGAGGAGCTTGATCCTACCGCAGATGAGCCTAATTCTTCAGACGAAAGGTATAACGAGATATTCAATAAGAGTAAGCACAAGACAAGGCTCTGGTCGCTTATCTCCTTTGTCTTTGCCCTGGCATCGGTTGCATTATGCTTCTTCGGCTGGATAGGTCTTGCGTTCGCAGTGTGCGCGGTCGTTATGTCGTTCGTTTCGAGAAGATTGCTCGGATATTTTGACGGATTTGCTGTTGCAGGTCTTATATGCGGTATATTCGGAGTTGTTTTCTCTGCGGTCAAGATAATAATAGAGATGGTAATGTGACAGTTTGTCATATAGTTAAAAAGCGAGGCTTCCTCGATGCAAAAAGCATCTGAGAAAGCCTCGCTTTTTAACTTGTTTGATTATCAGTGAAAGTGGAAGAAATGATGCCTGTGATGGTGCTCGCCATTTTCAACAGCGGAAAGCTTTGCAAGGCGCGCCTCCTCTCTTGCGCTGGTCTTTTCTTCCTCCTTGATATCTCCTGCCTTGGTGAGAGATACCTTGGTGAGATATGGACCTACTATCTCATATATGAGAACTGCGAAGAGGGTTATGTTTCTTACTATGGCACCGTCAGCACCCAGCTCGGTCGCCTTCATGGCCATACCGAGAGCAACGCCCGCCTGGGGCAGAAGCGTGATACCGAGATACTTTATAACGCTTGGAGGACATTCGGTGAGTCTTGCGCTGATGCCCGCACCGAAATATTTTCCGAGCGAACGTGCAATAATATAGATTATACCTATTACAACTACCGCTATATCGGCGAATACACTCAGCTCAAGCTCAGCACCGCTGATAACGAAGAAGAGAATAAGGATGGGTGCAGTCCATCTGTCTGCTCTGGACATAAGCTCCTCGGATAAATCGCATATGTTGCAGAAAACGGTTCCGAGCATCATACAGGAGAGCAGGGAGGAGAAGGCGATATGCACAGGACCAATGCTGAAGGATATGGACGATATTGCAACCGTCATCATAACGAAGGTGACAGACATAGCCATACGCTTGGACCTTGAGTGGAAGAACTTCTCGGCATAGTTGAAGAGTATTCCCATAATGAAGCCCAGCGCAAGCGAGAGAACTACCTCTAAGAGAGGCTCGAGAATTATAGATAGAATATCCAGGTTGCCGAGACTTATCGACTTTGCAATACCGAAGGATACTGCAAACACCACAAGACCTACGGCGTCGTCTATTGCAACTACCGGCATAAGTATATCGGTAAGAGCTCCCTTTGCCTTGTACTGACGGACGACCATCAGGGTAGCCGCAGGTGCGGTAGCCGTTGCGACTGCACCGAGCACGATAGCTGCCGAGAGCGAAAGCTTATCGGGTATTATAAAGTGAAGAACGATAAGAAACAGGTCGACCGTGATGGTGGTGAATACGGCCTGGAAAATACCGACTGCGGTAGCCTGCTTTCCTATTTTTTTGAGCTGTGATATTCTGAACTCATTTCCCATCGAGAATGCAATGAAGCCGAGGGCGACGTCTGCTATAATGCTGAATGTAGGAAGCTGAGTGGCGGTGATTCCGATACCGTCTATCCCTATAGCACCGAGAAGAAAGGGGCCTATAAGCACGCCTGCCACAAGATAAGCGGTAACAGCGGGCAGAGAAATCTTTTTCGCAACTCGCGAAAGCATAAGCCCTGCGAAAAGAGCGATTGAAAGACTGAGAAGAACCGAAGATGTTGCAGTCATTTTTTTATTCCTTTTCATATATATCCTATCCGATCTTCCCTCTTTTTTAAGGGACACGGAAGGTTTTTTAAAACGGCATCCTTGATGCACCGATATACTATAGCACTTTGATTGGTGAAAGTCAATAGTTTTTAAAAATATTTTATAGATGTAGATATTAAAAACAAAAACCGATTTTATAAGCGATATCGAAAAAGTCATACAGAACAAAAAATGTTGACAAGCACATAAGGGTATGATATAATGATTTGCGAAAAAACACCTCATTTTTTGAAAGAAGCGGAAATATTCCGCAAGAGGAAAAAAACGTGAAAAACTTTTTTAAAACCTTCCTCATGGGTACCGTTGTCGGTATAGGCGGTGTTGCGCCCGGACTCAGCGGCAGCGTTATGCTCGTTATATTCGGGCTTTATCAGAGGACGGTCAGCACGATAGGAAATATATTCAAGGGCTTTTGGAAAAATATCGCCTTTCTCATCCCACTCTTTATGGGCATGGCGACAGGTATGATACTTTTCAGCAACCTCATTGATATTCTTCTTGAAGCATTCCCGATGCAGACGAGATATACCTTCTTGGGACTCATACTCGGAACTCTGCCTCTTTTCTACAAGGAAGTGAAAAAGGAAGGCTTTGAGAAAAAGCACGAGACGGTTATGGCTGTGGCATTAGGACTCGGGCTATGCCTTATGATACTCTCGGGCGGCGGCAGACCGCCCTTGGAAGATCCCTCGCTCTTTGAGTCGTTTCTTATGGGAATAGCGGTTGCTGCATCCTCTATAATTCCAGGAGTTGACAGTGCCGTAATTTTATCGACACTTGGGCTTTATGAGCTGTATGTGCACTCTGTTGCTAACTTAAGTTTACGAATTCTTATTCCTGCGGCATTTGGAGCAGGAATTGGTGTACTGATTTTTTCATTTTTGATGTCACGACTTTTGAAGCGATTTTATACCTTTACGTTCTCCGTTATATTCGGTCTTTTCCTTTCTATCATACCCGGGGTTATGACCGCAGAGTGTATTCCCGCCTTCAATCTTGGAACACTCTTGTCCTTCATTCTTCTTCTCTTGGGCTTTGCCCTTTCATTCTATCTTTCGGATATAAAAGAAAACAATCAAAGACTCAGAAAAATATTTCATAAGCTCGCAGATAAGAAAGAACGCTCTTGACATACTTTTGTTCCTATGGTATACTACACTCAATTGTGCTAAAAAAAGAAAAGGATTTTGAAAATGAAAAAATTATTAAGTTTATTGTTGCTTATCACTCTCCTTCTCTGCTCATGCGGAGGCGATGATCCCGTTTCGATAACAGAGACAAGAGGTGTTGAAGTAGCCAGAGAAGGAATAGATTACGATATAGACTATGTAAAGGTTTCCGTAATCGATGCCGCAAGCGGAAACGGTGCGGTTACGCATATGACCTATGATGAATTTTGCGACGAGCTTTCCGAGAGGAAAAAGCTCGGACAGGATATTGAGTTTCGAGTAACGGTAAAATTCACCTCTCGAGTTGAGCTTCACTCTGCCGAAATATCAACGAAAATATCATTTTGGTCTGAGCAGAAGAGCGAAACGAAAGATTATTTACATCATCTCGGAAACAGAGAGTTTGATGAAGCACAAACAGTAAAAAACATTCGTCCCGGTGTTCATTATCTTCATTTTGACGGTAAGATAGAAAAGCCGACAGAAGATCAGCCATCGTATGTTTTAAACACGATCAATTATTTTGATTCTATAGACGAGCTGAAATTCAGCTTCAAAAAATACGTATAAGGAGTGATAAATGATGAAAAGATTTATTGCATTTTTTGTATGTATCGTTATGATGGCTACTATTCTCACCGGATGCATGAAAAAGTACGTTCTTGAAGACGGTCGCGATTATAAGAATCCGTCTCTTTCAATTTCTTACGTATCAAGCGAGAAGGTAAAGGTAAGCTTCAGCGCAGAAATTATTTTGGATGAGGATTTTGAAATTATAGCCAATGTTGTTCTGGTCAGTGACGGATGTGTTATTGCATCTACCGAGCTTAGGCTTAACGGTGAAGGAAAGGGCATCTTCACGGTTGACGAAACGTTAACTCTTACTCACCACAATTACGGTGCTATAACCGGATACGTAAACAGTATAAACGGATTTTATTATGATTTGTGAGGCTGAGATATGAAGAGAAAAAAATTAAATCTTTTGCTTGCCGTTCTTCTTATTTCGGCAATCGCGATGCTTTTTGTATCCTGTGGAAAAGATACATACGTACCAAATGGAGAAATATACGACACGCTACCTCCCTATGATGAATATGAGGGAAGAGACACCTGCTCTCATAGAATAAAAGAGGTCTTTGTCAGAACAGATACTTCAGAGACTATAAAGGCATGCACTCTTTGTGGGTATAATTCTGATGGATATCACTATTATCATACGTATGATATGATAGACGGTAGTGTTCTCGGAAAATATGAAAAGATCCTCATTAAACTCAATGCGGATTATAATGACAAAACTCTTAACATACGTTCCGACGTTAGCGAGCTTATACTTATAGGAAATGAGGGGCAGACTCTTGACGGACTTCAGATAAACGTTGAGGCAAGACGCTCGGAGCTTACGATTTCACTCTCCGATGTTAATGTGATATCCAACAAAACGGTTATTGATGCAGGTAACTGTGATAAGGATATAACCATCAAGACTTACGGCACAAGCAATTCTCTTACCACAAGAAACGGTAAGGCGGGAGAAGACGGTGAGCTTGTAACCGTTACGAAAAATTATACGTATCAGTATTATGCGAATAGCGGAACAGATGGTGAAAACGCCGCTGACGTAATCAGAACAGGCGCAAGCATCAGCCTGTGTGCATACTCCCCCCTTGATGTAAAGGCAGGGGATGGAGGTAAAGGCGGAAACGGTGCCAGCCACAAAAGCGGAAGCATCGGATTTGGTATAGCGAATGGCGGCGGTAATGGCGGTCATGGCGGAAAAGGCGGTTCTGCGGTTGTATATTCCGGCAATCTTCTGATAATTGAAGGGGAAGACAAAATCACTCTCACCTCGGGAATCGGAGGTAAGGGCGGCAGCGGAGGCAAAAAATATAGCGGTTCCGGCTCTCTTGTTTACAATTATTCCGACGGTACAGACGGATACAACGGAGCTGACGGAAATTAATCCGATCCTGTTGATTTTAAAAACACCGGGCTTCGGTATTCAGGTATAATCGAATGAAAACGGCAGAAGTACTGTAAAAACAGTGCCTCTGCCGTACTTTTATAACAAATTAAAGGAATTAAGGTTGAAAGCCGTTTTGCTAAAGCTTTTTATTCAATAATAAGAATATCAAAGATCGCTTTTGCATTTTTGCTCAAAATCCCGCAGCGCCTCGACGTATCTTTCTTTATCGGTCGGATAGGAAACTCCGTGAGCAGCACCCTCTATAGCGACGAGTTCCTTTTTGGTAATGCAGGCATCATAGAGCCTTTCGCTCATAGAGAAGGGAACGAAGTCATCGGAATCACCGTGTATGAATATCACGGGAACGCGCGCCTTTTTTACTGCCTCTATAGCAGAGGTTTCGTCTAAGCTGAAGCCGCCATAGATACGCGCACCGAGCTTGATAAAGGGGTAAACGAGCTTTGGCGGAAGCTTCATCTCGGTAAGTATCTTCCCGATGATCTCGCGGGCTGATGTAAAGCCGCAATCGGCAAGAACAAAGGAAACGTTCTTCGGAAGCTCCTCATCTGCCGCTGCCATCATAACGGTGGATGCGCCCATTGATATACCCGTCAGATATATAGGCGTGTTCTCTCCGAAGCGATCACAGACGTATTTTGCCCAGTCAATGCAGTCATGTCTTTCCTTAATGCCGAAGGTGATAACACTGCCGTCACTCGTTCCTGCCGCGCGCTGATTGACGAGCAGAGCATTTCTTCCGAGAGCAAATGCTCTCTGTGCTCCGCCGCAGAGGTCGCGCTCTATATGTCCGAGATAGCCGTGGAGCATTATCTCCACAGGCGCGCCCTTCTTGTATTCGTAATACTTTCCGCGGAGGGTAAGACCGTCACGCGAGGTTATCTCAACGTCCTCATGAGGCAGGGAGCGTGTTTCCTTTATCCATTTTATCATCCCTTCGTGGAAGGGCTTGTATACCTCGCCTTTAGGCAGATCGTACTCGTCCTTGCCGAGAGGCTTGCGCGGAGCGGAATAGAATACGCGCCGAAAGCAGACGTAGGATATCGTGAGCACCGCGATGAGGATGACTGCAAGAGATATTGGTATGAAAATCATTTTTTAAAACACCTTCTTTTTTCTCTTAAAGTACAGGATAATTTTAACACACGCATCAGGAAAAATCAATCACAGATAATATAAATTCATAAATCTTTTAAAAAACACTTGCTATTTTTTAAAACTCGTTGTAAAATAAAGAGGATGACAATAAAAAAGGAGCGAGATCTTCTCGGTAAAAACAATGGTACTTTTAAAGATAGTTGCGATAGTGCTCGGCGCAATATCGGCGCAGACTCTCATTCTCTATATTGCGGATAAGATAAAGGCTAAAATGGGTGCGTGGAGAATCAAGGAAAAAACTCTGCTTCTTTTCTCGTTCTTCGGCGGCGGACTCGGCGGACTTCTCGGTATGTTCCTGCTTCGTCATAAGACAAGAAAGCTCTATTTCTGGGCAGTCAATATAATAGGCTTCCTTCTTCAATGTGTGCTCCTGATATATCTTTTTATAAGAGCAAAGTTTCTGATATGATAAAACATCACCGATGGGTAAAAGATGACCATCGGTGATGTTTTTTGTGTATTTTGTAAATCAATATTTACAAAAATCGGGTTATTGATTTAAAAGCGGAGCCTCAAATGTGATATCTCCCGTGGCAGACCTTATATCACAAAGACCGCCGCTGGTGCTCTTCGGCACGCTGACCTTACCTGTTGTGCTTCTTGCATAGAATATCATCTCGCAACTTAGTCTTCCGCTGACGTCACCCGTATCGGTTTCGACAGTGATGCCTGCCGAGGAGAATACATTGAGTGTGACGTTGCCGGTTGCGGTGGAGATATCGGTGCTCTTTTGTACCGAGGAATTTGAAATTGAAAGGTTACCCGTGTCACTTTCTGCGTTGAGCGACTCGGCGGACGAGTCGATCAGGGAAATGTTTCCGGTATCTGTTTCGATCTCTGCCGCAAGGGCGGTGACCGAATCTATCAAAATATTTCCGGTTTCGGTCGATATATCAAGCGCACCCGTGCTTGCACCTGTAAGCGTGATATTACCCGTTTCGGATTCCAGCTCGGTCTTTTTTGCCTTGAAGCTGTCCTCTATTGCAATATTACCCGTTTCGGTGGATATATCGAACAGATCAAATTCGGTATCCGGAATGTATAAGGTTATCCTGCAGTCCTTGATCCTGCTGAATGCCCTTGCGAAGAATCCGGCAATCGATTCATCCTCCATCTCCTCTATAACGAGCGACGTGCCGCTTGTATAGATCATAACAGGGCGTCTGCTGTTCTCGTTCACCTTCAGGAAAGGCTTATCCGATGCGCGGACTACCTCAATGTCGTATACCTCGGTATCCACCTCTATCGAGGTAATTCCTTCGGGAATATCCTGTGTCCGCTCGGTTAAGGTGACCGAAAAGATCGAATCGGCGTTGAGCGAGAGAACAAGGAAGATAAGTCCTCCGACAAGCAGAAGCGATGCAGCGACTATAAGAGAGATCATGATGATCTTTTTCATTTTGTTTTTTATCCTTTCGCAATGCTTTTTCTGACATCAGTATATCATAAAATAAAGAGAAATAAAAGATATTTAGTAAAAAAATAATTGACTTACCCGAATATTTATGATATCATATTTCTTGCTTGAATGATATAAAGAAATACGGTGGTGATATTTTGGAAAATACGGGAATCGAAAATGCGATTCTTGATGACAAGGGTATACCGATAACCGGACTCAGCGACAGCGAGGCGGAGGTGCTTTTTGAAAGCGGTCTATCCAATAAAAACGAAACTAAGGTGGGAAAGAGCTATCTGAAGATAGTTGCGGATAACGTCTTTACCTTCTTCAATATGATATGGGCGATCGTGGCGGCGGTGCTCATCGCAGTAGGCAGCTATTCCAATCTGACCTTCCTTATAGTGGTAGTACCGAATACGGTCATTGCCTTGATACAGGAGATCCGCGCGAAGCAGACGGTGGAGAAGCTCTCGGTCACAACAGATCCGATAGCCACGGTTATCCGAAGCGGCGAGAAAAAGGAGATATTCTCATCTGACATCGTGCTCGGTGACGTTATGTGCGTTGAAATGGGCAGACAGATACTTTCGGACGGTGTCGTTATATGCGGCTCTGCCGAGGCAAACGAAAGCATGCTCACCGGAGAGTCGAATGCTATAAAGAAGGAGTCGGGTGACAGCGTGCTTGCAGGAAGCTATCTTGTCAGCGGCGCGATCTGTGTGAGGGTTACCTCGGTCGGTAAGGACAATTACGTTCATAAGATAGAGAAGGCGGCAAAGAACTTCAAGGCTCCGTCCTCAAATCTCTTCAAGGAGCTTAATTCGCTTATAAAGTATATAAGCATATTCCTCATTCCCCTCTCGCTTCTTCTGTTTATAAATAACTACTACGCCTACGGCAAGGATATTATTTCGGCGGTCAATAAGACCTCCGGCTCTATAGTCGGTATGATACCCTCCGGAGTATTCCTGCTTGTAACGCTTACTCTTTCGCTGAGTGTTATATCGCTTGGAAAAAAGGGAAGCCTTATCCGCGATATGTACAGCATAGAGATGCTTGCCTCGGCAGACGTTATCTGCCTTGACAAGACGGGAACTATAACCGACGGTACTATGAACGTTACCGACGTTGTGCCGATGAACGATTATCTCCCACACTATATAGAAAGAGTGGTTTCAAAGCTCGAAGGCGCAGAGCAGACACTCAACAATACCTCCGAGGCTCTTGTGGAGCGGTTCGGTCAGGATAATAGCGTTGTTATAGCTGAAAGAATTCCCTTCTCGTCATCGAGAAAATATTCTGCGGCAAGCATTGTGGGCGAGGGCTGCTTCTCGATAGGAGCACCCGGATTTGTAAAGTGCCCCGTTACCGAGGACATGTCGGTACGTATAGCCGCCTTTGCCGCCGAGGGTAAGCGCGTGCTCCTTCTTGCAAAGCACCCCGAATTAGATGCCGAAGGCGAGGCGCTTGCCCTTATTGCCATTTCGGATAGAATACGTCCCGGAGCAAAGGATACTATTGAAAAATTCCAGGACCAGGGCGTTACAGTCAAGGTCATTTCGGGTGATCACGCGGAAACCGTGTCAAATATCGCCGCAAGAGTAGGCATTAAAAATGCGGATAAGTATCTCTCCTGCGAGAGTATTTCAGACGAGGAGCTTGCTGCTGCGGCAGAAAAGTATGCCGTGTTTGGCAGAGTAACCCCCGAGCAGAAGATACTTCTCATAAAAACGCTTAAGGAGGCAGGACACACGGTCGCCATGACAGGTGACGGTGTAAACGATACCCTTGCTCTGAAGGAAAGCGATTGCTCTGTTGCCATGGCAGACGGAAGCGAGGTCGCAAGAAAGGTATCAAAGATAGTTCTCATGAACTCCGACTTCGGAGTTCTTCCGGACGTTGTCAAGGAAGGAAGAAGATGTATAAACAACGTCAGGATGTCCTCGGTGCTTTATCTGATGAAGACGATGTTCACCGTGGTGCTATCCGTGTTAAGTCTTATCACCCTTTCAGGTTATCCCTTCGATCCGAAGCAGCTTCTCCTTGTCGAGATGTTCGTCATAGGTCTTGCATCGGTAATGCTTACCGTGGAGCCAAACTTCAAGAGGGCTTCCGGCTCTTATATGGCTGCGGTGCTCCGAAAGAGCATTCCGAATGCTGTGGTTATGCTTATCCCTGTATTTCTCGTCCAGATAATCGGCAAGGGCGATAACTTTTCGCCTTCCGCAGTCAGCGCGATATCCACAATGACGGTGACTCTTGCTGCATTTCTGAACCTTATCTTCCTCTGCATTCCCTACACCGAATGGCGCATAGGAGTTGTTTCTGCTGTTGGCTCACTCCTGGTTGTGACCTTACCTGTGTCAATATTTATGCTCGGAGATATGCTACATATAAAGCCCGCATTCGAAAATCCCGTGTTCTTCTCAATAGTTATGGGGATAACACTGCTTCTGGCATTTATAATTCATCTGGCACCGAGAATTGCGAGCACAAAGGGGAGCAGGGCGCGGAGCGCTAAAGCTTCCGCGCGATGAAATTACCTGCGGTAATGAAATCCGACAAGGTCGGATGAAATCTGCCGGTGGCAGATGAAATCCCAAGCATCGCTTGGGGGGAGAGGTAGAAAAGGGAACCTTTCGCGGGGAATTATGCTTTTAAGTAAAGCGGTGCCTTTTTAACTTTAATATGCTTTACATTTATAATTAAACACACCTGTTTTGCAAACAATAGGTTGCAAAACAGGTGTGTTGTTTTGTATAGACAGGAATTTTCACGCACTTATTCATTGAATATATTCAGCGCACATTTTCTTTATTGTGAATGTTCTATAATATAAGAACGGCGCTGTGTTTTGATATAACCCCTCAGAACAGACGCTTGAAAAAAAGTTTTCAAGACTGCTTTAAGGGGGTATTTTTATGCACAAGAAATACAGTGTTGAGCAAAAACAGCCAACGGACTCTTTCACAAATTGCAGATCTGCTCTCCTTATCCTCCGGGTATCATTTCCCGAGCGCCTTTTTTTAAAAAGTCTGTGTCAGACTTTCGGAATGCAAAAAAGCCGAGGGTGTATTCCGATGCTATGACGTGCGCCAGACATTTCCTGCGGAATTGCGTGAAATTTGCAGAAAAATAAACAAAATTGTTTAATTTGTATTTTTTTCACAAAAAGCCCTTGTAATATTTTGAGTTATATGTTATAATTTCCATCAGAGTATACATATGGTATTGCACATGTGTGTTTAATATTCAAGTTGAAACAGATCATTATTTTCTTGAAAGGAACGTATTATGAGAAACACAAGAAACTCAATTATTACGAGTACTATCGCTCTTGTGCTCTGTATTTCGATGCTTCTCGGAACTACCTTTGCATGGTTTACTGACATTGCGGGTAGTAATGACAACGTAGTTCAATCGGGTAATCTGGATGCGGAAATGTATTGGTCGGATGAGCTTCTCGCTTCCGATTCGGACGAGTGGATAGACGCAACAGGCAGTGCGGTCTTTAGCCACAACGCCTGGGAACCCGGATATACCGAGGTCAGGTATATAAAGGTTTATAACAACGGAAGTCTTAACTTCAAATGGCAGCTATCTATCGAGGCTGACGGTGCGGTTAGCGATCTTTCCGACGTTATTCACGTTTATTACGTAAACCCTGTAACGAGCGAGATTACAACGCTTGCGGGACTTGAGAGCGCGGGTACGCTCACGACCGTTATATCTCAGCGCACAAACACCTCCGGCAGGCTTGAGCCCGAGACCGCTGCGATCCTCGCCATTGCATTCCATATGGACAAGGAAGCAGGCAACAAGTACCAGAATAAGACCTTGTGCAACGAGGGATTCTCGCTCAAGCTTATTGCAACTCAGGACGTTGGCGAGCTCGATAGCTTTGGTCCCGATTATGACAACGCGGCTACCTGGCCAGATGGCAAAATGAACTTTGAGGCTAAGAAATCTCTTGCAAACGTTCGTATGATCAACGACGAGCTTGCAGACGAGGTCATTATCACCCACGAAACCGGTGCTTATGCAATTCTCCCTCAGGGCGTCAAGGTAAAGCCCGGAGCTACCGAGCTTGCATTCTCGGGTAAGAATATAGCTTCCGCAGATGCCAATATTTCCGATAGCAAGAATGATTACGATATCCATATTGAGGGGATTGCAGATGATAACACCACCTGTATCACCGTTTACATAGGGGAGATCTTCGCGAAGGATCTTGCTCCCACATCTGTTAAGCTCTATCACGAGGGCGTTCAGATGACGAGAGTCAACAGTGTTTCGGATTTCGCTATCAACAATCAGTACACCTACGATCCCGCAACGGGCGCGGTAGTGCTTTACGTTGATAACTTCTCTATATTCTCAGCCGTAGAGGCTGCGGCAGACGAATGGGACGGCAAATCGGATGCCGCTTGGTATAACGAGAATATCGCCGAGTTCACCCTTACGACTGCAGAGCAGTTCGCCGGCTTCTGAGATCTTGTTGACGGCGGTAATACCTTCGCGGGTAAGACTGTAAAGCTCGGTGTCGATATCGACCTTGCACACAAGCTCTTTGATCCTATCGGTTATAACTATGAGCATCTTGGCGGTAAGGTATTCAAGGGTACCTTCGACGGTGCAGGTCATACCGTATACAACCTCTATCAGAACGGTTGGGATCTTGATCCTAACAAGGAAAATTATAGCACATATACCTATAGCACTGCAGGCGGCGGTCTTTTTGCCTCCATCAAGGATGCTACGGTAAGGAATCTTGTAGTAAGCGGTGCAAATATCGTATTTGAGTGTGTAGATATTGGCATCGTTGTCGGCTATGCTCAGGGCAGCTGTCACTTCGAAAACATTGTGGTTACCGACTCGAAGATCGCTAACTACAACCGCGCTACAGGCGGTGTTGTAGGTGAGGTTTGCTTCGGACCTTACGGTACAGATATCGTAAATGGCTACAGCCACACCTTCAATAATATCGTTGTAGACTCCTCCGTCAAGATCTCCTCTCTCTGGGGCTCGTTTGATACACTTTGCGGCGGTGTTATCGGCGGCAAATGGGGCGATGCTACAGTTAAGATGACAAACGTTATCTCGGCTCCTGAGCTTGACGTATTCAGTGACGTAACCGCGGCTTATCAGTGGTATGCATACCGTCGCTGCGGAATGATCCTCGGTCATACAGAGCAGGATAGTCCGAAGCAGTCTCTCAATGCTGCGGCGCCCTTCCTTACCTGTGAAAACGTTAACGTTTACTACGGAAGCTGGGCAAACTACACCTACTACGAATATGAGAATCAGGATAATGCAACCGGCAGAAACTATCCTTGGGTAAGAGCCGAGGCAGGCGAGCACAATGAAGCCTTCTCCAACCCGAGATACGGTGTTCCCACACATAATGGAGTTAAGGTTACGGGACTCGATAATTCTACCGATCATACTCCTATCGTATTCAATCAGCTCTATGGTGGCGGTCAGGGCGTTTACGGCCGTGCCGAGCACGCCGGTGTAACGTCGACATACTACACTGCCGACGCAGAGTTCACAAAGACGGTTTATATACAGAATAACAATGGCTGGGACAATCTCAGACTTCGCTATTGGTTCGCAAACGGTAATGACGTATGGACCACGGTAAGTGAAGAAGGTGTTTCAATGGCTTCTATGTTTACCGCCACGGAATTCGAAGGCGACATGTACAAAATCGTATTCCCCGCTTACACATATAAGTTCGCAATAATTGCTGACGGAAACGCAACTTCCGAGAAGCTGCTTTCCGAGCTCGAGGACAGCAAGGCATATAAGCTCGATTGGACCCATGCTCACTTATTCGAAGGCAACGAATGCGAATGCGGCGCCATCAATTTGGGAAAGAAGGTTCAGTATTACGAGCAGAATATAATCAAGGACGAGAACAAAGGCGGAATCATCTTCGTCGGAGACTCTTACTTTGACGGTTATACGAAGAATGCACCTCCCTTCTGGAGCGACTTCTATCAGGACTTCGCGGGAGAAAAGGCATTCCTTATGGGTATATCCCAGTCTCAGATCCACGATCTCGAAGCCGTTTCCGAGCGTCTTGTATATCCTATGGAGCCGAATGAAATAGTTGTTCACATCGGATTCAATGACGTGCATCACGGTTCTCTTACCACCGATGAGCTTATCGCAAGGATAACCGCGCTTCTTGAGGAATATAACAGAAGGCTTCCCGAAGCGAAGATATACTTCATGGGTGTTGAGCCTAAGAAGAGCGGATATACCGTGGACGATCAGTATTATCATTCCTCTAACGTAAAGGCACCTGCCGTTTCCGAGGCATTGAAGGCTCTTGCGGAGGAAAACGATTGGCTCTTTTACATTGACACCGTTTCTATTTTCGTTAAAAACGGAACTATAAACGAGAGCATGTATAGGGTGAGTGACGGTTCTCATCCCTCTCTTCAAGCATACGATCTTATGAGAGTCAGACTTAACGCGGCTCGCGGCAAGACCGATGATATCCTCGTCATAGAAAACACCGTCCCCGAGCCCGGTGCAACAACAGTTGACAAGGTGGGACGAGAGTTCAAGGATAAGGAAGGAAATAACATTACAGGCGATTTCGTAATGAGCGGAAAGCTTATTCTTACCGATTTTGTCAGAGAAAATGCTCATTTGCAATTCAAGGTCGGCGGATCCGTATCCGGTAATACTATCGCCAGATTCCTTCTTTGGGATGCTAATAATGATGGTAAATTTGGCGCAGGCTATCAGTTCAACGGTGATAAAAACGATACTAACGGTGCTCCGCTCTACGATGCAAACGGCGTAAACCTTATGCTCACTTGGGCAATGGTCGCAGAAGGCACCGAGGTGCGCTGGTATATTAACGGAAAGTGTGTGCAGACGTTCGATAATCCCACGCGTGACGTTGTGGATATAAGTGCTTATTGGATGAATGTTACTCTTTATGATATAGAGCTTACGGTTAAGGCTGCCGACGGTGAGGATGCCTACAATGAGCACCTAAAGCCCTATTCGAAAGACGTTATAAATATACAGACCATCGGAAAGAACAACGAAGAAGTTCCGGGAGGTATAAACGGTACGGGTAAGACCTACGAGCTTACTAAAAACTCCATTCTCAGCGGTAAACTCGATATCAGCGAGGTATACAATAATCCTCACATCCAATTCCACCTGGACTCCGACCACAGATTCCTTCTTTGGGATTCTAACAACGACGGTAAAATCGGTGTCGCATACGAGGAAGGCGGAAAGCATTTTTCTGATCAATCTCCGCGTATCACGCTTTATGATTTAAAAAATGGCATTACCGGTCTTGAATGGGCGATCGTTGCAGACGAGAATAACGTACACTTCTTTGTAAATGGTAAGTACGAAAAGACCTTTGAGTCTCTCGCGAGTGAAAGCTTTAATCTTAATATCGGTGCGCTTAATATGAATGCACTTGTTTATGATATTAAAGTTTTATCCAAGGCGGAGAACGAGACCGAGTACAATACCGAGTGTGCGAAATACATCCCTTATTCTCTTAATATTGAGAATTCCAACGGTGAAATTTCAAATATCAATAACAGCGGAAAATACTTTACCAATAATAAGGAGCACGAAGACCTTACGGGTAATTATATTGTAAAGGGAACGCTTACGGTAAATAAAATAACGAAAGATAATGCGCATATACAGTTCCGCTTCAGCCACGAGTATAGATTCCTTCTTTGGGATGCTGATAATGACGGTGTGTTCGGTGCGGGATATATGATGAAGGGCTTAACAAACGTTAGCGATAAAACAGCCGGTGTGAAAAAGTATGATTTCAACTCGGTGACAACACTCGAGTGGGCTGTTGTTGTAAATAATGGCGTTGCCTATTGGTATATCAACGATGAGCTTGTATCCGAGGTTCATAATGCAAACCTCAAGCTTGAATACTTCAATATCGGTGCGCTCGAGGTTGACGTTTTCTTTGAGAACATCAAGATATACTCAGAGAGCGATGACGCAGATAAATACGCTACGGAGCTTGCGAAGTATTCCGATATTAACAACTAATATCAGAACCGAGCTTGAATAAAAACCACCTGTTTTGCAAACAAACATTTGCAAAACAGGTGGTTTTTTATAATTCAGCGTTTTATGCTAGATCCAAATCCCAGATACCGTCGTTTTCCTCCTTGGGAGTCGTTTCGGTTCCGGGCGAGGAGGTTATGATATCCTCTGCCGAAAGCATAATTATTTCAAGCTCGGGATTCTGATACTTTTTCATTTTTCATAATCTCCTTTCTTAATTAATAACCGATTCTCTGTAAGCCGCCGCGCTCTCGCAATATTTTGCGAAGCGCAGAACAAGCTTTACAAGGTTATCGTTATTCTCGGTCTTAGCCCATTCGTAGTAGCACTTAATGTGGCAGGAGTCGCTTTCACCGTTTACGGTGTAGTCAACCGTCTCTGCAAGCTCGTATGCATAGAGCTTGACTTCAACGTACTTACCGTTAGCATCGCTTCCTTCCTCTGCCGCTACTGCACTTCCGTTTATCGAGAATGCGAAATCGGATGCCTTAAATCCTTCTGCAAGATAGAATCTGAGTCCGGGCTTTGCGGTGAGGTTATAGGTAACAGCTGTGATGCCGAGAGTGGGCTTTTCTGCGCTGCCGTTCATCACGGGAGCACTGCTTTCATCGTAATTCTCGCCAAGAAGCTCGTCTATCTTTGCCATTGCCTCTGCATCGGCAGTACCGAAGTATGCGTATGCCGCTCTGATGTAAGAGAGAACGTCCTTTACAAGAGTCTTTTCCACAGCGCTTATCGTGCTGTCGGAAAGGACCTTCTCCGCATATCTCGGGATCGAGA
>SVRZ01000034.1 GCA_015064555.1 Oscillospiraceae bacterium
CTTTACGGTAGATTCTGCCCCGACATCATCTATCGAAGAAACAGCCGAGAACACCAATACCACCTTTAAAGCCGACTTTTCCATGCCGGCTGAAAAAGGAGAGACCGAATCGGTGCGAGTTGTTTTCCGGATTATGCCGGTCAGAAAGGGCGACGTAGTTATGGATATATGGCTGACGGGAAGCTACGGAATATCTCTATACAATAACAACACAGTTCGCCAAACCGTCAGCAATCCCGGAGCCGATATTTCTTACTCTTTAAATGCGGACGGGAAATCATATTCGGTCGTTTCAATAAACGAGGAGCTTTCCGAAATCAATATTCCAAACCGACACAAGGACGGTCTGCCTATAACGAAGATAATGTCGGGAGCCGTTTACAGCTCAAATCTCACGAAGCTGACTCTCGGAGATTTCATATCCGAGATAGAGGCCGATGCATTCTCCGGAAGCTTCATAACCAAGGAAAACGGTATATCCTACGTTGACAGTTGGGCAATAGATTGCGATACCGAGCTTACCGAGACCGTTATCAGAAACGGAACGGTGGGAATCGCAAACGGTACGTTTAATAAATGCGAGCTCCTTGAATCTATTTCCTTGCCCGATAGCCTCGAATATGCTCCATCAAAAATATTCGGATCACTGAAGAGCATCAAGAAAATATCTGTCGGAGATGATAACAGCCACTTTACGGCGATAGACGGACATCTTTACAATAAAGACTGCACGACACTTCTGCGCTACTGCCCGGTGGAAGGCAAAATCAGATTTGATATTCCGCAAACAGTTACAAAAATAGACGAGTATGCCTTCAGCCATGCCACAAATCTCAGCTACCTACCGATTCCCGACGGTATTACAGTTATTGCCGATTATGCATTTTATTCATGCACGGCTCTGAAGGAAACTGCTATTCCGAACAGCGTTACCTACCTTGGGAACCACGCATATGACAGATGCTCGTCTCTGACTGATATAAATATCGGCACGGGCGTTACTAAAATCGGAGATCACACCTTTGCTAGCTGTACGTCCCTTAAACATATCAGCATCCCCGAAAATATTACACTGATCGACCGCAATGCATTTGCATATTGCTCCGCGCTTTATTCGATCGCGATCCCCAAGAGCGTTACCGAGATCGGCGTCTGGGCATTTACCTACTGCTCTGCCTTAAGAGAGGTTTATTACGAGGGCACGGAACAGGAATGGCACAAGGTGCTTGTCAGAGAAAACAACGCAAACCTTCATGCGTCAAAGTTCTATTATAATCGACGTATGGACTGAAATTCGGACTAGTATATTTGGAGAATCCTATGAAAATCTCAAAAAAGCAAATAATTATTGTCATTTTAGCATTAGTCATGGCACTTACAGCTATGCTTTTATCGTCGTGCAAAGATAAAAACAATCAAACAGATACCGGTAAAAACGATACTGCCGATACAGGAAACGGCACTCAGGGCAGCACGGAAAACGGTGGTCAGAGCGAACCTATAGCCGACTTATCGATAAATTCCTTCACAGTAGGTTACCTCAGCCGGAAGGATTATCTCGAGGGTGATTATGATGAAGGAAAGATCACCGACAGAGTAATCTTTGAGGACGAGTCTGAGGCTTATATGGTAGTTGATTTTTCGGTTACACTTAACAAAGAGGTAGAGCACGGTAAGCGCATAAGCCTTGACACGCTCTTCCCGGGACGCAGCCTTCTCGATATAACGATCGAACAAGCCCCCACATCCGAAACAGAGGAGATAGAATACTCGGATGCAACCGTTCTCAGATCCAACTTCTCACTCCCGGCACGTGTCGGAGATACGAAGGATATTCGCGTTATACTGCGGCTGATGCACCTCAGCGGCGGAGTCGTTAACTTCGAATTGACTCTTGCGAGCGACGATGACGTGAGTATCGCGGGTCCGACGAGCAGAAGCAAAGCGCTCGATACAGGACTGCCGCGCCTTATTTACAGCCTGAATGACGATGGAAAGTCATACACGGTCAGGGGTGCGCACAGCGAGCTTACCGATGCCGTTATCCCCGAAGCCCTTAACAACGGATTCCCCGTAACCTCCATCAAAGACGGTGCACTCAAGGGACACACCGCTCTTAAGACTCTGAAAATAGGCAGTAACGTTACCGATATAGGAGAATATGCGTTTATGAACTGCACCGCCCTCTCGGAGGTGACTATGGGAGATGGAGTTCTCACTATAGATAATCAGGCGTTTGGGGGCTGCTCGGCACTCTCCTCCGTTTACGTAAGCAGCTTAGACGTTTGGTTAGGAATAGAATTCAGCGGCGCCAGCTCAAATCCCACCTATTCTGCGCACGATCTCTTTGTAGACGGAGAGCTTCTGACCGATCTTACGATACCCGAGGGCGTGACAAGGATAAAGGACAATGCATTCGTCGGATGCGACAAGATCAAGCGGGTAACTATAACGAATGATCTGACATCGATAGATACCGCTGCATTTATGGATTGCGACGGCCTGCTCGGTGTTTACATCTCCTCAATAGAAAGCTGGTGCGGCATCGAATTCGGCAGCTACTCAGCATCGCCTCTTTATTATGCGAAGAATCTCTATCTTAACGGAGAGCTTGTTACACAGGTCGTCATTCCGGAAGGAATCGAGGAGATAGAAGGATTTTCCTTCCGCAATTGCACAAGCATTACCTCGGTATCCGTCCCGAGCAGTGTAAAGACTATTAAATATGGCGCTTTTTCCGATTGCCCTGCGCTCACCGACGTGACTGTTTCAGGCGGCGTTATAGGTCAGCGCGCATTCTCGGAATGCACCGCTCTTTCTCGTCTCGGCATAGGTGAAGGCGTTACGGAAATAGGTTACTACGCATTTGAAGGCTGCAAAGCTCTCTCCTACGTAGATTTACCAAGCAGCGTCAAGACGCTTAATTCAAGTGCCTTTGCGGATTGCATCGGTCTTACCGGCATAAGCATAGGCGCGGCAGTTACCTTTATCGGAAGCGATGCATTTGAAAATTGCACGAAGCTTACCGACGTGTATTATGCGGGCGATGCGGAGTCCTGGAGCAATATAAAAATTTCTTCAGAAGGAAACGAGCCCCTCATAAACGCTACCGTACATTATGATCACAACGATGAAAATTGAACGTCCCCGCGGCTCGGGATATCTGCCGCGGCAAGGAGATATGATGAAAATATCACGCAAGAATATACTTACACTTATTTTGTTAGCCACAATTTTTACCGCAATGCTTCTTTTATCTGCCTGCAAGGATAAAGATGAAGAGCCCCAAGAGCCACACGTTGAGATAAACTCGTTTACCCTCGGATATCTTACCGAAGAGCTTTATAACGAAGGGGTTTTCAATGATAACAGTCTTACCGAAACTATTGACCTTACAAACGGTCAGACCGGCTATATGGTAGTCGATTTTTCCTACACGGTCCTCCGCGAAATAGATAGCGGAAGGCATATATTCTTAGAAACCTTTTTCCCGGGACGTGGGGTTATCGACCTGACTATAGAGGAAGCTCCGACATCGGTGGTTCGGGAGATCGAATCTACGAGCGGAACCACCGTCAAAGCCGGATTTACCATCCGCGGAGCGGTAGGCGAAACAAATTCGGTGCGCGTTATTATGCGCTTGTTACCGCTCAGCGGCGGAGAGATCTTCTTCGAGCTGAAGCTTACCCCGGATAATTACGACTATCCTGCAGAAAATTCCATAAAAATATCCGGCAGCAATCTGATATCAAGAACAATAACGGCAGGCGAGCCTGACGTGATCTACACGATCAATCCCGATGGCAGATCCTACTCGGTGACGTCCGCGAGAAAGGACCTCACGGATATAGTTATTCCCGATAAGCTTCGTGACGGACTTCCCGTGACGGCTATTGCGGACGGAGCATTCAAAAGCCTTACTGCTCTATCCTGCATAACTCTCGGAGAAAATCTTGTGCATATCGGTGCATCGGCATTTGAGGGATGCACGGCTCTTGCCTCGATCTCAATTCCGGAAAGTGTTCTCTCGATTGACAGCAGAGCCTTTTTGGACACAAATCTTTCGGTAACCGAAAACGGTGTGCATTATATAGATAAATGGGTGATCGGCGCCGAAACCGATATCGCCGAGGCGATCATCCGGGACGGTACCGTGGGACTCATCGACCGCGCTTTTGACGGATGCTGCGAGCTTACCGGCATCACTATGCCCGAAAGCATCATCTCTATAGGCGCATATGCTTTCAATAATTGCAAGACTATCGGCAATATATTATTACCCGAAAATCTTGTCCATCTCGGAGAATACGCCCTTGCGGGCTGCGAGGGGCTTATCGAAATAGCCCTGCCGGGAGGTATAGGAGCAATTCCGAAGCACGCCCTTCACGGCTGTTCTTCATTAAAAGATCTTTCTATCGGAAATGCGATCACCTCTATTGGCGATCACGCCTTTGCAGGATGCTCGGCACTCGTCGAAATAAATATTCCCGACAGCATTACGGCTGTCGGTGCATCGGCATTTGAGGGCTGCTCGGCACTTAAGAGTGCAGATATGGGCAAGGGGCTTACCTCTATAGGAAAATCCGCATTTGCCGGCTGTATCAGCATCGAGGAAATAACTACACCCTTTGCAGGAAGTGCAAAGGGACAGAGTGACAACTGCCATTTCGGATATATATTCGGTGCAGAATTCGAGGGCGATAACAAAAAAAGCGTCCCCGGATCGCTGAAAACAGTCAGGTTGAACGGAGATGCGCCAATAGGAAATAAAGCATTCTTCGGATGTGTCGGGCTCCGGAATGTAATCATAGGAGATGGCGTTACAGCCATCGGATCCGATGCCTTCACGGGATGCACGGGACTTACCTATATAGAAATAGGAAAAAGTGTCGGAACTATCGGAGACTATGCCTTCTACAGATGCTCTTCCCTTACCGAAGTAGATATTCCCGATTCGGTAAAATCTGTTGCACATTATGCCTTCTACGGATGTAGCGCTCTTCAGAGCTTCAATATCCCGAGCGGAGCTGAATTTATCGGAAATTATGCCTTCTATGACTGCAAGAGCCTTTCCGAAATAACTATTCCGAAATCGGTTGCTTCTGTCGGAGAATCGGCATTTGAGGGATGCTCGGCACTTGCAGACGTATACTATACGGGCGATGCCGATGATTGGAGAGCTCTAGTAATCAAGGAAAATAACATCCCACTCACGGATGCGGATATTCACTGCAGCTTTGGCAAGCAAACCTGAGCATCGGCAAACAGCAAAGCCGACAGCCACGGTTTACAATATATCAAAAGGAGGTCTTATATGACTAAGAATCTACTTGAATTTTTATTCTCAAAGAGAATACTTGTAAGCGGCGGCAATGAGCCCACCGCAAATCAGTTTGAGATAATCTTCACGCTCTCGAGCACCTACAATATAAAAATAATCGAGGGCGCGGAGTACGCCGACCGTGAGATGGTAACGCTGGCATCCTATATGCTCGGCAGAATGGTCCCGGAGCCCTTCTATACCGGCTTCCCCGAGAGTGTTAAAAAGCTTTCAAAGGACGAGTTTCTCTACGATCAGCTTCTTCACTATGCCCTGACCTACGGTCTCGGTTGCTTCGGCACAGGCAGCAAGCATTCTGTGTTTGAGGAAAAGTTTGAGAGGCTTGCATTCGACGAGGAGGTAACTCCTCTTGAATTCCGAATAATAAAAAATGAGGCTGCACTTCCGCTTATCTTTGAGATGGCGGACGAGATGATGGAGGCAACCAGACCTCTGTCGCCCGTTCAGTACGACGTTTTGCTGACTCTTATCCGCGAGCACGGATATAAGGCGAGAAGCTGTGCATCAAAGAATACCGCGATAAGATTGCTCGCAGACACAAGAGATGCAAGATATGCAAAATACATCAATATGGCAGCCGTCATCGACCTGCTCGACGAGATAAATTACCGCGATTACAAAAATGAAAATATAAAGAAGCTAAACCTCAAAAACAAGGACAGAAAATTCATCACGGCGATACTCGATATAATGTTTGCGGACGGAAAATATAACGTTGCAGACTGCCTTGAGAAAAAGAAGGTGTGGTGCGGTCTTCTTCACCATATCCACTACGTGCCCAAATGCGAGGCGGCGAAGATATTCCTATCCGCCGTCAGAGGCAAGACCGAGAGATCGGTATACTCGGATTTCGAGGCGGCTCTCGCCGAGGGAGACGTGCGCCGCGCTACCGACGTGCTCAGAGATTACAAAGGCGCATCTGCTCTGCTCCGCAGACTCGATCATCTCATTTCCCGCTGCAAGAACGAGGAGGATATCGCATACGTGCTTGACAGGCTCGATAGCCCCGGCATTATTTCACTTTTGCAGATGATAGAGAAATATTCGGCACCCGATGCGTCGGAAAGAACCTTCATGTTCACCAAGCATTCGCTCCTGAAAATACACAAGGAAACGAGCGAAGAGGTCCAAAAAAGAGGAACCTATATCGGCGAGAACACCGCAGAATATATCAAAATGGCACTTATACAAATGCTCGGTGACACTCTTCGCGCTCGACTCGGCCGGGTCTATATCGACGAGGATATGAAAAGCATCGCACTTCCTATCCATGAGGCAAGCTCAATGGGCGGCTTCGGTGCATTGCCGCGCGGCTCACGTATTCATATCGACGATATGAAGAAGATAAGAGCTTTTACCTATTGGGAAAAGGTTGATGACGTTGACCTTGCGGTAATCGGACTTGACGAGCTGAACGTTGAGCACGAATTCTCCTGGCGCACCTATGCAAGAAACAAGACCGAGGGCATATGCTTCTCGGGCGATGAGGTTAACGGATATGACGGTGGCTCGGAATTCTTCGATATCGACACCGAGGCAGTGCTCAAGGAATTTCCCGATATGGAATACCTCATATTCACAAACAACGTCTATTCGGGCGTGCCCTTCTGCGACTGCGTTTGCCGCGCGGGATATATGGTGCGCGATAAGCTCGACACGGGTGAGATCTTTGAGCTTAAGACGGTCAAATCATCCTTCAACGTAAACTGCGAAAGCACTATGGCTTATATCTTTGCAATAGACTTAAAGCGCAGCGATCTCGTCTGGCTCAACGTGGCAGACGATAGCGACAGCATCGTCGGTGCTACCGAATCGGTAGCCTTCCTCCGAAGATATCTCACTGCAACCGATGCGCTGAATCTTGGCAATATTTTTGCTATGATGGCAAAAGAAATCGTTGAAAGCCCCGAGGATGCAGATGTGGTGCTTTCTGATAAAAATGTCAAAGTCCGCGAAGGTGCTATGCAGATCAGAAGCTACGATTACGAGAAGATAATGTCTATTATAGAAGCTAAAATGTAAACAATATCTATCATATAAGCAAAAAATGCAGACTCCGGCTACTTTGAGTCTGCATTTTTATTATATCCGAGTTCGCCGATTTAACCGTCAATTATCACACGATTGCGAGAGCCTTTTCCTTTCCTGCCATATACACAGTGCCTTATATACCGCCGTGAGAATGCAGACGGTGAATATCATTTCGAGCACGAGCCATAGCCATTCGGTCGATGCGCCTGCAGATATGAAGATGCGCTTTGTAAGAAGTGCCGCCACGAAAGAAGAGAAGGCAGGATAAACGAAGCTGCGCCGGATCGATATGCGAAATCTGATCTTTGAAAAAAGGCGCGCTCCCGACAGAATAAAGTTATATGCCTCCATAGCAATTATGCACACGGCATAGCCCATAATGCCCATTTTTGGCAAAAGTATCCAGATGAGTGCTACCGAAAGGAGCGAGTCGGTTATATTCACCCACATCGAATAGACCTGCTCTCCAATTCCCTTTAGCATAGAATCGGTAACGTGGTCAAGATACATTATCGGTACTATAGGAGCAAGCACTGCTATAAATCTACCCGCATCACCCGATGAATATATAACGTATCCGAGCTCCTCGGAAAAAATAAGAAGCATTACGGCTGCCGCCGTAGCATAGGTCATAGTGGCCTCGAAGGTGCGCGAGGCGAGCCTACGCATAGATTCCGCCTCGCCCTTCGCCTCCCTCTCTGCAAACTCGGGGACTAACAGTCCTGAGAAGGAGCTGAGGATAACCATAGGGTAAAGCACTGTCGGAAGTGCCATACCGTGCAGAATTCCATATGCCGAGAGCGACTCAGAAAGCGTTTTTCCATACCTTTGCAGGCGATGCGGTATCAATACGTGCTCCAGCGTAAGAAGCGCCTGTCTTATATAAGCGGATACCGCCAGAGGTATCGCCATTTTTGCCACAGGGCGCACCGCAGGCGATGAGGGCTTACGTATGCCTTTTCGCTCTATGACGAACTCTATGAATACGACAACGAAGCACAGAACCTCGGTCAAGGTAGTGCCAAGCGAAAGCGAGACCGCCGCATCGCGCGCGTCCATAGGTATCGCCCGAAGGACCAGCCAGACGGTTGCCGATATTTTGAACGCCTGCCCAAGTATCTGAACCGTGGCATTACATGCAACCCGGCGCACTCCGATGAAATAACCCGAAAATACCGATATCATTGAGAGCGGAATGAGCGACGGAGCGAGTATACGCAAGGATACCGCCGCACGACCGTCACCGAGCATTTTTGCCGCTATCGGCTCCGCACCCATGTAAAGGACTGCAGTCGCCAGAAGACTGAATGCCAGTGTATAGGCAACTGCGCCCGAAAGTATCGAGCCTACCTCATCATCTCTCCCCTCGCCTTGCGCTGCCGCGACAAGCCGCGTGACGGTAAGACTTATACCCGAGGTTGCCAGAGTGACGGCAAATCCGTATACGGTCATTATCAGTGTATAAAGCCCTACCGCCTCCGAGCCCACAGCCCGTGTTACAAATGCATTAAAAAAGAGGGATACCGTTCTTATAGCAAGGCCTACAAGGGTAAGCATTATACCGTTATAAAAAAATCTTTTTCTCGCTTCCATAATATCATCCTTTCTATTGATATTATGAAGAGGAGGCGTGCGATATGCCGATAGCGGAGAGTTTCGGAGAAAATCGAATTTGCTTTCCGAATCAACTCTGTTGCTTTAGAAAGACGGGCTGTCTCATTAAAAATTCAATGATATCAAGGCATAATTATAGAAAATTCAGTAAGAAATACGGTTTTAGCGAATTTTTAATGAGAACAGAACCGTGGGGCGAACTGATTTAGAGCGAAAATCTTCGTTCTTCGACCCGATAATCAAGCGAAGCAAGTCTGTGAGTTTACTCACAAGGGAGCGAGCGAAGATTGCTCTGCGAGGCAAATCTTTGATTTGGCGGCGCTATGGCGCCGATACGCAAAGCGTATCTCCTCGCAAAGAGTAAGGCGTACAAGGGTACGACGAGAGTTCAGCAAACGGCGGTAGAACAAAAACTTTAATAAAAACGAGGAAAACCAAGGGTTTTCAACCTTGAATTCTTTTAAATTACATAAAAGTACGGCAGAGGCACTGTTTTTTGACAATGCTTCTGCCGTTTTTGTTCGTTTACGCCTAAATGAGACAGCCCCTGATCGATTAATATTCTTATTTTGCAAGTGCATCCTGTATAGAAGCAAGATATGCCGCATAAAGCTCTAAATCGTGCCTTGACGAGCTATCCGCCGGCATGAAGGCTATGAGCGTATATAGATCGAACATAAATCTTTCCGTGCCTCCACTGACCTCGGCTACGGCACTTATTGCCTTGCCGTTATTGAGGCGGTATATCGGGAGGTGGATATCCTCATTCAAGGGCATCAGATATCGGAGCTGCTCGTCGCCAAAGCCGTATATCAATGTCAAGGTGCCGCTCTGCGCCGGCTTGGGTGTCAGTATCAGCTTCTGATTCGGCACATCGTATCTTGCGTAGCTTATATACTTCGCCACAGGATCGATTATGCGCTCTTCCGGCGTGAATTCACGCACGTATTCTGCCATCGGGCTATCTGTCGGCAAGGCGGAGGCGGATATATCAAGCGCATATGCCGCCCAGGTGGCGATTATTCTCTTGACGTCCTCGTCCGCCGCGGTAAACGATCGCTCGATGAGCTCAGACAGAGGCCGCGAGGATGTGTGCGAAAAATCTCCGCTGATCAAAGTCAAATTGACATCATCGTAATATGAGGTGGGATATACGTACTTATAAGAGAAGCATCTGTAGGTTTTGCCTCCGATATTAACATCAGTCGCCTTTGAATTATCGGCATCGAGAAGAAGCCCCGTTACGGAAAGTCTGAATTTAAAATCAGAACTTGATTCTGCTATACCCTTCGGTATGTAAACATTCAATGTGACAAATGATCTGAATTCAAAATTGAAGTGCAAATTTTCATTGATTTGAGCAGTTCTGTACTTGAAAGTATAAGTTTTGTTTACATTTTCAATCATTTCGCCTTTTTTCTCAAGTACGGGTATATCAATCTGCGTTCTGTCCTCTATGATGAGCATATTTGAATTCTTTGTTTCAGGTGCGCCGCCGAGCCTGACAATTCCCTCCATAAAGAGAGACTTGGCACCGACCGAGCCGCTGATAAGCGTTCCGTCTGCGAGAGATATTACGCCCTCCGAGGTGATAGCCGCCTGACCGAGGGGAGGAAGAAGATTAACGCCTTCAAACACCGTCACGTCCTCATCACAGGAAATGGTAGCACCCAAGACCGTCAGCGCTCTCATAGTAAGAGATGCATCATTTATAACGAATGCTCTGCCGCTATTTGCCGAATAGTGACCGCCTTCAACGGCAACGTCTGTCGAATCGGATACTACGGCACAAGCGACGTTGAGATATGCTCCGCCTGCAATAACGGAAGCCTTTCTCAGCGATTCTGCACGCAAAAATGTGACACGCTCCGATACTATAACAGAATTTGTTATATCAAGCTGCAGCGTTCCTCTGCCTTTCACCGATATAAGCACGGTGTCTGTTGCTTCCTCGGAAAGAGTGACTGTTCTGCCCGAAAGGTCTATTTTCATTTCCGAGGGAATACCCAGTGTGATGCCCTCTGTAAATGCTTTGTCCTCAAGAAGGGTGAGAGATACGTATTTTCCGTCTGTATCATTGGTGACGGGAACAAGAGAATCGGAATATTTTATATTTCCCTCGCTGTCCTCAAGCTTCCAGAAAAGCCCTTCCTCATATTCATCCTTCAACACGTAGGAAGGACGGATAGAATACAGATAAGTAAGATTGACGTTGCCGGTAGCATACGAGCCGACCACCGATGACGTGTAATAGGTAAACGGAACAACGAATTCTCCACCGACACACTCGGTATATTTTTGCACGTGCGCCGAGACGTCCTGAGTAAATAAACTGCCGTTTTCAAGGTTCAGAATACATGCTTCGGTATATCCTGTGATCTTACCGTAAAGCGCACTTCCCTCTCCTACAGTGAGCGTTGCACCGCTTTTTGGAGTTTGGAATTTCGCAACATCACCGCCGCCGACAGATATTCCGACAGAGTTTTCCATAATTATCTCACCCGCATCTACAACGTAGATCGGGAGATTATTGCCATCCGGTCCGACGGCATAGGTATCAATAAGCTTAAGCTTCGAGGTACCTCTTGAGGATATCATACCCGCCATATTCTTACTGCTCTTATAGCAATAAAGATTTCTTATGTAAGAGCACATGCTCTCATCCGAATAGTTTGCGGTGAGATTAAGTGCGCCGGGGGCGAATATTTTGCCTCCCGCTTCGCCGCCGTCCATATCGATCATCGCACTGCCACTTGCAGAGAATGCCGTTCTGCCGCCCGCCGGAACGTATATGACCGTATTCTCAAGGAGCACGGTTACAAGCGATCCGTTTGTGGAGGATACGTTAAAAAGCTGAGCCGCAACGTCACCGGTAGCATCACAGTAAATAACAGAGCCGCAAAGATCTATGGTTATATTGGCATTTGCGCGCACGGTAGCAAAATCGTGATCGCTGCTGCTCGTATATCTTACCTCATACTCCTTCGGCAAAAGCTTGAACACATCGCCCTCGGAAATGGTGGTGAATGCCTCGGCAAAGCCGTAATAGTAGTCAACGGCACCGTTTGCATGGGTTACCTGCCAGACCGCCCCCTCGGGTGCCGATGCCGACGATGATGCCGACGATACTACACACACCGATGCGATCATCAATCCGAGTGCCAGAATAATATATAAGATCCTTAAAAGCTTTTTCATAAAATATACCTCTGAAAAGTACTCTTACGTATATTTTAACATAACTTTTTACAAAAGGCAAGAGCAAGAACCATATTTTTGGCTCTTGCTCTTGCCTTTATATAGTTATCGTCCTTTAAAGACCGATTTATGCCTTAGGAGCTGCATCCTTCATAGAAAGATTCTGTCTGCCCTTATCGTCGGTGCCGAGGAACTTAACGCGGACCTGATCGCCAACGTTAACAACGTCCTCAACCTTCTCGGTTCTCTCCTTCTGAAGCTTGGAGATATGAACGAGTCCCTCCTTGCCGGGAGCATACTCAACGAATGCACCGATAGGAATGATACGGGTAACTACAGCATCGTAGGTCTCACCCACAACAGGCTCGAATACGATAGCGTCGATTATGTTCTTAGCCATATCTGCGCTGTCGCGGTTGACTGCGGCGATGAATACGGTACCGTCATCATTGATGTCGATCTTAGCGCCGGTATCTGCAACGATCTTCTGAATAACCTTTCCGCCGCTGCCGATAACCTCGCGGATCTTATCGGGATTGATATGCATGGTTATCATCTTGGGAGCATATGCGCTTACCTCTGCACGAGGTCTGTCGATAGCCTTAAGGATGACCTTATCGATGATCTCATCTCTTCCGCGGTGGGTGGTCTCAAGAGCCTGCTTGATGATCTCGGGAGTAAGTCCGTCTACCTTGAGGTCCATCTGGATAGAGGTGATACCCTTATGAGTACCTGCTACCTTGAAGTCCATATCGCCGTAGAAGTCCTCAAGTCCCTGGATATCTATCATAGTATCCCAAGAGCCGTCCTCAGCGGTGATAAGACCGCAGGAGATACCTGCAACGGGAGCCTTGATCGGAACGCCTGCATCCATAAGTGCAAGAGTAGATCCGCAAACAGAGCCCTGAGAGGTAGATCCGTTAGAGCTTACAACCTCGGAAACAAGACGGATAGCATAGGGGAACTCCTCCTCGGAGGGAAGAACGGGGATGAGCGAGCGCTCTGCAAGAGCACCGTGGCCTATCTCACGTCTGCCGGGAGAACGGAGAGCCTTTGCCTCACCGGTGGAGTAGCCGGGCATATTGTAGTGATGCATATATCTCTTGGAGTCCTCTTCATCAAGTCCCTCAAGCTTCTGAGCATCGGAAAGGGTTCCAAGGGTTGCGATGGTGAGAACCTGAGTCTGACCTCTGGTAAACAGACCCGAGCCGTGTACTCTCGGAATAACGCCGACCTCGGATGCGAGAGGACGGATCTCGTCCATACGTCTGCCGTCAACACGCTTCTTATCAACGAGAAGCCAACGGCGAACTATCTTCTTCTGTATCTTGTAGATAAGCTCGGGAAGGATAACCTTTATATCGGGGTACTTCTCCTCGAAGGTTGCAACGATGTCGTCCATAATGGGCTGCATCTTAGCATCTCTTACGTTCTTATCGTCGGTATCGAGAGCCTCCATAACGCGCTCCTCGCAGTATGCGAAGATCTCGTCGAACATATCGTGATCAAGCTCGCCCGATGCATACTCGAACTTGGGCTTGCCTATCTCTGCTACGATTCCGTTGATGAAAGCAACGATACCCTTGATCTCCTCGTGAGCCTGCATGATAGCATCATACATAACATCATCGGAAACCTCGTTTGCGCCTGCCTCGATCATAACTACCTTTTCCATAGAAGCTGCAACGGTAAGCTCAAGGTCGCTTACCTTGCGCTCTGCAGCGGTGGGGTTAACAACGATCTTGCCGTCAACAAGTCCCATAAATACGCCGCCGATAGGTCCGTTCCACGGAATATCCGAAATGGAAAGAGCGATGGATGCACCGATCATAGCGGTGATCTCAGGCGAGCAATCGGGATCTACGGACATGACGGTGAGAAGGAGCGAGATATCGTTTCTCAGATCCTTAGGGAAAAGAGGACGAACGGGACGGTCGATAACACGACCTGCGAGAACTGCCTTCTCGGAGGGCTTACCCTCGCGCTTGAGGAAGCCGCCGGGGATCTTTCCGACTGCGTACATCTTTTCGTCATAGTCAACCGAGAGAGGAAGGAAATCAATTCCGTCTCTGGGAGCCGCGGATGCGGTTGCAGTACAAAGAACGGTGGTCTCACCGTACTTAACGAGTGCAGCGCCGTTTGCAAGGCCTGCGATCTTACCTGTTTCAACAACGAGAGGTCTGCCTGCGAGCTCGTAGGTGAATACTCTGTAATTGTCAAACGTCTTGAATTTTTCTACCATTTTACTTTTTTCCTCCTGTTTTTTTGAGGTGGCGAACATAGCACTTAATTATACGTCGAAATCTCTGCTTCGGCGCATAATTAACTGCTACTTCCGCCCACTCTTTTTTTGTTTTGTTTTTTGTTTTTTACAAATTGACTCTCGCAATAAACGGGAACGAATTTCTCCGTTCCCGCTTTGCTTCGAGTTTTTGGGAAACGCGGCTTAGGAAATTACTTTCTGAGACCGAGCTTCTTGATAACAGCTCTGTATCTCTCAATATCCTTCTTAGCGAGGTAGTTGAGGAGCTGCTTTCTGTGACCAACCATCTTGGAAAGACCTCTCTGAGAATGGAAGTCCTTGGGGTTCTTCTTCATGTGCTCAGTAAGAGTGTTGATTCTATCGGTGAGTATAGCAACCTGAACCTCGGGCGAACCGGTATCGTTCTCATTGATCTTGAACTCAGCGATAATGGCGGTTTTTGTTTCCTTTGAAATCATTTTTCTTCACCTTTCTTATTTTTTTAGCCCAAAGCCGCGTGCAGTGCGGGTGAAAAGCACGAGCCACGCAAGGGAATATCCCTAACGGAGCAAGGCCATACACAGCACAAAGCCATAGGTCAACACGGTAATTATAACACAAAGTTTCCTAAAAGTAAATAGTTTTCCGAAAAATATTTTATTTTCATGTTATCCATTACTTCCTGACGATCCGTTAGAGCCGTTTGTATAGCCGCTACCGCCTGTGCCTCCTGCACCACCTATTCCGCCGGAGCCGGGATTTCCATCGGCAAGAATGCTATCGCCTCCTGCTCCGCCTGAGCCGCCATTTCCGCCGTTTCCACCTGAGCCGCCGTTACCTTGAGTGCCGTTTGTTATGGTAGGAGATATACACGAAGCATATTTTTTGGAGTAGGAGTTTGTCAAAGCAGTACCACCCTGACCGCCGGTTCCACCGTTTCCTCCGTTGCCACCGTTTCCTCCGTCACCGCCGGATTTCACAACCAAGGTTGCACCGATAGCATCTCCGCCGTTACCGCCATTTCCGCCTTTTCCGCCATTTCCGCCATTACCACCGTTTCCGCCAAAAAGATATATATCTCCGCTGACAGATTCGATAATCACATTAGTAGCACATATAGCGTGACCACCGTCACCGCCGGTTCCGCCTTTTCCTCCGTTGCCACCATTTGAACCGTCACCGCCGTTACCTGCCTTGGTTGCATCGGCACCATCAGCGCCATTATCGCCTGCTAATCCATTTGTGCCCGGAGAACCCGCTCCGCCAATAAGGCTCAAGGTGCCTGTGCCTCTTAATATAACGGTGGCACCGGACGTGGAATTGTGAATCGCATCGCAGCCTTTTACCAAACCGGTTCTTGGTGCTCCTCCACCGATAATGCTTACGGTTCCGTTATATTCAATGGTCAACTGAAAATTACCGCTTGCCTCTATTGCATGATAATAATCCGGAGCTATCATAGAAACATTTACAAATCGTATTGTAAGCGGTTGAGTGCGCCGCTGAACTTCAATTCTGCAATCGTTGAATATACGGCTTGTAGTACTTGTCAAAGTAAGTTCCTGTACGCCCGTCATTACTTTGATAACATAAGGTTCCGCAATAGTTGCACTGCTGAGATTCAGAAGGGACGTTTCTCCGTATACGGTCGTTTCAGCATCTTCAGTATAAGCATACGTCGTTGTCGACCATTGTGCGTATAAGCTTATATTCTCGTATCCAAGACTCGACGATATAGCTGTACCGTTTTCATCATATACCTGAATTCCCTGTCCGTTCTGACCGGTGTAATATCCACCGAAAGCATATCCGATCTTTGTAGGAACGAGAACAGATGGCAACACCTTATTGTAAGTTGCTCTGATACCGTTTTCGTAGGAAACAACATCAACCCCGATGAATTGTACAGTACCAACGGTTTTTGTACCGTAATACGTACGGAAGCAAATATAATATGCTTCGCCTTTCTCAACGTAATTCGCAATTCTGGCATCGAAATTTCCATTACCGTCATCATTTTCGGATATCGTGTTGAAATCTTTATCCATCAAGACTAAATACGGATCACCTTCCGTATGTGTGGTCCATATTGTGATTCTACCGCTTTCGTTTGGTACGAAATAAATGTAAGACATATCTTCTCTGTTATAGGACGTTAACGTTGAAGAAAAGTCAAATTCATTGACCGTGCCTCCGTTATGATTAAAAGTTACGGTATAAGTTTTTGGTGTCCACTTTGCATAAAGCCATACGTTATACGGCAGATTGTAATCAGCTACAAGAATTTCCATGTCAGCACTGTAATATTGTATACCGCCATTTATAGCATTGTAATACCCTGCGAAATCATATCCTTCTTTTACGGGCTTACCACGTGACGGCATGCTTCCGCCAAACTCTATATAATGGGTGGAAGTACCGCTAATGCTACCACCCTGATGATCAAACGTAAGAGTATACGTATTCGGCGTCCATAGTGCATACAAGGTCATATTAGCTGGTGAATTCCACAGATTTTGTGTGTATCCGGTTTCGGAGTATATTTTTTCTCCCGAACCGTTTGCTGCGGTGTAATAACCGCCAAAGGTATATCCTGCCCTATAAGGCTTTACAAAAGACGGAAAAGCATCATCATATAGAACCGAGTAATTGGATTTCGGAGCATTTGTATTCATCGTGACACCGGAATACGATACAGTAGCGTTGCACGGATACATGCTACTGTATGCCCTGAAGCCTACGTAGTATTCTTTTCCTGCTTGAACAGCATAAACAATTTGAGAATTTGTATCTCCAGGATCTATATCATCATTTTCCGCAAGCAGATTCATCTCGCTATCAAAAAGATATAAATACAAATACGGATCACCGCTAAAAGCTGACGTTGATATATTAATTGTACCACTCTGCGCAGGAACAAAATATATGTATACCAAATCATTATTGCTATAAGATGAAACCGAAACCGAATTAGATTGACCAAAGTGGCATAAAGCTCCGCCTTGGTGATTAAGAGTAAGCGTGTATTCGATTGGCTCCCATTTCGGTGCAAGCATAATCGTTTCACCGCTTTCGGAGAGCGATTCAATGAAATCATTCCAGTCGATCAACGTCTTCGAGCTATCGTCCGATATGTAGAAGCCGGATAATTCATATCCTGCTCGCAGATTATTTTCCGAATAAGCTTCAACCAGAAGGCTGCTTATAGCTTCTGCTATGTTAGAACCGTACGAAATTAAAACCTCGGTATCTCCGTTGTCAAATATTTCTGAGCTTATCCTGATTTGTTGATCCTCTACGGCAACGGTGATCTCAAACTCTTTGAGAGTCCAATGAGCGTATAACGTCAGAGTATCAACGGAATTGAAAAGTCGAGAGCTGTTCATTTCATAGGAATAATATTGCGTTCCTGTTCCATTCACACCGCTGAAATATCCGACAAAATCGTAGCCGCTCCTCTGTGGTGCTATCGCATCGGGCATAGGAGTTCCGTAACTTGCTTGTGCAAAATCGGTTCCTCCATCTCCGCCCTGCATATCAAAAGCTATACCGGATGAGATCAGCTCCCAATGTGCATATAAGGTCACGTTTGAATTTAAGCGGTATGCCTCAACCGTACTCTGCATCAATTCGTTATAATACTGCGTACCTGTTCCGTTCTTGCCGGAATAATATCCTTTGAAGCGCAAGCCCGTGCGTGTAGGAGGTGTCAATCCTTCGGGCATTGGTTGATCGTAATAAACCGTTACGCTTGAGTCTCCGCCCGTGCCGCCTCGTTTATCAAGATTAACAATGTAAGCTCTCGGAGTCCACTCTGCATATAAGGTAACAGACGATGCATATTCTTCCCAGATTGTATTCGTTGCTATTGACTGACCGTCCATCTTCCATCCGCTGAAATGATATCCCGGTCTTCCGGCAGATGGCAGAGGAACTGGATCTCCGTAATATACTTCAATAGGATCGACCTCATATCCGCCCTGCGAATCAAAATTGATCTCGCTGATAATAGGAGAAATCATATCGTCATAAATACTCAGATTTACGTAGCTTTCGTACTGAGATTCTTTAGAACGCGGAACAAAAATATTTAAATCATCAGAATAATACCTAAAAGCAAATACATCGAACTCGCAGAACGTGTTGAGCGGAGTAATAATTACCGAAGTTAGATTGCTGCAGCTCTCAAATGCGTCCGCTCCTACGTAAACCGTTTCGGGAGAAATCAGAACAGATTCTATGTTCTTGTTACCCTTAAATGCACCGGCGTAGATAGAAGTATAACCTGTTGAATCAAATGATGAATTATTAGTCTTGGATTTAACAAATACGTCTCCGATATACAGATCATTTCCGTTATTCGCCAAGAACCATTTGGTAGAATCCAAAGCATTTTCTCCGATATAGCGAACTTGATTTCCAGTAATTTTTTCTAGGTTTGTACATCCTTCAAATGCTTTGGGACCAATATTGCGCACATCTCGCACAGACAAAATCTCAACATGAACATTTCCGCTAAAAGCATATGCCGCAATATTTGTAACACCAATCGGTAACGTAACTCCTTTTGCGTTGTTTCCGGCAGGATAAGCTACGAGAGTCTTTCCCTTGTTTTCGGTCACTATAGAGTATTGCAATCCATCACTCTGACAATAAGCATCCTTATCATACAATATACCGTATTCATCGGTGGTGTATTTCTGTTTTTCCTCTAATTCCGGATTTTTATTTTTCTCTATGTAAAAACTCGTAATACCCGTACAGTTGTAAAAAACAGCTTCTCCTACACTCATTAAGTTAGCAGGCAGATTGAACGCCCCTGCAAGACCGGTGCAGTTACTGAATGCTCGATCACCGATAAATTGTAAAGAATCAGGCAAAATGATCTTAGCAAGATTGGCAAAGTTCGAAAAAGCATAGTCATCTATATGTGAAATTGGTTTGCAATCGATTTCATGATTCAAATTCAATTTTAAATTTTGAAATTTTTCAATCACATTACCACTAGCATCGAAATAATAATCAGGCAATGTAAATCCTGTTATCTTTACGGTATTTCCCTGTATTACCTCATAATTATAAATCGCAGATGGAATAGCTAATTCTATATCATCACATATATAATTAATTATTTCCGCATCTCTTGCTTCTAAATTATGGGGAATACCCGGTTGATTTTCTGATTTTTTATATTCGAATGATTTTGAATCGTAGGTTATAACAACGTTGTTGCCGGAATCAACCTCATAATCTATATTGGAGTAGTAAAATAGTTTTTTATAGACTTCAACGTTGGAAAATCCATCTGCCAACTGCGATTCCGTATCTATAAATAAGTCACCCCAATTATGAATAATGTTTGTTTCTCCGGTAAACTGACCTATAAAATTACCAAATGCATTAAAAGCATCTACAAAATCTCTGAGAACGTATGTTAATTCTGTATAAATAGTTTGATCTATGTTTGTTCCGCTTTGCAACTGTTCGCTATATGTATCTTCAAATGTATGAAGATTGTTTATAGCAGTTATAATAGCAGCATTTGCAGCAGCAACGGTTATTGCTGATGCACCTATCGGAATTGTAAGCACCCATCCAACAACAGGAATTGATATAGTTGCTCCGGTGCCCGCTATAAGTCCGGCATCAATCGTTGTCAATATTGCTGATGCTAATCCGCCCCATTCGTCTATTATGTCTAATATACATTGAATTTTACTTACCGGAAAATAGTGTTCTACATTAAGTGCTGTATAGTCTTCGGACAGCAATCCAAGAACAAATGATAAATCAAAAGTTCCGGCGATTGCATCAAGCTTTAAACTCGGATTTTTATTTACCGCGACTTCCCAGCAGCTACGTATTTCATTCTGAATAGTTTCGTCCAAAATATTTTTCGCGCTCGGGGTTTCAAAAGTTGAACTTCCTAGCAGCTTATGTGCAAGCCCATCGAATTTGGTGTCCCAATCTGTTCCCAAATATGGAGTTCCCATACTATATAGCCCTGCAACGTTAAACGGATGATCGTGGATAATATTTCCGGGGTCATACGTTTCCGGTTGATTGATCTCTTCGCCTGCCAGAATATCTCCGTCTTTAATGACCTCTTCATATTCTATCAAAGAAGTTTTACTGTTCTCTCTATATCCCGTAGCATACATCATACTCGTGATTCCGCCGCGACTGTGGGATATTAAATTCACCTTTGGAATTTTTCCAGTCAGATATAGTATATCGTAGGAAAGCATATCAATAACGTTATGCAATTCTTCATAAACATCCCTGTGATATGCATCCGGAATAGAAGACTGAAAAACAACTATAATATGCTTCGAAACATCTGATAGTTCCGTTATGTAATCTCCATCATCAGCATTGTAGTCATTGCTTGAAATTCTGATTAAGTGAAATTTTAGAGATGGAGTATAATTTAACGTATCCGTATCGGTCTGCGCCTCCGAAGTGGATTGCTGGACATCCGCCAAAAATACATCCGCTGATGATGCTAATGCACGCAACTCTTCTATTAAAGATTCCATGTCATATGAAAAACTTTTTCTTAATTTTTCTTCATAACTTAATGTTGGATCATCTATCAATCCGTTATCCAAATTATTAGACCAATTATATGCTCCACCACCTTGTCCGTGTACTAAAACTGTCAGAGAAGGCGCATCGTAACTAGAAGATACCAACCTAGTTACTTCGTGAATATTTATTGTATCATCAGCATAGCCTTTGAAGCTATTATCCGACTGATTTTCATTTTCAGAACTATTCTGATTTTCTTCATTATTGGCTGAAGCAATAACCGTAGTAAAAGGCACTATCATGCAAGCGATAAACGCAATCATCAAAATAGCCGCTACAAAGGATCTGATATTAAATTTTGTTTTAATTAAATTCATGATTGGCTCTCTTTCTAATTTATCAATTAAACTGCGCTTCCCAAATTACTTCACAATCCCCGTTCCAGCCTTCCTCCCAGCCTTCGGGTTTGCTTTTGTGCGAGGTTTTTATAACAACGTCTGTCAATCCATCGAATACACCTGCTTCGATTACGGTGACATATTCGGGGATAACTATAACTTGGGGGTTAAAATTCTCTAAAGAATATTCTCGGCCAGATTTTCTTAATTCAACCTTGATAACATCGTTGACATCTTCTCCAATATAACAGGGAATTACTAAAGTTCTCTTTGTGCTGGATAAATTGCAGT
>SVRZ01000002.1 GCA_015064555.1 Oscillospiraceae bacterium
ACGGTTACAATACTACCTCATCTCACGGCGGTGTTGTTACACAAAACGGTCAGTATTTAAAAATCAAATATATTGTTAGTGAATATGATAGCGGCGAAAGCAGAAATATAATTCTGTATATTGCTGAAATCGAGAAAACACAATAAAGTATTGTATCAAACTTGGAATCATGAGGGAGTATACGACACAGCGATATTGTCAGTGATGTTTTTGCTGACGCAAAAGTGATGTTATGCTCCGCATAATGATGTTGCTCGCCATTTGCTATGCAAATACAAGCTCGCGAGTGATGTGATGTTTACCCACTGTGCCAAAGGCACAACATCATTCACGCAGTGAACATCACTGCCGTAGGCAACATCATTTGCCCGTGAGGGCAAACATCGTTTAGCGTGAATGCTCCGTTAAGAGCATCACGCTATAGGGCTAAGCCCAAGCCCCTATTGCAAACAAAGAGAGAACAAATCGGCTTAAATTCCGAAATGTCCTCTCTTTTTTGTTAGTGATGTTTTTGCTGACGCAAAAGTGATGTTATGCTCCGCATAATGATGTTGCTCGCCATTTGCTACGCAAATACAAGCTCGCGAGTGATGTGATGTTTGCTATAAATTTTTGTGCTGCTAAGCCAATGTTCGCACCCGGTATTGACATCGCATTCCATCCATGATAAAATACTTACAGTGAAGAGAAAGGTGGTTTCAGACTAATGAAAAATAAAAGGACTGTGACAGTTATCATATCGATTTTTGCCTTGATCGCTGTCGGGACGGTAGCGCTTTACGTTTATGAAATAGCAAACGGAGCATCGCCAACGGAAAATCTTACAAGAATGCTTGCGACCGTTTTTATATGCGCTGCCGCTTCTATGCGTATGTTCAGGGGCGGAGCAGGGAAAAGATACACTCTGGACTTTTATGAAATGGAATTTGCAAAGCATATAAGGGGTGCCTTTGCGCACACTCCCGCGCTCAGAAAGAAGCTTCTTTCTGCTGTCAGGCTATATAGCGAGTCGAAATACAATCAGTCTATGAAAAAGCTCATAGACCTGAAGCCGTTGTGCAGAACAGAGGACGACATATATGCTGTCGGTCTTTTTATGGGACTTAACTTTAAGGCGGCAAGGATGTATGATGCTGCCGTTGACGTATATCGTGAACTTATTGATTTGAATATAACATCATCAACCGTATACGGCAATCTCGGCAACCTGTATCTGCTTCTCGGTCGGGATGATGATGCTATATCGTATATGCATCTTTCAATACAAAATGATGAGAATAATTCCGCGCCGTATAACAACCTTGCGCAGCTCTATTTTGAAAAGAAAGATTTTGATAAAGCAAAGGAATATGCACACAAAGCTTTACAAATTGACAGCAAAATGGTGGCATCATCGAAGCTCCTGGCAATTATTTACTCCTTGGAGGGTAATGATGATGAATTTAAAAAATACGCACATATGTCTGTAGTTAACGGTGCGGATTCCGAAGATATCAGGAGCGCGATCAAATATTATAAGTCAATTCGCGAGGGCCAAAGATTTCGACAGCCGGAAGACACCGAGGAGCTCGAGGAGGTCGAGTATGCAGAAGAAACCGAGGATGTCGAGGAGATTGAATCGGCAGATGAAAATGAGAATGACACAGAAGAGGAGTCAGATACCGAATGAAGCCGTTCTTTGGATTGGATATTACATATGATAAGGATAACGAGAAGATAAACGGAAATGAGTTTATCATAAGGGAGGTTCCCGAAGAGAGGCAGAAGCAGTATGAAGAAATGCTGGATTCTATATTTGATTCTATAAATGCAACCGAGCCTCCGAATTGGTTGCAGCTTATCAAATCAATTTCCGGGCTCATCGGTGCTGTAGGCATTATTTCATATATCCGTGTTGTATTCGATATAGGCCTGGCAAAGGCAATCAGCAATGCTCCCTTTGTGGCGGTGCTTACAGTAGCGGCAATAGCCACGTGGTTCACACTGACCTATATGACTAAGCGAAGAGTGCGTCTGGTTTCCGAGGAGCGCGATATTGAAGGCCAGCAAAATATGATCGATGCGGAGCTCGCGAAGCTTCTTGCTATTCTGGAGGTTCCCGCGGAAGCACAGCGACTTGATCTTATAGCTTTTTCTTACAGTATGCTTGGTACCGAGATCGTGCCGTATGCACAGATGAAGCGCATCCCGGCGTTTGTGCTTGCCGAGTTTTATGCGTATGCCGATGAGGAGGGCTTCTGCCTTGCTTATGCCTCATGTGTCTACCGATTTGAAAAGAGCGATCTCAAATATATCGAAACGGTTAATGAGCATGCCTCTGTCTACGGATGGAATAAGGATGAATATCCGAGCTCGGAGAATTTCAGGAAATATAAGCTGACAACCGATGCTGCAGGTTATGCCCGAATGAACCGGTATTACATAATGCATATCGAAAAAGACGGCGAGGAATACGGTCTGTATTTCCCGAGCTATGAGCTCCCTCTTATAGAGCGCATATCGGGACTTTCCGCAGAAGAATAAAGAGATGATCTCTGTGATTGTAATCCGCCGCATCTATCACAACTAAAGCAATAGCAGACAAGCAAGGTCTATCCATCTCGCTTGTCTGCTATTGCTTTTCGTTTTATAAAGAAATTCCCGACTCTATTATGATTGCTTTGCGAAGAAGGTAACCCTACTGTCAAGAACTATCTTCTCCATTTCTGCGCGAAGCTCCCGGCGCTTCGCATTGTATTTATCCATCGCGCTGTTATAAGCTGTGAGCTGCTCGTTGTACTTCTTGAACTGAAGCACCTTGTACGTAACGTAGACAACAAGCGGAATAACGAAGCAGAGCAGTGCGTAGAAGCAGGTCTTCGCCTTGACTCTTGCGGGCTTCACAGGAGCGGTGGGCGGAACGAGCGCATAATACTCATTTACCTTCTCTTCGTATTTAGCCTGAAACTTTACGAGGTCGGTGTAAACCGGGTTCTGCGTTTCGCGTGACATAGTTATTTGTTTTCCGTTCAGGGAAAGAAGCTCCCATCCGAATGCTTCATAGTGAGATACGGTTTCCTGAACGCCCCATTCATAAGCATTTAATACTTTTGATTCTCTTGACATAATAAAACCTCCTGGCTTTTTTGAAAATTATAACACAAATGTATTCAATTGTCAACATATGTATTCAATTTTTTTCGGGAAATAGGATAAAATAATTACCGAGGTGATTATTATGTCTGAAGAATATCTTGATCCTGTCGTGGTCGGCGAGGTAATAGCGCATTTCAGAAAGCAAAGAAAGCTTTCTCAGGAGGTTCTCAGCGGTCTTTCGGATATTGGAAGAACGCATCTGAGCGCCATAGAGCGCGGCGACAGAAAGCCTACCCTTGAAACGCTTTACAGAATAAGCTCGGCTCTTGGGATATCTATGAGCGAAATCGTAGCAGAAATAGAGCGCAGAATCCGGTAGTCCTTCTCCATACAATGGAAAGCACCGTTATGGTACAATTATCTTTGTTTTCTTACATTTTTAATGATTATTCGACAGGCTTTACAAGCAGATCCGCAGACTCCTATCAAGAGTCCGCGGATTTACTTGTATCAGATCTAATGATCCTGCTATTATTCAGGGCAGCATCGTAAAGGTTATTTATGATATCCGAGAGAATGGGGATACGCCGAGCGGGCAGGATGCGAAGTTGCAAAGAGCAACAGGAGGGGTAGGAGTGAGCATCGCAATGATTCGGGGCTTTCCCGGTATCCGGCAATCTATCAATAAAAATCAGCCGGGCAAGAGCCTTATATCGCGCTTGCCCGGCTGTAATTATCGGATTTTGTGTGGTTAGGAAGGATAAGAAAGCCCGATCAGTTAAAGTAGCGAGTCATATACGTAGTGCTTTCTCCGGGGGTAAGCACTTTGTATCCATCGGGAGTATTAAGTCCGTTAACGTCACCTGCCTGGGGCTCGATGCAGATGAAATTGCGCTTGCCCTGAGCATTGTAAGTGATCCAATGATCAAAGTTATCAGATACCGCAAACATAATATTATCTATAGTTGCGATATTAGCTCTGGAAATATAATAACCGCAAACATTGAGATCCTTGGATGGCGAGCCGCTGATATACTTTGTCTCCTGCTCGGTGAGAGGAAGGTATTCGCCTGTGGGTATATCATTGACGGTTTCCTGCTTGTAGCCTACGGGCATCGTGAAGCTCTCCGGCTGCATGAAGGTGGAGTGCAGACAGAAGGTGTAGGGCATATTTTTCTTGTCTGTGTTGGTTATCGTATATTCCGCGGTAAGTCCTGCGGCATCAATAGCGTACTTAACGGTCAGATCGAAATTGAAAGGATAGCATTCGCCATGGTTTGAATATTTGGCTATAACGTATTCATCATTCGCCTCAACCAGGTCGAAGCTCTTGGTATGTACAATACCGTGAAGATGCGAGTTCGTTCTCTCCTCGTTTATCGGAAGGGTATATTCAATTCCCTCAAACGTGAATTTTCCGAGATAGGTTCTGTTTGCGGGCAGAAGTATGGGCGCACCCTGAATGTAGGGATTTGCCTCAAGGTCCTTTTCATCCTTGAGAGGGCGCAGAATATTCTTTCCGTCAAACTTGAGATATACGATGTTCGCGCCGAGTCTGGGGCATATGCCTGCCTCCCATTTTCCCTCCTTGAGGGTGATAGTGTCATTTATTTTCATTCTCATATCCTCCGAAATTGCCAAAATACTTATACAAATATAGTATAACATAGCAAAAACAAATTGTCAATCGGAAAAAACGTCTTTTTTACAGAATCAATATCGTTTTTTTGGTTTTTAATGCGGTTTTGTGCTCTTTTGGTTACAAACAGGGCAGATAAAGGAAAAACGGAGCGGTTTTGGAAAAAGTCCGAACCGTCCCGTTTTTATGGTATAATTTATGTGTGAGCATCAAAAGGCTCAAAGAACGCGCATCATTCCTCGGTCAGCTTCTTAGCGCAGCTTACTATGAGATCGGCTGTGCCTTGAATACCGAGAGTGGAGGAATTTATCGCCATATCGTAGTTATCGTATTTACCCCATTTATTGCCCGTATAGAAGTTATAGTATGAGGCTCTTCTGCGGTCGGTTCTGTTTATGATATCGACCAGCTGAGCCGTCTTTATCTCGGGGTGCCTCTCGCGCACGCGCTCTTTCCTATGCTCAAGGTCACCGTAGATAAAGAGCCTGAATACGTCCTTATCCTCTCTGAGAACATAGTCCGAGCAGCGTCCTATGATCACGCAGCTTCCCATCTTTGCATATTCCTTTATAACCTCCGACTGGAGTATAAAGAGCTTGTCGTTGATAGGCATCTTATATCCGAAGGGCATGCTCGAGCCTACAACGTTAGAGCCGACTGCAAGGGTATATAAGAGGCTGTTCGCCGCAGATTCATCCGTCCTTTGCAGAACGTCCTCGCTGAGATTCCCTTTTGAAGCGGCATCGGTGATAAGCTGCTTGTCAAAAATCGGAATTCCGAGCATCTCGGCAACCTTTTCTCCGATCTCTCTTCCGCCGCTGCCATACTGGCGCGCTATTGTGATAACGATCTTTTTAGCCATAGTGAATCTCCTTTTCAATCTTTATATTAATAATATTATCACAAAAATAGCGGTTTGTAAAGTGTTTTTCCGGTAAAAAATATTAAATAGAATTAAAGGATTGAAAAAAATCTCCGAAAGTGCTAATATATATGTAATACTAAATCAACAAGTAGGAGGCAAAGAGTATGATCTGCACTGCGAGAATAGATGCGGAATACGTAAAAGGCCACCTGCCAAAGCGCCCCTGCGACTCCAATAAGGGCAGCTTCGGCAGAGCGCTGATAATTGCGGGCTCGGAGCAATATATGGGAGCGGCTCATCTTGTTCTTGGCGCGGCGCTCCGCGGCGGAGCAGGTTACGTTGAGCTCGTAAGCGAGGAGTGCGTATGGAATACCGTTATTCTCAAATACCCCGAGCTTATATATACACGGATACCGTCTATTCCGATGCTTTCGGCGGATGACTGCGACCGTATAATGGCGAGGGCGGAGGCGGCATCGGCGATCCTTATAGGACCCGGATGCGGCAAGAGCCGCGCCCTGGCAGATCTCGTCATGGCACTCGTCCGAGGGCAGGGAGGCCCTGTGATAATAGATGCGGATGCAATAAACTCGATAGCCGAATATTATGAGGATGCGATAGCTTGCCTCAGGGAGGCAAGGCGCCCCGTGATCCTGACTCCGCATCCGCTTGAGTTTTCAAGACTCACGGGCATTCCGACAAATGAGGTCAGCAATGCAAGGCTTGAGTCGGCATACGGGCTTTCTCTTGACACGTCTGCCACCGTGCTTTTAAAGGGTGCCGGGACTGTGGTTACCGACGGCAAGGAAATAATGATCAATACCACAGGCTCGTCTGCATTGGCGAAGGCAGGCAGCGGAGATGCCCTGGCAGGCTTTATGGTATCGCTTCTTTCAATGGGAGCAGAGCCTCTCGCAGCTGCCGCGATAGCCGCATACGTCCACGGCAGAGCAGGGCAGATCCTCGCGGAAGAGCTGTCGGAATATGGTGTCACTCCATCTGATCTTGCACCTGTTATGGCGAGGGTTTTGGCTGAAATAGCATCGAAATGACAATAAATATGTACAAAAAAGAGGATTTCTCTAACCGGAGCAATCCTCTTTTTGCTTGTATATCTATCTCCGCATCATACTACGTTGTAAGGATCGTATGACGATTTACGACCTTTGCCCGGATGCAAGGCGGTAAAGATATTCTGCCGCCTTTTCTCTTGTGAGGGCTTCGCTGAGCTCATCCTCCTCGCCAAGGTCGAATATGCCCTTTTCATACATTGCACCGACGTGCGGTCTTGCCCATACGGGCAGATTCTCGGTGCCGGGGGGATAGTCGCTCTCGGCGGTAACACCGAGTATATTCGACATAACTATAGCCGCCTCGCATACGGTTATCGCATCATTGGGGCGGAATTTCAGTCCGTCTCCGTCAAAGGAGCCGTTGACTATTCCTATAGATGCCGCAGTGGCAACGTAGCCGACGAGGGGTGTCGGTATCTCGTTGTTGTCATCAAAATAGGTCTTGTCGAGAGTGCTGTCGGCTTTTATCGAGGCTGCCTTCATCGCCATAGCCACAAATTCGGCACGGGTAACCCCATCTTCAGGCAAAAAGTAGACGTTATCGCCTATTCTCGAGCCGCTCATTATGCCCATCGCCGTCATGGCAACGGCAGCATTGTAGCTCTTAGAATCGGTCATATCCGAATACACTACCTCGCTCATTCTCTCGGTAACGCGTACGCTTATCTCCTCCGGGCTGGAATAATTTCCGAATTCGTCACGCATAACGAGGATGAAGGAATCCCTTCCGTCAAATCCCGCATCGGGAGTATATCTGTATTCTCCCTTGGCGGCATCGGTGAGCGAAAGACTTCCGTTCTTGGGTTGTCTTACTATCAGAGTAATGAGCTTATCTCCTTCGGGATCGCTTCCTTCGAGCTTACCGAAATAGGATATTCCGGACTGCGTTGTCACTTTGACCGACTGTCCCAATGAGTCGCTTACCTCAGGGGCATAATTCACCTTTTCGGTAAAGCGCATCCTGCATCTGATCTCCGCGCCGGAGCTGCCTCTTTCGCGGAAGGTGAATTGGCTTTCCGTTATACTTGCATCCGCGGGGCAGAAGCTGAGGCGCGAAAGCGCCCTTCTCTTTATGATCTGCCCTTCGTTGACGGGGCTGCCGTCAAGCTTGAGAATGCCGTCTTTTTTATCGGGGAGCGTGCATATTTCTATCCCCTTGATCTCGGAAACTCCGAGCGCACACTTGAAGTCTGTGTCCGAAAATTTCAGCTCTTTGCCGCTGATGCCGCTCTTTATGAGCTCGACGTCATTAGCGATGACTGCCGCGCCCGTACCGAGGAACGATGCGCTCGCCACACTTGCAAAAGAGAGAACAAGCAGTATGGCGGACACTGTAATTAGTAGCGTTTTTTTCATTTTTTTGCTCCTTCCTTTTTTCTCTGTTAGGTATTTTTGCCTTCTTTACCGTTTTTATGCGCCCGCAAAAAATCTTTATAGAGGATTTTAAATAAATATCGCGGCAAAAGGGATTGACAAAAAAATATATATATTGTATACTTATTTGGTATAGGGCTGAAAATGCTCTTTTGAAACGGAGAAAATATGAAAAAGCTTTTGAAACCGAAATATATAATTATTTTCGGCTGTCTGTGTCTTATACTCGCATCGGCTCTTGTCGTATCGCTCACGCGGCCCGATAAGCCGACACCCGAGAGGACGGTCTATCTCCACGGCGATTTCGAATACGTTGTAAGAGAAGACGGCAGACTTGAAATAACCAAATACATAGGAACGGATACCGAAATTAACGTTCCGTCCGCAATAAGCGGAAAAACGGTTGCATCCATAGGTACGGATGCGTTTTCAAAGTCAAAGATACGTACGGTCTATCTCGGTGCCTTTACCGAGACTGTCGGTGATTATGCATTTGCCGCCTGCACCAAGCTGAAGGAGGTCTCCTTCTCAGCCGAGACTATCAGCATCGGCAGAGGTGCATTTGCCGATTGCACCGCTCTTGAAGAGATCGAGCTATCCTCGGGGCTTACCTCGATAGGCGAATATGCATTTTCGGGATGCTCGGCTCTCAAGGCAGCCGTCATTCCCGAGAAGGTTATCTCGATAGGCGAGGGAGCATACAGCGGTTGCCTTTCGCTCACCTCTATAGATATGGCGGCATCCTCGCTTTCCATAGGCGCATCGGCATTCCGCGGATGTGAAAGGCTCACCGAGCTTCGGGATAACGGAGGTATAGTTTCGATAGGAGATCTTGCATTTGCAGATTGCAAGGCGCTTGTATCGGTGGAGCTTGGCGCGGGTATTGAGAGGCTCAGCCATCTGGCGTTTGAAGGCTCACCGAAGCTCGCATCGGTATCGATATCTCCCGAAAACAAGAATTTTGAGGTGATCGGCTCTGCCGTTTTTGATAAATCAGCCGCGATGCTTTTGCTTTTGCCTCGTGCCGCAAAGACAGAGGTGCTGACGGTTCCCGATTACGTTCGTCATATAGCGCCGTATGCGCTTGTTGGAAATCAATCGATTAATACCGTGTCGCTACCCGACGGGCTTCTTACGATCGGAGTCTATGCCTTTGACGGATGCTCGAAGCTTAAGACGGTAAATATTCCAAAAAGCGTTACCGATATAGGCTGTTACGCTTTCTACGGAACAGAATATTATAAATCCCTGACCGACGAGATGACCGTGGTTGGTGACGGTGTGCTGATAAAGTACAACACCCCGATAAACAGTTACGGTGACTATTATAAAACGGAATATACCGACGTTGTTATGAAGGACACCGACAAGGGCGGCAGGGTTCCCGTGGGCGTGGCGGTCACAATACCCGAAGGAGTAAAAAGAATATCCTCCGCATTTTCATCGAATATTGATATCCGCAGAGTTGATATCCACGGCGGTGTTTCGGTCATATCGGACAGCGCCTTTGAGGGTGTTACCTATCTCACCGAGCTCAATATAGCTAAGGGAGTCAGCCATATAGGAGTACGCGCATTCTCATATTGCCGTGCGCTCATATCCCTGACCTTGCCCGATAGCGTAAAGACTGTTGGCGAGTATGCCTTTGAGGGCTGCGAGGGATTACGCACAGTATCCCTGCCTCCGAGTATAGGAAGCATCTCGCGTGCTATGTTCTCCGAGTGCATTTCGCTTGAGAGCATAGTGATCCCCGAGGGAATAACAGAGATCGGCGCAAACGCATTCTACAAAGCGAGAGCACTTCGCAATATCACTCTTCCCGAAACTCTTGTCAAAATCGGTAAAAACGCGTTTATAATGACGGCATTTGAAACCTTCACTATTCCCGATTCGGTTACCGAGGTAGGCGAGTGCATACTTTCCGAGGCACCGAAGCTTGAAGCTCTCGTTCTCGGAAAGGGTCTTTCCGAGATACCGGTAGGAATCTGTCTGGGTGCACCGAAGCTTTCAAAGATCATTCTGCCGGAGGGATACGCCTCTGTCGGTGACGATGCCTTTGCTGATTGCATAAGTCTAATTTCGCTCGAGCTTCCGAGCAGTATTACAAATATAGGCTCTGCGGCATTCTTCGGATGCAGAGCGCTCGAATCCCTGAGAGCTGACGGCATTGTTTCGGTAGGAGAAGGAGCATTCCGGAGCTGTGATAAGCTTTCCGTATTCAAGCTTCCGAAAACCGTCAGGTCGATCGGTGCCTCCGCCTTTCGCGATTGCGTTCTCATAGACGGATTTGACCTTTCCGGAGTGAGAACGATAGGTGAATATGCCTTTTACGGATGCTCCTCGCTGACGTCTGCAGACCTCTCGTCGGTTGAGCATTATATACCTGACAATCTGTTTTCCGCCTGTGAGTCGCTGACCGAAATAAAGCTTTCGGACAGTATCGTAAAGATCGGCAACGGCGCATTTCACAGTACACTTATAAAAGAGATATCCCTTCCCGATGCACTCCGCTATATAGAAAGCAGTGCGTTTATAAACTGCGTATATCTTGAGCGCGTGGACTTCGATTCATCGCTTGTATATATCGGTGTCAGCGCCTTTTCATACTGTGAAAGGCTCACAGAGGCAATATTCCCCGATTCGCTTGAAACGATAAGCGAAAAGGCATTTGAAAGCTGTCCGTCACTTACAACCGTCAGAATGGGCGATAACGTAAGGACGATAGGTCCTTCGGCATTTTACTATTGCTCAAGGCTCTCCGAGCTTCGGCTTTCGTCCTCTCTCTCCGAGATCCCCGATCTGGCATTTTCAAATTGCTATCAGCTCTCCTGGCTGATAATACCTCGCGGAATAAGGGCGATAGGACAGTCGGCATTCTATTCCTGCGTAAACCTTGTCAGAGTGGATATGGCATCAGACCTGCGCGAGATACGCACCAATGCATTCTCGGGCTGTAAGGCTCTCAAGTACGTGGATTACCGCGGCACGCGCGCAGAATTCGAGACCGTGACCTTCTATTCGGGAAATGACGAATTAAGGTCGGCATCACTTACGGAGGTGGCGGAATGATAAGAATATCGGTAGCAGATCTCATAATAGAGCTCGATAATAGATACGGCTACGTAAAAGATCTCGCGCGAGATTATATAACGGAGTCCGTGGGTGAATCTCACCTTACCGTTTCTGCTTCGGATACGGATATCCGTCTTGAGGCAGAGGCGAGCGATATTCCTCATAGCCCGGGATACCTTGAAAGTATAGTTCTTTACAGAGAGATAGCCGAGAGGCTTCCTCGCTTTGATGCATTCGTCTTTCACGGAGCCGTCATAGCTCTTGACGGAGCGGCGTATGCGGTCACCGCAAGGAGCGGTGTCGGAAAGACCACGCACCTCCGTCTTTGGATGAAGGCTTTCGGAGATAGGGTGCATATCCTGAACGGAGATAAACCGATACTCAGGATAATAGACGGCAGGGTTTACGCCTGCGGAACTCCATGGCGCGGAAAGGAAAACTACGGAGTTCCCGAGATGCTTCCGTTGGAAGGCATTGCATTTCTCGAGCGCGGAGAAGAAAATTCGGCAAGAAGGATAACGGTAGGAGAGGGACTTATAAGGTTTGTATCTCAGATATATGTACCGCGAATGCCCTCCTCGGCTTCGATGGCACTCTCCGTTGCAAACAGAATAATATCATCTGTACCTCTTTACGAGCTTCGTGCCAATATGGATATATCGGCGGCGACCGTTGCTTATGATGCATTTACGAAAAAAACAAATTGAAAGGACATAAAAAATGGAAAACAAAAACCTAGAAAAGGAAATCACCTTTGCCGATCTTTGGAAGGTGTTTAAAAAATCTATCGTATTTATGCTGATAGCAGCGGTGCTTTTCGGCTCGGTCGGTGTGGCTTACTCGCTGTTGATCGACGAGCCGGAATATAAGGCTACGGCGACCTTCTGGGTAAATAACACCTCATCCGATTACGATTACACCTCTCAGGCTCAGACCTCTGCGGCTGTATCTATCGCATCCAGCTGTGTTTATCTCGCATCCACAGATATCGTTGTACGTCGTGCCGTTCAGGATTACGATCTTACCAATAAGCTTAAATCAAAGGGAGAGGATGCCTGCGTCAAGGAAGTCATGAAGATGATAAATGCGCGTCAGGTTGATAAGGAAACTGTAATATTCAGCGTTACCGTAACCTCAGACCACAGAGTAAAGACCTTCGAGGTAATAAACGCAATACAGGGCGTTATGCCTCTTGTTCCTCCAGAGCTTCTCGGACTCAAGCAGAATGAGGATAATGCGCCTATGATTGCACTGATCGGACCTGTCACCGGACTTGCGGCAGTATCCGAGGTAAAGACATCGGCTGCGGTAGTGGCAATTATATGCGCCTTTGTCGGAGCACTCGCGGTATACGCGTTCTTCTTTGTACGCGATCTTCTTGACAAGCTTGTTCACGATGAGAACACTATCAAGGAAGCAGTCAACTATCCTATTGTGGGCGCAATTCCCACGTGGGGCAACGGAGAGGCTGCTAAAAAGAAAATCTCCACCTTCAAAAAAGGACCGGTTATTGCCGTAAGAAATTACGAGGACAAGCTCCTTTCACCCGATTCGCCCTTCTTCGTTACAGAGGCATTCAATACCCTCAGAACGAATTTCATCTATTCGGCTGCAGCTACAAAAAATCCCGTATTTGCCATTACAAGCGAATCGGCAGGCGTCGGAAAGACGGTTATCAGCTCTAATCTTGCTTTGGCACTTGCGAATATGGGCAAGCGCGTGCTTCTCGTTGAGAGCGATATGAGATGCCCTTCCTTTAACAAGGTATTCGGTGAGAAGCCCGAGCATGGGCTTTCCGAGCTTCTTGCAGGAATAGTGAGCGATACAAAGAGCGTCGTTCATTCTTACAAGGAAACAACGCTTGATGTTATTTTCTGCGGTCAGATTCCCCCTAACCCCTCTGAGCTTCTTTCCGGATACAGAATGCAGGAGCTTCTCGATGAGTGGAAGGGAACATATGATTACATACTTCTCGATATGCCGCCTATCGGCGAGGTCTTTGATGCCGGTGCGGTCTCCGCATTTGTAAACGGATATATTCTTGCTGTAAGATGCAATTATTCCAATGTGAACAGCGTGAAGGGTGCAGTTGATGCTATAGAATCGGTCAACGGTAACATACTCGGTGTTATAGTTAACGATATCGATCCCAAGTCGCGCGGAAATCACAAGTACGGATATTACGAGAAAAATCATGATAGACAGGCGTTTTGATAACGCACGATATGCCGTCCTCGCTGAAATCGGCAGCGAGGACGGCATAGGAACTTATATGGAGCGCTCGCTCCACAAAATACTCAAGTTCTATCTTGAACCGGACGAGAGCTTCCATGAGATAAAGGTCAATGGAAGCATTGCGGATATAAAAAAAGGGGACGAGATAATCGAAATACAGACGCGAAGCATGTCACGGCTCCTTCCCAAGCTCGAAAAATTTCTTCCTGACCATAAAGTAACCGTTGTATACCCCTTGGATCATACTAAGTATATAAGGTGGATAGATAAGAAAACGGGAGAAACGACCGAACGCAGAAAAAGTCCGAAGAGTGCTACTGTATTTGACAGTGTTTACGAGCTTTATAATATACGAAGGTTTATAGGCGACCGAAATCTTTCTTTAAAGCTTATATTTCTCAACGTAGAGGAATACAGGTACAGAAATGAAATGGCATTCGGGAAAAGACGGAATAAGGTACGTGCCGAGCGTATACCAACGTCGATCGAGTATGCGGTGGATATCCGCGAGCCGGACGATTACCGTATATTCATCCCAAATGGGCTTGCGGATCATTTCTCGGTGGCGGATTTCAACCGTGCCGTAGGCGGCAGGTTTTCATACGGATACAGCGCGATCTCCATTCTGCGCGCGGCAGGGCTTGTCGATGACGGTGAGCGCATCGGCAGAAGCATAAAATATAAATTGAAATAAAGCTATCGGCTTGCAAAACCGCGAAAATGCAAACAAATGTTATAAAATAAGCCGATCAACGGCACAAATGCGTATCTTTCAGCATTTGTGCCGTTGATTTTCACAATCGGATAATTCCTTTTATCTGAGAGCTGCAAAGGCTATTATAAGCGGGATCGCCGCCGACAAAACCGCAACTGCCGCATTAAGAACGCGCTCGGATATATGCACTCCATCGTATATATTCTTTTTCAATGGTCTGCTCCTTATCTTTTGGCAAGATATTTTCTCATATCTATAGCACAGGCGAGAAGGATTATAAGTCCTTTGATTATATAGAGAAGATTCTGATCTACCGAGAGAAAATTAAGTCCCACGAATATTATCTGCAAGAGCAGAACACCGATGACAACGCCGCCGATCTTACCCGTACCGCCAACAAAGGAAACTCCGCCGATAACGCAGGCGGCGATGGCATCGCTTTCGTAATTAAGACCGGTATAGGATGCACTTGAGCCTATACGCGCACCCTCGATAAATCCGGTTATGCCATACATTATTCCCGCGAGCACAAAAACTCCGACCACCGTGCGGAATACGTTAACACCCGATACGTGTGCCGCCTCCTCGTTTGATCCGATGGCAAACATATTTCTTCCGAAGACGGTTTTGTTCCATACGATCCACATAACCGCCGTCAGTATTACCGAATACAGAACGTATCTCGGGATGGCTATTCCGCTGATGCGGAAGAGCGGCCCCGCGATAAAGGAGAGGTATGACTGATCCAGTCCCGAAAGAGTCTGTCCGCCGTTATTTCCTATCTGCAGGTAAAGGAGTATAAGCCCATATATTATCAGCTGAGTGGAAAGGGTAACTATGAATGGGTGAAGCTTGAATTTTGCAACGAAGAATCCGTTGACCAGTCCTATTACAGCACCTGTAGCGACTACCGCCGCGATGACCAGAGGTATCGGAACAGGATCGAGAGAGGGGAAGATTTTTGATGCATATCCCGCGCTCTGAAGCAATGACGCGCTTATACATGCGGTAAGACCGACGGCGCGCCCTGCGGAAATATCGGTTCCCGTAAGAACGATCGCTCCCGCGATACCTAATGCTATCGGCAGTCTTGCTGCGGTCAGGGAAATTATGTTAACGATGGATGCCGCAGACAAAAATCTCGGCTTCAGTATAGCTATTATGACTATAGCCAGCGTGATCATAATAAACATCGCATTGTTCAGCACTGCATCCGTAACCGTCCGTCTTTTGTCCTCCGGGGAAAGCGCATTGAAGGACGACACTCTTTCCTTTACCTGACTTCCCATGCCGTGAAACGCGCCGCGTATCCTTTCAAGACCTCCGTTTTTTTCTTTCATAAATGCTCCGTTCAGATACGGGGAGCGGAGGCATAAGCCCCGATCCCCATATCGGGTTAAATATATTTTGTGGCGAGCGTTATAATGCTCTCCTGGCTTGCGCCTCTGTCCACCGTGCCTGCTGCACGACCGTTGCTCATAACCATTATTCTGTCGCAGAGTCCCAGCAACTCGGGCATCTCGGAGGACACGAGAATAACGCCTCTTCCCGATTCGGCAAGCTCGTTGATCAGTGCGTATATCTCATACCTCGCCCCAACGTCTATACCTCTTGTCGGCTCATCGAGCAGAAGGACGGTAGGCGACGTCAGCAGCCAACGTGCGAATATAACCTTCTGCTGATTTCCTCCCGAGAGCGAGCGTATCTTGGTATGCATATCCGGGGCTCTTACCTTAAGTCTTTTCATATATTCGGTGGTCGAGCTGCGCATCAGCTTCTCCGAGATCAGAGGACCGCGCCGAAAGCCCTTAAGAGAGGATATTACGGTATTTTCCTTTATATCGAGAATACCGAAAATTCCGCCTGCCCGCCTTTCCTCTGTGACCATGGCAAATCCGTTTCTTATAGCCTCGCCCGGAGTGCGGTTATATATATTCTTTCCCGACAGACGGATCTCTCCGCCCGATCGCCGGGATAACCCGAACAATGCCTCGAGCAGCTCTGTGCGTCCCGAGCCGTCCAGCCCTGCGATCCCGAGTATTTCGCCTTTGCGGAGCGAGAACGAAACGTCGTTAAGATGGCTGTACTCGCCCGATAGCCCTGTAACCGACAGGAGGATATCATCTTTCGGAGGCGTTGCACGCGCCGGATATCGCTCGGAAAGCTCGCGCCCGACCATAAGGCGTATTATTTCATCTGTGGTTATATCAGAGGCGGATCGGGTTGCTATATGACGTCCGTCACGCATGACAGTTACCTCATCGGATATTCTCAGTATTTCGTTCATTTTATGAGATATATATATTATTCCGCATCCGTCGGAGCGAAGCCGTTCTATTATCCCGAACAGCCGCTCCGCCTCCTCCTCTCCCAAGGATGAGGTCGGCTCATCGAATACGATTATCCTTGCGCCGTATGATACGGCTCGCGCGATCTCCACCATCTGACGGTCTGATACCGAAAGGCGCTCTGTGAGTGCCTCGGGATCGATATCAATGCCTAGCGCATCAAATATTTCTCCGGTCTTTTCAATCATCTGCCGCTTCGATATAAACGGAAGAGCATCGATCGGACGCGGAAATCTTCCGAGCCACATATTCTCGGCAACCGTAAGCTTCAGAGCCTGATTGAGCTCCTGATGCACCATTGCTATTCCGAGTGAGAGAGCTTCCTTCGAGGAGCGCGGAGAGATAGGCTCGCCGTTAAGGAATATCTCTCCCTCCTCATGCGTATAAACTCCGAAAAGGCATTTCATAAGCGTTGATTTTCCTGCGCCGTTCTCGCCCATAAGGGCATGAACCGTACCTGCTTTTACGTGGAGCCTTGCGCCGTCAAGCGCGCGCACACCGGGAAAACTCTTTGAAATGTTCTCCATCCTCAAGAGAATGCCTTCGCTCATTTTTCTTCCTTGCTTCCGTCCTCGCCCGTGTATGCGGAGTAGGGAATATTGACTCTGGTTGTTCCTACCGACATATCCTTATCGACTCCTTGGAGAATGCTTTCGCCGGAGAGCATATTTTTTGCTATTTTTCCGATAACCTCTGCCATTTTAGCCGAATCCTGGCGTATTGTTCCGCGCATAGAGCCGCTTTTTATCTGAGCCACGGCACCGTCGGTGGCATCAACACCGAATACGGGTATGACTCTTCCGTTTGCCTTGTTATAGCCTGCCTCCTGAAGTGCGGATATAGCACCGAGAGCCATCTCATCGTTATTGGCAATAATGAGCTCTATCATATTTCCGCCGCTTTCGCTATGCGCCGAGAGTATAGTCTTCATATAATCGTTAGCCGCCTGAGCAGACCAGTTTCCGCCCTGATCCACAAGGTAGCCCGAGGCATTCTTGGGATCATAGAAGCTCAGTGCCGGCTTTCCCGCCTCCGAAAGAAGCTTGTTGGCATCCTCAACGCTATAGCGTGTGCGCGCCTCAGCCTCTGCGTTACCCTGCTGTCCCTTGAATAAAACGTAGGATATTTTTCCGTCACCGTTTATATCATACTTTTCGTAGTTATCAATAAGATCTCTGCCGATAAGCTCGCCCTGCATATGACCTGCCATCTCGTAGTCAGTACCGACAAAAATACATTTGTCGTAGCTCTTGACGACCTCATCGCTTACCGAGCGATTGAAGAATATAAGCGGTATACCTGCATTCTTAGCCTTGGCAACAATATTCTTTGCCGCATCGTCCGAGCCTGTGTCAACGATGTTGACTATCAGTAGCTTCGAGCCCTTTGCTATAGCGGTATCTATCTGCTCAGACTGAGTTGTCTGATTGCTGTTTGCATCATAATTATGGTACGGAATATCCCCGTTACGCAAGATTTTGTCCATCGCGCTCCGTACTCCGGATATATAGGTGTCGCTGTAGGTATAATAGAATACCGACACCTCGCCCGCGTCACGCCGTCCGCAGCTCACAAAAGAGCCGACTAACGTGCAAAGGCACAAAACAAGAATAATGATTCTTTTCATTGCACTCCTCTTTCTTCGTGTTTTTTATTATGTTTTACTCAAATTTGATTTTTATACGCGATTTTTCTTGCAAAATTGAGTGCGCCGTGATAAAATTAGAATATGAATGCTTTGGAGAAATAAAAATGATCAGAACGGAAATAAAGCTTGATATAAATTATGATATAGATTCCTTGAAGGATGCGATCGTTGCGCATCTTCCTGTGGATAGGTCGGAGATAAAGGAAATAAGGATACTGAAAAAGACGCTTTGCGTTACGGATAAACCGAGCTTTTCTCTCAGTCTTGGCGTTGAGTTTTCACCCGAGCGCGAGGAAGGTCTTAAAAAAATGAAGAAAAAGGTTTCGGAATGCCCCGATTACACTATGGAGATTCCGAAATGCGATAGGATGGTATCCCCTGTAGTTGTCGGTGCAGGACCTGCGGGACTCTTTGCGGCACTTGTGCTTGCCGAGGGCGGTGCAAGACCTATAGTCATAGAGCGCGGCGAGGAGGTGGATAAAAGAGCGAGGACCACCGCCGAATTTTTCAGCCGCGGCGTTCTCTCGGGAGAGTCGAATATTCAGTACGGAGAGGGAGGTGCAGGCGCATTCTCGGATGGAAAGCTGAAGGTCGGCTCGATGGATAAATACAAGTACAAGGTGCTCTCGGAATTCGTCGGGGCAGGCGCGCCCGAGGATATCGTCTATACCGTAGGTGCTCACCTGGGTACCGATAAGCTCCCTTCCTATGTCAAAAAAATAAGAGAGAAGATAATCTCTCTCGGTGCAAGCTTTATTTTCTCAGCCAGGGTAAAGGATATAAAGGTGAAGAACGGATGCGTTTGTGCCGTGGTTTATGAAAAGGACGGACGTGACGTGACCGTAGATACCGACCGCGTTATATTTGCGGCAGGTCACAGCGCAAAGGATAGCTTTGAGATGCTGATGTCACTTCGCGTGCCTATGTCGTCACGTCCATTCGGCATCGGTGTCCGTATAGAGCACAGAAGAGAATATATAAACTCTCTTGTATACGGAGATAAGTGTAAAGAGCTTGAGGCGGCTGCAGGAACTGCATCATACCACCTTGTCACCCATCTGCCAAACGGCAGAAGCGTATATAGCTTCTGTATGTGTCCCGGAGGCACCGTGGTCGCCGCGGCGAGCGAGGAGGGCGGTGTGGTAACGAACGGTATGAGCGAGTGCGCACGTATGGCAGAGAATTCAAATGCCGCCCATCTTGTAAGCCTGACGCCCGCCGATTTCGGCTCCGAGCATCCCTTAGCCGGCATTGATCTTCAAAGGAGGATCGAAAGGGCGGCGTATATAGCCGGCGGCGGAAATTTCCGCGCTCCCGCCATATCTATGGAAAGCTTTATGAAAAACGAGGCTCCTTCGCTATCAAAATCGCTTAGAGCCTCCTACCCGTGCGGAGTTACAGCGGCAAGAGCAGAGGATTATCTTCCCGATTTCGTCACCGATTCTCTGCGCCCGGGAATTGCCGACTTTGATAAGTGGATGCCGGGCTTTTATCATCCCGATGCGCTTCTTACAGGAGCGGAAACTCGCTCCACCTCCCCCGTCCGCATCCATAGAAATGCATCGTTTATGTCGGATGCCGTAAAGGGGCTTTATCCGATAGGCGAGGGCGCAGGATATGCAGGAGGAATAGTTTCCTCTGCGGTGGATGGAGTCCGCGCGGCAGAAAGTATATTGAAGGAAAATTCTTTAAAATGTAAATAATTATTTATAATTATATACAAAAAGCACAACCACGCAAGATTTTCTGCGCGATTGTGCTTTTTAATTTGAGTGAAATATTGAATATATAGCTTAGCTATTAAAGACCGATAGCGATTCTATATATTTTCGGAGCTGTTCTGATCTTCTACTTCAGGCACGTAATCGTAGTGAATGGTTGCAGACGAGAGAATTCCATTACCGCTTTCTATCACGATGCTCTGCCATTCGGCTTCGGTGCCTGTGTAGTATATATCTGTGAGTGATCCGCATAATTCAAATGCGAATGCCTTTATAGATACAATGCTGCTTGGGAGAACTAGTGTCTTCAGTGATGAACAACCCGAAAACATATATACGTCTATAAAGGTGACGCATTCGGGGAGGGTTATACTTGTTACTGTGTGCATGTTTTTAAACACCGCGCTATGAATCTGATAATCTTCTCCGTTGTAGTCGTCAGGAAGAACAATTTCAGTATCACTTCCGATATATTTAATCAGATAATTGACACCGTTAAATGTGTAGAATTTATAGTCGCCTAAAACCTTTAGCTTTGGTTCTCCGGTGTGTACCTCAAATGCATATTTGGCGATACCGCCAAAGTCATCTTTACCTGCTACGATCTCAAGATCGGAATGGTTTATGACCTCAATCATGGCGGTGCATTGGTTGAACGCATTCGATGCAATTGACTCAATTCCTTTACCAAGCTTGATCACTTCAAGCGAGCTGCAATACTCGAAAGCATTCCGTCCTATAGTTTTAATACTATCGGCGAGAGTAACGCTCCTTATATGCTTGAATCTTGCGAAAGCATTATCCGGAATCTTTTCGCTACCTGTTATAACTATATTTTTAAGGCTTTCGGGAACATAATCCACCGAGTAGGAATAACCATTGTGTGCACTAAATATATGAGTGCAGGTCAAGTTATTTCCGCCTGACTTGCCCGGTCCGACAAAAGGAATGGTCAGATCGGTCAAATTTGTGCATAAGAACAATACGCCGCGGCCCATAGAAATGATACTGTCGGGGAATATGATGCTTTCCAGCGAAGAGCAGTTGGTAAATGCAAATTCTTCAATTTCAAAAACACCGTTGGCGATATAGACATCAGTAAGCGATGTGCAGTTTGCGAATGCCGACTTTCCCACCGTATCAAGGTTTTTTGGAATATGAACCTTAGCCAGAGATTTACAATCACTGAATGCACCTTCTCCCAACATTTTGATGGATTCCGGAAGAACAACACTCTTCAGCGACTCACATTTGTAAAATGCATATTTGTAAATACTGTGGATCGGTGCACCGAAGTTTATGGATTCGAGGCTCGTGCATTCGGAAAAAGCATAGTCGTAAATGAAATTGATATTGCCTTTTATATCGATAGACTTCAGCGAAGAGCAGTCCATAAATGCGTAAGCTCCAATGGAATTCAGACCGTTCGGGATACTTATGTGGGTGATGGAATCGCAATTTATTAATGAATATCCGGATATGTTATACAGATTTTCCGGTATGACAAGCTCCTCCACCAATTCACCGTTCAGATACAGATTTTTTGCATAGTATAACGGGTTTGCGGTCTTGTTGGCGAATGCTATCTTGCACCAGTGGATAATGTCGGAAATATATACTCCCGTAAGACCTTTGCAATTTTCAAATGCACTCTCCATGATCATATCAACGCTTTCGGGAATGGTTATTTTCGAAAGTCCGTTGCATTCTTGGAATGCGCCTTTCATTATAGACGTTACCGAGCTTGGGATAGATATACTTGCTAAAGATTGGTATCCGGCAAATACATAACTTTCTATAACAGTTACGCCCTCGGGAATTGCGATATCGGTTGTTTTATTGCCATTAAGATAGAGATACGCTGAGTTGTATAACGGATTGGCGGAAAAATTTTCAAAGGATATCTTACACCAATTTTCAAGATCGTTTATGTAAACTTTTTTGAGTGAGGTGCATTTTGAAAATGCAGCTGTACCGATCTCGGTAAGGGTAGAGGGGATAGTTATTGATTCGAGTGCTCTGCAATCCGCGAATAAATAGATTCCCATTTTTTTAATTCCTTCCGGAATACCGATAGCTTTAAGGCCCGAGCAATATTCGAATGTACTGTCGTTTAATTCGGTAACGCCTTTGGGAATGGTGAATTCTGTCAGTGAAGAGCATCCGCCGAATGCACGGGAACCTATATATTCAGTGCTGTCCGGCAAAATGATATTCATAATGCTATCGCAGCCATAAAATGCTTCGTAGCCTATATAAGTTCCACCTGTGATCTCTACGGTTTTTAAAGTCGATGGAACGCTGTTTTGGGTTCTGTGTATTCCCGTTGTAGCAAACAGATAACTTAAAGAGGAGTTGATTTTACACCCCATTTTTGATCCGAGAAACGGAAGGGTGAGTTTTTCGAGCGCTGTGCAGTCCTTAAATGCTCCGAATGCGTAGCAAATATCCGGATCGTCAATATCGATAACTGTTATATCGGGATCGCATCCAACTATCCAGTTGTTAACGTAATAAAATCCATTTTTCTTCACCTTTAACTTGTCACATCCGTCAAAGGCATAGCTGGAGACGGTCGTAATGCTGTCCGGAATCGTAATGCTTTCAAGGGATACAAAATCCTTGAAGGCATCTGCTGATATGGATGTGATCGGCAGACCGTCGTGATATTTTTCCGGAATAACGATCTCTGTTAAATTTTTGTTTGCTCCTATAACCGAATATGAATCGGAATCGCTGTTTTTTCTGTAAACGAGTACGGGAGAGCCTGCATCAATGTTCTTTTCTATTTTGCTTGTTCCGTATACTTTGAAGTTTTCGTTTGCGGAAAGCTGAAGATCCACGGTAACATTGCCGCCCGTGATCGGTATAAGACGTAAAACTATGCGTTTTGAATCCGAATCACCGGCATAGCACGGCATTACAAAGGTTATGCTGATCTTGGTTTCGTTTTCCGATTCAACCCTTTCTGTATCTGCATCCTTGGGGAACTCGGTGGGAATTATGTCAAAATCATGCTCTCCGGGAAATGTCACCGTAAGTGTTATGGGTTCGTCCTTACCAATGTGAGTAAGTAAGGCATAAGAAAAATCTATCACCATAAATCCGACTTTAGTGTTATCGAGCTCTATGTCTGAGGTTATTTTTTCATCGTCGAACTCACCGTCATTGTAATCATCCTCGGTGAGATAACCTATGGTAAAATCGGTGATATCAATATCATACCCCTGTTTTGCTTTTTCTTCCCTGCGTTCCTTAATTTTATCTAATGAACGGCAAGAGGACAGGAGCAAAGTCATAAAAATCAATGTTAGAACCGAAGTATAAGTGAATAGTTTTTTGAACAATGTTTTCATAAAAATCCTCCTTGTGTTATATTCAGGCGTGATTACCTTCAAATAGTGGCTTCAAAAGATTTGCGTACCGATCAGAACGCCCATTCTCCGTTTTCGAATATTTTGATCTCTTTGCCGTCCTTGTCAATTCCGGTGATGGAGAGATCGGCAGTTCCTATCATAAAGTCAACGTGAGTCACCGAATCGTTTATTCCGAGCTTGTGAGCCTCATCGTCGGTGTACTTATCAAAATCGCGAAGCACGTTTGTGAAGCCCATTCCTATCGCGAGATGGCATGCCGCATTCTCATCGTAAAGAGTGTTGTAGAAAAGGACACCGCTCTTGCGAATGGGGGAGGAATAGGGAACGAGCGCGCACTCTCCGAGATAGGAAGCGCCCTCATCGAGGGTGAGCATTTCATTAAGGAGGTCGGCATTTCTTTCTGCGCCCGATTCCACAGCCTTACCACCCTCAAATCTGATCCAGAAATTCTCGATAAGCTCTCCGCCATAGGAGAGAGGAAGGGAGGAGTAAACTATACCCTCTGCTTCGCCCTTCTTAGGTGAGGTAAATACCTCCTCGGTGGGGATATTGGGGTTAAAGTAGATACCCTCGGTGCTTGTCTCGCCGCCGGCACAGAAAAGAGCCTCGGGAATAAGACCTACGGTGAGGTCGGTGCCGTTAGACGCCTTGTAAACGAGCTTTCTCAGCTCAAGCGAGTTAAGATATGCCGATCTGTCTGCAAGATCCTTGTTGTGCGCATCCCAAGCGGCGATGGGATCATCGTCTACGCGCGAGGTATCAAGTATAGCCTCCCAGAGCTTTTCAACAGCCGTCGATACTCTCATTCCGGGGAATACCTTCTTTGCCCAAGCCTCGCCGGGCACACCTGCGATGCACCACTGATAGCGGTTTTCCATAGCGCGGCGTATCGGCTTTATCGTTATAGCCCTTTCGGCTCTTGCCTTGGCATACTTCTTCTGATTAACGCCCTTAAGACCGTCGGGATCCTCGGAGGTAAGGTATATTTTTGCGGGCAGAAACTCTGCCTGATGCTTCCACTTCTCGATCTGCCAGTCCTCGAGCTTGCCGAGCACCTTGGAGCTCTGATATCTTATAGCCAGCTTTTCAAGCGGCTGATACGACCAATCTACGCTTACCTTTTTTGCTCCGAGCTTGTAGCATTCCTCAACGAGCATTTTGACGAATTCGGGCTGGTCAAGACCTGCGGCTACGATGACCTCCTGTCCCTTCTGTATATTAGCACCGGTCGATGCGATAAGATGTGCATATTTTCTGAGTCTTGTCTTGTTCATTGGATTTATCCTCTTTCTTTATATTTCTTTCAGTACCTTTTTCAAAAATTCCCATACTCTTGCCGTCGAGGATATCGAGAGATGCTCCTCGGTGGTATGGATATCGAAGTTATCAGGGCCTATCGAGATGCAGTCAAGTCCCTCTATCTTATCCGAGAATATTCCGCATTCGAGTCCCGCGTGGATAACGATGACCTCGGCAGCCTTGCCGTACATTTCGGAATATACCTTGCAGCAAACGTCGCGCAGATGCGATTCGGGGCGGTATTCCCAGGCGGGATATTCGCCGCGGACCGATACCTCGGCACCGTTGTCCTCCGCGATCTTGCGAAGGGCGGCTATCATAGTCCTCTTGGACTCGCCCTTGGCAGAGCGTACGGATGTGGTTATTCTGAATTTTTCATCGAGGCGCACGATACCGATATTCTGCGAGCTTTCTACAAGCCCCGCGATATCGCCGCTCATAGCGACAACGCCCGAATGGATGCTGCCCATTATCGAAAGAAGCCTTGCGGTCGATTCTGCATCAAGCGGCATAAGCCCGCCCTCGCACTCTGTGAGCTCGGCATAAAAGTCGGGATCGGTCTTTTCAAGCTCTGCGGATATTCTTTCCGCCGCGCGTGTGAATGCATCGGTTACGGCGCCTTTGGTGATAAACTCCGCCTCCGCTTCTCTCGTTATGGCGTTATCCATATTTCCGCCGGATATCGCGGCTATCCTTATATCGCCGAGCTCGGAGAGGATGGTGGAGAGCAGCTTGGACGCATTTCCGCGCATCTTGTGTATTTCAACGCCGCTGTGACCGCCGAGAAGTCCGCCTACCTTGAGGGTGTATCTCTTTCCCTCAAAGCTCTCGCGCTTTACCGCGAGTGAGATATCGGTTCTCGCACCGCCCGCGCATCCGGCAGTGAATATTCCCTCGTCATCCGAGTCTATGTTTATCATTATCCTTCCTTCAAGCACCGAAGCATCAAGTGCGGTCGCACCTATAAGCCCTACCTCCTCATCCGAGGTAAAGAGAGCCTCGATTGCGGGGTGGGGAATATCCTTCGACTCAAGAAGTGCCAGCGCATAAGCAACTGCCACGCCGTCATCTCCGCCGAGAGTCGTTCCGCGAGCGCGCAAGAAATCTCCGTCGCGGTATATTTCAAGCCCCTCGGTCTGCATATCCTTATCCAGATTCGGGAGCTTCTCAGCAACCATATCGGTGTGTCCCTGAATAATCACGGTAGGTCTTGCTTCGAGCCCCTTTGTTGCAGGCTTTCTTATAAGAACGTTATTGCTCTCATCTCTGTAGAAGGAAAGCCCGTGGCTTTTTGCAAAAGCCGTAAGATAATCTGCTATGAATGAAGTATTACCGGAGCCGTGAGGAATTTTCGATATTTCTTCAAAATAGTAGAAAACTCTCTTGGCATCCTTGAAATCGTTAATACATATCATTTTTGTTACCGCCTGTGAAGTGTAGTATTAGTTTACATATATTTTACAGGAAAATGAAGACTTTTTCAACAGGTAAGTTGACTTTTTTATAAAAAAGTTGTAAAATATTATTACAAAATTAAAGCGCACCGAATATACCGCCGGAAATCTGGCGATTTCCCGCGCAAAAGGATGTTAAAATGACCGAATTACTTGAATTTCTTAAAAAATCGAAAACCGCCTTTCACGCAGTTGAAAATATCGCGGCTCTTCTTCGCGCCGATGGCTACGAGCGCCTTTACGAGAGCGAGGAGTGGAATCTTGCCGAGGGCGGCAAATATTACGTTATACGCGGCGGTTCGTCGATAGTGGCATTCCGCAATATGGGCGGTGGCTTTATGATAGCCGCATCGCACAGCGATTCGCCCTGCTTCCGCATAAAGGGTGACGCGGTATCCGCAGGCTGTCTGAAGCTTGAGACCGAGCGATACGGCGGTATGATAAACTATACATGGCTTGACAGACCGCTTACCGTTTCGGGCAGAGTGACCGTTCATACCGATAGCGGAGTAAAGGCTGTGACAGTCGATATCGGTGACAAAAAGGTCGTTATCCCCAGTCTTGCGATCCATCTTAACAGAGGGGTTAACGACGGTGCGAGCTTCAATCCCGCAACCGAGCTTCTTCCTCTTGCCGCTATCGGTACCGAGCGCGGTGCGCTGAAGCGTATGATAGCCGCATCGCTAGGAGTGAATGAGGCGGATATCGTATCCGAGGAGCTTTATCTTACCTCTGCCGAAGAGCCTGTCCTTTGCGGACTCGGCGATGAGCTAATCCTTTCTCCAAGGCTCGATGACCTCGCCTGCGCATATGCATCCATCAAGGGCTTCCTCGGCGCGCAAACCTCGTGTGCAACACCCGTTCTCGCGGTCTTTGACAATGAGGAGGTCGGCTCGCAGACCAAGCAGGGTGCGGCTTCAACCCTTCTTTACGATACCCTTTACCGTATATCGGGCAGCACGCTTGAATATCTGAAGCGAGTAGCATCGTCCTTCCTCGTCAGTGCCGATAATGCGCACGCCATGCACCCCAACCGTCCCGAAATGTCGGATAGAAGCAATGCACCCGTCCTCGGCGGCGGTGTAGTGCTTAAGCACAATGCCAATCAGCGATATATAACCGACGGCGTTTCCGAGGCGGTATTCAGCTCAATATGCTCGACTGCAGGAGTAAAGCTTCAGAGCTACTATAACCGTGCAGATCTCCCCGGAGGCTCGACTCTCGGCTCGATAGCCAATACTCAGGTTTCGCTTCCCGGTGTTGATATAGGTCTTCCTCAGCTCGCTATGCATTCGGCATGCGAGTGCTGTGCTGTGGCAGACGTTGAGTCTATGATAACCGCTCTCACCGCCTTTTTCGGTAAGGCTGTAGAGATGGATGGCGAGCAGATCGTTATCAAGTGAGGTCGGACGTTTAATAAGCTGATGTGCAAATTCGAAGGTCGAATAAATTATCGAGAAAATCCCGATGTTGAATAAATACTTGCTATAAATTCAGGGCTGTATCAAATGCATTTTCGCATTGATACAGCCCTGAATTTATAGTATAAGCCCTGTGACCGCGGATATATGTACGGAAAAGGACGATAATATTGAAAGCTGGGTATATCTATAACAGAGGCATACCCGTGTATCGGTCGATCAACTTTAAATATTGAATTTAAGCTATGATCAGCCGACGTTGCAAACGTCTACCCATTCGGTAAATCGGGAATATCTTTCAAGCTCGGGGATGGTAAGCTCTATGGCGCTGTTACTGCTGCCGCAGGCAGGGAATACCGTTTCAAATCGCCTCAGCGATTCGTCAAGATAAACGGTGACGCCCTCCTTTATCGCAAACGGGCATACACCGCCGACCGCGTGACCTATAAGCTCGATCGCTTCATCGGGGGTGAGCATTTTTGCCTTCGCTCCGAATCTTGCCTTATATTTTGAATTAGCTACCTTTGCATCACCCGCACAGACGATAAGTATAGGAGCTCCGTTCAAGGAGAAGGAGAGCGTTTTTGCAATTCGGCAACCTTCTGTATTAAGTGCCGCAGCGGCAAGCTCGACGGTTGCGCTCGAAACGTCAAATTCCATTATTCTGTCGGAAATACCCAGATTTTGAAAATAATTCTTTACATTCTCTATACTCATAGCATTGTTATCCTTTGTTTTCTATGTTTATAACCGTTACAGTGCCGTTATTAACAGTAAACGAAATTTCGTAATCTGCATAGGTAAAGGTATAGGCTCTGTCTCCGTCGGCAATATAGGACGGGCGCGGATCGCCGGCTAAGATCTTAATAAGCGAGTCGCGCTTGTCGGGGCTGATTTTTTCTGCAAGCTTATCCGGGAAATCTACTCGGAGCGAGTATTCCTTGACCTCATCAGCAAAGCCCGAGATGGCATCGGGATGACTGTCGGTAAAGCTGAGATAGGGCTTTATATCGTATATGGGCGTACCGTTCATAAGATCGGCACCCGCAACGATCAGCACACAGCCCTTATCGTAGGTGTCCCTGACCTCTATAAGTCTTACCGAGGAAAGCCCTATCGGATTCGGTCTGAAGGGCGACCTCGTTGCAAAAACGCCTACCCGCTTATTGCCGCCGAGGCGCGGCGGACGGACGGTAGGCGACCAGGAGTCGCGCAACGCCTCGGAAAATTGCCATATCAGCCAAAGATGCGAGTAGCCCTCGATACCGCGCAGAGCCTCGCGGACTCTGTATTCGGGCTCGAAAACTATAGTTGAGATAAGCTCATCGGTGATTCCGCTCTGCCTGGGGATACCGAACTTTTCCTTAAAATCGTTTTCTATATGAGCAATTATTTTCATCAGAAATTACTGCCGCACCAGCCCCAATGCTCGGTTTCTTCATACTTTATATAGATCCTTCCGCCGTCAACGCCCAGCACGTCCTGAACTCTTTTCGTGATCGCGGCGGTAAGTCTTTCGTATACCGCATCGCTCGCACTGCCGAGCAGACTTACCTCAACGTATGCGATATCGGGATCTGCCTTACCGCCGAATGCCATGCGGCAGTTATCCTCAAAGCCGAGCATAAGCCATTTTTCGGTCTTTCCGGGGATGATCTCGATATCCTTGCCGAAGCCCTCTTTCAAAGCCGCTTCAGCCTCTTTTGTAATTTTTTTCGTTGTTTTAAGATTGATAAAAGGCATAATATTTACTTCCTTTCAAGATATTCCTTTAAGTCCTTATAGAGATAGAGCGAGCCGCATATCACAGTGAGCCTTGACCGCCGCCTTGCCTCCTCGTATGCTTCTCCTATGTCCTCAAATGCCACGCCCGAAAAGCCGAGATCTGACGCTCTTGCGGCAAGTGCTTTTGCCGTCATTGCACGCGGATTGTCCCTGACCGTGGTGAAAATAAACTCGGTTTCGTTCTCCGAAAGCATTCTCAGAGAATTTTTTATATCCTTGTCTGCCATACAGGCAAAAATGACCGTTTTCGGCTCATTTCCGAAGTATCTTTCGATAGATCGGGTGAGTGCCTCTATCCCGTTTTCGTTATGACCGCCGTCGTATATCACTACAGGCGTGTCAGATATAAGCTCGAACCTTGCGGGATTCCTTGCCGATCGGATTCCGCGCCTGATAGCATCGTGAGAAATGCCGAGCTTTTCTGCGGCAGCGGCGGCAAGCGCGGCATTTTCTATCTGGTGGTAGCCGGATATACCGCAGACGATATCCTTTATTTCTCCAAGGTCAAAAACCTCGTATATTTCATTCGTTCCGCGAGGCTCGGGGCTGACCTCCGTGACGGTACAGCCCTTTTCGGAGGCAACCTTCCGTATGACCTCGGCGGCGGTATCCTCCTGCCTGACGGTTATTACGGCACGCGTAGCCGAGCGCGCTTTGATTATGCCTGCCTTTGCCCGCGCTACCGATTCTATACTGTCACCAAGATACTGCGTATGATCGAGTCCGAGCCTTGTTATTATAGCTATTTCATTTTCCTCTATCACGTTCGTCGCATCGAACTCGCCCCCGAGCCCGACCTCAAGCACAACGTAGTCGCATCCCGATTCCTTGAAATAGAGAAATGCCGCCGCCGTCCATATTTCAAATTGAGTGGGACTCTGTCCGAGGCGTGCGCCGGCGGCATCAGCCGCGGGCTGAACTCTGTCAAGAAGCCGCGAGAGCTCACTGTCGGATATATCGCATCCGTTGATGCTTATCCTTTCGTTCACGCGAAGAAGGTTCGGGGAGATATATTTTCCGACCTTATAGCCCGCCGCTCGGAGTATTTCTGTCATATTGGCGGCGGTCGAGCCCTTTCCGTTCGTTCCGGCAATGTGTATGAATTTCTGTCCTCGCTCGGGATTTCCAAGCTCCGAGAGCATAGCCGCTATCCTTTCAAGGCCGGGAACGGTCACCGCCTGAAAGCTGTTTGCATAGCTTTTGAATTCTGCGTTTTTCATAAAAATCTGTCCATAGGCTTTTTAAGAGCCGAATATATGAAGTAGAATGAAATTATCCTGATAGGAAGGTTGATGAGTGCATTGATCGCGCGAGACCAGAGAGTGAAGCTCCAGGTCCATGAATACATATAGACGAGTACCGGCGATTTCAAGAGAAAATCGACCAGCACCGCTCCGAGCAGGAAGCAGAGAATGACTCTTTTGAGTGTGATGTTTTTCTTATAGAAGAATACTCCCATTATGAGCGCGAAGGCTATCTGACAGAGAAGTATCCAAGGATTGGGTGCATAGCCGTTAAGGAGCGAGCCGATGATATCGGCTACCGCATATCCGAGCGCGGCATATACAGGTCCGAGCATATACCCGACAAGCGCGATAGGCAGAAATCCGAGATCGAAGCGGAAGGGAGTCCCCTCCGGTGCATAGCCGAGAAATCGGCAGAAAACGACCGAGAGTGCGGTCATAGCCGCGGTAAGAGTCAGCGCGAATAAAGCTTTTCTGTTGTATTTCAAAATAAAAAACACCTCCCTAGCACAGATTTACATCCGATAACCGAGGGGTGCTTAAAATATAATATCCGCCCTTCAGAAAACAGTGGGATGCGGAATATAAACCGTCGTACGGTATAAGCTCGTCCGAAAGACTTCGAGCAAATGCCGCACATTCGTCCGTGTGACAACTCCCCGTCCACACAGCACTGAACGCATACATTCCTACTCTGTTAGTGTATGACTTATTTTACCACAGTTATCCGAATAAATCAATAAAAACGCAAAAAAAAATAAAATTAAATGCAAAAGGTTGAAAAAACAAATTTTCTGTGCTATAATGTGGCGGAATTAAGATTTTGGAGGATGGCAAGATGTCAAAGACGAAGCGTGCACTCGCTGTAGGTGTTGTGTGCATAGTGACGTACGTAATCAACTACTATCTGCGAAATATGCTGAGCGTTTTTACACCCGATCTTACGGGCAGAGGGCTGTTTGACGAAGGGCAGATAGCTCTTATGTCATCGACGTATATGTGCTTTTATGCCGGCGGTCAGCTTGTGAACGGATTTTTGGGAGACATCATAGCTCCAAAGAAAATGATACTTGCCGGTCTTGTCCTCGCAGGCGGTATGACTCTTCTGTTTCCCATATTGCCGAGTCTGGCTCTTGCGGTAGTATGCTTTGCGGTCATGGGCTTTGCGTTATCTATGCTTCGGGGACCGCTTATGAAAATGATCAGCGAGAGCACAGAGCCCTCCGAGGCGAGGCTTATCTGCGTATTCCTTTCCTTTGCATCCTTCAGCGGACCTATGATAGCAGGTATATTCGCCCTAGCCTTCGAGTTTGATATAGCATATTTCGTTGCGGGCGGTGTAGCACTTCTTTTCGCTATTACTTCCTTTGTCACCTTTGCTACGATGGAAAAGCGCGGAGTGATAAAATACACAGTTAAGGATAACGCGAAATTCGACCTTTCTATCATCACCTCGGTATTTAAAATAGAAAAAATAGGCTTCTACCTTATAGTTGCCTGCCTGGTTGAAATAGGAGCAACGACGATATCCTTCTGGATACCTACCTATCTTTCCTCGCATCTTGGCTTCGAGGAATCGGCAGCTACTGTCATTTTTACCGTGATATCGGCTTGCCGTGCGCTTATGCCGTTTATCACCCTGTTCATATTCAACAAAACGGGCGAGAACGACCGTATGATGATGCGTATATCCTTCTCGCTCTCGGCAGTATTCTTTATAATCAGCATTTTTGTAACGGTACCTATGCTGAATGTAATTCTTCTGATGGTGGCGCTTATGTCTATGAGCTGCTCGTCTTCGCTCTTATGGAGCATATACATTCCCGGGCTCGGAAAAACGGGTAAGGTATCGGGAGTGAACGGAGTTCTTGACTGTACAGGCTATATAGCCGCCGCGGTAGCCAATCTTCTGTTTGCCTTCGTTATGTCGAGTATAGGATGGTGGGGCGTGACGGTACTCTGGGCAGCCCTCGGAGTAATAGGCTTTGGTGCAACCTTCCTGATAAAGAAAAATTCCCGGGCTGCGTAATAAAAACAAAAATATACGGTTGGTGCTATTGGCACCGACTTTCTTAACGATGAGTCTTTAAGAGTCGCGTATCTTGGGGTGGAACCGCCGTTTCCGAAGAGATTTGCGTAGAATTTTGACAGCGACAAATAAAAGCAAAAGCCTTGCACGCAGGAGTAATATCAAGCGTGTGAGGCTTTTGATATGTTTTTTTGCTTATTCTATTTACAAAAGAAAAAAAGTATGCTAAAATAATGTTGCCAAACAAACTTAATAATCGCAGAGACAGGTGTATTTTCTCAGGGAGAGGTATGCCTTTTTTACGCATATTTGAACGAAATCCATTTTTGTAAAAATGCGACTCCCGTTTGAGTATGCAAAATACCTCTGCGAAAAAGTTTGTTTGGCGACAGCTTGGAGTCCTGCATTTTTAGTGCGGCAGCTTCGGCTGTCGCACTTTTTGCTTTAATGGCACAAAACAAAAGGAGAAAAGGAAAATGGCAAGAAAAATTTTAGTCACAGTGTTTCTTATGCTTTCGCTCACCCTTGCGCTCGCATCCTGCGACTTTCTCGGCGGAGCGAACGATCAGGGAAGCGGAAATTCATCCGAGCCCGAAATTGTGATCAGTGAGGATGGCTACGTTGTGGTAAACGGTGTTAAAACCGAGCACAAGGTTCACACCAAAGACCGCATATCCATAAGCAATGACGCATATCTGATAGTAAACGGAGTGAAAACCGAGTACAAGATCGATATGAAAGACGTTGTTTACGTCGATGACTACGGCTTTGTCGTTGTAAACGGTCAGCGTACTCAGTACAGGGTACGCACCGCAGATGAAATATACGTTAACGAAGATGGCTACATTGTAGTAAACGGTAAGAAAACCGAGCATAAGGTTCATACCACCGATGAAGTCACTGTCGATGAAGACGGCTACGTTGTGGTAAACGGTGTAAAAACCGAGCATAAGGTTAAGGACGAAAGTCACCCCTACGGTGATTGGAAGCTTTACAATAAGGACGAAGAAAATTGCGAGGACAAGCTATTCTATCGTACCTGTTCCGATTGCGGAGCGATTCAGTGGCGCGAGGGCGGTTATGAAGATCATAGCTTCACTACCGTTACCACTTCTCCTACCTGTACCGCAGGCGGATATGATACAAAGACCTGCGGACTTTGCGGAAAGACCGAGATCTGCAACGAAACAGATATTCTTCCGCATCAGTATTCTTTGGAATACCTTTCGGATAATTCCTTCCACTGGAAAAAGTGTAAGGATTGCGACGCCACCGATGAAAGGGCAGAGCACACTCTCGGCGAGGACGGTGTATGCACCGTCTGCTCGGCTGTAATAGGAGCAACCGAGGGAATATTTTATGATCTGTCTGCCGATGGCACGTATGCTGAGGTAATAGCCTATACAGGTACCGCAAAGCGTATCAGAATAGCAGAGGAATATGAAGGAGTACCGGTCAGAACCATATGCAGCAAGGCTTTTGACAGCATTGGAGAAATCGATATCATCATACCCGACAGTGTCAGAGAAATTGCCACCGATGCATTTAATAACTGCAAGATAGTTAGTGCTACAATTCCGGCTTCCTTAATTTCCGCGATAGTTGAATTGGGAAGATCCTCGTCGTATTATAGCAGACCTAACAGCATTTTGAAAACGGTTGTCATAACCTCGGGCGAGAGGATTGAGGATAAGGCGTTTGAGTATTGCTCGGCACTTACGAGCATCACGATTGCAGACAGTATAACAAGCATCGGCTCTTATGCATTCCGCGATTGCACAAGTCTTACCTCCATCATAATCCCCGATAGTGTAACAAGCATTGGTAATTATGCTTTCTATGACTGTAGTAAGTTGGCTTCTGTAGATCTCGGTAGCGGTATCTCAGGCATATCTTATGAGATCTTCTCTGGATGTAGAAATCTTAAGAAGATAGTGATAGATGAGAATAATTCGGCTTATAAAAATATAGATGGGAATCATATCTATACGAAGGATGGAAGGGTTCTCGTAAAATATGTACGGGATAATGAAAGTACGAGCTTTACTGTTCCCGGTTGCGTAACAAGCATCGGCGATTATGCATTCTCGGATTGCACAAACCTTACAAGCATAATTATCCCCGATAGCGTAACAAGCATCGGCTCTTCTGCGTTCTACGGTTGCACAAGTCTTACGAGCATAACTATCGGAAATAGTGTAACAAGCATCGGCGATTCTGTGTTCTCCGGTTGTACAAGTCTTACGAGCATCACGATTCCCGAGGGCGTAACAAGCATTGGCTATAATGCGTTCTTGGGTTGCAAAAATCTTGAGAATCTTACTCTACCGGATAGTCTTACAAGCATAGGAACTTCTGCATTCTCGGATTGCACGAAGCTTAAATACAATATCTATGAAAACTGCAATTATCTCGGCAATAGTACAAATCCTTACGTTTTACTGGTAAAGCCGGTCAATTTGAATTTCAGCAGATATACTATCAATGAAAATACCAAAGTCATATACCATAATGCCTTTGAAGGATGCGAAAGGCTATTGCAGATCACAATTCCGGATAGTGTAGTGAGTCTTGGCAAAAACGCATTTAATAGCTGCAAGAGTCTCACGAGCGCAACTATAGGAAATAGTGTTTCCGCCATTCTCGAATATACTTTTAATGATTGCACAGCTCTTTCGAGCCTTGTTATCGGCAGCAGCGTTAATTCGATAGAATACGGCTCATTTGGAAACTGCACATCTCTCTTGAGCATTAATATTCCGATAAGCGTTGATTCTATAGCATATAGCGCATTTGAAGGTATAAGCAAGATAACCCTATACTGCGAGTCGACCTCTATTCCGAACGGCTTGTCGTCGTATGATTCAAAATTCGAATTTGTCTTAGCCTGCAATAGCATAACCACAGATTCAGAGTATGACTACGTTATCAATAACGGAAAAGCAGTCTTGATCAGATATAAGGGAAATGATACCGAGATATCGATCCCTGCTGTTATTGATGGATATTCTGTTAAGAATTTTGGAGATATATTCAAAAACAAATCGGATATACAAGCTATTACTATTCCGGACTCTGTAACCGGCATCGGCTCTTCTGCGTTCTCCGGTTGCACAAGTCTTACGAGCATCACGATTCCGGATAGCGTAACGAGCATCGGCTCTTCTGCGTTCTACGGTTGCACAAGTCTTACGAGCATCACGATTCCGAATAGCGTAACGAGCATCGGCGCTTCTGCGTTCCAGGGTTGTACAAGTCTTATGAGCATCACGATTCCGGACGGTGTAACGAGCATCGGCTCTTGGGCGTTCGAGCATTGCACGAGTCTTATGCAAATAACCGTGGGAGAAAACAATACTAAGTATAAAAACATAGACGGCAATCATATCTATACAAAGGATGGAAAAACACTTATTCAGTATGCGGTAGGAAGCAGTGCCGAAACCTTCATTATCCCACAGGGTGTAACGAGCATCTACTCTTCTGCGTTCCGGGGTTGCACAAGTCTTACGAGCATCACGATTCCGGATAGTGTAACAAGCATTGAATATGGTGCGTTCAGGGGTTGCACAAGTCTTACGAGCATCACGATTCCGGATAGTGTAACGAGAATCGACTCTTCTGCGTTCGAGGATTGCACAAGTCTTACAAGCATCACGATTCCGGACGGTGTAACAAGCATCGGCTCTTATGCGTTCAGGGGTTGCACAAGTCTTACGAGCATCACGATTCCGGATAGTGTAACAAGCATAAGCGATTATGCGTTCTCCGGTTGCACAAGTCTTACAAGCATTACGATTCCGGACGGTGTAACCAGCATCGGCTCTGGTGTGTTCTCCGGTTGCACAAGTCTTACAAGCATTACGATTCCGGACGGTGTAACCAGCATCGGCTCTGGTCTGTTCTCCGGTTGCACAAGTCTTACGAGCATCACGATTCCGGACGGTGTAACGAGCATCGACTCTTCTGCGTTCTCCGGTTGCACAAGTCTTACAAGCATCACGATTCCGGATAGTGTAACAAGCATCGGCTCTAATGCGTTCTGGGGTTGCACAAGCCTTACGAGCGTAACTATCGGAAATAGCGTAACAAGCATCGGCAATGGTGCGTTCTCGGGTTGCAATAAGCTGATAGAAGTAATTAACAAATCGAATCTTGCTTTAAAAAATGCAGAATGGGGTGAGTACGGAGGTATAACCGATTACGCATTGACGATCCACAATGAAGAGACCAAGATAGACAATATAGATGGTTATCTCTTCTATCACTACAATCCGGGATACTATAACTCTGAAAAATATCTTATCGGATATTCGGGAACGGATACCGATCTGACTCTCCCGGCTAATTACAAGGGCAGCAATTACTCCATATATAAATACGCATTCTCTGAAAACAGTAGAATAAAAAGCATCGTCATACCGGATAGTGTAACAAGCATCGGCGATTACGCGTTCATGGGTTGCAAAAAGCTTACAAGCGTAACTATCGGAAATAGCGTAACAAGCATCGGCTCTTGGGCATTCGAGAATTGCACAAGTCTTACGAGCATCACGATTCCTGATAGTGTAACAAGCATCAGCTATGGTGCGTTCTCCGGTTGCACAAGTCTTACAAGCATCACGATTCCGAATAGCGTAAAAAGCATCGGCTCTTCTGCGTTCCGGGGTTGCACAAGCCTTACGAGCATCACGATTCCCGATAGTGTTACAAGCATTGGCGATGGAGTGTTCTCAAGTTGTACAAGTCTTGTGCAGATAACCGTGGGAGAAAACAATACTAAGTATAAAAACATAGACGGCAATCATATCTATACAAAGGATGGAAAAACACTTATTCAGTATGCAGTAGGAAGCAGTGCCGAAACTTTCATTATCCCACAGGGTGTAACGAGCATCGGCGGTTCTGCGTTCTCCGGTTGCACGAGTCTTACGAGCATCACGATTCCGGACGGTGTAACGAGCATCTACTCTTCTGCGTTCGAGGGTTGCATGAGTCTTACGAGCATCACGATTCCCGATAGTGTAACAAGCATCGGCTCTTGGGCATTCGAGAATTGCACAAGTCTTACGAGCATCACGATTCCTGATAGTGTAACAAGCATCAGCTATGGTGCGTTCTACGGTTGCACAAGTCTTACAAGCATCACGATTCCGGATAGCGTAACAAGCATCGGCCCTGATGCGTTCTCGCGTTGCACAAGTCTTACGAGCATAACTATACCCGATAGTGTAACAAGCATCGGATATGATGCGTTCTACGGTTGTACAAACCTTACAAGCATCACGATTCCGGACGGTGTAACGAGCATCGACTCTTCTGCGTTCTACGGTTGCACAAGTCTTACGAGCATCACGATTCCGGACGGTGTAACAAGCATCGGCTATTGGGCGTTCTCCGGTTGTACAAGTCTTACGAGTATCACGATTCCCGATAGTGTAACAAGCATCGGCTCTGATGCGTTCTGGAATTGCACAAATCTTACCGATGTGTATTACACGGGAAGCGAAGAAGACTGGTCAAAGATATCTGTATCCTCTTCGGGAAATAGTTACTTAACCGAGGCGACAATTCATTATAACTATTCCCCCGAAGAATAATGAATCCCGAATAACAGTTTCTTTTGTGCTTTTGCTTGTGTATGAATATACAGCGAGCACTTATAATCTGATAAAAGCAAAAAAAGCCTTACACGCAGGAGGTGAAATCCTGTGCGCAAGGCTTTTTTATTATTGAATATTATTCCTCGTCGTTCTTTTTCTTAAGGAAGAGATTTGAGCTCATAAGCTTATTGAGCCCGTATACCGAAAGGATGAGAACACCGATAACGATGAATATGCAGAGCATACCCTTCCACATATACTGAAGGGAGAAAAGGAATCTGTCAAAATTGAAATCAAGCATCAGTTTTTTCTCCTTTCCTTAAATGAAGTTGATGAAATCGGCAGCAAAGCTGAGGATAAGTCCGCCCGCGATAACCGATGCTATCTGACCTGAAACGTTAACGCCTATAGACTGCATAAGCAGGAAGTTCTGAGGATCCTCCTCAAGTCCCATCTTATGAACAACACGTCCGGACATCGGGAATGCCGAAATACCTGCCGCACCGATCATGGGGTTGATCTTCTTTCCCTCGGGTAAGAAGAGGTTCATAAGCTTTGCGAAGAATACACCGCCCGCGGTATCGAATATGAATGCGAAAAGACCGAGACCGAGTATAAGAAGGGTGGTGGGCTGAAGGAACTGAGAAGCCTCCATCTTGACGGCGATGGTGATGCCGAGGAAGATGGTAACGAGGTTTGCAAGAACCTTCTGCGCGGTGTCGGAGAGCGAATCGAGAACTCCGCACTCACGGATAAGGTTACCGAACATAAGGAAGCCGACAAGTGCTACCGAGGAGGGAGCAACGAGTCCTGCGATAATGGTGATGATGATGGGGAAGAGAATTCTCGTAGCCTTCGAAATATTCTGAGGCTTGTAGGGCATACGGATGAGTCTTTCCTTCTTGGTGGTGCAGAGCTTGATGATAGGCGGCTGGATAATAGGCACGAGCGCCATATATGAATATGCCGCAACCATTATCGGGCCGACGAATTTGGAATTAAGCTTCTGCGCAACTACTATAGCGGTGGGGCCGTCTGCCGCACCTATAATACCTATGGAAGCCGCATCGGGAAGCTCAAAGAACATCGATGCAACACAGAATGTGAAGAATATACCGAACTGTGCCGCCGCACCGAAGATCATAAGCTTCGGATTCGAGAGAACGGGACCGAAGTCTATCATCGCACCTATACCGATAAAGAGTATAAGAGGGAAGAGCTCGTTTGCGATTCCTGCGTCAAAGAGTGTCTGCAGAGGACCTTCTTCGCCGATAGCACCGGAGAAGGGAAGGTTTACCATAATAGTACCGAATCCGAGAGGAAGAAGAAGCGTGGGCTCCATTTCCTTTTTGATGGCAAGGAAGATAAGCAATCCGCCGATAAGCCACATTACGATATACTTCCAGCCCTCACCTTGGAAGAGGCTCAGTATACTTTCATACAAAATTTCCATAGTCCATTCCTTTTGTTATTTTTGTGTGATGCGCTCGCGCACAAGACCATCTAGTATTTTAACATAATGAAGGACACAATTTGTTAACTGATTGTTAATATTTTCGAGGAATTTCGAGATTATAGTATTTTTTGAGAATCGAAAGCGCGTGGGAAACGTTTTTTCCGAAGGCATCACGCGAGGTATCAAAATATCCGTAATAGTCCTTTTTGCCCCCTGCGGTCTGATAAAATTCGCTTCCGTCGGGGTTCTTTATCCCCATTGCAACGAAGGATGAGGCAGGCACCTGTCCACCTCCGGCAAGGCTATCGCAGATATAGCATCTGTCGATAAGCATACTTATAGCCCGTCTTATCGCCGCGTCGGCACGCGCCGATTCCTCGGGAGTGCGTGTGCTGTCCCTCGGTGTGAGCGGAGCATTCACGTTCCATACAACGTAATAAGTGCCGAGCTGACCTTCTGTTTTTACTTCATCGGGGTATCTCTTTTTTAGCGACTCTATCTCGTTTGTCGGAATATTGTCTATAAGACACAGCGTTCCGTTCTTGAAGTTGGTCAGCATATTGTTTGCATCGTCCGAGAGATAGAAGCTGATGCTCGGCGGAATTATACTGTCCCTGTCGTGGTAATTTTCATTTTTAGAGAGCACTATTCTTCCGTTATGCTCCCACCGTGTCAACTTGTAAGCGCCGTTGCTGACGTAGCTTGAAGCCGAGGTCGCCCATTTTTCATCGGCGGTAACGTCCGCCCGTGTCGGGAAAAAGGCAGGGAAAGCAAGCAGCTCGTTCCAGTACGGAATATATCGATCAAGAGTTACGGTGAGAGTTCGTTCATCGGTAGCCTTTACCGAAAGGTCTGAATCTGTGCCATACCCTTTTATCCCTTCAAACATATACGCATAGTCCGCGCCGAGCTCCTTTGATGCCGCGCGTTTCCAGGCAAGCTCGAAATCCTTTGCCGAAAGAGGCACGCCGTCTGACCACTTAAGTCCCGGTCGAAGACGGTAGGTATAGGTTATTGTACCGTCATCATTTAACACGCCCTCGGGTAGAGCCTCTGCAGAATCCGGAGTTATTACCGTCTTTCCGTCGATATTATCCCACCTGGCAAGTCCCGAAAACAGATGCGAGAGCATGGTCGCGCTATCCACGGTCGAGGAAAGCGCAGGGTCCATTGAAGCAGGCTCGGAGGCAAGCGATACCGATATCGGCTCGGAGCTTTTGTACTTTGCATACATAAAGTATTTATAGCCGAGCGGATTTGTGAAAAAGCCCGACAAGGATTTGTCTACCATATAAATATCGGTGTAATAATATAGCGGCATGATGCACCCCGTGTCAATTATCATATCCTCTGCGAGATGCATCAGCAGGTATCGCTTTTCCTCGTCGCGGCACTCGCCTATCACTGATATAAGCCTGTCGTAGGTATCGCTCCATCTTCCGTTTTCCACCTTGATATCATATCCGTATGAGGTAAGATCCAGGTCGTATATACCGAGGTTGGCGTGCTCGCCCTTGCCGAGACCTGCATCGTTATTTCCCGAGGTTGATACCCACATATCGAGAAAGGTTATCGGGTCGGAATGGTCTGCCAGCCAACCGCTCCTTGCCATAACGTAATCTCCGCTTTTTCTGGTACTGAGGAAGGTTCCCCATTCCTGATTTTTTAAGGATACCTTGATACCTGCTATCTTGAGTGCTGTTTGTATATATTCGCCTATCGCCTGGTGACCTTCGCCGTTATTGTAAAGATATGTTAGCATAGGTGGGCTTTTTTCGTTTGTTTTCTTGCCCGAACAAGAAAAAAGCGATGCGGCAGTTATTGCGAAAACTAAAAACAATGAAACCGTTTTTTTCATTTTTTAAAATCTATTCCTCCGGCAAAATGGCAGGCGGCTCTGTGACCGTCTGATATCTCTTTGAGCTCGGGCGGCTGCGTGCGGCATATATCGCGTCTGTACGGGCACCGCTCGAAAAATATGCAGCCATAGCCTCCGCCGACCTCCGTACCGACGTCACCCACGGGAATTATTCTCCTTCTCTCCTTGGCTTTCTTGGGATCGGGGATAGATATTGCCGACATAAGCACGGCGGTGTAAGGATGAAGGGGATTGTCGCATACCTCGGAGCTCTCGGCGATCTCTACTATCCTGCCCAGGTACATGACCGCGATCCTGTCGCTTATATGCCGCACTATTGATAAGTCGTGCGAGATGAAAAGCAGTGCAGGGGCGTGCGAATTGCCGAGGTCTATCAGGGTGTTTATTATCTGTGCTCGCACCGAAACGTCAAGAGCCGAGGTCGGCTCGTCACAGACTATGAATTCAGGAGAGGTGGCAAGAGCGCGTGCTATGCCTATCCTCTGTCGCTGACCGCCTGAAAATTCATGCGGATAGCGCGAGGCGTGCTCGCGGTTTAATCCAACGGTAGCCAAAAGCCCCTTTATCTTGTCGCTCCGTTCATCTTTTGAGCGGTATAGGCGGTGAATATCAAGCGGCTCGCCGATTATATCCTCCACCGTCATTCTCGGATCGAGTGAGGAATAAGGGTCCTGAAATACCATAGCCGCTCTTTTTCGTAGCTCATCGCCGACCTCCTTATCCGAGATCGACCTGCCTCGGTAGAGGATATCACCTCCGTCGGGACGGTATAGCTGCATAAGCATTCTGCCCACAGTTGTTTTGCCGCATCCCGATTCTCCGACAAGTCCCAGAGTCTCGCCCTCGGCGATAGAAAATGATATTCCGTCCGCCGCGGCAACCGCTCGGCTTTTTGGGGAGTGTCTTCTGTAAAAATATTTTTTCAGATCCCTGACTTCAATTATTGCTTCCTTCATTTTCTTCTCCTGATCCAAGGACGAGCCTTCTTTCGTATTCGTAGCACGCGGCGCTGTGAATACCGTCGACGCTTATTTCTCTCGGGAATTCCATCAGGCAGACGTGCATCGCTTTTTCGCATCTGGGTGCAAAGGGACAGCCGCGTATCCCCTGCGAGATATCTATCGGAGCACCGCCTATCGGAATAAGCCTCTCCCGCTTGTCTGCTGTGGGCACAGATCTGAGAAGAGCCTTTGTGTATTCGTGGCAGGGTGAATAAAATATATCCTCCGTCCTTCCTCTTTCGCATATACGACCACCGTACATTACCGCCACCTCGTCGCACAGCTCGGCTACCGTACCCAGATCATGCGTTATCATCATAATTGCCATTCCCATTTTGCGTCCCAGCTTCTTCAGCAGGTCGAGTATCTCGGCGGCAACCGTAACGTCAAGTGCCGTTGTCGGCTCGTCGGCTATCAGAAGCTCCGGCTCGCATACGAGAGCCATGGCTATCATCACCCTCTGCCGCATACCGCCCGAGAGCTCGTGCGGATATTGATTCATCCTTTCTTCGGGAGCGCGTATGCCGACAGATCTCAGCATCTCTGTCGCACGCACCTTCGCCTCCTTCGGTGAGGCATCTGTATGCAGAAGTATCGATTCGGTTATCTGCTTTCCGATCCTCAGCGTAGGATTCAGCGAGGTCATAGGATCCTGGAAGATCATTGAAATGCGATTTCCCCTTATCCGGTTGAGAAGTGTGCGGTCTGCACCAACAAGCTCCTCTCCCATGAATTTCACAGAGCCTTCGATTATCCTTCCGCCCTTAGGTAAAAGTCCGAGCACCGAGTATGCCGTGACCGATTTTCCCGATCCCGATTCTCCGACTATGCCGAGAACCTTTCCGCTCTCGAGGGAGAGCGAAACTCCGCCGAGCGCGGAGATCTCGCCGCGCTCGGTGAAGAATGAGACCTTGAGATCCTTTATATCAAGTAGTGCCATAAAAACCGCCTTTCCGTTACCGTGAGCCCGAGATCGACGGATCGAATGAATCTCTCAGTCCGTCGCCTATGAGGTTAAGGGCGAGAACGGTAAGCGATATGACCGCTGCAGGGAAGATAAGCCTTGAAGGGTAGCTTTCTATTCCGTTAAGTGCATCCGAGGCAAGCGAGCCGAGCGAGGGCATAGGAGCGTTTACACCGAGTCCGAGGAATGAAAGATAGCTTTCCGTGAATATCGCGGAGGGGATCTGTAAAGCGGTGGAAACGATTATGACTCCTATCGCATTTGGCAAAAGATGGCGTCGTATTATCCTTCCGCCGCCTGCACCGAAGGTCTTGGCGGCAATAACGTATTCCTGCTCCTTCACAGAGAGCACCTGTCCGCGTATAAGGCGTGCCATTGATACCCAATAAAGGAGTGCAAAAACGAAGAAGAGTGAAATCATATTAGTGCCAAGCCTTTCAAAAGCCCCTCCGATATTTCCGAGAGCCGCACTCAGCACCGATGACAGCAGTATTACCATCAGCATATCGGGGAGCGAGTATATTATATCCACTATCCGCATAATGAACAAATCGGCATTTCCGCCTAAATAACCTGACACGGCCCCCACCGTAAGTCCTACAAGAAGAACTATAATGCTCGCAAAAAATCCGACTCCAAGCGATATGCGTGCACCGTATATTACGCGGATAAAGTAGTCCCTTCCCGAGGAATCCGTGCCGAATATATGAGGAAATAAACGTTCTCCGTCGGCTATAAGCTCGCGCTCGGTCTCTCCGTACTCGAAGGGGGCAAGATTGTTATAGGATGCATCCACGGGCAGCCCGAGCTGCACTCCGAGCTGATCATCATATCCGTATGGCCAGACGGCGGGTAAAAGGATCACCAGAAGGCTTAATATGATTATTGCAAAGAGCGAGAGCGACGCCGTTTTATTGCGCATAAACCGCCTGACTCCGTCCTTAAAAAACGAGCCTCCGACATTTTCACCTTCTTTTTGCAGTTCTGCCCGTTCTTCGGGACTGATAGGTGTATAAAGCTCTCTGTCAGTCTTGGGATCGAATAGCTTCATTTCATTCTCCATTCACAAAAAATAGCATATTGCAAAGTATTATTTACAAATCACTACTCAAGCGTGATTCTTGGATCCAGAGCTCTGTATAAAAAATCGGCAAGAGTATTCATAAAAACCACAAGCATTGAGAGTATTATGGTAGTACCCATTATGAGAGGATAATCTCTTCCGGTAATGCTTCCGACAAAATCGCGCCCGATACCGGGAACGGCGAATATCCGTTCTACCACAAGCGAGCCTGTAACTATCCCCGCGAGCATCGGACCAAAATATGTGATAACCGGTATCAGGGAGTTTTTCAGTGCATGCCTGAATATTATTTTCCCTTCCGACAAGCCCTTTGCCCGAGCTGTTCTTATATAGTCCTTTCCGAGCGTATCGAGCATTGATGCGCGAGTGAGCCTTGTGATATAGGCGGTGGGGTAGAGCGAGAGTGTTGCTACAGGAAGTATAAGCCCCGATATGCCCCCTCCGGTTGCCGTTGCGGGAAGCCACCCCGTGTATGCCGAAAATATCAGCAGAAGAAGCGTTCCCGCTATGAAGGACGGCACCGAAACGAAAGCGGTGGTCATTACCATTATCAACCTGTCTGCAAGGCTGCCTCTTTTCAGTGCGGCGGTGCTTCCGAGAAGCGTACCCACCACCAAAGCGATCGCTGCAGCCGATATACCGAGTGCGGCAGAGGTCTTCATCCCGTCGCTTATTATTCCGAGGACGCTTCTGCCCTTTTGCTTCAGGGAAGGCCCGAAATCAAATCCTTTGATTATATCCCCAAGGTAGCTTCCGTACTGTACGATAAGCGGCTTGTCCAAGCCGTATTTTTCGCGCAGAGCCGCCTCCACCTCGGGTGATACCGCCTTTTCGCTGAAGAATGGCCCTCCGGGGACGGCGTGCATGGCAAAGAATGTGACCGTTATAACTATCCATACCGTAAAGCAGGCAAGAAGAATTCGTTTTGCCACGTATCTTAAAGCGGGGGAACGGAGTATACCGCCGATAAATGACGGTGCGCCTTTTATAATCTTCAGTGTTTTCCCTCCAATGGCGTTTAGTCCTTGTCCTGTGGCATCCATACGCTTTCCTCCGTCCGTTTTTTTGTTTAGTGTGCGTTTGAACGGTGCATTTATGCATTTCTGTTCTGTTTTTTCTGACAAATAAATGAACGAAATCTGTTTTTTGTTGACAAACAACTTCGTTTGTGTTAATATGATATGTAAATTTATTTAAGGGAGAGAGAAATAATGTTGTCATTTGAAAGCGATTATATACTTGGAGCGCACGAGAAGATACTCGATGCACTTGTAAGAACCAACGGTGAGCAGCTTTCGGGCTACGGTAACGATCCCCATACCGAAAATGCCTGCCGTCTGATAAAAAATGCCTGCCACGCACCGGAGGCCGACGTTTTTCTCCTCATGGGCGGAACTCAGGTCAATAAAACGGTGATTGCCACTCTTCTCAAGCCTTATGAGGGAGTTATAGCACCGACGACAGGTCACGTGAGTCTGCACGAGGTCGGCGCTATCGAGTACACAGGGCATAAGGTCATAGAGCTTCCTCAGCATGACGGCAAGCTTTCTCCGAGCGAGGTAAGGGAATATATGAACACCTTTTACGGAGATGAAAACAACGGTATGATGGTAGTACCGGGTATGATATATATTTCTCATCCGACCGAATACGGAACTCTCTATACTCTCTCCGAGCTTCGTGAGCTCCGTGCTATAGCGGACGAGTACGGCATGCGCCTGTTTATGGACGGAGCAAGACTCGGCTACGGTCTTATGAGCAAAAATACCGACGTCACGCTTCCGGATATCGCACAGCTCTGCCACGTGTTCTACATAGGCGGCACCAAGGTCGGAGCCCTCTGCGGCGAGGCGGTCGTATTTGCAAAGGGCGTTGCTCCGACGCGCTTCCACAGTCTTATGAAGCAGCACGGTGCGCTTACCGCAAAGGGCAGATTACTCGGAGTGCAGTTTGAAACACTCTTTACCGACGGTCTTTATTTTGATATATCAAGGAATGCCATAGACAGAGCGGAGGAGCTTAAGTCGCTTCTTCTTTCGTGCGGATACGAGCTGTTCATAGCTTCGCCTACCAATCAGCAATTCGTTGTATTAACCGATGCCGAAATGGGCAGAATAAAGGATAAATGCAGATTCTCCTTCTGGGAGAGAATAGATTCGGAAAGATGCGTCGTCAGATTCGCCACGAGCTATGCCACGACGAGTGAGGATATAGCCGCCCTTGCACGTATACTCAAGGGGTGCTGATGTCTTCTGCGCGCCTGTTCCGCAAAAAAGCGGGACGAAATTCTTTTGAAAACCGACTATCGCTTTGAAAACGAGGCTGTCTTAAAATGCATTTTTGCATTTGGGATAGCCTCGTTTTTAACAAAAAACAGCCCTTTTTCAGCCGATTCTTTGTTAACTTTTTAACTTTTCTTGACACAACGCGCGCGTTATAGTATAATTGTAGCTGTGAGTGAACCGTAATCAAAATTTCGACGGAAAGGATAAATATTATGCGATTTTTCTTACCAGGAGTACACGTACCCCACAGAAAGACCACCGCTGATATGCCGCCGGTAAGGATGCCGGCACCGAGCGAGGTAGTGATTCCCATGTCGATGCACATAGGAAAGCCCGCCATACCGGTGGTCTCGGTAGGGGATCAGGTATTCGTAGGAACTCTTATAGCGAATAAGGATGGATTTATATCTTCGCCAATTTATTCCAGCGTTTCGGGAAAGGTGAAGGCAATATCGGAGGTAACCCTCCCATCGGGAGCAAAGACACTTGCCGTTAAGATAGAATCGGACGGTGAGATGACTGTGGATCCCGCGATAAAGCCCCCTGTTGTTACCACCAAGGAGGAGCTTGTTGCGGCGATAGCGGAGAGCGGAACGGTAGGTCTTGGAGGCGCAGGCTTCCCGACGTACGTCAAGTTCAGTATTCCCGAGGGCAAGTCTGCCGATACGCTTATCATAAACGGTGCCGAGTGCGAGCCCTATATAACCAGCGATACGAGGACTATGATAGATAAATCCGATGATATGCTCAGGGGTATATCTATCATATGCGACCTGATGGATATCAAGCGCGTCATAATCGGTATCGAGTGCAATAAAAAGGCGGCTATAGAGAAGATGCGCGAGCTTGCCGCAAAGAGACCTGAAATAGAGGTAAGCGTTCTCCCTGCGGTATATCCTCAGGGCGGAGAAAAGGTGCTCATATACCACACCACGGGCAGAGTAGTCCCGGCGGGAAAGCTTCCGATAGACGTTGGCTGCATAGTTTCGAACTGTACAACGGTTGCCGCAATAGGAAATTACGTGAATACCGGTATTCCGCTCGTTTCAAAGTGCGTGACGGTTGCGGGCGGTGCTATGCGCGAGCCCAAGAACGTTATCGTGCCGATAGGAACGCGTATTTCCGAGGTATTCGAGTTTGCCGGCGGATTTTCCGAGCAGCCATACGGTATCATTCTCGGCGGTCCCATGATGGGATACACGGTGGATAATACCGATGTTTCGGTAGTGAAGGGAACGAATGCTCTGCTTGCTCTTACCGAAAAGGAAATGAAGCCGAAGAAGGAGACCGCCTGCATTCATTGCGGTGCTTGTGCTAATCACTGTCCCTTCGGTCTTAATCCCGCGGCATTTATGAAGGCTTACCGTCTTGGAAACGTCGACGAGCTTGCAAGACTCCGTGTCGATATCTGTATGGAATGCGGATGCTGCTCGTTCATATGCCCTGCGGCAAAGCCGCTTGTGGAAACCAATAAGCTGTCCAAGGCAAAGCTTCGCGCGCATCTTGAAGAAAAGAAAAAGATCGCCGAGGCATCTGCCGAGGCTAAGAAATAAGGAGGCAAAGAGATATGTCTGAAAAGCTTCATATAGGCGTTTCGCCTCATATATCGAGCCCTAGAACCACGCAGGGCATAATGCTTGACGTGGTCATAGCGCTTATGCCTGCGCTCATAGCCGGCACGGTAATTTTCGGCTTGCGCGCTCTTCTCGTCGTGCTTGCCTCGGTAATCTCGACTACTCTTTCGGAGTATGTGTTCTGCCTTATAACCAAAAGAGAAGATACCGTTACAGACCTCAGCTCTGTCGTTACCGGTGTTTTGCTGGGACTCAATCTTCCGGCTACCGCTCCGATATGGCAGGTAATGCTCGGCGGCGTCTTTGCTATCATAGTGGTAAAGTGTCTTTTCGGCGGACTCGGTCAGAATTTTGCTAATCCTGCAATAACCGCCAGAGTCTTCCTTCTCGTTTCATTCTCGGGCTCGCTTGCGGGTGGAGCAATTCCGCGTCTTTCCAGAGCTCCCGACCTTGTAGCCGGTGCAACGCCTCTTTCTATCCTTAAGGATGGCGGTGCGCTCCCCTCGATAGGCGATATGCTTCTCGGCCTGCGCGGCGGTGCGATAGGCGAGACCTGTATCATAGCACTGCTGCTCGGCTTTGCTTATCTTGTTTTCAGAAAGGTAATATATCCCGAGGTACCTCTTGTTTGCCTCGGTACGGTATTTGTTCTTTCACTTATATTCGATAACAGCTTCTCCATAGCTCTTTACCACCTTCTTTCGGGCGGTCTTATGATCGGTGCGATCTTTATGATAACCGATTATTCCTCATCCCCGGTCAGCCGTGTCGGTAAGATGGTATTCGCGTTTGGATGCGGAGCTATGACCTATATCATAAGAAGACTCGGAGCATACCCCGAGGGCGTTTCCTTTGCTATACTTCTTATGAACGTTCTTTCGCCATACATTGATAAATGGACTGCAAAGCGTCCCTTCGGAGGTGGAAAGGTATGAATAAGGAATTATTTTCAAAGAAGAATCTGATGCCCGTTGCGGTCCTTTCGGTAATATGCATCGCGGTAGCTCTGCTGCTCGGTGTTGCCAATCTCATAACTGCGCCCGAGATCGAAAGAAGGAATAACGAGGCAATATTTGAATCCCTCCGCATAGTTATCCCTGACGGTGAGTTCAACCCCGAGCCCGATCCGCTTCGTGATGATGCTCCCGAAACTGTCAAGAAGGTATATACCGAGAAGACCGGTAAGGGTACCGTTATCATTCTCGAAACGACTAAGGGATATACCGGTAAGGCTATCGGCATTACCACCGCTATAGACAATGACGGAAAAATAATAAACACCGTTATCACCAAAAACGAGGAGAGCATAGTTCCCCCCAGCCTCAAGCCTATGGGCACATACGGTGATGCATATAAGGATGCTACCGCAGATACGGTTGCTGATGTTGAAACAGGTGCTACCGTAAGGTATACCGAGGCAGCCATCAAGGGCGCGCTCAAGGATGCCTTCACATATCTCGGTGTAGGTGGCGAGGAGGTGGAAAAGCTTCCCAGGACCGATGCCGAGCTCAAAGAGCTTATAACCGCAGACGGATGGCTCGCCCCCGGTGCAGAGCTTGAAAACATCACTCCCGAGGAAAAGAGTGAAACCCTCAAAAGACTCTATAAGCTTTCGGACGGAAGCTTTGCGGCTTATATCGTTACCGCAACTCAGTACGTTCCCGTAGAGACCGAGGCTCTCGTTCATATAGACGAGGACGGCTCGGTAATGGCAATAAAGAAGCTTTCCTGGGTGGTAGGCCACGGTCCGGAGAACGATCCTCCCGCTCCCGACGAGAGTCAGGTGAACGAATTCTTCGGCTCATTCGTAGGCAAGGACACCGCAGGTATAGACGGAATTGACGTCACCAACGGTGCTACAGGCACCTCGACTCATCTTCGCGATGCGGTAAAGGATGCCGTCGATACTGCGGTTCCACCTCTTCCGAGAAGCGACTCGGAGCTTTCTCTGCTTATCGCAGAGCTTGCGCCAGATACCGCCTTTGAGATCATAGCTCCCGAGGAAAAGAGCGAAACCCTCAAAAGACTATATAAGCTTTCGGACGGAAGCTTTATGGCTTATATCGTTACCGCAACTCAGTACGTTCCCGTAGAGACCGAGGCTCTCGTTCATATAGATGCGGACGGCTCGGTAATAGCAATAAAGAAGCTTTCCTGGGTGGTAGGCCACGGTCCGGAGAACGATCCTCCCGCGCCCGACGAGAGTCAGGTGAACGAATTCTTCGGCTCATTCGTAGGCAAGGACACCGCAGGTATAGACGGAATTGACGTTACCAACGGTGCTACAGGCACCTCGACTCATCTTCGCGATGCGGTAAAGAATGCTGTGGATATCGCGGTACCTCCGCTCCCCAGAAGCAATTCCGAGCTTCTCGGGCTCGCAGAGCAGCTTATGCCGAACGCACAGGGCTTCGAGAACGTTACTCCCGAGGGCTCTAAGCTTCTTAAGCGCCTTTACAAGGACGTTGGCGGTAACGGATACGTTGCCTATCTCAATACCTTCGCTCAGTACGGCGGAACGCTTGAGAGCGAAACACTCATAGCGATAGACAATAACGGTAAGATCATTGCAGTAAAGAATCTTTTCTGGAAGGTCGGTCACGGCCCCGAGAGCAATCCTCCCGCACCAAACGAGGCGGAGGTAGCGGAATTCTTCGGTGATTTTGTAGGTAAGAAGGAAAGAGATCTTTCCTCTGTTGTGATAGCCGGTGCTACAGGAACGGCAAGTAACGTCAGAGCTGCAATTCTGGAGGCTCTTGAGGCAGTCCCCGCGAAGGAGTCGCAGGCGGCACGTGTCATAGGCATAGTGCTTCTCACCCTCTCGGCGGCAGCTGGGGCAGTCTACGTAGTAAGGAGGAAGCTTGTATGAATGATAAGAAAAGACTTTCTGTATTCCTGAACGGTCTTATAGCAGAGAACCCCGTTCTGGTGCTCGTGCTGGGAACCTGTCCCACTCTCGCTCAGACGGGAAGTGTCATCGCGGCTCTCAGTATGGGAATCGCGGCAACCCTCGTCCTTCTTTGCTCAAACGTCGTAATATCTCTTCTCCGTAAGGTCATTCCCGATACGGTACGTATCCCCTGTTATATAGTTGTTATCGCGGGCTTCGTTACCGTGGTTCAGCTTCTGATGCATGCATATCTGCCCGACCTTTATGAGATGATGGGCGTATATCTTGCACTTATAGTCGTTAACTGTATCATTCTCGGCAGAGCCGAAATGTTTGCAAGGAAGAACGGTGTTCTCGATTCTGCTCTTGACGGACTCGGAATGGGACTGGGATTCCTTATAGCCCTTCTTGCTATGGCAACCATCCGCGAGGTGCTCGGTGCAGGCTCGTTTGCAGGCATTGAGATACCCTTCCTTGTGGATTACAGGATTCCGATCCTCGTTCAGGCACCCGGCGGCTTTCTTGTATTCGGTATACTGATAGCGGTTATCAATATGATAGGCCCCAAGGCAGGCGAGGCAAAGAGAAGAAACTTCTCCTGCGCCGGCTGTCCCTCGGCAGCGGTATGCGGAAAGGGCTCCTGCTCCGAGAAAAACGAAGAAACTAACGCAAAGGATAAGGAGGATTGATCGGTATGGATTTCAAGATGCTTATGTACATCCTTCTTGTGGGTGTGTTTGTAAATAACTACGTTCTTCAGCGCTTCCTCGGAATATGTCCGTTCCTCGGAGTTTCCAAGAAGCTCGATCAGGCGACCGGTATGGGTATATCGGTAATATTCGTAATGCTTCTTGCAACTGCGGCAACCTGGCCGATACAGAAGTATATCCTTGATCCAAACGGTCTCGGATATCTTCAGACTATAGTATTCATCCTCGTTATTGCCGCTCTGGTTCAGTTCATAGAGATCGTGCTCAAGCGTTATATCCCGGGACTTCATAAGAGCCTTGGTGTATATCTTCCGCTTATCACGACAAACTGTGCCGTTCTCGGTGTAACCATCAATAATATCACCGACGAATATAACTTCATACAGTCTATGGTAAGCTCGCTCGGTTGCGGACTCGGATTTCTTCTTGCAATGGTTCTGTTCTCGGGTGTTCGCTCGAGAATGGAGGGAGCAAACGTGCCCCGAGCATTCAAGGGGCTTCCGATAACTCTCGTTGCCGCATCTATAGTTTCGCTTGCATTCTTCGGATTCAGCGGAATTATTGACAACCTGTTCTGAGGAGGTGGCTTGAATGATAAACGTTTTGATAGCGATTCTCGTCGTTTTCGTAACAGGTATGGTAGCGGCGGTCATTCTGGCACTCGCATCATACTATATGGCGGTGCCCGAGAATGCAAAGGTCAGCGAGGTAAGAGAATGCCTCCCGGGTGCAAACTGCGGTGCCTGCGGTTATACCGGATGTGATGGCTATGCGGAGGCTGTTGCCTCCGGCAAAGCAGCTTCGAATCTCTGTATCCCCGGCGGCGCAAGCGTTGCTAAGGCGATTTCGGAAATAACAGGTGCATCCGCCGAGGAATTTACTCCTCCCGTAGCATTTGTGCATTGTAACGGTACTTCCGATGCTGCGGTAAAGACCGCCGAGTACGAGGGGCTGAAGACCTGTGCCGCTATGTGCCTTTCCTGCAGCGGAGATTCCGCCTGCAAGTACGGCTGTCTTGGCTGTGGCGATTGTGCTGACAGCTGTCCTGTCGATGCGATCTGCCTTGAGGACGGTATCGCGCGCATAAACCGTGAGATCTGTATAGGCTGCGGTGCCTGCGTAAAGACCTGTCCCAAGCATATAATATCCCTCATTCCTCGCACCGGAATGATAGCGGTTGCCTGCTCCTCCTGTGATGCGGGAGCGCAGACTCGCAAGAATTGCAAGAACGGATGCATCGCTTGCAAGAAGTGCGAAAAGACCTGTCCTAACGGAGCGATAACGGTTATAAACAACTGCGCCCGTATAGATTACGATAAATGCACCTCGTGCGGCTTGTGCCGTGACGTATGTCCGACCGGCTGTATCATAAGTGTGGGCTGACTAAAGTGAAGATATCTGAAAAGCTCAGAAACGATATAATATTGGCTGTGGCAGTTCTTGCTGTGGCATTGATCGCGCTTCTTATTCTTCTTTTCGCATCGCCTCACGGAAACCTTGTTTCGGTCACGGTGAACGGAGAGCTTTACGGCGAATATCCTCTGGACGTTGATACCACGGTTGAGATATACAGCGGCGAGGACGGCAGAGATGTAAATGTCCTCGTCGTGAGCGAGGGGCGAGCCTCGGTCATATCGGCAAATTGCCGTGACGGTATCTGTGTCAGGCACCGTCCTGTATCAAGATCGGGTGCATCAATAGTATGCCTGCCTCACGGTGTCGTTATAACCGTGGTGAGCGATGCTGACGCGGATATAGATATCGTTTCATGAGTGAGCATGCATCTCACTCGAAAAGACATTAAAAAACGGTACGGAAATCAGATAATGAAATACGGAGCAAGGCGCATAGCGCATATCAGCATAGCCGTTTCCGTGGCTATGATACTGTCATATATTGAGTTTTTACTGCCACCCGTGTGGAGTGCCGTTCCGGGTATAAAGCTCGGACTCGCAAATATTATAATCATATTTGCGATCTACCGCTACGGTAGCGGCAATGCGGCGATTATTTCCGGGCTGCGGATCTTTCTTTCTGCTTTACTGTTCGGAAGTATTATGACGCTTCTTTACAGTGCAGCGGGAGCTCTCCTCAGTCTTTGCGGTATGATGATAGTTAAAAAAACAGGATTGTTTTCAACAGTCGGTGTGAGCATTGTGGGCGGTGTCCTTCATAATGTGGGGCAAATACTTATGGCAGTCATCCTTTTAAGGACTGCCGAAATAGGCTACTATATGATAGTTCTTGCGATAACGGGTACGCTTGCGGGTATTGCCGTCGGAATTGCGGCGGCATCGCTTATAAAGCATATCCCGCCCGACCGCAATTTCCTCGCCCCCAAAAAAACGGATAAAATCGAATAAAAACAAAAAAGGAGAGGTGTATGAAAAAGATATTTTGCAAAATCATTTTTTCTCTTGTTCTTCTGTCGCTTCTCCTTTCTGTTTTCGGTTGTAATGAGCAAATAAGTAAACAAAAGTTCTCAAAAGTGTACTTTGATCACTTTGATACCGTCACTACTGTAGTAGGATATGAAAATAGCAAGGAGGAGTTCAATTCTGTTGCGGCGCTTGTAAATACGCGGCTTTACGAGTATCATAAGCTGTACGATATCTATAACAGCTATAGTACAATAACCAATCTTTGCGACATAAATTCCGCTGCAGGAAAAGAGCCACTCAAGGTCGACAAGAGAATTATAGATATGCTTCTTTATGCTAAAGAGGCATATGAGATGACCGGTGGCGAGACAAATATTGCCATGGGCAGTATTTTATCCTTATGGCATGAGAAAAGAGAGCAGGGAAGCCAAGATCCGGACAATGCTTCGCTTCCTACCGATCAGGAGCTTCGCGCCGCTGCAGCTCATACGGATATATCCGCCCTCCAGATAGACGAGAATGCCTCTACGGTATTGATAACCGATCCCGATATGCGTCTTGACGTAGGTGCTGTCGCAAAGGGCTATGCTACCGAGATGATAGCGCGTGAGCTTGAAAGCATGGGAAAGCACGGGTACGTATTAAATGTAGGCGGCAATATCAGAATTGTCGGCACAAAGCCCGGAGGTGAGCCATGGCGTGTGGCGGTAGAAAATCCGGGAATCCCGGGCTCCTCCTACGAGTACGTAAGAGAGCTTTCGCTTTCTTCGGGAGCTATGGTAACGAGCGGCTCGTATCAGCGATATTACGTAGTAGACGGTAAAAGATATCATCACATAATAGATAAGGATACCCTTTATCCATCCGAATATTTTCTCTCTGTATCGGTAATATGCGATAATTCGGCACTGGCAGACGTTTTGTCAACTGCATTGTTTTCCATGCCGTATGAGGAAGGCATCGCTCTGGTATCTTCGATAGATTCGGCAGAGGCGTTATGGGTAGGCTTACACGGCGAAATAAAAACCACGGACGGTTTTCCCGGAAAGTGATTCCGGTATAAAATCGTCCGTGCTTTTTTCATAAAAAAACAAAAAAAGGTTACCTTTTGTCATAAAATAGCTCCTAAAATTTCACAAACAAAAGACCGGTAAGTGATATGATATGAGTGTGGCATATTATTTTAAATTGTGGGAGGATTTTATGAGCAGGAAAAAAACTCTATATTTTGCGGCTTTACTCGTTATGCTGGCATTAATTTGCGCGGCGGGTGCGGTATACGCATTTGCATCGGAGGAAGCGGGTGATAAAAATATGGAAATTGACGTATGGCTTATAGCCGGTCAGTCAAATGCAGTAGGCTACGGAAGCGATGCGCTCTCTGCACAGACAATGACTGACAAGCGCTATACCGAAGGATTTAAGAATGTTCTCTTTTACGGAGAATATGAATCCACTTATAATCCGACCGATTTTGTTCCGGTAACAATAGGACTCGGTAAGCAGAATGCAACGAACAACAGAACCGTAGGCGCGGAAATAGGAATCGCATCCGCGCTTGGTGACGGTGACAGAATGAATGCTGTTATCAAGCACGCCGTGGGTGGAACTTATCTTTATCCTACGACCGACGGATCATATACTGCCGCCTACGGAACGTGGACGTCTCCATCTTACATAGAAAAATACGGCGTGGATACTTCGACAAACAAAATAGGTGACCTTTACACCGGCTTTATGAGTACGGTTGAGGAGGGACTTCGGATGCTTGTCGCAAAAGGATATACTCCCGTGATCAAGGGCGTATGGTGGATGCAGGGCGAGGCGGAAACTCCAAACGAGTCTGCGGCCAAAGCATACTATGAGCTTCTTTCTGCTTTCATTTCTGATATGAGAGCAGATCTTAGTGAGATATCCGGCACAGATCTATCCGAGCTCCCGTTCGTTATGGGTAAGATCACAAGGAATCCCGATCCGCAATATGCACAGCATCCGTACGTTGATACCGTAAATGCTGCTCAGCTTGCTGTGGTTTCTTCGGTAAGAAATACCTTTATAGTTGATACCTCGGGACTAAAGCAGCTCGATGGATGGCATTTTTCTGCAGAGTCGCAGAAATGGATCGGTGAGCAGTTTGTAAATGCGGTGGTTTCGGCAGATGGTAAATTCAACGTAATCATGAGCGGAAGCAATGCTCTTATGACAGGCGGCGGAATAAAGGCTCCCGGCGATACGGTAAGTGTTGTTATTACTCCATACGAGGGATGCACTATATCATCGGTTAAAATCAAGATCGGCTCGGCTGACGCCTATGATATCGAGCTTGATTCAAACGGTGTGTATACCTTTACGATGCCTGCCGACATGGTAACGTTTGAGGTGGCATCTGTAGATCCCAATGCGGAGCAAACGCAGTACGGAATAATTCCCTCAAGATTTACAGACCGTGAAAAATATCCCTTCCTTCTTTTCAAGAACGGAGAGCTTCTTCAGGCATACACCAAATTCCACCCGATCATGAATGAAAATAAGATATCGGGTGCTACTCTGCTTATGAGAAGAAACTACAGCACCACAGAGAGCGGAGATAATACGTGGGGTATATGCTATCTTTCTGATTTTCTTATAGATCTTGGAGGGCATACTCTTACCCGTGGCGATTATCACTTATTCCAGGTTGTTGGCAGAGATCCGCAGCAGCATAATTCTTCTATCAGAATAATCAACGGAACGCTTAAAACCAGCTATCTCAAGTCTGATGGAAAAGCGGCTCATCCGCTGTTCGTATTTAACAATGCTGCAAGCTCAACAGTTATTGATAACTTTGACATAACGCTTGACGGAATAACTCTGGATGTAAGCGAGGCGAGAGGAATCGCTGCCACTTACGGTGACGGAACCGTAGGAACAAAGGTAAAAATGACTCTCAATAACTGTAAGATCTACAGAGGTTCGTCTACCACAACGATGACGTTGTTCGCACTTAAGGATTCATCCGGAAATAAGAACGATATTGATGTTGTTATAAACGGGGGCGTACTTGTGGCAGATACGCTTGAGGGGCTTACCTTTGCTACTTACAGCCCGGAGCGCGAAAGCGGAAAGGGCTCACCGGACAGCTTGACCATAACCGAAAACGGAAATGCTCCGTTTGTTATAGATCTTTCGGATGATTATACCGTTTCTTCCGGCGGAAACAGCTTCTCTGGCGGTAAGTATTACCTTATTAACCCTATCAGTGCTGACGGAAGAACTAAATACAATCTTTATGATGCATCGACCAAGTACGGTAACATTCCGTATGATTACATATCGGAAGAGGAATATCCCTTTGTTCTCTTTAAGAACGGTGTGGCGAAGACCGCCTTCGGGGATTGGAAGAGCTTTATAGACAGCACCGTATATAAGACGGCAGATTATAAGAGCGGCTGTACGCTTCTTCTCCGCAGGGATTACACTACGTCCGAGGCATCGGGAAGTCCATGGGCGCTCAGTTATATCGGTGATATGCTGATCGACCTCGGAGGCAATACGCTTACCAGAGGAAATAATCATCTTTTCCAGGCAAACGTGCACGGATCGGCAAAGAATACCACCTCAATAAAAATAATAAACGGTACGCTTAAGACTCAGTTCTATAAAGACAACAGCAACACCGCTTACGCAACTCCGCTTATCGTCTTCAACAGCGATAAAAATGCCACCGTTGGTGACAGCTTTGAATTCGTTATAGAGGGCGTAACCATTGACGTAAGCCTTGGCAGAGGAATCGTAGCCGTTTACGGTGACGGAACCTATGGCTCGAGTAGTACGGTAGTGCTTAATAATTGCACAGTATACCGCGGTAATTCCACAAATTCAATGACGCTCTTTGATCTTAAGGATAGCACGGGAAATAAGAACGACGTGGCGGTTGTTTTAAATGGCTGTAAGATAACGGCAAACAGTCTTTCGGGACTTAAGATAGCAACCTTCAGCGATGAGCGCGAGAACGGAAAGGGATCTCCCGATAGTATTCTTATCGGAGCGAGCCCCCTTGAGATAGAGCTTCCATCCGGATATAAACCGTCCCAAACCGTATACAAATTCAGTGATGGAAATTATTATCCTGTCGATCCGATAGTGAATCCTGCATCGGGTGCTCTTGTTTATACATTTTTGAATCTTACCACCAAATACGGTGATATCACTTCAGATTATGCTTCGGTTCTGGATTATCCCTTCGTTCTCTTTAAAAACGGTGAGGCGAAGATCGGCTTCAAGGATTGGAAAACCTTTATAGACAGCACTTTATATAAGACATCCGATTATAAGAGCGGATGCACGCTTCTTCTCCGCCGAGATTACACTACGTCCGAGGCATCGGGAAGCCCATGGGCGCTCAGCTATATGATCGATATGGAGATCGACCTTGGCGGTAATACGCTTACCAGAGGAAATAACCATCTATTCCAGGCAAACGGACACGGCACGCAAGAAAATTCCACAACCGTAAGAATTTTCAACGGAACTCTTAAAACTCAGTTCTATAAAGATAACAGCACCACCGAATTCGCAACTCCCTTGATCGCTTTTAATAATGATAAGAACTCCACTTGTATTGACAGCTTTGAGTTCATTATGGACGGTGTGACGCTGGACCTTAGCGGCGGCAGAGGTATTTCGACCGCATTTAAGGACGGAACGAGCGGACTTAAGGGTAAGATCGTTTTAAACGATTGCGTTATTTACCGCGGAGGACATATCGACGCTATGACGATCTTCGCGCTCAATGATTCGGGAAATAAGTGCGATATTGAGGTTATTGTAAATGGCGGAAGTCTCGTCATGGACAGCGCTCGTAATCTTACGTTCGCAGATTATAATTCGGAGCGTGAGAGCGGAAAGGGCTCGCCGGACAGACTGGTATTCGGAAAGGGAAAGGACGGTAAATATCTGACCGTATCGATCCTGAAGACCTCTTATACACCCTTTGCAGGAAAAACATTTAATACCGATACAGGAGTTTCCTGCTCCTTCACAAAAGATTCCGAAGATGCCAAATATGCAAACTATAGTTTATATCCTGAGGTAATGAAGGGATATAAGATTCAAACGAGCGTAACTCTTTGGTCTAACTTCGTGTATAACATTTATATACCAAAGGCAGGCGTTGTGGACTTCAGTGTCAACGGAAATACCGTTGAATACGAAGAGGTATTGATGAATGGTGCGGAATATTATCATGCGGCTGTTGCTCTGGCGGCAGGTGAGTCGCTTTCGGATATCAATCTTAAGGTAACTCTGAAATCCGGCGATAGCACGGTTAGTGCAAGATGGACTCTCAGTACCCTCTCGTACATCAAAAAGGTATTGGATGATTCTCCCGATGCCACAACCGAGGCTCTTATGCTCGATATGCTTTCCTATGCATCAGCGGCGCACACCTACTTTAAAAACACCTATTCTGTTGCGGATAAGCTTGATGATATCGCCTCGATTCTTGAGAATTATAACACAGCGGTTTCCGTCGGTGAGGCCAAAGAGATCTCGAATGACACTTACTTCTCAAAAACGGTAATATATCTCGGAGATGTTCCTTCCTTCAGATTTTACCTTACAGATAATTACCTTGCTTCCGACTTCAGCTTTACGGTAGGCGGCAGACCTGTAAGCACATTTGAGGATGTCGGTGGAAAATATATTGAGATAGTTATGTATGCTTATATGATGCTTGATGACGTAAGCTTCACCGTTGTTGATAAGAATAGCGGGGAATCGGTTACCGAATCATGGAATCTTTATGCTTACTATGAGTATTCAAAAACACTTGGAGACGATACTCTTGTTGATATAGTAGAGGCCTTGATGAGATACTCGGAGAGTGCCGAGGCGTACAGAATTGCGTCCATCAAGGGGTGATAATATCGACGTTTTTTGCGGTGAATCGTTGCTTATAAATCTTGACTTACCGAAAACGGCGAATATCACGCATATATTTTCATCACCTTCGCAATAAGGGAAGTAGCATTTGCAGTGACTTTTGGAGGTCATAAAATGTCTTGCTTCTCCCGAATAAAATGGGCGTCATGTTTAGGCGCAACCGAATAAAAACTGCAGAAGCTCTGAAAAAAGCAGTGCTTCTGCAGTTTTTTATTGAATTTTTAACAAGAGATCCTTATTTGTGTTGTTGTCAAGTGTTTATCAGATTCAGATCAAACGGTTACCTTATACTCGGTAACGTTAAGGAGTGTCTCTCCGTCTATCTGAAGAGAGGTGGGCTTATCAAAGGTAACGGTTATATCCTTGCCCTTATGTATTGCTATGCACTCGGTGTGCTTTACGTGCTCACCCTTGAACAGAGAAGGGAATATCATAAGCGTTTTCAACTTACCCGAGCCGTGGAAGAGCATAAGAGAAACCTTCTTTTCGTCTGCGAGTCTGTCCTGATCGGGGGTAGGCATCATTCCACCGCCGTAATATCTTCCGTTCATAGTGGGAGCTATCCATACCTTCTTGTATTCGTAGCTCTTACCGTCTACCGTAACGGTCGCATTCGGAGCCGAGAAGTGGAAAAGAAGTCCCTTTATCGCAATTGCGGTATAATTTACGGGCTTGTCGGACTCCGCCTTTATCTTATCTCCGACCTCACAGCAGTAGCCGTCTATTCCGAAGCCAACTCCGTTTAAAAATCTGTAGGTCTGTCCGTTAACGGTAACCTTGGGAAGATCGGTGATATATTTTTTGATAGAAAAGGGGCGGCTGGTGTCAACGTCCTTGAGGTCGCGCACGAAATCATTTCCCGTGCCCGTAGGATAGTAGAGCACGTCGAATGGGAGCTCGTATCCCTCTGTTGCGTTGACGAATTTGTTTATAGTACCGTCGCCTCCGAGAAGCACCACCGTATCCTCGGGAGTGAGTTTTTCGTAAAGCTCCTTGTAATCGGAAAGATCGATAACGTTCAGGCATTCGGCGTCATTGAGCATCTCCTTGACATCGGAGAGTGCTTTTTCCCAGCCTCCGTGACCGGCAAGAGGATTATATAGAATGTAATATTTCAAAGAATTGTCTCCTTTCGTTGCTGCAAATGAGCATAAGGACATTATATCACAAATTTCGCTATTTTTCAAGTAAAAAATCCATACATATCCCATATTCCTGTTTTTTGTTGTTAATAAAGCGCATAAGGATAGTGTATTATGCACAAAAATGGCAGGTTCGTTTATAACAGTGAAATTGTCAACAGTACCGCATAGGACATAAACTGTAAAGAGAAAACCATTTTACGTTAAAGGAATAAAGGATATGAAAATAGTTTTTCTTACGGCGCTCGGTGTAGGCGGTGCTACTGCCGCGGGTGCTGTTATAGGATTTTTGTTCAAGCGGATGGCTTTGAGATTTGCAGACGTTATTATTGCCTTTTCGGCAGGTATAATGCTTGCCGCATCGGTTTTCGGTCTTATAATCCCGGCGCTCGGAGAAGGTAGCATAGGCGAGGCGCTGACGGTGTCGCTCGGAATAGTGACGGGCGCTGTAATGATTCCGCTCGCGGGCTTTATAGCGGCTCTGGTAAGCCGCGCGGCAGGGAAGGGCAGATGCGACTTGGCAGCTCAGCCCTCAGGCACGGTGAAAAAGAAAAGAGAATGGGAAAGATCGCTCCTGTTTGTCCTTGCCATGGCTATCCATAATTTTCCCGAGGGGATCGCTGCGGGCGTCGGCTTCGCGGGTGACGATCTTGCGGGAGCCTTCGTTATAGCCGGGGCTATCGCTCTGCAGAATATCCCCGAAGGAATGGTGGTTATACCGCCTCTCATTGCCGCAGGCGTCAGCCCTGTGAAAAGTCTTGCATTTGCCGCTATGACAGGGCTTGCCGAGGTAGTCGGAGTTATGTTCGGATACTTTTTTGCGGGAGTATCGGAGTCACTTTTGCCGATCGCGCTTTCGCTTGCGGCAGGTGCTATGATCTTTGTGGCATCAGAGGACGGTTCGGATAAGGAGCGCAAAGAGGTAAGGATAAATAATATCCGCCCTATAGCGTTTTCGATCGGATTCAGCCTTATGACGTTTCTCAATTTTTTGATATCGGCACTTGTGTGAAGGGCGCATCCGGATACCCCTTCTTGTCGCATCAGCCGGGGGACGTGTCGAATTTACACATCATGCACAGAAAAATGAGTGATTGTCATATGTGTAGAAAAAACTTTTGAAAAATTGTGCACTTTTCACAAGTACGCGGCAAAAATACCAAAATGCTAAATAAAAGGTTTTCGACCTGTAAAAAGAGTAAATGTAATTTACCTTCAAGTGTCCTGTTTTTTGTAAACGGCGGGCACGTGGCGAGTTTCTCGGGTAAATTTCATTTACTCTTTTCGTTTTTTGCCGAATTTTTTAAAAAAATGCGTAACCTTAAGTTTACATAAAAAAATATTTGGCAAATTCATCTATCTTTTTTTGCGGTCGGAGGGAGTACTACCGTAAAAAACCTATCTTGACAATCTTAGTTGATTGTGCTATAATTTAGTACATAACACTCGCGCTTCACACGCGTGAGAAAAAGAAAATCTTGGAGGAAAACTTTTCATGAAGAAGTCACTGTTTCAGAAGGTGATCTGTTTCATCCTTTCTGCGGCTATGCTGCTCAGTGCCGTTGCTCTTACGGTGTCCGCCGGTGAGCTTAAGCCGGACAGCACTGCGGCGACGCTTGATGAGATGCAGTCCCTGATAGGGACCACGTCTTATGCCGAGTATATCGCTCCGCACAAGGAAGCCGGCACTAAACCCGGACCTGCGATAATACTTCTCGACAACTCTACAGTTCAGGGTGTTGAGAAGGTTTCGGACAGTCAGGTCTGCATAGATGCTCAGCAGATCAATCAGCAGAATTGGGTGGATTTCAAGTCAAACCCTAATTATGCAAATGCTCTTTATCTTCCCGCTACCGGATCGGCAACCTGGTCATTTACCGTTCCCGAGGAAGCCAAGGGCATGTACTACATACGCATCGTATATTACAACTGCCTCACGTCCGAGAGCAGTATAAGTGTGATCGAGCGTAAGCTCTTCATTGATGATAGGCTTCCGTTCTCGGAGTCAGGTAACCTCAGTATAGCAAAGCATTGGGTTACCGATAACGTCGTTAAGAACGAGACTACCGATACTACGGAGAAGGACAACTACTCGGTAGTTCACGAGACTCGTGACGACGGATATTACAAGGTCGTCACCGCGATAAAGGACGGTAAGAAGACGGTCACCGAGTATAAGATATCTCAGGATATCAACGGAAACTCCATGGCACCCGACGTTGTAGAGAAGCCCACTTGGTCAACCTACTACTGTCAGGATTCCACCGGATATGAGCATGATTACTTCCGCTTCTATATCCTCAACGGTACTCATACTCTCACCCTTGAGGCAGAGCGTGAGCCTATGATCGTAAGCTCCATCGAGCTTGTTCCCGTCGATGATGATACCGCGGTTGTTCCTACCTACAGTCAGGTTCTTGCGGAGTATGCAAACAAGGGATACACCGCACCCGATAAGGGCGAAATAACCGTTCTTGAGGCGGAGTTCCCCGATTTCGTATCCGACTCCTCGGTATATGCCACCAACGACAATTCCTCTGCCGGAAACTATCCTATAAAGTCCAAGGCGCAGGTATATAATGTAATAGGTGAGAACAGCTACAGCACCGTAGGACAGTGGGCGGCGTACAAGTTCACCGTCAATAAGACCGGTCTTTATAAGTTCTCCATGCGTTACAAGCAGAACGGACGTCAGGGTATGTATATCTGCCGTTCCATAAAGCTTTCGGGCGGTGATTACGGACTTCCCGACGGTACACCTACAGTACCGTTCGCAGAGGCACATAACGCACAGTTCAACTACGATAAGGAGTGGCAGTCCACCTACATTACCGACGGCTCGGGCGATCCGTTCCAGTTCTACTTCGAGCAGGGCGTTGAGTATACGCTGTATCTCGAATGCTCGCTCGGAACTCTTAAGGAGCTTATCCAGCGCGTTGAGAACTCGCTTAACAAGATAAACGAGTGCTACCTGAGAGTTCTTCAGCTTACCGGTAACGATCCCGATAAGTACCGCGATTACAGATTCCTTGACATTATGCCCGAGGTCCTTTACGAGTTCCTTGTTCAGGCTAAGGAGCTTGAGGCGGTCAAGCTTGAGTTTGAGGAGCTTTGCGGAACCACAGGATCTCATACCACCACTCTCCACACCATAGCTATCCTTCTTGATACTATGGGCTCCGACGACGGAGATTACGTGGCGGCGAATATGTCTACTCTTAAGTCCTACCTTGGTACTCTCGGTACATGGATAAACAATTCCAAGGCGGCATCCCTCGTTGTGGACAGTATCAGTGTCTGCCCCGCGGATGCAAGCGATAAGGCGGCACTCAGGAAGGCGAAGGCGGGCTTCTTCAAGTCCATCGGATTTGAGATATCCTCCTTCTTCTGGTCGTTCTTCACCGATTACGATCAGATGGGACTTACGTCTGTTCCCAATGAGAATTCCAGAAGAGTAGAGGTATGGCTTGCATCCGGACGTGACCAGTCCCAGATCTGGCGTACCATGATAGACGCAGAGAATAGCTTTACCGAGTCTACAGGCGTTGCAGTAACGCTGAAGCTCGTAACGGGAGGAACGCTTCTTCCCTCGATCCTTTCGGGCAAGGGCCCCGATGTATATATGGGACTCGGCTCGTCCGACGTTATCAATTATGCTATCCGAGATGCGGTTCTCGGAGTCAGCGGTAACGATCCTCGTAAAGAGGTTCAGAATGAAGTTTTCTCTTCCAATTATTATACATACAAAAAGGATGGCACATATTTCGTTGTAAACGATCCTGCGAAGGTCGAGGGTGAGCTGACTCACGTATCGCAAACCTTCAAGGAGGTAACAGATAACAATTTCGTACCCGCGGCTATGGATACGCTCAGATTGCTTGACGTAACCTACGGTATTCCTCAGACGATGAGCTTTGCTATGATGTTCTACAGAATGGATATATTCGCAGAGCTTGGACTCGAGGTTCCGGAATCATGGGATCAGCTCCTTGCTATCCTTCCCGTTCTTCAGACCAACAATATGTCGATCGGAGTAAACTACATTTCGGCTATCGACTTTATGATCTACCAGAAGGGCGGTAATATGTGGAGGTACACCGACGATCCTATGCATGCAGGTGCAGAGATCGGACTTGATACCAACGTAGCGCTTGAGGCATTCGATTACGTCTGCCGTCTTTACAGTGACTACTCCTTCCCCGTATCCTACGATGCGGCTAACCGTTTCAGAACGGGTGAGATGCCTATAGTTATAGGCGACTATGCAGGTATATACAACCAGCTTATCGTATATGCGACTGAGATCGCAGGTCTTTGGGAGTTCACCTCGCTTCCCGGTACCCACAGAGAGGACGGAACCTTTAACTACGATTCGCTTGCAGGTATAGGTGCTACCGTAATGCTTCACGGATGTAAGGACGTTCTCGGAGCATGGCAGTATATGCAGTGGCAGACCAGTGCGGAAGTACAGGCAAACTACGGTAACAAGATGGTTGCGCTCATAGGTCCCTCGGCTAAGTATGAGTCGGCTAATATTCACGCTCTGCAGAACCTTTCGTGGACTGCAAGCGAGAAGGCGGCTATCGAGGATCAGATGAGCCACCTTTCCTCTATAGTTAACTATCCCGGCTCTTATATCATCAACAGATATACGAAGTTCGCATTCCTTGCGGCGGTAAACGATGGCGCCGATGCAGTTGATGCTCTTACCGGTTATATTGATGCTATCAATTCCGAGCTTGAGCGTAAGAGAATGGAGTATGGCCTTCCTATAGGTGCTCCCGGCAGCCCCCAACCGTAATTCAATCCGAGAAATATGTTAAGGAGATAAATAAATGTCACAGACTAATGCAGAGACAAAGCGCCCGGTAAAGCGCTCAGAAGTGTCGAAGCTGAGATGGACGTGGGAAGAGATGAAGAACAGCAAGACCGCTTACTTTATGCTCGCGCCGTTCTTCCTTCTGTTTATAATATTTACGGTCCTTCCCGTATTCCTTTCCATGCTGTTGAGTCTTACAGACTTCAACATGCTCCAGTTCCCACATTGGATGGGCTTCAGCAACTTCACACGTCTTTTCCTTGAAGACGATATATTCCTTCTGGCATGTCAGAACACGTTGATATTCGCGGCGATCACAGGACCTGTTTCCTATCTTCTCTCGCTTCTTATCGCGTGGTTCATAAATGAGCTTCCTCCCAAGATCCGTGCGGTAGTAACCCTTATATTCTATGCGCCCTCGATCTCAGGTCAGGTATATCTTATATGGAAGACACTTTTCTCGTCCGACTCTTACGGATGGGTAAACGCAACTATGATCGACCTTGGAGTTATCTCCGAGCCGATCCTCTGGTTCGAAAACGCAGAATACGTAATGCCTCTTTGTATCGTAGTTGCACTCTGGACCTCGCTTGGAACGGCGTTCCTGTCATTCATAGCGGGCTTCCAAACCATAGATCGCTCTATGTACGAGGCTGCCGCTGTTGACGGTATCAAGAACCGTTGGCAGGAGCTCTGGTATATAACTCTTCCCACCATGCGTCCTCAGCTGATGTTCGGTGCGGTGCTTGCAATAACCAACTCCTTCGGATTCGGTGCAGTCGTTGACGCACTTTGCGGATTCCCCTCGGTTGATTATGCGGCTCACACCATAATGCACCATCTTAACGACTACGGTGGACAGAGATACGAAATAGGTTACGCCTCGGCGATAGCCGTTGTGCTCTTTGTAATAATGTTCTCCTCGAACATCGTTATAAAGAAGGCGCTTTCGAAGGTAGGTGAGTAATTATGGCAAAGAAGTTAAGAACAAGAGGACATAGAGTCGTCCTCAACAGATCCGCCGGCGGTGATACCGGTATAACCATAATGCTCACCATTCTGGGACTCTTTATGTTCCTACCTATGTATTACGTTGTAATTCAGTCCCTTAAGCCTCTTGACGAGCTGTTCATGTTCCCCCCGAAGTTTATTGTTATGCGTCCCACTCTTGAGAACTTCGGTGACCTGTTCACTCTTATGGGAGACTCCTGGGTACCCTTCTCGAGATACATATTCAATACCGTGTTTATCACTATATGCGGTACTCTCGGAAACCTTATATTCGCATCAATGGCAGCATATTCGCTTGCAAAGCTTCGCTTCCCCGGAAGAAAGGCGATATTCAATATCATAGTTATGTCGCTAATGTTCCACTCTACGGTAAACCAGGTAACTCACTTCATAATTCTTTCCGCATTCGGATGGATAGATACCTATCTCTCTATAATCGTTCCCTCTATGGCAACGACTATAGGACTTTATCTTATGAAGCAGTTCATGGAAACCTCTGTTCCGGATACAGTTCTTGAGTCCGCAAGACTGGACGGTGCGAGCGAGTTCCGTACCTATCTTATTATAGCAATGCCGATGGTTAAGCCCGCATGGCTTACTCTTATCATCGAGTGCTTCAAGAACCTCTGGAACTCGGGCTCCTCTATCTACATTCACTCGGAGGAATTAAAAACCTTCAACTATGCGATCCAGCAGATCCTTTCGGGCGGTATAGCCCGTTCGGGCGCGGGTGCTGCGGCAACCGTTGTAATGATGCTTGTTCCTATTCTGGTATTCGTTCTTAACCAGAGCCAGATCATAGAAACGATGGGATCCTCGGGTATGAAGGATTAAGGAGGGCATAATGAAAAGAAAAATTTCTAAAATATTGATAATATCTTTAGTGTTCATAATGCTCTTCGGCACTATCTATTCTTCGGCATTTGATGCATATGACACCTATACCTACTCAATAGACGGCGAGCCGCTCAAGTCGCCCACCGCCTATTCGGCAAATCTTGTTATAGATTCAAACGATATGAATCTCAAGCAGGAAAAATTCGGCAACCTTCCTCTTTCCAGCACGGCTGAGTCCGACCTTGTCACCGACCAGGACGGAAACGTGTATATAGCGGATAAGGATAACAACCGTATCGTAGTTCTTAATAAGTATTATACGACTATAGCAGTTATCGACAAGTATGTCGACAGCAGCTACGGCAACGAGGAGTCGCTCCTCACTCCCGAGGGCGTATTCGTTACCGATGACAATACCGAGGATGGAGATAAGTATCTCTACGTCTGCGATACCGGCAACTCGAGAATAGTAATATTCGATAAAGACTACAATCACGTTGAAACGCTTGAAAAGCCTGATTCCGACCTTCTTACGGAGGGTGCATTCAAGCCCAGTGCGATCGCAGTAGACCAGTACGGCAGAATATTCATCGTATCGAAGCAGTGCTTCGAGGGTGTTATAGTTATGTCGGGTGCGGGCGATTTCACAGGATTTATCGGCGCACAGAAGGTTACATACAGCCTTATTGAAATGATCTGGAGAAGATTCCAGACCAGAGAGCAGAGACAGAGCCAGGCGAGCAACCTTTCTGTTTCCTACAACAACATAACCGTAGACGATTACGGCTTTGTTTACGTAACTAATGATAGCATTGATGAGGCTAAGCAGTATGCGGCTATCAAATCCAAGAAGGCAGACTTCTCGCCCGTAAAGAAGCTCAACTCCGCGGGAGATGAGATAATGAAGCGTAACGGATTCTTCGATCCCGGCGGAGAGGTTGCGGCATCCATGCTTTCGACCGGAACCGGTGTATCTAAGATATTTGACGTTGCAGTAGGAGCAGAGAACTCCTGGTCCATCATGGACAGAAAGCATAACAAGATATTTACCTACGACCAGAACGGTAACCTTCTCTTCGCATTCGGTGATGTGGGCGAGCAGCTCGGAAACACCACGAATCTTGTAGCTATTACCTATCACGAGGTTGACGGTGTAAACTATCTTCTTGCTCTTGATAACACCACCACGGGTAACAAGATTACCGTATATTCTCCCACCGAGTACTGTGATACGATAATGGCGGCTCTCAAGAATGAGAACGACCATAACTATTCCGAGTCTATCCTGTACTGGCAGGAGGTTCTTACAAGAAACAACAACTTTGACTTAGCATACATAGGTATCGGTAAAGCTCTTTACAATCAGGGCAAGTACAAGGAATCTATGGAGATGCTTTCCAGCGCATATGAAACGGCTCAGTATTCCAAGGCATTTGCCGAGGTCCGTAAGGATATCATCGGTAGGGCTATGCTCTTCATAATAGCAGGCATAGTACTTGTTGTCGTTCTCATGGTCAAGTTCTTCGGCTGGGCAAAGAAGGTCAACAAGGCTACATCACTCAAGGTTGGCAGAAAGTCCTATGTTGAGGAGCTTCTGTTCGCGTTCCACCTGTGGATGCATCCATTCGACGGATTCTGGGATCTTAAGCACGAGCAGCGCGGATCTGTCCGCGGCGGTGCGACCATAATGGGCGTAACCATTCTCGCGTTCTTCTACCAGTCTGTCGGAAGAGGATATATCTTCAACCCCAGAGACAGTTATTCGACAATAATAGTTCAAGTGCTTTCGATAGCCGTCCCGGTTCTTCTTTGGTGTCTTGGTAACTGGTGTCTTACAACTCTGTTTGAGGGTGAGGGAAGCTTCAAGGATATCTTTGTGGCGACCACATATTCGCTGACGCCCCTTCCTCTTCTCGTAGTAATTTCCACCGTTCTTACCAACGTTCTTACCGCATCCGAGGGCTCTACAGTAAGCCTGCTTATAACATTTGGTTACATTTGGGTAGGTATGCTGCTCTTCTTCGGAATGCTTGTAACACACGATTACACACTTCCCAAAAACGTTCTTATCACGATTTGTACGATAGTTGCAATGGTAGTTATCATGTTCGTTGCGATCCTGTTCTCCAGCCTTGTAATGAAGATGATCAACTTCGTAATTGCGATATTTGCGGAAATCGGCAACCGAGTCTAAAGAAAGCAGGAGGTAATATAATGAAACTTAATAAAATAATATCGTCTGCTTTGCTTGTAGCTATGATGTTCACCCTGGTTATCGCGGCAGTCCCCTTCACGGCATCGGCTGCGTACACCGACAATGGCACCGGAGCCTCCGCAACCCTTACCCCGGATGAGGTAACAAATTTTGTCAAGGGTGTTTACGGAGGAACCCACGACGATAAAACAGCAGGCTATCAGTTCAATACTCCCGAGGAAATGCTTGAGCACGAGAAGTCGCTCGGCTATCTCAGTGAGATGTCCTCAGCGGACAAGAAATTCACTATCTACGTCAACGGATATACGGGATACCTCTATTACGTAAATAACGTAACAGGCCAGGTTCTTACAAGTAACCCCTATTATTACGATGACACGATGACCGAGGTTGATAAGTTCAGGCTTTCGAGCCAGATTCAGATCTCCTTCTCGGAAATATCGTCAAACTCTCCTGCGGTAGATTACTACTCTACTCAGTGGGCAGCACTCAGATCTCAGATCACCACCGAATTCATAAAGGGCGGTATAAGAGTAAATTACACGCTCGGAGATACTACCGCGAGATATCTTCTTCCCGGACGTATTCTTGCGGATAAGTATGAGGAGATGGTTCTCGTTCCCGCGATCAAGGCGTTCGTTGATGCAATGGAGGAGCATTGTGCAGACGAGAATTATAACGGCGAGTACGACGTATTTACCGCTCCTGCTTACAACAAGCCAAAGGATGACGTCACTAACCTTTACAGATTCGGATACATCAATTCCAGATGTCTTAAGAACTACTATCTTAAGGATATGGAGGATATATACGATACTAAGTACAAGACAAATGATCCCCAACATAAGGAGCTTGAAACTTATCGTAAAAACATTATATCTCTTCTCGGAGCATATACCATAAAGAACCTTGCCGAATACGAAGAGGGAAGTAACCTTTACCAACAAACATATAATTACTATGTACCTCCTCTCGGATCGGGCTTGAAGGCAGAGGTATTCGAGACGCTTGAGCCTATGTACGTTCTTGCATCCGGAAAGCCCAACTCCTGGAAGAACAGTACCTCTACTCTCTTCAGAAAGTATGCTGACAACTATACTATTGCGGATATGTTTGAGGATGAGAAATACTGCGGTTATATAGACGACACTGCGCAGAAGCCTGTATTCAGATGCGCGATCGAGTATACCTTCGCAGATGACGGCAGCCTTCTTGTCCGTCTTCCCGCAAGCTCGATATCCTTCGATCAGACCGTATACATCCTTGAGAGCATCACCCCCCTTCAGTTCTTCGGCTCCGGCGACCTCAAGAATGATGGATACATCTTCTTCCCTGATGGAAGCGGAATGGTTCTTGAGTTTGAGGACGTAGAGACCAATGCGGTCATAAAGAACACCATATACGGTGCAGACTTCTGCTACTCGGAGCTTAACGGGCTCATAGGTGCTCACCGTGAGCAGATCTCGATGCCTGTATTCGGTATTGTCAATGAGGACGCGGCAACCGCGGCAACGAATGGAAAGTTCGGTGTTGACACAGTAACCAACGGCTTCCTTGCAATAGTAGAGCAGGGATCGTCGCTTGCAGAGCTTAAATTCGAGTGTACGCCACACACGAGTACGGGTAGCGTATACTGCTTGTATAAGCCTTATCCCTCCGATAAGTACGACCTTTCCGAAACCCTTTCGGTAGGCGGTACGACCGATTATACCATAGTTTCCGAGTCCAAGTATAACGGTTCATATGTAACGAGGTACGTAATGCTTACCGATGATGCCATAGGTCAGAGCCTCGGTGAGGATTACGCCCCCGCCTCCTACGTTGGTATGGCTAAGTATTACCGTGAGTATCTTTACAAGAACGGTACTCTTAAGGCACTCGCCGCGGCGACCGAGAATCTTCCTCTTTATATAGAGGCGCTCGGCTCGATGGAGATCACAACCAAGTTCCTCTCCTTCCCTGTAGAGAAGCAGATACCTCTCACTACGTTTGACGACGTTATGGAGATGTATGAGAAGTTCTCTTCCGAGGCGGGAATAACCGATATCAACTTCCGTCTTAACGGATTTGGAAACGGTGGACTTAGGGCAACCTATCCCACGAAGGTCAGATGGGACAAAGCCTGCGGAGGAAAGCGCGCATATAAGCGCCTTCTCAAGCAAGCAGATGCTATTTCCAAGAACAGCAACGCTAACTTCGGTATCTATCCCGAATATGATTTCATGTTCATTCATAATACCGAGTCGTTTGACGGTGTAGGTAAGAAGAAGGACGTTTCCCGTATGATCGATAACCGTTATGCATCCCAGCAGGTATACAATTCGATCCTTCAGGAATTTTCCACCTACTATTCGATGGTAGTAAATCCCGAGTCCTTTGATAGGCTTTACAGCAAGTTCATAAAGAAGTATTCAAAATACGACAATACCAATATTTCGGTATCAACTCTCGGCTCTAACCTCAATTCAAACTTCGATAAAGATGTTCCCGTAAACCGTGATGATGCGGCAACCTACGTTCAGCAGATGCTTGCAAGAATGGTAGAGGAAGACGGGTTGAAGGTTATGATGGATATAGGTAACATTTATGCGATAAAGTATGCAACGCATATTCTTAACGTATGCATCAATTCGAGCCATTTCAATCATTGCTCTTATGCTGTTCCGTTCGTAGGAATGATCCTTCACGGATCTGTCAACTATGCAGGCGCGCCCCTCAACTATTCGGGAACCCCCGCATATGATATCCTTCGTTCGATCGAGTCGGGTGCATCGCTTTACTACATCCTTTGCTACCAGACCGAAAACATCAGCTATATGAAGGAGGACTTTAACCTTAACAAGTACTACGGTGTTGACTACGATACCTGGTACGACAGCATTGTTGAATCCTATAAGGAGATCAACGGTGCGATAGGCGGTCTTCAGAACTACTACATCACCGATCACAAAATCATCAAGGGTGAGCGTGTAATAAATCCCGCAGAGCAGCAGAAGAATTACATGTTGCTTCTTACCGAGCTTGTTGATATTCTTGATGAAAATGCCGAGGCTGCGGTAAGACGTGCCAACGAGGAGCTTGCAGCGGCAGGAAACGGCTATGCAACTAACGTCAGGATAGTATTTGACAGAGCTGCCCTTATGGCACAGTTCTCTGATATACTCAATCTTTCCACGGATGAGATCGAGAACTTCAAGCTTGAGGGTGATAAGACCTTCGGCGAGATGATAGATGCACTTATAAAGGAGTACGTTGACTTCCACCACGAGGTTGATGATAACGATTATATCGTTAACGTTTCCTCTGTAGAGTACAAATCCAAGTATTCCTTCATTACAGAGTCTCTCGCAACCGATAAAGATTACGTGTACACCGATTTCACCAGCGATATCGGTAACATCGTGCTTGTAACCTACAGCAACGGCACGGATACAGTTCAGTTCGTCCTCAACTACAACGTTTATACCGTAAACGTTAATATGGGCGGCTCTGAGCCTATCACGCTTGAAAAGAACAGCTGGAAGCCCGTAGAATAAGGAGGAAGATCAGATGAGTGAAAATATAACTGAAAAATCTTTGGATGAGATCTCGGTTACTCCCGCTGAGATAGCTCCCTCCGAACTTGATTCCAACGGACTTCTGAAAAAGCGCGCAAGAAAGGTCTCTCTCGATTCGAGAAAGGCACGTGCGGGCTACGCATTCGTAATGCCGTTCATACTCGGAGTTCTCTTCATCTATCTGCCCATACTGCTTGACTCGGTATGGTTCAGTATGAGTGAGCTGAACTTCAAAACCGATGAATATAACTTCATCGGTCCCGTCTACTACGTAGAAGCATTCACTAAAAACACAAAGTTTGTAACCAACCTTATGGCAGGTCTTCAGCAGCTTGTATTTGAGGTTCCTGCGGTAATAATCTTCTCGCTGTTCATCGCCGTGGTTCTTAACCAGAAGATGCTCGGCCGTGCGGCATTCCGTGCGATATTCTTCCTCCCCGTTATAGTTTCCACAGGTATAATGGAGACTATAAATGCAGGCGATATTATGTCTAACCAGACGCAGGGCGGTATTGATGACGGTTCCGGTCAGTCGGGCGCAAGTCAGATCGTCTCCACTCTGGACGTTGAGCGTCTTTTCGCAAGCATGAAGGTCGGAGGAGAGCTGGTTACGTACGTTGTAAACATAGTTAACAACGTGTATAACATTATCAATTATTCCGGTGTTCAGATGCTTATATTCCTTGCAGGTCTTCAGTCTATATCGCCCTCTATATACGAGGCGTGCCGTATAGACGGTGCGACCGGCTGGGAAACCTTCTGGAAGGTTACCTTCCCGATGATCTCGCCCATGATACTCGTTAATGCGGTTTACACTATAATAGACGCCTTCACGAGAACTCAGAATCCCATGATCAAGTATATCAACCAGGTATACGGAGCTAATCCCTACAGCGCAACGGCGATGTCCTGGATCTACTTCGGTATCATCATACTTATCATAGCGGCATTCGCGGGAATCGCATCTACGTTCATATTCTATCAGAGAAGAGATTAAGGAGGTGCGCTATGGAAAACAAAACGTATGTAACTAAAGAAACGAAGAATTCTATACGTGTTGATTACGAAGGCAAGCTTTCCTTAAAAGAGCGTCTTATGAGTAAGGCAAAAACGCTTAACACATGGACGAAGCTGGCGATAAACTTCTTCAGATTCGTTATGATGCTTGGCGTATCTTACGTAATCCTCTATCCCTTCTTCTCGAGAATTGCGGGCTCCTTTATGACTAAGGAGGATATCGTTGATGCAACGGTATCGCTTATCCCGAAGCACTTCACCATTGAGCTCTACAGATATATAATCGTAGAGAACCATTACTTTGACGCACTGTTGAATACGGCACTGCTCTCGATACTCTGCGCTCTTATACAGACTCTCGTTGCTTGCCTTATAGGATACGGTCTTGCAAAGTTCAAATTCAAGGGTAATTCGCTGATTATGGGTATAGTTGTCCTTTCGATGATCATACCTCACAGAGCGCTTCGTCTTGCTATCCTTCAGCACTTCGCTGAGTTCGATATTTTCACGGTTCAGGCGTGGGGATATCGCGGACCGATAGAGCTGATATTCGGAAAGCCATTCCAGATGATAGATACGATGTGGCCGCTTATACTTCTTTCTCTGTTCGGTCTCGCATTCAAGAACGGTCTATATATATATCTTATGAGGCAGTTCTTCAAGGGCGTACCCGATGAGCTTGAGGAGTCGGCTTACGTTGACGGCTCGGGCGTGTTCAGAACCTTCTTCCAGATAATTCTTCCTCTTTCCGTGCCTATGATGATAACGGTATTCCTGTTCTCATTCTCCTGGCAGTGGACGGATGAATTCTACAGCGGTCTGTTCTGGACCTTCAACTCGGAGTTCTATCTTATGTCGGATATCTATACCAAGATCCCCGACTCGCTCTCAAATATGTCCCTTACGTTTGCGGGCTGGCCGCTTTACCAGAATATCATTCAGAATACTTCCGGTATGATGGTAATAGCACCCCTTATCATAATCTATCTCTTCTGCCAGAAATATCTGGTTCAGGGTATAGAGCGTTCGGGACTTGTAGGCTGATAAAGCTATAGAGAACTAATGATCTGTTAATGATCCGGAGTTATCCGGGGCATATAACAGAAGAATCAAAGAAGTACCGACAGGCTGAATAAAGCCCGTTCGGTACTTCTTATTTTGTGCAATAATGTCAAAAAAAGAATGAGAATCCAAGAAACTGAAAAATATTTTTTAGTTATTTGCAGATAAGGAAGCGGATTTTTTTGTATATATGTGATAAAACTTATGTCATTCATATAATTGCATTTGTATATACTGATTGAATAAAGTGAATATATGCAAAAAAATATATGGGGTATGAGAAACTTTCATACCAAAAACTATTGACAAATGCCGAAATATAAGCTATAATAGGAGCATCTTTAAAAAAGGAGGAGAAAACAATGACGATGCAGACTATGATGAATTTCGATATGAATACCTCTGCTATGTCCTCGAGCTGTGCCAAGGGTGCATTTTGCTCTGACTCCTCTATACTTTCTATTTGCGGAATTTCGCTCTCTGTTGTGGCGATTTCCGCTATTTTTGTTATACGACTCATTATAGGAAGAATTATTCGAATTAAAAGTCCATATATTATTCCCGGATGATGGGGTGAATGGAATCCTACCTTAATTATATAATAGGTTGATTTTATTGCACATCATATCCGATGTGCATATTTTATTTTAGTCTTCAAATTTTAAATATAAACAAGGAGAACAAAAAAATGAAAAAAGTACTCAAAAAAATGGTTGCAGCTGCAATGGCTGTGACAATGATGGCAACGGCGGCGTTCGCGCTCTCATCCTGCGGCAAGACCAAGAACGAGAGCTTCAAGCTCGGTGTATCAGGTCCCCTGACCGGTGACGCAGCATCCTACGGACAGTCTGTTCAGAACGGTGCAAAGCTCGCGATTAAGCATGTTAATGCAAAGGGTGGCCTCCAGCTTTCCCTTTCTATGCTTGATGATATGGGAACTCCCGAGCAGGCAGCAGCAAACTATGACCTTCTTTACGATGAGGGCATGCAGCTCTCTCTCGGCGGTGTAACCAGCGGAGCAGGCGAAGCATTTGCTAAGAAGGCAAACGTAGACAGCATTCTTTGCATGACTCCCTCCGGATCTGCAGACCGCGTTATCGACAATATGGATTATTCCTTCCGTCTTTGCTTCGGCGATCCCGACCAGGGCGCTCTTGCAGCAGATGAGATCAAGGCTAAGGGATACGCAAAGGTAGGCGCTATGTACGATACCTCCGATACCTATTCTTCGGGTATTTACGATGCATTCAAGGCACGTATGGAAGAGCTTGGCATCGCATACGTTGAGCAGAGCTTCGATAAGGAGAACAAGACCGACTTTACTACTCAGGCAGGCGCACTTGCTGATTGTGACGTTATCTTTATGCCCTTCTATTACAATGAGGCTCAGCTCTTCATGAAGGCTGCAGTAAGCAAAGGCTGTGACGGCGTATTCTTCGGATGCGACGGCTTCGACGGTATCGCAAGCTACATCAGCGACATCACCAATAAGGTTATGTATATCACTCCCTTCGACGTAAACTCCGAGGAGCAGGCAGTTAAGGACTTCGTTGCTGCATACAAGGCAGAGTACAACGGTGCAGAGCCCGATCAGTTCGCAGCAGATGCATATGACGTTGTTATGGTATTCGCTAAGGCTCTTGAGCAGGCAGGCGTTACCGATTACGACCTCAGTGCAAAAGAGGTTTCCGATGCAGTTAAGGCGGTTATTCTTTCTGCAGACTTCTCCTACACCGGTCTTACAGGTAACGGTATGAAGTGGACTGCTGACGGTAAGTGTGCAAAGGCACCCAAGATCGTTGAGTTCAACTGATAATCAATAAATTATTGACTTCGCGCAAAGGGTAATCCCCTTTGCGCGAAGCCAAAATTGCGTTTAGACATCTTCGATATAATACAATATTTGTAAAGAAAAGTTATAAAAACGGCTTTAATAATCCTATTTTGAAAGGAAAATAAAAATGAGTACACTTATAGACGGACTCAGCCTCGGTGCGATATACGCGCTGATAGCGCTGGGATATACAATGGTATACGGCATAGCAAAAATGCTGAATTTTGCGCACGGTGACGTTATAATGGTCGGCGCATATACCGTTTTTACCACCCTTATGATGGGTAACGGCATATGGGCGAAGATCCTTGCCGTCGTGGTGACCGTCGTGGTGTGTACGGTGCTTGGTGTATGTGTAGAAAAATGCGCCTACCGCCCTCTGCGCGGCGCATCACCCTTAGCGGTTCTTATTACCGCGATAGGCGTAAGCTATCTGCTGCAGGGAGTTGCGCAGATAAGCTTTGGAGCTAAATCTCATCCTGTTGATTTTACCATAAAGGGCTCTGTCGGCGGCATAAACTATCACACGATAGTTACCCTGATAGTAGCTACTGTTATAATGGTATCCTTAACCCTGTTCGTCAACTTCACGAGGACGGGCAGAGCAATGGTTGCCGTGTCTGAGGACAGGGCAGCAGCGCAGCTTATGGGTGTAAACGTAAACCGTATCATAATGCTTACGTTTGCTATAGGCTCGGCACTTGCCGCATGTGCAAGTCTTTTCTATCTTATGCAAATTCCATCTGTATCACCTACGCTCGGCTCAATGCCCGGTATAAAGGCATTCACCGCAGCTGTTATCGGCGGTATAGGTTCTATTCCCGGCGCGATGATCGGCGGCGTGGTTCTCGGCGTTATCGAGAAGCTTGCGCTCAGTATCCCCGTTATTGCACCGTATACAACGGCTATCGAATTCAGCTTTCTTATCATAGTTCTTCTCGTAAAGCCTACGGGACTTCTCGGTAAGAAGCGCAGAGAAAAGGTATAAGGAGGCCAGAGAAAAATGCGTGAGTATTTTGCTAACGTAAAGCAGAGCTTCAAGCTTAAGCATTACGTGAATTATATAATAGTCCTTCTTCCTCTTATTCTTTTCACTATCCTTCATTATGCGGGAGCGCTTAACAGGTCTACTCCCACGCTCCTTGTTCAGATAGGCTACAGTATGATACTTGCGGTATCGCTGAACCTCGTTGTCGGCTTCCTCGGAGAGCTTTCGCTCGGTCACGCGGGCTTTATGTGCGTAGGCGCATATCTCGGCTCGCTTGTATGTAACGGGCTTGTGGATAAGCTTCCTCTTATGATCGTTCTTGTTATAGGTATGATCGTCGGCGGTATTGCGGCTGCGGTATTCGGCTTTATCGTAGGACTTCCCGCACTCAGACTCCGCGGTGACTATCTCGCGATAGTAACGCTGGCCTTTGGTGAGATCATCCGTAATATATGTAAGAACCTTGAGTTCCTCGGCGGAGCAAAGGGACTTGAAACCAAGTGGTATTCGGCATTCCTTGCTGCAAGAAACACGGCGATGCCTCTCTTCATCCCCACCTTCCTTGTCGGGCTTCTGATGCTTGCCCTTATCCAGAACCTCATCCGTTCAAAGCACGGAAGAGCGATCACCGCGATAAGAGATAACGAGATCGCAGCAAAGGCGATGGGAATAAACGTAACCTATTACAAGCTCTTCGTATTCGTTATTTCGGCATTCTTTGCGGGCATGGCAGGCGTTATATACGCAGGCACCGCATCGCCCATACAGTATTCCTTCTTCTCATATAACTACTCTATCGAGATCCTCGTAATGGTAGTCCTCGGAGGAATGGGATCTATCCGCGGCTCGATACTTTCGGCAGCGCTTATAACCTATATCAACTTTGTTCTTAAATCAAATCTTTCGGGCGATATGGCGGCAGTAAAAACTCTTGTTTACGCGCTTATCCTTATCCTTATGGTAATCTATAAGAACGCACCTGCCCTTAAGCCCGTGCGCGAGAGATTCAATCTTAAGCTTCTCGGCGTGGCAATCCGTGAAAAGCTGTTCAAGATCAGCCACGATGCCGCAACCGTAACCGATGATGCTGGCGAGTGGGACGAGATACCCACAAAGATCATCACCGACGAGGTGCTTTCGACCGACCTTGCACTTTCAAACTATAATCCGGATAAGCCGGATACAAACAACAAATAAGGAGGAACCGAAATGGAAAATATAATCTTGAAAACAGATGCTCTCGGTATCTCCTTCGGCGGTCTTAAGGCGGCTGATAACGTTAATCTTGAAATAAGGAAGAATGAGATATACGGTCTTATAGGGCCGAACGGTGCAGGAAAAACCACCGTATTCAATATGCTTACCGGCGTTTATCTTCCGACGACGGGAACCTTCTATCTTGACGGAGAGGAGCTTCGCGGACTTTCGCAGGAGAAGATAAATGCAAAGGGAATTGCAAGAACCTTCCAGAATATAAGGCTCTTCAACAATATGAGCGTTATAAGAAACGTAATGGTAGGTCTTCATAACCGTCCTGAGTTCAAGTGCAATCCCTTCGTCAGTATGCTTCGTCTGCCGGGCCATTTTGATGCAGAGAAGCGAATGAGAGCGAAGGCTAAGGAGCTTCTTTCGATATTCGGACTCCTTGAGGAGAGGAACACTCTTGCCTGCAATCTTCCGTACGGAAAGCAGAGAAAGCTTGAGATCGCGAGAGCGCTTGCCACCAGCCCGAAGCTTCTGCTTCTTGACGAGCCTGCCGCGGGAATGAATCCGCAGGAGACCGAAGAGCTTATGGACACCATAAGATTTGTCCGCGATAATTTTGATATGACGATTCTGCTTATCGAGCATGATATGAGCCTTGTTTCGGGCATATGTGACAGGCTGACCGTGCTTAACTTTGGTCAGACGCTTGCCGAGGGCGGAGTTGATGAGGTTCTGAACAATCCTGAGGTTGTCAGAGCATATTTGGGAGATGACTGATATGGCATTACTTGAAGTTAAAGATCTTGAAGTCTGTTACGGACTTATAAAGGCGGTAAAGGGCGTGTCCTTTGAGGTCAATGAGGGCGAGATAGTATCGCTCATAGGAGCAAACGGAGCAGGAAAGACCACCATAATGCACGCATTGAACGGAATAATTCCCAAGTCCGCAGGCTCTGTTACCCTCGGCGGCACCGATATAACCGGCACCGCGGCGCATAAGCTTATAACTATGGGTATGGCGCAGGTTCCGGAGGGCAGGCGTATATTCCAGGAGCTTACGGTTTTCGATAACCTGAAGCTCGGATATTTCTGCAAGAAGGACAAAGAGGAATTCAATACTAAGATAGAGGAAATGTATTCCTACTTCCCGATCCTGAAGGAGCGCTCAAAGCAGATCGCGGGTACACTCTCGGGCGGTGAGCAGCAGATGCTTGCTATGAGCCGTGCGCTTATGTCAAGCCCGAAGCTTCTGCTTCTGGACGAGCCGAGTATGGGACTCTCCCCGCTCTACGTAAGCACGATATTCGATATGATAAAAACGGTAAATGCCTCGGGCACGACCGTCCTCCTCGTTGAGCAGAACGCAAAGAAGGCGCTCTCCATAGCCCACCGCGCCTACGTGCTCGACCTCGGAAGGATAACCAAGACCGGCACAGGCACAGAGCTTCTTAACGATGAGTCTGTAAGAGCCGCTTATCTTGGAGGATAAGAGCGCACTGTCATTAACACCGCGCGGTGAAATTTGCCCGATGGGCAAGTGAAATGCACCTTGTGCATGAAATGCGCTTCGCGCGTGAAATGTTCGCATAAGCGAACGTGATATAAGAAAAGGAGTAGGTTGATTTAAACTTACTCCTTTTCTTATATCGGAATTTTTGGAAAGCTATTATATCTCGGCTTGTTTTGGGGAAATCTACGTATTCAAATAGTACCTTATGCACCGAATTCTGTGACACCTTTTTCGTACTGTACCTCATCCCATTCCCGAAGGGAATACCTCTTCACTCTTCACTTTTCACTTTTCACTAGCCCCTATGTACCTCATCCACCACTGCGTGGTCCCCCTTCCCCAAGGGGAAGGCTAATTAAGATAGTACCCTTAGCAGTGAAATTATGCTTTTAAGTAAATCAATGCCTTTTCAGATTTAAGCAGTTTTTGCCCTATACCCAACTCCCAAGGAGGCTCAAAGGTGAAGAATAAACTAGCCTTCCCCTTGGGGAAGGGGGACCGTGCAAACGGTGGATGAGGTATCCCCTTGGGTAGCGAAGCGGCAGAACGGCTCTTGCGTTGATAACGCAAGAGCCGTTCTGTGACCGAGCCGCAGCGAGTTTCGGGGGTTCGCGGGTTGTGGTGGATGAGGTTAATCTCTGCTGATATTGCCCCCACAGTGCGGCTGAGCCCGTTCAAGCAACACAACATAATATATCAAAAAAGAAAGCTTTACAATTAAGTGCTAGAAAAGCCAAAAAACTTTATTTATATGTTTTACCTATTATCTTGATGTTTAGAAATTGCTCAATCGCCTTAACTTGTCTGGTAGAGATATAAATCATTTCAACACATTTTTCTATCTCTCTTGTTCCTTTTTCAAAAACCGCCAACATAGGTGTATTATTAGGGCTACGAAAAAATGGATAAAATACAAAATCGAATTTTTCGAGATCGTATTTAATTTTCTTGTTGAATTTCACATTTATTATGCTATTTTTGCTTACTATTAGGATATACCTTTTCGGGCATAGGAAATATAGTATTTTTTCCAAGAATATTTGGGAGATGACTATCACTAATATTATCGAACAACCTATTACGCGATCTATTAAAGAGGACTGAACTTCTATAGCAAAAAGAATAGATATAAATAATAGGGTGTTTAAAGTTAACATACAATGTAAATAATTAGTTTTAATGATCAGTTTATCATCTTGTCTATAAAGCTGTAAACGGCTTCCGTCCATAGGATATCTTCTCCTTTCATTTCATAGTAAAGCACATCCAAACCTAATGTTCCGATTGTTTTATAGACGAAATTTAATGCAGTTTTAGCAGTTTATAAATTTATGCTATTGAAAAAGCTATGCTGTTGTATCTCCTATTACAATCAGCACCTGCGCTTTATTAAAATGGCAACAGTGAATACCAGCGCAAGCAGCGCAACAAATGCCATAGCGGTATATTGAACATAAACGCTCATGCCTTCATCACTATAAAGGCACTCTGCATCGGCAGCATCGGATGAATAAACCTCCAGGTAAGAATTTGGAAGATTCGGTGCTGTCAGATAAGGTGGAATTTTTATAACCGGTTGATTTTCATCACCCAAATAGAGGGTTTTTGTTTTGAACAATCCACGCTTTATTTGAGTTAATTCTTCCTTCTTTGCATCATCTTCCTCTTCTGATAAATAATAACCGCCTATCACTTCACCGGTTCTTTTTATACGTTGTAAATAATCGGGGCGAATATGCAACAACTCCAGTTCGTCCTCTCCTACCGCTCCAACGTATACCGATCCACCGTCCAAACCGTTATATTCCAATGTGTGAAGATATGTACCATTTGCATCATAAATATTTATTTTGCGATTGAAATCAATAAAAAACGTTCCATCCTCCCACACTCCGGCACTACATATAGTACCTGCGGAGCTTTTTCTGATGCTTTCGTAAATATCTCCGTCTATTGCATAGTATTCTTCGTATGTTACACTGATTTTCGGTGTTGTAGAATCTGATGTTGATATAGATGAGTCGTTTGGTGGAGTCGGTTTTATCCAAGTTGCCACAATAATCACTATAATAACTTGAATCGCTAAACAAAGTATTATCTTAAAAACGGGATTGATTCTATCCATAAATCTAACCTCCTCACCGCATCATAAACATTAAACTCAAACAAATTTTTGGTATTAGTGAAATTATATGAAAAGTAAGAAGTTCAAGGTCATTATACACGTATTCCTCGGAAAATTCGTTTTCGTAGGTTATACCAATCAGCTTACCATATACTTTTCAATTAAACTATCAAAAACATCTTTTTCGCATTCACCCCAAGCTGTAGTTGTTCCACTTGAGCCATATATTTCGTACCTTCCATCGGAATACCAAACTCTTATGCAAAGCCCTAAAGGAGTCGGAGGCATCCCCGGTCCGAGTGGAGTGTTCTTGTATTCGATTTTCGAAAGCTCTGATAATAATTGCAATGTTTCATCATATGTAAGCGTATGAACTACTTCAATATCTTCATCAATGGTGTGGTTTTTATCGAGATTAATTATTTCGGCTTTTTCTACATCTCGCGCAAGATCATCGTATTCAAAATAAAAGCTATTAACACAACCTGTGAGTGCAATTAATACCCAAAGCACTAATAAACAAAAAATGCTTTTTTTCATATATCACCTTTTGAAATTTTAGAAATATCGCCGCAAAAGAAAACGAGCTTAAGAATTCACTTTCAAATCTAATTGTTTCGTTTAAATTAAACATCGCTTAATTTCCATTCTACAGAAAATGCAAATGAATTAAAATCATCGGTGGAGTCAAGAGGATTTTTGCAATAATAAATGATCTTACTATCCGAGATAATTTGCTTCTTCATCCCATAAGAGCTTTCGCATTCATCCGAGCTACCTCGAGTATATTTGTCATTATTGTCGTATTTTTCCCATTGATATGCTATTTGAATAAGGCCTCGCTTGCGTAAGAAAACGCGCGGATAGATCTCCTATGCTCTAGATTTATTATACAATAAATGGTAAGTTCTTCGCAATAGTTTTTTGCCGCTGGCGGTGTAAAAATTTAAAGAAAGTTTTTGTGCATATTACCGAAATGCTGCTCAAGTGTGAAAAGAAGAATAATAAAAGTGTCTTGTGCCAACTGATAGGCATAAGACACTTTTAATTATAAAATCCAAATCGAAAAAGATTTTTACCATTTAACTTGAATGCTCACGCACTCACATCCACTCGGCAATATCGTATATAAGTCTTTCGGTCTTTTCCCAGCCGAGGCAGGGATCGGTGATAGACTTTCCGTAGACCTCGTCTGCCGATATCTTCTGGCAGCCGTCCTCGATATAGCTCTCTATCATAAGTCCCTTGACGATGCGTCTGAATTCGGGGTTATATGCGCGGCTATCGGCAATCTCCTTTGCAATTCTTATCTGCTCGAGGTATTTCTTGCCGGAGTTTGCGTGGTTAGTATCTATCACGCAGGCGTGGTTAGCGAGATCCGATGCGGCATAAAGCTCGGTGAGATTGGAGAGATCCTCATAGTGATAATTCGGATGCGACTTTCCGTGCTTATCGACGTATCCGCGGAGGATTGCGTGTGCATAGGGGTTGCCCGCGCTCTTTACCTCCCATCCGCGGTAGCAGAATACGTGCGAGCTCTGCGCCGCCTTTATGGAATTCATCATGACCGAAAGGTCGCCGCCGGTGGGATTCTTCATTCCGACGGGGATATCAAGACCGCTTGCGGTGAGGCGGTGCTGCTGGTCCTCAACGCTTCTCGCACCTACAGCCACGTAGGCAAGAAGGTCGGAAAGGTATCTGTGATTCTCGGGGTAGAGCATCTCATCGGCACAACCGAAGCCGGTTTCCTCGATAGCGCGGATATGGAGCTTTCTTATCGCAACGATGCCCTTGAGAAGATCGGGATCCGAATTTGGATCGGGCTGATGAAGCATACCCTTATAGCCCTCGCCGGTGGTTCTCGGCTTGTTGGTGTATATTCTCGGAACGATAAATATCTTATCCTTGACCTTCTCCTGAACGCATCTCAGGCGGTAGATATAATCAAGGACGGCATCCTCTCTGTCGGCAGAGCAGGGGCCTATAACGAGCAGGAACTTGTCCGACTTGCCGGAAAATATATTTTTAAGCTCCTCGACCGTTGCGGCGCGCGTTGCCTTTACCGCCTCGGAGGCAGGGAATTGCTCCTTTATTTCCATGGGGATAGGGAGCTTGCGGAAGAATTGCATATTCATAAAAAGTACCTCTTGTAGATCAATTATTTTTTGGTTTGTCGAAAAGCTCACGTCGGCTCGTTGCGCTCCGCATCTCGCTGCGGATCGCCTCCTGATCCGAGTTTGCTATCATATTTCTGAGCTGTACGAATTTTTCGGTGAAGGCATCCATTTCGCTGACAAGTGCATCCTTGTTAAGCAAAAACAGCTCGCTCCACATAAGATCGTTTATCTTTGCGATACGCGTCAGATCCCTGAATGAGTCACCCGTATATTTTTCAAGTCCCGGCTCTGTATTTGAGTTCATAAGAGTCACCGCTATGCAGTGGGTGAGCTGAGAGAGAAATGCTATCATTCTGTCATGCTCGTCCACCGTGAGCCTGGTCACCCTCGCAAAGCCGAGTGCCTCTCCAAGACTCTCGCATATAGCTATCGCCGCCTCGGTATTCCTCTCGGTAGGCACAACTATATAGTTTGCCCCTCTGAATACCTCTGCACTACTGTATTCAACACCGCTCTTCTCGCGGCCTGCCATCGGGTGCGCCGAAATAAATTCGATATCCTCGCCGAGAAGCTGCTGTATCTCGTAAACTATACCGCCCTTGATACCCGTAACGTCGGTTATAACAGTACCGCTTTTCAGAAGATGGCGGTATTTTTTTATCCAATCAATGAATACCGTGGGGTAAAGAGCAAAGACGATCAGCTCCGAGTCTGCTATAAGCTCGGCATCGGGCTCTGTTGAGCCGCATTCAATAATTCCGTGGGTTAGTGCATAGTCTATATCGGATGCGTTCTTGGTTATACAGCGAACGTGTCGGTAGCCCGAATAGGTAAGCGCCTTAGCATATCCGCCTCCGATAACTCCAAGACCGATGATCAGTATTTTAGTGTCCTTGGTAAGCTTATTCATAAGTGGTAACCTCGATTCCAAGAGCCTTAATATCCTCAAAGAATGACGGATAGCTTTTGCTTATTGCCTCTGCGCCCTCTATTTCTCCGCCGGTGAGCGTCAGCAGCACCGCCATAGCCATAACGACTCTGTGATCGTTGTGTCCGCATATAGGCTCTGCCGGTGTATGAAGCTCGGATTTTTCTATAACCACCGAATTTTCATAAACCGTGACGCGCGCGCCAAGCTTACGAAGCTCCTCTGCCATAGCCGCGGCTCTGTCGCTTTCCTTTATCCTAAGGCGTGCCGTGCCGATCAGCTCGGCACCGCCGAGTGCCGCCGCGAGTGCCATAAGTATCGGTCCGAGATCGGGGCAGTCGTCAATATTCACCGTCTGTCCGCCCTCCTTCATAAGAGGGTATATTCTTTGATATTCCTTATCGCCCTGTGCCGATTCGGGGTTGAGCCCAAGGACTTCGATGTCCGAGCCGAGCAGAGCAAGCGCATCAAGGAATGCCGCGCCCGAATAATCACCCTCAACAGTAAATCTGCCTGCCCCATATCGCTGACCGCCGGGAATACGTATCGTATGACTATCCTCAAAATAGGCATCCACCCCGAATGAGCGCATAGCATCGAGAGTCAGCCTGACGTATGATTGGCTTCCGAAGGGCGGCGTTATCCTGATAACGCTTTCACCCTCGGCGAGCGGCAGGGCAAACAAAAGCCCGGATATAAACTGGCTGCTCACGTTACCGGGGAGCTTGTATTCTCCCGATGGAAGAGGACCGTCAACGTGGATTATCTTATTGTTTTTTAAGAGCATAAGCTCCTTTTCTCTGAATATATCTTCATAAACCGAAAGCGGTCTTTTCAGAAGCGCATCATGGGCGCTTATAGCGCATTTCGCGCCCGAAAGTGCCGCGATAGGTATGATAAATCGCAGTGTGCTTCCGCTCTCTCTTGCATAGAGCATGGTGGTAGGTGCGCTCTTTTTCATATCACAGCCGTGCACGGTATATACGTTGTCCGTGACGGATATTTCCGCGCCGAGAGCTCTGAGGCAGTCCACCGTGGCAAGAACGTCCTCGCAGGGTGTAATGCCGTCAATATAGCTCGTCCCCTCTGCCAGCGCCGCACATATAAGAAGTCGGTGGGCGATGCTCTTCGATGCGGGAGCTCTGACCGTACCCTCTGCACGGCTCGGCTTAATTACCGCTCTCACTCTGTCCTCCTATGAGGATATCGCAGGCCTCAAGATAACCGTCAAAGCCCTTGCCGGTTATAGTTGCGACTGCGGCGCGCCTGATATAGCTTATCTGCCTGAAATCCTCGCGCTCCTCTACCTTTGTTATATGAACCTCAACGCAGGGCAGACTCGTTGAAAGCACGGCATCGAGAAGCGCAACGCTGGTATGGGTATACGCGCCGGGATTTATGACTATACCGTCAGCCCCCTCGAAATATGCCTCCTGTATCTTATCAACAAGGTCGCCCTCGTGATTGGACTGGTAAAATACCGTTTCAACGCCCTTTTTCAGACAATGCTCGCGCACAAGAGCACAGAGGGCGGCATAATCCTGCTTTCCGTATTTGCTTACCTCGCGTATGCCGAGCATATTGAGATTCGGACCGTTAATGATATATAGCTTCATAAAATGTTCCTCTTGCCCGTAGGCTTAGTTTTAACCGAGAAGGTCGGAAAGTATAGCTTCAGCGACCTTGTCTATTGTGGTGTCCGCATTTATGATAACGTCTGCCGCCGACCTGTATATTTCATATCTCTCGTGATATCGTTTTTCTATATCGGATACGGTGGATGCCGTAGGTCTGTCGGCGGTGGGAATAAGTGCATCAAGCGGTCTGTCGATAAAGTATATCCTTCCGTTCTTACGGAGCGCATCAACGTTCATCCCTCTGAGCACCGCGCCGCCGCCCGTCGCTATGACCGCGCCCGAGATGGGTGCTACCGACTCCACCGCCTCGCTCTCAAGGTCGCGGAAGTGAGCTTCGCCGTGCTGCTTGAAAATTTCGGGGATAGGCATACCGCTTTTTTCGACTATTATTTTGTCGGTGTCAAGCAGCGGGCGCGAAAGACGCTCCGCAAGTATCGCACCGACCGTGCTCTTGCCCGATGCGGGCATTCCTATCAGTACAGCGTTGGTTTTGTCTGCCGATATTTTTTTGAAAACGCGCTCGCATACCGACTCGTCATAGGTCTTTTTGGTGAAGTGCTCCGATGCTCGCACACCCTGTGCCACAAGCATATAAAGACCGCCCGATGCCGGTATTCCGCGAAAGAGAGCCTCAAGTATCAGGGGCGTCCTCATGGGATTATATATCGCATCGAGAACTCCCTCAAGCCTTCCGAATGCCGAAAGCTCAATAGGCTTGCCCGAAATATTCGGAAACATTCCGACAGGTGTAGTGTTTATTATGATTTCCGCATCCGTATGGTATTTGTAAACATCTGTGTACAAAACTGCGCCATTTGACGCGTTCCGCGATGCTTTTACTATCTCTCTTGCGCCCTCTGCGCGTGCAACGGCTTCTGCGGTTTTTGATGTTCCGCCCGTTCCGAGTATCAGAACCTTCTTGCCGCTGAAATCAATACCCGTCCTCTTGGCAAGCGCCGAAAGACCGAAGAAATCGGTGTTATAACCGTATAGCTTACCGCCGCGATTGACGATAGTGTTGACCGCGCCTATAAGCTTTGCGCTCTCATCTATAAAATCGAGGTAGGGAATTACAGTTTCCTTATAGGGAATAGTTACGTTTATCGCCGCGAAGCTGTGCTCGCGCATAAAAGCATCCACACCATCACGGGGTATCTCGCGTATCTCGTAATCGTAGTCGGCGATCAGCGCGTGTATCTCCTTTGAGAAGCTGTGCTTCAGATGCTCGCCTATACAGCCGTAAGTCATTTCTTACCTCCGAGCCAATCTGTTCCGTATCTTGTGACGAGCATGTCGGCAACGGCTATTGCAAGCACCGCATCCACGACTGCTGTCGCGCGGTGGATGATGGCAGGGTCGTGTCTGCCGCCGATGCTTATCTCGGTGTTCTCTCCCAGGCAGAGATCGACCGAGCCCTGCGCCTTTGATATCGAGGGGGTAGGCTTGACTGCAGTCCTCACGGTGATGGGCATACCGTTTGTGATACCGCCCTGTATTCCGCCGCTCGAATTTTTCGCGGTAACTACCGCTCCGTTTTCATATCTGAAGGGATCGTTAGCCTCGCTGCCGCTCATATCGGCTATTCCGAAGCCGTCCCCGAATTCAACTCCCTTTATTCCGGGTACAGAGAAGAGCGCGTGAGCAATAACACCCTCCATGGTATCAAACCAGGGCTCTCCCACGCCCGTCGGCATACCGATGACAGCAGATTCTATTATTCCTCCGATGCTGTCGCCGTTTTCCTTAGCCGAAAGTATCCTTTCGGTCATAGCCCGAGCCGCCTCATCCGAGAGGGTTGGGAAGCTGCTTTCGGCAAGCCTTTGTGCATCCTCGGAATAATTGCAAAAGTCGGTGTCCTCTATACCGCCGAGCCTTTTTATGTGAGAAAGGATCGTGATCTGCTTTTCGGAAAGCGCACCGCCGATTATAGCACCTGCCGCAACGAGTGCCGCAGTCACTCTGCCGGAGAAATGACCGCCGCCCGCCTTATCCTGATAGCCGTGATACTTACACTCGGCGGTGTAATCGGCATGCGAGGGGCGCGGTATGCTCTCATAGGGAAGATAGGCATCCGATCTTATGTTATTGTTTCGGACGATGAGGCATATCGGCGTGCCCTCTGTCACTCCGTCCTTGACACCCGAGAGAAATTCGACCTCGTCTGCCTCTCGGCGCGGAGTGGATATATCGCCGCGCGCCTGTCTTTTCTTCATGCAGGCGGCAAGGTATTCGTAATTTATCTTTATTCCCGGAGCGATACCGTCTATAACACAGCCGACAGCGGCACCGTGGCTCTCGCCGAATATTGTAACTGTAAGATTATTTCCAAAGGTGTTTTTCATTAGCCTTTTCCTTTCGGTGTAAATACTTGTCGGATATGCCGATCACTGCTCCCCAAGGTAGGACTTTATCTGCTTTATGAGCTCGTCAAGCGGTGTTTTTTCAACACGTCCCATGCCTATTTCATCTACATATACCGCATAGGTGAAATTTCCTTCGCCCTTCTTATCGTGCTTCATAAAATCTGCCGCGGCATCTCCATCACCCGAAAAAACGACAGGAAGTCCAAGCGCCGAGAGAAGGGGAATGAGTCTTTTTCTTACCCCCTCTGAGCACATCGGAAGCATCCCGATGGCAACGCATTCTCCGTGTAGTCTTCCGCCAAGCGCCTCGACTCCGTGTCCAAACGTATGGCCGAAATTAAGCAGTCTGCGTTCAGCACCCTCGCGCTCGTCCGACTCAACTATGCGCTTCTTGATCATCAGCGCGCGTGTGATCATCTCGCCGATGTCGCTTTTCCAGAGCCCCTTTTCCATCATTGAAAAGAGCTCGGCATCCGAGGTCAGGGACATCTTTACTACCTCTGCCATGCCTGCGGCGATCTGCCGCTTATCAAGAGTAGAAAGAACGTCGGTGTCGATAAGAACGCCCTTCGGCTGGTGAAAGGCTCCGATAATATTTTTCACACCGCAGAAATCGACGGCGGTCTTGCCGCCGATGGATGAATCCACCTGTGAGAGCAGAGTTGTAGGAATATTATAAAAATCTATTCCTCGCATATAAGTCGCGGCGGCAAATCCTGCCATATCTCCGGTCACTCCACCTCCAACTGCGATAACGACATCCTTCCTTTGCAGGTTAAATGTAAGCATTTCTTTGCAAATATCGGTATAAGTGTCGATATTTTTATGTTCTTCCCCTTGCGGGAAGGTGAATATCCTTGCCTCTCGGCAAAGCGCGGCGATCTTCTCCGAATACTCGCGGGGAACGCCGCTGTCGGTAACTATAAGCGCGCGGCGGTCCAGATTCAGAAAGTCGTTTGCACAGGGTAATATCCCGCTTCCTATCACTATATCATAGCTTCTTTCGCCAAGCTCCATGCGGAGGACTTCAGGTGAGTTTTTCATTTTTTCTCCTCTTTTTAAAGGGTGTATCTCTGCCTTGGAAACAAGATAGGCAGATGGGTGCTACTTTACGTAAGAACCGACCATTTTTACACGGTCGCAATATTCCTCAAGGTCCTCAAGCATTCTTCTGCCTTCCTTGGTGTTGGCATTTCCCTCGGCTTCGATGTAGAAGTAGTATTGCCACATAAGTGCCTTCATCGGGCGGGAGCGCAGAGTACGCATATTGAAGTTATGCTTTCCTATAATATCAAGTGCCTTTGCAAGAGCACCTGCCTCATTCTTAACGGTGAATAGGATTATGCTGTGAATGCCGGGCTCGTTTGCCTCATGCTTATGCTCACTTCTTGAGAATACCGCGAAGCGTGTCGTGTTTGTGCGGGATTCGTTTATATTTTTCTCGATGACCTTCAGTCCGAAGAGCGATGCGGCACTCTCGCTCGCTATCGCGCCTACCGTTTTATCGCCGAGCCTTTGCACCTCTTCTGCGGCGAGGGCGGTGTTTTCAAATTCCTCCTCGGTAAAGCCGTGTGCCCGGATATAGCTCTTGCACTGAGCGAGTGCCTGAGGATGGCTTATGACCTTTTTTATATCCAGGATGGATGCATCGGGCGTGCCGAGCAGGCAGTGAGATATATCAATATCTATTATCCCGTTTACCTTCAAGGGACCCGAGAACATAAGATCGGTGACTGCGCCGACCTCTCCGTTAAAGCTGTTTTCGATCGGGAGCACAACGGTATCGCACTCGCCCGATACGCACGCATTATATGCCGCCTCAAAATTCGGGTATGCGATCTTGCGCGAGGTGGGGAAGAGCTTGCAGGCGGCTATATATGCAAATGCCCCCGCCACTCCCGAATAGGCGACGCGCATTCCGTTCATAAGCCGGTCCTGATAACTGCGGGAGATCTCCATGGTCCTCTGCAGAAAGCTTACGTAGAATGGGCGCAGCTCCTCGCACTCAAGCGCCGTCGCGTTTTTTTCTATAACTTCGCGCTCGCGCGCGGCATCGAGTATTGGAAGACCGTGCGCCGCCTTGTATTCGGCGACGTCCTTTGCCGCGGCCATCCTCCGTGCAAAAAGCTCGCGCATCTCTCTGTCTATATCGTTTATGTCTTTTCTTATATCCTTTATATCTCTCATTTTCTTATCCTCACAGGGTGTTTTTGAATTCCTCGGCAAGCATGCGGAAGGCGATCAGAGAGCGCTCTATCATATCGGGGCTCTGGCAGTATGCTATCCTGACGTAGCCGGGACATCCGAAATCGTCGGACGGAACTAAAAGCAGACCGTATTTACGTGCGGCAAGGGAAAACTCCTTCGCATCCGGGCAGAGCGATCTTACGAAAAGGTAGAACGCACCGTCGGGCCGTGCCATCTCATAGCCGTATTCGGTGAGTGCAGAGTATAGAGTATCGCGGTTTTTCTTGTATATCCCGATATCCGATGAGATGCCGCAGCATTCGGCAACCAGCCTTTGCAACAGACTCGGCGCGCAAACGTAGCCGAGTGCGCGTCCTGCACCGCATATAGTCCGAAATACCGTATCCGCATCAGCCATATCGGGCGAAACGAATGCATAGCCTATTCTGTCGCCCGGGATGGAGAGCGATTTGCTGTATGAATAGCAAACTACCGTATTTTTATAGAAATTGGGTACAAACGGGACTTCGATGCCATCGTAAACGAGCTCGCGGTAGGGCTCGTCCGATATAAGGTATATCGTCTTGCCGAATTCTTCGCTCTTGTCTTTGAGAAGCCCGGCGAGCGCGGCGATATCCTCCTTAGGGTAAACGACACCCGTAGGATTATTCGGGGAATTGATTATGATCGCGGCGGTGGTTTTGTCTATCGCCTTCGCTATTGCATCAATATCGGGGCGGAAATCCGCGCGAGTGAGCACAGGGACGAGGTTCGCTCCGCATGCTTCGACGAAGACCTTGTACTCGGGGAAGTAGGGGGCGGGGGTTATAACGCTCTCGCCCTCGGTCACGACCGCGCCAAGCACTGCGCTGAGCGCCGCCGCCGCACCTGCTGTCATATAGATAAGAGAGGGATCGGCATTCGCGCCGAAGCTCGTCCTTATGTAGTCGGCGATCCTCGAGCGGACCTCTATGTCGCCCTCTGCGGATGTATAGCCGTGAAGTAATGTGGGCGAGCAGTCCTTTATCAGCTTGGTGAGTACCTCGTCTACCTTTTTTGGCGGTGCAACACTCGGGTTACCGAGTGAATAATCAAACACCGCATCATCTCCGCGCTCGCGGCGAAGAGACTTGCCGTATTCAAAAAGCTCTCTTATGGTAGATCTTTTGGTTCCGAGCTTTCGCATTTTCTCATTAAGCACGATCATTCACCTCACTGTTTGCTTACTGCACGCGCTCACCGCGCTTTAGTTTAATAAAATAATATAAATATTATAGCCTTTCATATCGGTAATGTCAATAGGAAATCGATTATTTTTTCGTTTCTGCAAGCATTCCTGACCTTTTGAGGGTAAATTTGCGGTGAAGATTGCCGAAAAAATCCTGAAAACAAGAAAATACTGTGACTTTTCAAATATTGGTGCAGAAAAAATGTCGAAAAAATATAAAAAAACAAATTTCCCGTAAAAAATGAACCATAATGGTAAAAACAGTTGATAATAAAAGGAATATCAGTTTTTTCGCCATTATAAGTCCCCATCCCCGACAGACTGATAAAAATATAGGTAAAAAATGCCGTTTTCTTCTCTTGCGGCAAAAAAGCTGACGGAAGAAGGCGATATTTTAATGCTCGCTTGTAATTGTAATTTCGGATTTTTGCGGTTATAATTGTATTCACACAAATGGAAAAATATGCCAAAGGAGAAGAAAATGAAATTACAAAAGGAACAAAAGGCAATGAAGAAGGAAGCTATGCCGATCGCTAAGATCGCGCTGACGGTCATCATAATGATAGCGGCGCTTTTATCTGTATTCGGCTTTGCATCGATGGCTTTGGAAGTGGCAGATACCGATAGTGGGCTCGCGGAGGGGGCGGTTGATTACATAGTATCCGCATCCGATAGCGGCTATCGCGCAGTCAGCGAAACGGGCAATGAGGAATGCCGCGATCTTGCAGAGCTCCTGATACTTATTTCAGCGAGTGCAAAGGAAATAAGCTTCAATAATGTAAAGTATGAGGGAAGCGTAAATATTCCTTCCGATACGGTCCTTACGGGAAAGCTCGAGCTTGAGGGAGGAAATCTCACACTCGCCGGTAACGTTACACTTGACGGTCTTGATCTTAAGCTGACTGACGGAAGTCTTCGCATAAAGAGCGGCGAAGTAAAAATGACCTCGGGCTTCATAAGCGCTACCGGGACCGCGGCAGTGCTCCTCGACCATTCATCCTCTGCGGTCTTTTCGTTGGAGGGCGGAAGTATTACGTCCGAATCGGCAGGGGGCACTGTTGTTTCCCGGCAGGGTAGTCTTCGCATCCTCGGCGGAAGTATAACCGGAAAATACGGTGTTGCGGTAGATAATTACGCCACCCTTACCGTGGTTGGTGCGCCCACTCTCACGGGTAACGGCGCATCGGTTTCTACCTCGCGCCCGATAATACTTTCCGATAGCGGAATGACCTACTCGGGAAGCATGTCGGTTTCCTATCGCGCGGAGTTTCCCAAGGGTAGCTTCACCGAGGTCTTTTACGGTGCAGCCGAGTCCATGACCGAAAAGATCACCCTTCTTGACAGTCATGGTGCTGAAGTAGAAAAGCGCTTTTTTGTTTCATCGGCATACTCTGATGAAAAGAATTTTATAGCAGTCTATCTGCCGCACACGGCTACCTTTTATTCGGACGGTGAGCCGATACTCACAAGGGAATTTCTTAGCGGCGAGCGCCTGGGCGCGGCTCCTGTTCCCGAAAAGAGCGGTTATAGCTTTGTCGGATGGTTCACAGGGCTTGATCTGAAGGAGGAATACAATTTTGCCGAGACCGAGAACCGTGACGTGAAGCTGTATTCGTCCTTTTCTCTCGCACCACCCGAATTCTCTATATCTTCACTTTCGTTTATCTACGATGAGAAAGTACACGCCCTCGGCTTTGATAAGCTTTCTCACCCCCTAGGTAAGGACGGTAGCTATAGCTACGTCTGGTACAAAAATTCCGAGCCTACATCTTGCAGCTCTTCAAGTGTGAATATTAAGGATGTTAAGGACAGCGGAGAGTATTATTGCAAACTAACATTTGCATATAAGGGCGATTTTGTGGAGATCAATACCCCAATCGTAAAGGTTGAGGTTAAGAAGCGCGAGATAAAAATGCCGAAATTTGATAGCGCGGAATATACCGGCGAGCTTATTCTGCCATCGATTCCGCAGTCCTATATATGGACAGCAACCTCTGAGGGCGGAGAGGCGGTGGGAGAATACCCGATAAAGGTTACGCTCATCGATCCCGAGAATAATAAATGGGCAGGCTCCGATTCCGCGAGCATTACCGTTAAATTCGGTATAACAAAGGCTAAAAATGCTTTTATAGGCAACTATGAGATAAGCGGAGGCTATGTCGGGCTACCTGTTTCGGTAAAGGCAGAGGCAAAATTCGGTAAGATAACTTTATTCTGGTCAGAGGATGGCTTCACCTATACCGATAAGGCACCGACAGAGCCGGGGAAATATTACGTTGAGCTACGTGTACCGGAGAGCGATAATTATTATTCGCTCGAATCTCTGCCGAGCATCGTTGAGCTTCTTGCAGAGCTGCCTGTCGGCATCAAGCTGGAGAAGCCGCCCACAAGGACCGAGTACCGTGTTTTCGATAAGATGGATCTCAGCGGAGCTGAGTTTTCGATAACATATAATAGCGGCAGAAACGAGCAGATAAGTGCAGAGCGTGTCAGGATAATCTATAAGAGCGGCGATTGCTTCCTTGCAACCGACAGCTCGGTCCTTGCCGAATTCGGCGGCGTCAGCGTTCCTATCCCTGTGGTGATATCCGCCGCGGAATATGACCTTTCCGGCATAGTGTTTGATGACAGGTGCGTTACCTATAACGGCAAGCGGCATACTATATCCGTCAGCGGTTCTGTAAAGGGTAAGGATGGAATTCCGCTCACCTGGCGGGTTGTCGGCGGCGGTATTGATGCAGGTACTTATACCGTCACGCTGGAGTTTTCCACCGAGAGCATCAACTATCTCACCCCGGAACCCTTGAGTGCAACTCTTACCATTGAGCCTATGGCACTCTCTGTTGAATACAGCGGCATCGAATTCGTATATGACGGCACGCCCAAGCTCCCGTCGGCAAAGATCACCAATGCCGATGGTCTTGCCATCAGCCTGACTCTTACGGGCGGAGCTACCGATGCAGGCAGCTATATAGCAACCGCCAGGGTCAGCGACAAGAACTATACGCTTAAAAATCCGACGGTTGAATACAAGATTTTACGCGCGGATATAGACCTTTCGAAGATAGAATGGAGCGCTAAAAGCTTTACCTATAATGGCACTGCACATACTGTAACTGTCAGCGGATTGCCAACATATGTTAGCATAGCGGGCTATGCTAACGCATCGTTTACCGATGCGGGTGAGTATCGCGCAGAGGTCAAGCTTCTTTATAATGAGAAGAATTTCAATCCTCCAGAGCCTATATATCACAGCTGGTCTGTCCTTGCGGCAGAATATGATATGAGCGGCTTCGGCTTTCCCGAGGCAAGCTTCGTTTATGACGGTAATATTCATTATCCCTTGCCAAAGGGCGATCTGCCCAAGGGGCTTGACGGAAGCTCTCCCGAGTACAGCTTTTCCGCAGGCGCAACTCACGTTTCGGACGGTAAAGTGACGGTAACGGTGAAGTACACCTCGGTGAGCAAAAACTATCTCTCTCCCGAAAGCGAGGTAACATACGTCAGTATAACGCCGAAGAGCATAAACGTTTTATGGGGCATATCCGAGTTCGTCTACGATGGGAAGGAGCATCTCCCGTCGGCAAAGTCGGACGAATGCGAGCTTACTGTGAGCGGATCGGCAACCGATGCGGGCGATTACGTAGCAAGGGCAGTGCCCGTAAGCACGGATTACGTTATCTCGAATGAAACCTTTGATTTCAAAATAGAGAAGGCAATCAACGGCTGGCAGACTCCGCCTGCGGCGTCCGATATTTATGAGGGTGATGAGATAGCCCTTTCGGCAAAATCGGTCTTTGGCACTGCCGAAATAAGCTTTTACAGCGATAATGAGCTGACAGATAAAATTGAAAAGCCCACAGCTCCCGGCATATATTATGCGGTCGTGTCGGTCGCCGAGGGCAAGAACTACAAGTCGCTCATCTCGGAGGCACTCAGCTTCGAGATCATAAAGGTAGTACCGATTTCGATATCTGCCGAAATATCCGGTGAGCTTGTGGCAATGTCGGGAATAAATGACGGTGCTATAACCGTATTCTTGGAACACAATAACGGCACAAAGACCGCCCTTCCGCTCTCCTCGCTTACTGTGAGGTATGAGAGCGGTGAGCATCTTCTCCGCTCGCATAAGGAGCTGACGCTCTCTTACGGCGACTTCTCTGTAAGGCTTGATATAGAGGTCGCGGCGGCAGAGTATGATATGTCGGGTGCAAGATGGGATGGCACCCACCACGTATATGACGGAGGTGAAAAGACGGCAACCCTGACAGGTCTTCCCGAGGGAGTTACCGTATCCGAGTATATACTGAATTCTGCGACCAACGCGGGCAGATATATCCTTTCCGCTACCCTCGCATACGATACGGAAAATTACAAGCAGCCTGTCATTCCCGAAACAGAGCTTGTCATAGAGAAGCAGATAATACCGCTGCCGTCCTTGACACCCGCCGTGTATGACGGCAGCTATCACGAGGCACATATAGAGCCGAGCGCGCTGTTTACCTACAAGACGGGCGGCGGAACAACGCCCGGTGTCTACAGTGTTATCCTGACGCTTGCCGACAGTGCAAACTATGCATTTGAGGGCGGAGTAACCGAGCTCTCCTTCGAGATACTCAGGCGTCCTGTGACGGTCACCGTAGGAGAGGACGGTGCCAGCTATACCGTAACAGAGGGCTCGCTCCTTGAGGGCGATACTCTCGGTGAGGAATACTACACCGAGGAGGGGCTTGTATACCTTAAGGCGGCAAATCCTTATTACGACGTTACGGTAATACCGCTTGAAAAGGATAATAGCGAGAGCATATGGGTAATACTTATCCTTCTGCTCGCGGTGCTTATACTTCTCCTAGGCTCATATATCTTTATAAGCCGCAGAACCGCTCCGCGTGCGGCGGCTGATAAGGGCGCAGCTGTATACGCAAAAAAAGAAAAAGCCCCGTCCGCAAAGGTGATAGTAAAGACAGGAAAAGCAGAGAGCGAGAAAGCAGACACTGCCGGGCAAACGACTAAAAAGCTAGCTAATGAGCTATCCGAAGCACCGCTTCAGACGCTTATGGCGGTAGACGAGCCGCATGCAAACAGCCTGATAAGCGACACGCTTGCAAAGAGTCTGCTCACAGAGAGCGACCTTACTATAGAAACCGATGGCACAAGGCGCACTATAGTAAATATTGACCTTATATCCGACAACTTCGAGCCGGGTGCCGAGGTCGATATAAATGCGATGAAGGAGAAGGGAATAATCCCCTCGGATACAAGGTACGTAAAGGTACTCGGCGGCGGTGTTATAGATAAGCCACTGACCGTTATCGCAAATGCTTTCAGCCTCTCTGCGATAAAAATGATCGCCCTGACGGGCGGCGTGGCAAGGCACGCAAAAACGGTTCGCCGCCGCACCGAGGACACAGCCGTCAAGGCTACGTCCTCCGAGCAGGAAGGCGTCATCATCGAGCATATTGACGCAAAGAGCGATATCGATGATATCGACATAAACGCCCTCGCGGTAGAAAGCGAGTCCTGTCCGACGATAGAGATAATCTTCACCCATAGCGATGAAGTGCCGATGGCGCAGACCGATAATACGGTAACGGCACAGCAGGATACCACGGTAACGGCATTGCCCGACACCGCGGTAACAGCAGAGGCGGAGGAAATATCATCCGCGCGATCAAAAACCGCCGAAAGCTCGGATACCGAAAACATCCCCGATATAACAAAATCCGCCACCGACCCCTCGGATGACGGTAAAAAACAGTAAAAAACAAATATGAAAAGCCCCGGCAAAGGCACGGAATATCCGTGTCCCTTGCCGGGGTTCTGTTAATTCAGCCCTTCTGATGTGAAAGCTTTTAGCTAAAAGAGCATCGATCAAAAATTTGTCTTTATTCGCCTGTGTAGTCGTAGCTTATAGTATAATAGCCGGTAGCTTTATTCCAATGCATGCCTTTTGAGATAGCATTCCATTGCTCTTTTGTTCCGCGGTAATTTATTTTTGTAAGGCTTGTGCAATTTTCGAACGCCCAAGAGCCGATGCTCGTTACGCTATCGGGAATCGTTATGCTTGCAAGACCTGTGCAACCCGCAAACGCAGACCTGCCGATGCTCGTTACACTGTCGGGGATAGTTATGCTTGTAAGACTTGTGCATCCCGAGAACGCACAATGTTCAATGCTCGTTACGCTATCCGGAATCGTGATGCTTGTAAGACTTGTACAGCCCGAGAACGCAGAATAGCCGATGCTTGTTACGCTATCCGGAATAACAAGCTCAGTTACAAGCTGACCGTTAAGATAGAGGTTATGTGCATAATAAAGCGGATTGGCAGGTGAGTCATAAAACGATATATTACACCATTTTGCTATATCTGTTATACGCACACTTGTAAGACTTGTACAACCATAGAACGCATCATTTCCGATGCTCGTTACGCTATCCGGAATCGTGATGCTCGTAAGACCTGTGAAATCCTGGAACGCATAATCTCCGATGCTTGTTATACTATCGGGAATCGTGATGCTCGTAAGACTTGTGCACCCCGAGAACACATAAGAGCCGATGCTCGTTACGCTATCGGGGATCGTGATGCTTGTAAGATTTGTGCAATCCCGGAACGCATCATTTCCGATGCTCGTTACGCTATCCGGAATCGTGATGCTCTTAAGACTTGTGCACCCCGAGAACGCACCCCATTCAATGCTCGTTACGCTATCCGGAATCGTGATGCTTGTAAAGCTTGTGCAATCCCGGAACGCATAATATCCGATGCTCGTTACGCTATCGGGGATAGTTATGCTTGTAAGGCTTGTGCATCCCGAGAACGCATAATATCCGATGCTCGTTACGCTATCGGGGATAGTTACGTTTGTAAGGCTTGTGCAACCACGGAACGCATCATTTCCGATGCTAGTTACGCTATCGGGAATCGTGATGCTCGTAAGACCTGTGAAATCCTGGAACGCATAATCTCCGATGCTTGTTACGCTATCCGGGATGGTTATGCTCGTAAGACTCGTGCAATCCCAGAACGCATACCTTCCGATGCTTGTTACACTATCGGGGATAGTTATGCTTGTAAGGCTTGTGCAACTCCGGAACGCATAATTTCCGATGCTTGTTACACCGTGTGGGATAATGAAGGCTTCAGCACTATTTCCTACCGCATACTGAATAAGATTGTTTCCATCCTTTGAGTAAATATGATTTCCATCTATATTTTTGAAAACCGGATTGTTGTCATTTATATTTATTTCAGCAATGCTTAAGCAATCCCGGAACGCATTGTTACCGATGCTTGTAACGCCCTTACCGATAGTCAGGCTTGTAAGACCTGTGCAACCATAAAACGTAGAATCACCGATGTCTGTTACGCTATTACCGATAGTTACACTTGCAAGGTTTGTACAGTTTTTGAATGCGGAAGTGCCGATCGATGTTACGTTATTGCCGATTATTACATCTGTCAGCTTTGTACAATCTATAAATGCTTCGTCACTTATTGCGGTAACGGGGAGGCCATCACTAAGAGTATCAGGGATTATAGCCTCGGTTATGTCCTTGCTCGCTCTGGAAACAGAATATGACTTGCCGTCGGGATTGATCCTATAGACAATCGTTGGGACACCGGTGGATATGCTTTGATTTATAGTATCATTTCCTGCAAGATTTATCTCCTCGGTAACGGCGAGCTTGAGCTCAAAGTTAACGTCACCTCCGCTGACAGGCATAAGGCGAAGAATAACGCGAGTGGATTTCGACTCGCCTGCATTCTCCTGTATACTGAATTTTGCGCTTAACGTAGTTCCTTCGGTCGATTCGGTTTCCTCAATGCCGGAGGTTGCCGCTTCTTCGATGGTTATATCAAGAACGCCTCTGCCCGGGAAGGTCGTTTCCAGCATTATTGATTTGCCGCTTCCTATATCTTCAAGCAGTGTATAGGAAAAATCGACGATCATATAACCGTTTCTTCCATCTGTCAGGTCAATTGTTGGACTGATGGCGCTTTCCTCATACGTGCCAAAGTTATAGGCACTTTCTGTAAG
>SVRZ01000035.1 GCA_015064555.1 Oscillospiraceae bacterium
AGAACCTTATGTGATTGCAATGAGTGTCAAAACTACTACCGCCAAGCAGAGAATACTTTTCCAAAGCTAACAAGTTTTTTATTGGATTTTGGTATTGATATTGCTCGACCTGATGAAATCTGCTCAACGTATAATAAAGGCGATGTGGATTATCATGCGGTTGCATATACCGTAGTAGGCGAGTGTGTTAAATGCGGAGAATATGAAATCGACATGGAAGATGGCGGCTTTTTCTTAAATCTTGTTATAAACAAAACACCTGTATTCCCAAATGAACAAGAAGAAAGACAATGCTTTGAAATTGCAGTTTACAATATTCGCTTGCCGTGGGTACTTGAAACACCGCACGAAGAAGAAATACCTAAAATAAGTTTTTGGACAAAAATAAAGCGATTATTTAAAAACAGATAATAAATTTCCGAAAACCGAGGACGAGAGATATGCTTATGAAATTATCCAAAAGGCGTATTGGATAAACGAGAAAAAGATAGAACTACTTGATTATAAAAAGCAAAGAAGGCTAGTCGAAAATTATTATAAATATGTCTGCAACACCAAAGAGTAACAAGAAAGGCGGCGAAAAAAATGGAAGTTGTGCTATATGAATTCGGTTTTGATTATGCAAAAGCCATTGGTTTTTTTATTGTACTTTTGATTGGTGCGGCTTTTTTCTTCGCTGATAAACTTATTGGCAGTAGAACAAAGGAAATATCACCAAAAGTTTTCAAAATAATAACGCGTTCAATTGGAGCTTTTTGCTTGGTTGTGTTTCTACTTTTCTTTACCGTACATATTGCAGAATATAACGAATATAAAATTATGTTGGAATCTGATAATGTATCTGTTGTAGAAGGATATGTAGAAAACTACAATCCTTTACCTGCAGACGGCAAAGGCACGGAGAATTTTGAAATTAACGGGGTGTATTTCGCATATAATAACGCTGATGGAAGAAATGGTTATACTGCTGTTGCTAAACATGGCGGTGTTATAACAATGAACGGTCAGCATTTGAGAATTAAATATGTAACGAATGAAGATGGCGAGAATATTATTCTATACATATCGGAAATCGGGTAAAGTTGCATACGGGTTACCAAAAACGATGTTTGCCCTTGCGGGCAAGTGATGTTGCCTTCGGCAGTGATGTTCACTGCGTGAATGATGTTACGCCTGACGGCGTAGTGGGCAAACATCACATCACTGCGACCAACGGGAGCTACATCACTATGCGAAGCATAACATCACTGCGGCAACGCCGCAACATCACTCTTTACAAACGCTCGAAATTATGGTATAATAAAACTAACAAACAAATTTCCCAAACCTCTGGACTTTTCCGAACTTTTCGGTATGATGTGTGTTACCAACCGAAAGGAGCTAGAAAATGACAGAACTGTTTGATTTTGAGAAAAGCAAGCAGTTACTGAAGAATTATTTAAACTACTTTGAATACCAAACGGGGGTGAAACAGTTGAAAATTCCGCAATTAAAAAATGCATTATTATGCAGAATACTTGTTTATGTGGTAGTAATTGGCGGATTCATCGCTCCGATTATTATAGTTGCTAATTTGAATTTTGTTCCTTTAGCAATTAAGATTATTACAGGTGTAACTTTAGCAATTGCTCTTTTAGTATACACTATTAAAAACTTTATGTTGTTAATGGCAATGGATATTGTCTTGGCAACACTGCATTGTCATAACACAGCAAGAAAGAGGTTTGCACTTCCTCGATCGTTTGCTGTTAAAAAGGTTGAGAATCGAATCTTAAAAATTGGTAAGCCGTGTTCGCCTATCGCAATTTCGCCCAAGCCACATTTACTGCAATACAAGAGCAATTATTCGTGGACGATATATTCCAGCGGAATTGAAAAGGTTATAGCAGCTTATTATATTGACCTTCTTGATAAAAAACAATACCATTCTATAATAACTTCTGCTACGGCAAATTCCAATTCATTGAAGGGTAAAAAGAAATATCGATTTCTTGATAAATCAGCGAAAAAAGCTCCGCTGAATCGTGCGACTGTCATATTTATATTTGCGAAACAAGTAGATCCTGATTTCCGAGATCGTCTATTTAAGGCGGTATGCCAAAACGGCGGCGATGGATTAGATACGGCGACAATTCCCTGTGTTGTTGATTTGGAAACACAGCTTGCGACCTTTGACAGTATACGAATTCCGTACGTAGGATATCAATATGCGGTTAAGAACCGTGGCATTAAGCTTATTAGAAAGTGCTTGTTTAATGGCAAGCTCACTTTTGCAAACTCCCCCGATGCAGTTGATCCGATCAAAGACATAGATCCAGAGCAAAGCCTGTGGAGTTTTTGGCGTAATATGAAAAAAGAGTTGATTTCAAATGAGAAAGAAGCCCAAAAGCGTTATGAGAACATGGCACACAAGGAGCTGATCTTCGATGACGGTTTCGTTTATTTAAAGTGGGAAGATAAGGGAATTTGGGTGTATGTCGAACTTGATGAAGAAACAAAATTTGCTGAAATAGATGAAATCGATTCTTGGTATTATCCAAAGCAAAACAAAATTGCTAAAACAACTATACAAGAGATAAAAGGCATAATCAACTCTTATTTTGCAGAGCTTGGATACACAACAAGATTTATCTCATATGATTGATTTTACATCATATAAAACAGGCATCTAAATTGGTGGTACAACGCAAACGAAGGGGCTTAGCCATTCGCTTAATTATAAGCATTGACTCAGCCCCGCTTTTTGTGCCCTTTTTCACAGTGCCGTTTAATAGATATGGGGCGCCAAACACCGTGTGGATGGGCTTTTCACTTAAACAATCGGCTTATCAGGGGAGATTCTCCGATTTTTCAGTCGCAGGGACTCCTTTTTTCTTTCGGTTGAAAAATGATCGGATTTGTGATATAATTAATGACATACGCAAGTATTAGTACAAATTTCCACCATATAGCAGGCAAAACGGAGAGAACAATGGGAATCATCAAAAAGCACAATACAAGAGAATATGACCTTGACAATGATTATTTTATCAATAGAGTAGAATTAAAAGATCCTGAGAATGAGCATACCCATAATTTTATAGAGCTGGTTTATACTTTGAGCGGAAAAGGAATCCACAAAATAAATGACAAGGAATATCACGTAAAGAGTGGAGATCTGCTGATCGTCAATTATCATTGCCGCCATGCGGTGATTCCGGTGGAACACTTAAGTTACATTGACATCATGCTCAAGCCTGAATACGTAAACAACACGCTGATGGGGACAGAGGACATTTTCCTTTTGCTCCGGCTTAATGATTTTTCCGACCTTTCCAACAGTGTTATAAAAGACAATATATTGCTTTCTTTCACCGGAAATGACAGAAAAAAGATCGAGTTTTTGCTCGATTGGACACGCGAGGAGCAAAAAAACGCTGCGCCTGCCGGGAAACTCATTATATATTCAGCGCTTTCGATGCTTTTAAGCCTCGTGTTCCGCAAGATGACCGAAAATCAAAATACCCGATCGACATTGAACGATCAGCTTCTTTCATATATGGAGCGCAACTGTGCCAACCGCCTGCTCATCCGCGAAATGGCAGATATGTGCGGTTACACAGCCGAGCATTTTTCAAGGATATTCAAGGCTTACGCGGGACTCTCCCCCGTAACTTATCTCAGCGAGTGCAGAATAAAAATGGCGATGGAGCTATTGACCGCGACCGACAAGCCGGTGGAGCTCATAATACAGGAGTGCGGTTTTTCAAACAGAACTGCATTTTTTAAAAAGTTCGCCGACCATACGGGTATGTCACCCCTGCAATACAGAAAAAATCAAAAATAAATACTTTTTACGTCATCTTTTTATCTTGTTCCGAGCATTGTAACGTAGTATAATTGAGTTGAAAATTCATTACACTCGGAGGTTTGGGATGAAAAAATACGATATTGCGGCATATATATGGCCGGCATATACGGGCGATGAACCGAGAACTCAGATGTTCTGGCCCGAAGGATACGGAGAATGGCAATCGGTTAAGGATGCAAAGTCCTTTTATCCCGGTCATAAGTGGCCTCGTAAGCCCGTCTGGGGATACGTAAACGAAGCAGATCCCTACGTTATGGAAATGCAGATAGAGGCTGCAGCGGCACACGGCGTTAACGTGTTTATTTACGATTGGTATTGGTTTGATAACCGTCCCTTCCTTGAACAGTGTCTGGATAACGGCTATCTTAAAGCCCGTAATAACGATAAGGTCAAATTCTATCTTATGTGGGCAAACCATACCGCAACTACCCTTTGGTGTAAAAATCTCGGCAACAAGGACATACCGATCTGGGACGGTGCGGTAGACAGAAAAACCTTTGAGCATATCGTTCACCGCACGATCGATAAATATTTTAAGCACCCCTCTTACTATAAGATCGACGGAAAACCCGTCTATATGCTTTTTGATACCGAAAATCTTGTCAGAGGACTCGGCGGAGTCAAGGAAACGCTTGATGCTCTTCAATATTTCCGCGATGAAACCGTCAAAGCGGGATTTCCCGGTCTTGAGCTTCACCTCACAATAAGAAGCCCGGAATACAGAGCAAGAAAGCTCGATGAAAACACCACTATTCTCGACTTTATAAATATGGTTGGATTTGACGGCGTAACGCATTACAACTTTTTCGACTATGCTCCGATGAACAGAAAGTACGTTGATATTCTCGAGGATGTCAAAGCCGAATGGAGCTGCGTTGAGAAGACTGTTAAGGCTCCGTTCTACCCACACGTTTCGATAGGTTGGGATAATACGGTGAGATTCACTGACGTTACCTGGCAATGGCGTTGTCTTGAAAATACTCCGGAGAACGTACAGAAGGGCTTTGAGCTTGCAAAGGATTATGTTGATAGCCATCCCGATATGAAGGCGCCGCTTATCGTAGTAAACAGCTGGAATGAGTGGACCGAGGGAAGCTATTTGCAGCCTGATGATCTCTACGGCTACGGTTATCTTGAGACTGTGAAAAAAGTGTTTGTTGATCCAAACTAACGCTTGTCTGACATGAAAAATCAAAAGAGGGCAGTTCAAGTTCATTTTGAACTTGAGCTGCCCTCTTTTTGATTCGGTTACGGCTTAAGACTAGTTACAATTGATTCGCACATCCTGTATTATTAAAGTGCGGGCAAGTCTTTAATTAACCGTAAATGTAAGCATTAGTTAGCAGAATCGTCCTTCATGTGCGCTTTTCTCGCGGCTTCAATGAAGTTCTTTGCCTCGATCTCCGCTACGGAAAGTCTTGCCTCAAAATCGGTTGTGAGCTGCTGCTGCATCTTTTTGAGATTTTCTATCTTCTCCTCTGCCTCGGAAAGCTCCTCCTCGCTGAGATCTGCATTTATCTTGACAAGCATCTGTGAAGCCTTTTCTTCCGCCTCGGTTGCCAGAACGTCAACCTCGGAAAGAGTTACTCCGCCTTCCATGATCTCTGCAACCTTTGCCTGAACGAGTTCGAGATCTGCAATACATGCTTCGATCTCAGCTTTCTGCTCGGCGGTTATAAGAGACTGAACAAGGGGATTGCCCCTGAGCATAGCATAGGTGCTGTTTATAGTGCTAACGACAGTAGATATCTGTGACTTAAGACGTACCATATCTGCCGCATACATTTGAGTGGTAGCCTTGTTTGCAAGCTCTGCCGCCGCCTTTGCACCCGCGATAATTCTGCGGAGCTCTGCCGCCGCTTCTTCGGGGAGCTCATTCTCAGCCATAAATTCATCGCAGAATGCGATCAGGCTGTCAAGGGTGATCTTTCCCTCCTCATTCTCGAGAGCTTCCGTGTCGGTAAGTCCGAGCTCGGTCTTTATCGCCTCGATAACCTCAGCACCCGGCTCGTAGTTTACCATAGAATCACCGAATGCCTTGATTTCGTAAACCGAGCGATAGGTGAGAGCTGCGGTTGCATACGCCTGGTAAGCCGCACCGTAATAGAAGGTGCCGGGATGGTCGAGCGCATTCTTCATATATACGTCGTTATATGCGCCTGCGATCACAATACCCATAGACTTTTCAAATATCCTTGTTGCCTCGCGCTTTGCGGCAAGATAAGCCTCGGTTGCATACGACTCAAGTGTGGAGTGAGCTGCACCTATCCTCTCTATGATCTCAGAGGTATCGTACTCAAGAGCGGCGATTATCGAAATATCCTCACGCTCGCTGAGAGTTGCGGCGAGCTTATACTGAGTGGGAGTGAGATTTTGAACATTAACTCTGTCGGGATACTTAGCCTTAAGCTCTTCAAGCTCACAAAGAAGCGAGAATGGATCCGAGGTGTCTATGTCGATCGTAATTCCCTTCTCTGTCGCGGCGGTCTTTATTCTGTCACCGAGCTTCGCCTGGATCTCCTCGGCAAATGCAAGGTCATCGGCAATAACCGACGTATTGATGCTGCCTGTTTCGGCATTGAGATAACCGAGCTCAACCGCAAGATCGGTGATATAGGCTATGGCGTCCTCGTAGCTCTTTCCTACAAGTACCTCTCCCTCTCCGTAAAGAAGGATCTGACCGTCCTCGTTTGCTCCGTAGACGCTGACAACAGCACCCTTATCATCAAGAGTAATTTCAATGGAGGGGTTGATGTCAACTGTAACAAATGCAACCGCATCGCTCACAGACGGTGCTTCGGCGCCGGAATTACCGTTACCGGACTGACCGTTATTTCCGGCAGAGCCTGTGTCATCGGTACCTTCGGAAGGGCCGTGGCAAGAGAAGAGCGAGATCGCAAGTGTCAAAACTAAAATGAGTGATAAAAACTTCTTCATAAAAAACTCCTTTTTGCTTTTATTCTATCACATAAATATGAACATAAAGCCAAGTAAAAATGAACATTTGTACAAAATATATTAACTATTATTAAAAGACGGTGATGTCCTTCGCGGATAACCCACCCCCAACTTTGATCGCCACCTTAGAAGTAAATTAAGTTATAAATAACATCATATATACAGAGATAACTTAACCTGATCCCTTTACGTTTTTTCATTGACAAAGCTTTATACGTATGGTAAACTATATACGAAGCACCGGCAACCTCAGAATTATTCCCTATCGCCGGCGGCTTCATATGATCAAACGAGGACAGGAGAACTTTATATGGCAGTTAATTTTATCACAAGTGCACTTTTTGTTATTATTCTTCTCGCGGGCGCCGGACTTATTGCATACAGGCTGTACCGCACGAAAATGAAGAAGCTCAGCCTGACGGGAGCAATACTTTCCATCGTGGCTATCCTATGCCTTGCCCTGATACCCGCAAGCTTTCACACGGTTGAGGCAGGACAGATCGCAGTAGTAAAGCACCTCGGCGAGGCTACCAACGTCCGCACCGCGGGCACATACTTTGATTTCTGGGTAACCGAAAAATATGAGTTTTACGATGCGAAGGTCCAGAATATGGATATCAAAACCCAGGCATACTCAAAGGATGCACAGACTATGAGCATCGCTATGAACGTTCAGTATAAGATCGACGATGCAAAGGTTATTGATATTGCCAATCAGTACGGAACTATTGATCTGCTTGCAAACCGTATAGAATCCATAGCCACAGAGAAGGCAAAGGCTACCCTCTCATCATACTCTGCAATGAACATAATCGAAACGCGTTCTACCATTTCTCCCCTGGTTGAAGAAACCATCAAAAGCGCGGTAAACGAGGAGTATTGTGTTGATATAGTGGCAGTAGTGCTGACTAATATTGACTTTTCGGATGCTTTTGAAAAAACCGTTGAGGATAAAATGATAGCCGAGCAGGAAAAGCTCAAAGCGGAATATGAAAAAGAAACAGCAATTGTAAATGCAGAAAAGGAGCTCGAGGTCGCCAAGCTTCAGGCACAGGCGAAGCTCGAAAAGTCCAAGGCAGATGCCGCGGCACAGATCGAGGTTGCAAGAGCGGAGGCGGAGTCGGTCAAGCTTAAATCGGTAGAGGTAGCGCGAGCTCTCGGCTTCACCATCAAGGAAAACGAGATAACCGACGAGGAGGGCATCGTTACCGCTGTCGAATATGAGATCGACTTTGAGGGCAAGAGCGCCGATGAGATCAAGCTCATCACCGAGTACCTTAAGTATATAGAGTATCTTTCAAAGTGGAACGGCGAGCTCCCCGAGGTTATGACGGGCGACTCGGCTTCGATAATGATTCCCGTGGATCCGACCGCGTGATCCCTCTTTTGAATATTGACATCCGTATAAGGAATATGATATAATGTCATTGACATAGTGTTAGCCTGCGATAACATTATGATTATATCTCTATGGAGGATTCTTGAAAATGAAAAAACTATTATCCCTGATATTGATCCTTGCAACGATCTTTCTGACAGTGGGATGCGTTGTTTCCCCCGAGGAGAATGAGAAAATGTCCAGGGGCACGATCGACGGCAACGTTTATATGAACGACGTTCTGCAAATAAAGTTCACGAAGCCTGAATCGTGGGTTTATTATACCGACGCCGAAATTGCCGATCTCGTTGATATAAGCGTTGAGATGCTGGAGGGCGATTTTGAGTATGCTATCGAAAACAATGTCTCGGTATACGATATGATGGTTGCCGATACCAGCACAAACACTAATATAAACGTCGGATACGAAAACCTCAGAAAAACCTTTTCATCAAATATCACGGTTGAGCAGTATATCGAAGCACTGAAAAATCAAATGGGGCAGGTCTCGAGCATGACTGTCACCTTCCCGGATACTTATGACACGGTAATGCTTGGAAAAACAGAATTCACAAGAGTTGTGTGCAAAACGAAAATGTACACCACCAATATGACTCAGGTATATTATCTGCGCAAGGTAGGCGCTTGTATGGCATATATAATCGTGACGATCACCAGCGGATACACCGTTGATTCAATCGAAGCGATGTTTGAAAATTACACAGCGCCCGAATCGCCTTGATGCGCTTTTTACAAAAACAATAAGGGATAGCTCAAGTTGTTTAACGAAAGCTATCCCCTTTTGCTTTGATATAAGATATAGTATGAGCTGAGTCGCAAATTGTGTAATCAGAACCGATTTTTAATAGTTTATCCTTGAAATTTCCGAATTCTTAACAAGACAGCTCCTTGTCATATCACACTTCCGGATTTTCTCACCTCGGAGGGCGTGCTTTTATATATGTCGGAAAATACCTTTCTGAAATAGGCGAAAAACTCGATAATTTGTAAATAATTATAGTCTTTTTTGGGCTTTCCAATTGACAGACACTCTCATATATGTTATAATGAAATGAAAGAATTTTTGAAGGGAGAGCGAATATGCAAGACGAAAAATTTGTTATAGAAGACGGGCATCTGAAATCTTGCAGCGATACCAAATCGACATGTATTTTCATTCCGGAGGGCGTTGCTTCGGTGGGAGAAAATATTTTTTCCTCAAAGGCAGCTGTTAAGCTGGTGGTTATGCCGCGGAGCATACGGGAAGTATCCCCCTCTGCCTTCATGTACCCGCGATCGCTTTCCGATATCATACTGCTCTCGGAGGAATTCGATCCCGCAGCAGAGATACCGACTCTTTACTCGATAGATACCGTTTATACCTATAACCGGGGTGCGGAGGGTAAAAAATTCACGAACGGGTATAATTCAACAGGAAAAATAAAAAGCATCTGCGGCGAGGAATTTCTTCTCTCGGAGGGGCGGCTCGTCGCCTATTTCGGAAGCGATCCCTGCCCGAGGATTCCGAGCGGCGTAATATCCATCTTACCCTACGCATTCACCGCCGCCGAGTGCATCCGCGAGCTTACAATACCCGACACGGTAAAGGGGATGGAGCCTTATGCCCTTGCCTGCCTTCCGGATCTTCAGCGCGTGCGCATAGATGCGCAGATCGACCGTCTGCCCGACGGATGCTTCAATAATTGCACCGCACTCGGGGACGTAACCCTCCCAGAGAGCATCACGCATATAGGCTATCGCGCATTTAACGAATGCACCTCACTCAAGAGCATTTCTCTCCCCGAGAGCCTTCTCTGCATAGGCAGGTATGCCTTTTATATGTGCAAATCGCTTGAAAGCATCGCCTTCCCCGAGGGACTGAAGATCATAGACGAAGCGTCATTCTACCGTTGCGAGTCGCTGACCTCGGTTACCCTGCCAAAAAGCGTCGAGAGCGTAGAAAAATACGCATTCTCCGAATGTCATTCACTCTTGCGTGTCGAGCTTGGAGAGGTAAAGAAGCTGGGGTATGCCGCCTTTCAGAACGATACGGCGCTGACCTCCGTGATTATGCCGCCTGCGCCCGACGTAATAGAGAACCAGGTATTCGGCGGATGCACAGGTCTTCGCTCGCTGCCCATACCGGACGGAATAAGGCATATTACAGCAACGTTTTTCGACACGGATGCCACCGTGCTCCGCATTTCCGACTCTGTGACCGAGATCTCGGACTGTGCCCTCTCGGGCTTCCCTGCCCTTCGGGAAATATACCTCGGCAAGAATCTCACGAGCCTCGGCGCGGCAGCTTTTTCGGGCTGTAAAAATCTCTGCACAGTGCATTTTGAAAGAACCCACGTGAAGATAGGCGCAGGCGCATTTTGCTCGGCGGCATCGCCGCTCACCGTCTTCTATCCCGGAGCTGCTGAGGATTGGATGAAAATCACCGCTCCGTACATTGAGGAAAGAAACAAGTCATACGATTCGGGAGTAAACGGCGGTGCTCCCGGGCTCTCATGGGATGACTATGAGGTAAATCCGCTCGGCCACAAGGACGGCGAGAGCTTTGTCATTGAGGTGCACTGCGCCGCCGACGGCGAAACTCTTATCTGCCGCGGAGGCATCACAAGCCGTTTTGTGCGATCTCATTCACCGTACGATACAGATTGATACGCGGGCTTCCGTATTCGGACAGATCCGTATGAAAACACAAAAAGGGGTGCTGTAAAACACAGTATCCCTTTTTTGTGTATATATTGAAAAATATAAATATATGTGCTATAATGTATCTGTAGAATGATGCCCACACGAAAAACCGGGCATTCGGTTGTGCGCAAGGGAGGCTTACGTGCACACGGCCGAAGAAATTTATTTATTACAGAGGGCTACCCCTATGAATATAAAAGAAAGGATAGCAAAGCTATCGCTTGAAGAAAAGGCGGCTCTGCTTCAGGGAAGGACCACCTGGACTACCTATGCTATAGAGCACGCGGATATACCCGAAATATTTCTCGCGGACGGACCTCACGGTCTGCGTAAGCAGGTAGGCTCTGCAGACCATCTCGGTCTTAACGAATCGATACCGTCAACCTGCTTCCCGACGGCGGCGGCTATGGCTAACTCCTGGAATACCGCGCTTGCAGAAAGACTCGGAGAGGCTCTCGGCAAGGAGGCGGCGGCTAACCGAGTCGGTGTTCTGCTCGGGCCCGGGCTCAACGTGAAGAGAAGTCCGCTCGCAGGCAGAAATTTCGAATATTTTTCAGAGGATCCCTATCTTTCGGGAAAGATGGCGGCGGCATATATCAGAGGAATACAGAAAAACGGTATCGCCGCCTGTCCGAAGCACTTCGCGGTCAACTCGCAGGAGCTTCGAAGAATGGCAAACGACTCGGTCCTTGACGAGAGGACCTTGCGCGAGATATATCTCACCGGCTTTGAAATAGCCGTCAAGGAGGGCGGTGCACGGTCGATAATGTCCTCCTACAATATGGTGAACGGCAGATACGCAAACGAGAATACGCATCTTATCTCGGATATACTGCGTGGCGAGTGGGGCTTTGGCGGCTTCGTCGTTACCGACTGGGGCGCGGATAATGACCACACCGAGGGCGTCATGGCAGGCTCAAATCTCGTTATGCCAAATCCCGGAATGGATTCGGTGCTCGCACTTATCGAGGACGTCCGCTCGGGAAGGCTCGATGAGCAGGTGCTGAACGACCGTCTTTACGAGCTTCTCTCGGTCACGGTTCCCGTAGCGGAGGCGGTGGAAAACGAGCCTCGCGAGTTTTCTGCCGAGGAACATCACGCCCTGGCAAGAAAATGTGCCGAGGAAAGCATAGTTCTGCTCGAAAACGACGGCATTCTGCCACTCGGAGCTGATAAGAAAATTGCCGTTATCGGAGATTTCGCAAAGCAGCCGCGCTATCAGGGCGCAGGCTCTTCCCAGGTTAATCCGATAAAGCTTGAGTGCCTGTACGATTGCCTCACCGAAAGAGGACTTGATATAACGGCATATGCAAAGGGCTTTGACAAAAATAGCACGAAGCCCGACCGGGCGCTTATAGATGAGGCGATCTCGGTTGCGGGCGCGGCAGACGTCGTTCTTCTATGTGTGGGACTCGACGATGCGCTCGAATCGGAGGGCACAGACCGAGAGGATATGGAGCTCAGCGAAAGTCAGAAGGAGCTCATCTCGGCGGTCACCTCTCTGAACAAAAACGTAATACTTGTGCTTTCGGGCGGTTCGCCCTTCGTTATGCCGAGTGCGGAAGGCTACAGAGCCGCAATACACGGCTACCTCGGCGGCGAGGCAGGTGCCTCGGCTATGGCGGCGGCTCTCGTCGGCGATATCAATCCCTCGGGAAAGCTCAACGAGAGCTGGCCCGAGCGCCTTGAGGACACTCCCTGCTACCGATATTTTCCGGGTAAGGAAAGAACATCCGAATACCGCGAGGGACTCTTCGTCGGATACCGGTTCTATGATACTGTCGACGCTGCCGTTCGCTATCCCTTCGGCTACGGTATGAGCTACACAAGCTTTGAATACAGCGATATTGAGGTCAGTGACGAGGGCGTTTCCTTCACGCTGACCAACACGGGCAGTATGGCGGGTGCAGAGATCGCCGAGCTTTATATCGGCAAGGAGAGCGACAGACTCTCGCGTCCGAAAAAAGAGCTTAAGGGCTTTGCCAAGGTATATCTTGAGCCGGGAGAGAGCACTCGCGCAAGCATTCCCTTTGACGATAAAAGCTTCAGATATTTCGACACGAATACAGGTATGTGGCAGACCGAGTCGGGAGAGTACCTCATTCACATTGCATCAGACTCAAGACACACGCGCCTGAGTGCCACGGTCAAAAAGGATGGCGTCACCCCCGAGTATTCATACCCGACGTGCTATATGACCGCAGATATAAAATTGGTTTCCGACAGCGATTTTGAAGCCCTTCTCGGACACCCGATTCCAAATGGCAAATGGGGTGGCGAAATCACCGCAAACGATACATTTTGTCAACTATACTATGCAAAATCGCTATCAGGACGCCTTATTTATAAAATTCTCACCTCTCTTGTCAATAAGGCAAAGAAGAAGGGTGATCCGAATCTTAACATAGTTTTTGTCTACAATATGCCGCTTCGCGCACTTACTAAATTCTCCGGGGGAACAGTGTCCCGGAAAATGACCGAGGATATACTTCTTATACTGAACGGTCACTTCTTCCGCGGCGTTGGCGCGCTCATAGCAGACTCGGTGAGAAACAGAAGAAGGAGTGCCGGGCTGAAGAAGCTTCTCGGCATCGGAAAAAAGCACGGGTAGGGACTTAAGGTTATGAAATACGATTATCTTATAGTTGGGGCAGGTCTTTTCGGAGCGACCTTCGCCGAGCGGATACGCGCCGCAGGCAAGCGGGCTCTCGTAATAGACAAGCGCCCTCATATAGCAGGAAACGTGTACACCGAGAGCATCGAGGGCATCGAGGTACACAAATACGGCGCACACATATTCCATACCAATTCAAAGAGAGTATGGGAGTATGCAAACCGCTTTGCCGAATTCAATCGCTTCACCAATTCGCCGATGGCGAGCTACCGCGGAGAGATGTATTCCCTCCCCTTCAATATGCTGACCTTTAACCGGATGTGGGGTGTCAGAACACCCGATGAAGCGCGTGCCATAATCGAGAGCCAGCGGAAAGCGTGCACAATTACAAAGCCGAAAAACCTCGAAGAGCAGGCGATAAGCCTTGTCGGCACCGACATATACGAAAAGCTCGTCCGCGGCTACACCGAGAAGCAATGGGGCAGACCGTGTAACGAATTACCCGCATTTATAATCAAAAGACTGCCCGTGAGATTCACCTACGATAACAATTATTTCAACGCGCTCTATCAGGGTATTCCGAAAGAAGGCTACACACTTATGGTCGAAAGAATGCTAGGCGACACCGAGGTGCGCCTGAATACCGATTACCTTCTTTCGAAGGACGAGCTTGACGCACTCGCAGAGAAAACGGTCTACACCGGGCCTGTCGATGCCTACTTCGGCTACTGCTACGGTGCGCTGAAATACAGGAGCATCGGCTTTGAGTGTGAGGTGCTTGATACCGAAAATTATCAGGGTAACGCGGTCATAAACTACACCGATAAAGAAACACCCTATACTCGCGTGATAGAGCACAAGCACTTCACCTTCGGCAATCAGAAAAAAACTGTCATCTCGCGCGAGTATAGCCGGGAGTGGACTGTCGGCGAAGAGCCCTACTATCCGATAAATGATGACGAAAACACGGCACTTTACGAAAGATACCGCCTTCTTGCCGATAAAGAGGAGAGAGTTATCTTCGGCGGACGGCTCGGCAAATACCGCTATTACGATATGGATGCGGTGATAGAGAGCGCGCTTATTGCCGCCGAGGAGGAGCTGTCACATGGCAGCAGCTCCGGTTGAGCCTGAAGAATTACCGGAAGAATAAGCCCAACGAATCTGACATTTTTGCAACGCCGCCCAAGCGGCAAAACGGAGATCAATATGGAAAACGAAAAGCTATTGACAATAACAGTCCCCTGCTACAACTCCGAGGACTACTTAAAAAACTGCATAGAAAGTCTGCTTGTCGGCAAGGAGCGTGTCGAGATAATAATCATAAACGACGGCTCCACCGACTCCACCGGCAAAATAGCCGACGAATACGCGGACAATTACCCCGATATAGTCAAGGTGGTCCACCAGGAGAACGGCGGCCACGGCGAGGGTATAAATCAGGGCATAAAGCATGCCACGGGTAAGTACTTCAAGGTGGTTGACAGCGATGATACGCTGAGTGCAGACTTCCCTGCCTTCCTCGATGCGCTCGAGAGGTGTGAGAGCGAGGGCGGCATAGATCTTGCGGTAACAAATTACTATTACGTGCATCCGGATTCTGTCGGCGACCGTTCGATAAACTACTCGAATGCGCTGCCGCGTGACCGGATCTTCGGCTGGAGCGACACACGCCGCTTCCGCGCATATCAGATGCTCACGATACATTCCTGCACCTTCCGCACAGACCTCCTTCGCCTGTGGGACGAGCCTCTGCCGAAAAAGGTATTCTATGAGGACAACCTTATGATATGCAAGACACTCCCCCGTGTCAAGTCTATGTACTACCTTCCCATAGATCTCTATCGCTATTGGATAGGCAGGCCCGATCAATCGGTCCAGGAGAGTGCGATGAAGAAGAGATATTCCCACCAGATACTCGTGACCGAAAAGAGCTTCGTCGCCTGTGATATCGAAAACCTGAAGGAGCCGAAGCTGAAGCGATACCTGAAGCATGAAATGTTCTTAATGTTCGGAATATCCATAATGTTCACAAGGCTGAACAGAAGTGACGAAACCGATGCCGCACTCGAAAAAATGTGGGACACCTGCCGCGAGCACGACCGCAAGTGGGCGAACCACTACAGATATTGCTCTCCGCTTGCACTCATATGCATCGGCGGAAAATTCGGCAGATCTATAGCTATGTTCTTCTATCGAATAGCAAACAAAATAGTGAAATTTAACTGATATTTGTAAACTATAGTTATTATTATCGCTTGTTTTTTTAAAAAAACAACAGGCTTTAGAACAGATAAGCCGATCAAAAAATCAACGAATATCCCTCAAAAAAATCAAATTCCGCATTTTGCCTTTTTTGGGGGATTTCCTTTCCTCTGCACCCTGTCAAGCACCGCTTGACAGCTTTCCAAATGATTTATACTTGAAAATATCTATATTCTATGTTATACTGAGAGCACAACAATTCACGGGAGGAGCAGATGACTTTTCTTAAATTTCTTCTTATCGCGGCGCTCTCGCTCTTATGGGTAGCATTTGTTGTGTTTTTGTGCATTCTTTCGCTTGCATTTGAAACCGCGACTGTACCGATAGACCGAGCTTTGGTACTCACAGCAGGCTTAGCACTGCATACAGCCGTCCGCATATGAAGAAATCTTTGATTTGTGCTTTTTTCGGGACAAGGAGGATCGATATGAAAAAGAGAAAAAGTATCCTGAGAGCCCTTCTTACAGCTCTCATCGTGGCAGTGCTCTGCCTTAGTCTTATTTCCTGTAATGACCTTATAGGCAAGATCACAGGAAGCTCGGGCAATAGCAGCACCGATAACAACGGCGGCAATACCGACAGCAATGGCGGTAACGCCGACAATAACGGCGGCAATACCGACGGCAACGGCGGTAATACCGGCGATAATAACGGCGGCAACACCGGCGGAGAAGCTCCGGGCGAGGATGAGGAAGATCCCGAGCCATCCGTTAAAAATATAACCGTCGGCAACGTTCAAAGCGAATTTATCTATAACGGACAGCCCGCAAAGCCCGACGTTTTGGTAACGCACGGCGATATCAGGCTGTTAAACGGTTTTGACTACAATATAACCTACCTTAACAATACCGACGCGGGAGAGGCGAGCCTCACCGTCTGCTTTATGGGAGATTACGAGGGCAAGCCTGCGGTGACGAGAAGCTTCACTATTCTCCCGAAGGATGCAAGCGGTGCTTCGGTTACCGTTGCCGACATAGTTCTGGGCAACACTCCCGGGGCAACGATTGAATTTCAGTCCTTTACCTTCACGGAAGAGGATTACGATATAAGCTACGGTGATTATTCGGCGGTTTCCGACTCGGTTACAGCCACTGTGACCTTCAAGGGGAACTTTACCGGCTCTGTATCTACCGAATTTGCAGTAATTCACGCGATCGAAGCAACCCCCACGGTAACGCTTCTGGGAAGCAACTTCGTTTATTCGGGAAATGCTCACGAACCCTGGATCATCGTAACTGTCGGTGAAAATGAGCTTACCGTCGGATTTGACTACACGGTTACCTACGAAAACAACGTGAACGCGGGTACGGCTACGCTAACCGTAAATCTCATCGGAGACTACAGAGGCTCCGAATCCGTCTCCTTTACGATAGCCAAGCGAAAGGTGGACCTCCCAACTCTTCCCGACTCGGTTTATCTTGAATATGACGGAACTCAGAAGACGCTTCCTCTCTTATACTCGGATTACTGCGTAGCAGAGGGACATGTCAACACAAACGCAGGCGATTACACCGCAACGGTAAGCCTTAAGGATGCCGAAAACACGGTATGGAAGGACGGAACGAACGCCCCGAAGACCTTTGAATACAGCATCAATGCACTTGAGATCAAGGAGCTTACCGTAAACGTCACAATCACAAAGCCCGGCGTGAAACCCGAGGTCAGCGTATCTCATCCGACCATCACCCTCACAGACGGCATTGACTATATTATCGATTACGGAAACTACGCCGCAAACAGCACTTCTCAGGTAACCGTAACCCTTATAGGAAACTACAGCGGAAGCTTCGTGAAAAGTTATACCGTTCCGGGCAATGACGCTTATCTTGAGAGCCATTTCGACTTTAACTACGATCTGAAGGATAACACCGGAAATCACACCGCAGATATGGTTGGAAGCGATCCCGCCGCGTCATTCATCCGCGCTGATTACTCCGGAGCTATCCATACCGTCGGAGGAAGAAGCAATATCGTCAAAATACACGGAATAAACCTCGGAACTAACGATTTCACTTTCTTTACATCGGTACGTTTTGATACCGCAGATATCACGGATGGCACAAACCAGGGTAACGCGATCATAGAGTCCGGAAGCCATTCACAGTACAACTGCGACGGAACAAACAAAAACAATTGCCCGCTCTGCAACGGATCTGCCCTTTCCGAGTATCAATTTGACTGCATATCGATCGCACTCGTTAAAAACGAGTACGGAGGATCATATCCGTACAGACTCCGCGTTCAGATAGGTAAGGAATATATGTCCTATCTGCTCACCTCTATGGAAGTATACTATCTTACACAGGGTGAGTATATGGATATTGCCGTAACGGTAGACCGCAGATATTCGGTCTCGGGCAACACCGACGTGACACGCGTTGTGCTCTATTTTGACGGAAACAAAGCGGCAACCCGTGACTTCAATCTCGGTATCGATCAGACTCTCGGCTCGGATGCGATCTACCTCGGCGGCAACCTTGAATGGACCAGCGGAGGAGGTATTAAATACAGAGATAAATACATAGACACCTTCCGTCTCTACAACGGTGCACTCACCGAGGATGATATATGGAAGATCCCCACAGATACCGGATCGGAAAGTCAAGAAAAGGACTGGTACGTTGACGATATTGTTATAGGAACAGCAGATATCAAAACTCAGGGAAACCAGTACGGCAGTATAGAAAAATACGTTTCGTTATACTTCACGGTCAAGGGCGATACCGACGGACTCGAAACACTCACTCTCGCGCAGAATTACGAAAATATTTTTCTCTATCATTATATTGATGAGGATCTATACAACCTGGTGATTACCGGAAATGCAGCCGAGGCGGTGAAAAACGGATTGACGGTCAAGGTCAAATCAGGCAATTCGGTAAGAGATATAAATATAATCTTTAACGAGGTTACAAAAATCACCGCCCCCGATCTTTATCTCTACTCGTTCGGCTTTACCTCTACCTCCGGAAGTAAATACGAGAAATTCTACTTTGATATACTCGATCAGGCAGGAAGACCTGTTACGGGACTTACCGTCAGATGTGACGCCCTTGGAACCGGCCCCTCCTTCGGTTATGATAAGAGTGAAGGTCGCTGGTTTATCGAAATAACCGAGAACCAGGCGGAAAACAGAATATTCAACACGACACGGGGTTACGTTACCGCAAGCTTTTACGCGGAATCAAACGAAAACCTCTACACCTCGATGAATATCTACTACAAGAAGCCCTATGCCGGCGGCAGCAGTGCACACGGATGGACTAACAATACCGATCAATCATCCTACATCATATTTAACGAAACGCTCGGTACAAATACCTGGACTATAGGTATGTCGATCAACCTTCCCCATATAAACACGGGTGACACCATAGACCTTTTCAGCACCACAGGCAGAGATGCATCAAAGGGTATTACTCTCAGCATCAAGGCAAAGAGCGCGGATATGTGGAGCGCCAGACTCAGGATCGACGGAGTGACACTCTGGTATGAATCTATAAGCCTTCATTACTACGAAGAACATACGGTAGCTATAATTCTTGAAATAGATCGCACCGAATACGGTAAAATTGTTGCCAGACTCTATTACGACAGTGAAGAAAACGAAATATCCAGCTCAACCAAATACGTTAACAGCACCAATACACTTGATTACGATACATCGAGTGTAGCGGGATACCTGCCCGAATGCCAGCTCGTGTTCGGCGGCATGAATACCACCCTCACATCCGAGGACGGAGGCACCATCTCCTCTCCCGAAAAATGTAAGGACTACGATCTCTGGTTCAACGAGATAATAGTGGTGGAAGGGCTCGGACACGAAGCAGTTAACAAATACATCTAAATGTCGGTTTAAAAAGCTCTGCCGCCGCAAGTATGGGGCTGTCTCATTTAGGCGTAAACGAGCAAAAACGGCAGAAGCATTGTCAAAAAACAGTGCCTCTGCCGTACTTTTATGTAATTTAAAAGAATTCAAGGTTGAAAACCCTTGGTTTTCCTCGTTTTTATTAAAGTTTTTGTTCTACCGCCGTTT
>SVRZ01000003.1 GCA_015064555.1 Oscillospiraceae bacterium
ATTGGAATGCGTTATTCGATACGTATCCGAAATCTAATGGAATGTTGCTTTATTTCGGTATGATTTTTGTTATTGCAATCGTTATATGGGTTGTAGCGGATAGGAAGGAAAAAACATCAAAGATCGAAAAATCACAATCGCATTGTAGATCTTAGATACATTCAATAAATATATGCCCTCGTGCCAAAAAGAGCCGTAAAAGAGCGAGGCATTTCTATCAGAAAGCCACGGCTCAAACGAACCGTGGCTTTGCTGTTATTTCATATAATCCGCGCACGCTTTCTCAAGCATAAGAAAATCGTTGCAGCGTTTGGCGAGAGATGAAGGATCGCCATCCTTGATTTTAATAAAATCAAGCCCTTCTTTAGCCGAGAGCTATGTAATGCTCCCGTTAATTTCGTAAAGCTTAAGGTTGTCCATTGAGTCCTCCAAAATAGCAAATGGGGCTGTGTAATTTAGGCGTAACCGAAAAACTACAGAGGCATTCTGCAAGCAGTGCCTCTGTAGTGCTTTATGTGTGACCTGAAGGGAGCAAGAAATTCTACATTCCTGCCGTTGTTTATTATTATGTCTAGTGTCACTGTCTGACATAATAAAACTCCAAAAAAGCATTTTTAGTTTAGAGTTATGAATTTGGCTTTGCCAAATGTTATGAGCTTGCTATGCAAGCGTTATGATATGATTGCCTTGTAACTTCAAACTGTGCCGAAGGCACATCATAACTACGCGAAGCGTATCATAACTGATAACTTGCCGCAGGCAATCATAGTTGATCGAATGGGAATGAGCTATGCTCATTCCCATTCGATCGTCCCGGTAGGCTTCGGTGTGAGATCGTAGAGAACTCTGTTTATACCCTCGACCTCGGCGGTGATGCGGGCTGTTATTTTATGCAGAATGGCATATGGGATCTCTTCTATGCTTGCGGTCATGGCATCGGTGGTATTGACGGCGCGGATTATCGCGGGCCAGCCCTCGTAGCGGCTGTCATCCTTAACGCCGACACTCTTCATATCGGGAACGATAACGAAATACTGCCATACCTTCTCGGCAAGTCCGCATTTGTCAAATTCATCGCGGAGAATGGCATCAGCCTCGCGCAGAGCATTGAGCCTGTCGCGCGTGATGGCGCCAAGACAGCGAACACCGAGACCGGGGCCGGGGAAGGGCTGACGGTATACCATAGAATGGGGAAGACCAAGTGCCTCACCCACAACGCGCACCTCGTCCTTGAAGAGAAGTGCAAGAGGCTCAACAAGCTCAAACTGCAGATCCTCGGGCAGACCGCCGACGTTGTGGTGCGATTTAACCGCCTTCTTGCCCTCAGCTTGCTTCTGGCTTTCCAAAATGTCGGGATATATGGTTCCCTGCGCGAGGAAGGATATGCCCTCAAGACGTCTTGCCTCGTCGGCAAAAACGTTTATAAATTCCGCGCCGATTATCTTTCTCTTCGTTTCAGGATCCGAAACGTCACGGAGAAGATCAAGGAAACGGTCTGTAGCATCAACGTATATGAGGTTGACGTCCATTTGCTTTTCGAAAATGTCTACAACAGCCTCGGATTCGTTTTTTCTCATAAGACCGTGATTTACGTGGACACAATAAAGCTGCTTTCCGATAGCCTTTGCGAGCAATGCGGCAACGACAGAGGAGTCAACGCCGCCCGAAAGAGCGAGGAGTACCTTCTTATCTCCAACCTGCTCCTTTATGAGGGCGATCTGCTTTTTAATAAATTCATTTGCAAGAGCCTCGTTCGTAATGCGGAGGAAGCTCTCAGGACGTACGATCGTTTGCATAATATCTCCTTTGTTCGGTTAAAAAATATTTATAGATATATTTTACTACATTCATTCCGAGAAATCAACAGTTTTTTATCATAAAAATTTTCCCTTATGTTCCTATCAAATTTGTACAAAATATAAAAAGCTTTTCGTCATATTGACGGATTAAAGAAAAATGACGGATTTAGATTGAAAAAAACAATATTTTATGTTATAATTCGGGTGTGGGCGGATGAAACCTACATTCCATATATTTATATGTGAAGAATATCACATCTTATCTGTGGGTAAAATCATTATCGGAACTTTCGGAAAATATATTTTTCAAAAAACGAATTTTTTTGAAAAGCTATTGACAAACGCTGTTGTTGTTGATATAATGCTTTTGGACTAGGTCTAAAAAAACTGTACAAAGTCTAAAACGGAGGAAAAGTATGACAAAGCAAAGAGCATTATTGCTATCTATTTTCCGTTCCGAATTATGCAAAGGACAGCACAGAACGGCGGACGAGCTGCTTTTTTTTGCCAAAGAGCGTATGCCGGGCATCTCGAGGGCAACCGTTTATAATAATCTTAAATCTATGGAATCAGAGGGCCTTATCAGAAGGATAACAACAGATGGCGGAGCAGACGTTTACGATTCGTCATTTGAGCTTCACGGGCATATGATATGCACATCCTGCGGCTCTATAAAGGATATAATGGTTCCGACCTTGCTTTCGGATATGTGCGAGGTATCGGGCGAGCCGGTAGATTCCTATGAGCTGAAGCTCAGGTACGTATGCAGAGAATGCAGGAAATAGACTGCGGTACGGAATTTGAATTTAAAAACAAAAAATAAAAAATAAACCTATTTAAAAGGAGAAAAACACAATGGAACTCAAGGGAACCAAAACAGAACAGAATCTTATGACTGCTTTTGCAGGCGAATCTCAGGCAAGAAACAAGTACACCTACTTTGCATCTGTTGCAAAGAAGGAGGGCTATGAGCAGATCGCGGCTATCTTCCAGCAGACCGCAGATAACGAGAAGGAGCATGCAAAGCTTTGGTTCAAGGCTCTTGGCGGACTCGGCACTACTGCGGCGAACCTTCTTGCAGCTGCAGAGGGCGAGAACTACGAGTGGACCGATATGTACGATACCTTCGCAAAGGAAGCTGAGGAGGAGGGCTTCAAGGCTCTTGCGGCTCAGTTCAGAATGGTAGCGGCTATCGAGAAGTCACACGAGGAAAGATATCGCAAGCTCCTCTCCAACGTTGAGATGCAGCAGGTATTTGCAAAGAGCGAGATGACTATGTGGGAGTGCCGCAACTGCGGTCACCTTGTAATGGGACTCAAGGCTCCTCTTGCTTGCCCTGTTTGCGCTCATCCTCAGAGCTTCTTCGAGGTAAGAAAAGAGAATTATTGATCATATAAATTCTGATTTATAAAAAACGCCGGTATGCAAACAGAAAGAGCAGACACTTGTATGTCTGCTCTTTCTGTTAGTGATGTTTTTGCTAACGCAAAAGTGATGTATTTGCTGTCGCAAAAGTGATGTATTTGCTAACGCAAAAGTGATGCTATTCGCTACGCTCATAATGATGTTACGAGCCATTTGCTACGCAAATATATGCTCGCAGTGATGTGATGTTGCCCACTACGCCGTCAGGCGTAACATCATTCACGCAGTGAACATCACTGCCGCAGGCAACATCATTCACGTAGTGAACATCACTGCCGAAGGCAACATCACTTGCCCTGGGGGGCAAACATCGTTTAGCGTGAATGCTCTGTTAAGAGCATCACGCTAATAGCATCACGCTAATATTTTGCATATGATAAGCATATAAGACTAATTTCTTGAAAGAAATCACTTATATATTAGTCATTTTTGCACAGTATAAATGTGCGTGTAGTCGAAATTTGAATTTTTTTGCAAAAAATCTTGCAAAACTATTGATTTTAGCACTGTTTTGTGTTACAATATAGCATACTTTAAAATGAGAAATCCCGGAGGATATACCAATGTTCAGATCTGCATACTTAAACGACCTAATGGAGCGCGTTGAGCGCCGCAATCCCGGAGAGCCTGAATTTCATCAGACGGTGCGAGAGGTTCTCGAATCAATAGAGCCCGTGCTGCTTCAGCGCCCCGAATACATAAAGGCGGGAGTTATAGAAAGGCTCGTCGAGCCCGAGAGAATAATAAAGTTCAGAGTTCCGTGGGTGGATGATAACGGAAACGTTGTTGTGAACCGCGGCTTCAGAATTCAGTTCAACAGTGCGATCGGTCCGTATAAGGGCGGTCTTCGCTTCCACCCGAGCGTAAACGAGAGCATTATCAAGTTCCTTGGCTTCGAGCAGACCTTCAAGAATTCGCTTACAGGTCTTCCTATGGGCGGCGGTAAAGGCGGCTCTGACTTTGATCCGAAGGGAAAGTCGGATATGGAGGTTATGCGCTTCTGTCAAAGCTTTATGACAGAGCTTGCCAAGTATATAGGTGCCGATACCGATGTTCCTGCGGGCGATATCGGCGTAGGCGCACGTGAGATAGGCTATCTCTTCGGTCAGTATAAGAGGCTCCGCGATGAATTCACGGGTGTGCTTACAGGAAAGGGACTTCCGTACGGAGGATCGCTTATCCGCCCTGAGGCAACAGGCTTTGGTGCGGTGTATTATGCATCATATATGCTCAAGGATCGCGGCGAGGACATAAAGGGAAAGACCTTTGCTATTTCCGGCTTCGGAAACGTTGCCTGGGGAACCGCGCTCAAGATAACCGAGCTTGGCGGTAAGGTAGTTACTATTTCCGGTCCCGATGGATACGTGTATGATATAGACGGTATAAATACCAAGGAAAAGATAGACTTTATGGTAAAGATGCGTGCCTCCTGCCGTAACAGGGTAGAGGATTACGCAGATGAATTCGGCGTTCCGTTCTTCAAGGGTGAGAAGCCATGGGGCGTCAAGGTTGACGTTATTATGCCTTGTGCCACTCAGAATGAGGTCGGAATCGAGGAGGCTCGCCGTATAGTTGAAAACGGAGTCAAGTATTACGTCGAGGTATCGAACATGCCCACCACCAACGAGGCTCTTGCATACCTTATGGCAAACGGAGTTCTGGTAGCTCCCTCAAAGGCGGTTAACGCGGGCGGTGTGTCTGTTTCCGGACTTGAGATGTCGCAGAATTCCATGAGATACAGCTGGTCTGCTGAGGAGGTCGATGAAAAGCTCAAGGTTATAATGAAGAGCATTTACGATTCATCAGTTAAGGCAGCACGCGAGTTCGGTATGGAGGGCAACCTTGTTGCCGGTGCCAATATTGCCGGATTCATAAAAGTTGCAGATGCTATGCTTGCTCAGGGCGTTGTCTGATGCATAATATATCATAAATCGGATAATGGCAGAAGAGTGCTTATTTTTGCATTTTTCTGCCATTATTATTTTTACTTAATAATACGTAATAATTAGCCACTTGAAAAAAATCTTAATATATGCTAAAATATCTATATTAAACTTATCAAATACTCCGAAAGGGTTGCTTTTATGAAGATTTTAGTTACAGATGATGAAAAGGAAATAAGAAAGATACTTAAGCTTCTTCTCACAGACTACGGTCATACCGTCGTCGAGGCGGCAAACGGCGAGGCTGCAGTAAACGCGCTTACAAATGATGCCGGAATAGATCTTTGTATTATGGATATAATGATGCCGAAGCTTTCGGGAATTGATGCTGTAAAGAAGATAAGAAACTTTTCTACCGTACCCGTGTTGTTTTTAACCGCGAAATCGCTCGATTCCGATAAGGAGAGCGCGTACTCGGTCGGAGGTGACGATTATCTTGTAAAGCCCTTCTCGGCGGCAGAGCTGATAATGAAGGTAGATGCTCTTACAAGGCGATACAACAGATATAAGGCTAAGGGCGAATCGACAGAGGGAATAATAAAGCTCGGCTTTGGAGTTATGATAAATACCGATAGCCGCGAGGTCTTTAAGTTTGGTGAGCCTATAGATATAAGGGATAAGGAAATGGAGCTGCTGCTCTATCTTGCCACGAACCGAGGCAGAGCAATAAGCGCAGAGGAGCTTTATCGCTCGGTGTGGGATGAGATGGTGCTCCCGTCCTCCAACAACACCGTAACCGTCCATATGCTCAATCTCAGGCGCAAGCTCGAGGACATACCTTCCTCGCCTAAGCTTATAAGAACCGTTTGGGGAAAGGGATATCAGATTGATTAAAGCTATAAGAAGATTTTGGAACGACTGCTTCCATTCTCTGCGCTCAGGGATGCTTGCGGTAATAATAATGTCTATGATACTATCGGTGCTCGCCTTCGTCGGCATGGAGATTGCTGCCAATAGATTGATAGAGAACCATTACAATTCCGCAGAAGAAAAGAAGCAAAGATATGATGAATATATGCATGATTTGCAAACTTATGTTAGCAATAATGCAGTTTCTTCGGACGACACCAAAAGCATTACACATTGGATGGAATTAAATCCGAACGTGTATCTTTTCATATATAAGGATGGCCAGCTTTTCTTCGACGGAAGCAGTAACAATTCAGGCAGCACCTCTCCATCGGACAAAGAGGAGGACACCGACTCGGGAAAGGATGATCAGGGCGCGGATACCGGCGGGGATGAGGATGATCGGGACGGCACAGGTGACGGCGGTGAAGAGAATTCGGGTGGATCCGCCGAGGATACATCGGGTGAGGCTCCATTGAGTGGAATCTCATCCGAGAGCACTTCGACTTCAGACCGTAATCCCAAGCCCAATGCATCGAAGCCTAATCCTTCGGGTAACTCCGAATCGGCGGAAAAAAATACCGAGAGCTCAAGCTCTGCGCTTACGCCTGCCGAGAGGCAGGAGATAATCGCGCAGGCGGAGAAAAACGGACTCACCCTTCTCGAATTTGCCGACGGAGAGCTCTTCGTTACGCTTTATGATTTTTCCGATACTGTCTATTATGATCTGGCTGTGATAGTCAGCATCATAGGCGCGGTAGTCATATTCGTGCTTATCCTGATGCTTTATTTCCGTATAATCACCACAAAGATTTCAAGGCTGGCAACCGACGTCAGCGCGGTATACGAGGTAGATGATTCGCAGTCTATAACGACTTATATAGGAAATGACGAGCTCTCAGAGCTCACGCGAAACGTTGAGCAGATGCGCATGTCGATGCTGGACAGCCTTAAGAAGGAAAAGGAGGCTATTGAGGCGAACACCGAGCTTATAACCTCGATGTCGCATGATATACGCACGCCTCTTACCGTCCTGCTCGGTTACCTTGATATTATGAAGACGCACACAGATGATGAAACAATGTGCGACTATATCAAGGCAGCAGAGCTGACGGCAATGAGAATGAAGGAGCTTTCTGATGATATGTTCAGATATTTCCTTGTCTTTGCGGGCAAGGGGGGCGACGTTGATATGGTTGAATATAATGCTGCAACCATCTTCGATCAGCTCTTTTCCGAGCATCTGATACTACTCCACGAAAAGGGGTATGAGGTCGTATTGAATTCGGGAAGCGAGCTTGAGGATGATATGATGATATCCACCGATGCACCCAAGCTTATGCGTATCGTAGACAACCTTATTTCCAATATGTATAAGTATGCCGATAAGGAGCATCCTATAGAGTTGACCGCTACCCGTGTTATGGATAAGCTGGAAATAAGACTCAGAAACAAGGTGGTTAAGGATAAATCCCGCGCAGAGAGCAACGGCATCGGTCTTAAGACCTGCCGGAAGCTTTGCGAGGCTCTTGATATCGACTTCAACTGCGGCATCGAGCCTTGCGGCGAGGACGAATTCTATTTCACGAATCTTAAATTCAAAATCGTCGCTGACAGTGCGGATGCGGAGGATAAGAAATGATATTCAAACCGGATATAAGCTTCTGTAAAAGTGAAGAATTGTTTACAAAAACGCCATATTTAACACCTGAAGAGGTGGATGTAGCGAAGGAATATTTGTATTCCGATTTCTCTGCAGAGGAGTGCGAGGTGCGCTATGCCATCGCGCACTTCTGCTTTATATTCAGGTATTATTCCGAGGATACAGGCTACTACTTCAGTGCCCCGTATTCTATATCGGAGCGCTCGGATACCGCTGCCGCATATGCCGCCGTTGCCGAGTATTGCAGGCTCGAGGAGATCCCTCGTGTTATAATTGACGTTCTCCCCGAGGAGCTTGATGTTTGCATAGGAGGGGCTAAGGACTATGATGCCTCCGAGCTTGATGACGGTACTTATATCGTGAGCTTCTACACCGAGTGCATGCGGCTTGAGGATCTGCCTGAGGCGATGGAGGGCGACATTTATCTTGCAGAACCCGTATCGGCATATTCGGATGCCTATTGCCGCCTCATCTCGGACAAGGAGCATAATAAATATTACGGATACGATGCCGCGGGGGATATTTCAGATCTCGACGGCGAAGAATACGTCGAGCTCGTCCGCTCCGAGTTCGACAGGCGGGTGTCTATGACGTATGCCGCTACCGTGCTCGATGGGGACGGAAAAAACCTCCTTGTCGGTGAGGCTGCTCTTTACGGTTTTGACGGCGAGGGACACGCCCGCGCAGCATTTCGAGTGCTCAGGGAGCATACGCGCCGCGGATACGGAAGGAGCATCCTGCGCGCGCTCGTAAATATCGCACGAGGTATCGGACTTCATTCGCTCATTTGCGAGGTGATGCAGGATAATGCCCCCTCGCTCGCGCTTTTGAGCTCGATGGGATATTCCTGTGCTATAAGAGACGGTATCGCCGTTTTTGAGATTCCGCTCGCGTGAATATTTTATAAAGATGCAGTCATAATATATACAATTTGTACAATTTATTCTAATTTGTACAGAAAAAATTAATGCGTAAGATATTTTTTTCAAAAAAGGCTTGACAATTGCCGAACGAAGTGTTACAATATATCGGTATCATCGGGAAATAGGGTGTTTTATGCCATTTTCTCGATTTTTACTGTGAGATACCCGGGTAGAGGCATTTATCCGCGGGATTTCGATATACTATATTTTAAAGAAGGAGGAAAATCATGCCAACCTTTAACCAGCTCGTAAAGAAAGGTCGTAGCGATAAGGCGTACAAGTCCAAGACTCCTGTACTCCAGAGAGGCTTCAACACTCTCCGTAATGAAGCTACAGATAAGACCTCACCTCAGAAGAGAGGCGTTTGCACTAAGGTAACCACCGTAACCCCCAAGAAGCCCAACTCGGCTCTTCGTAAGATCGCCAGAGTAAGACTTACCAACGGAATGGAAGCTACTTCTTACATTCCCGGTATCGGTCACAACCTTCAGGAGCACTCGGTTGTTCTCATCCGTGGTGGCCGTGTTCGTGACCTTCCCGGTGTACGTTATCACATAATCCGTGGTGCGCTTGATACCCAGGGTGTTGCTAACCGTAAGCAGAGCCGCTCCAAGTACGGAGCAAAGCGTCCGAAGAAATAATTAAAAGGTACACCTTCGGACAAATAAATGTGCTCACGTGCTGTGATGGTATAGATTTTTCTACACATATAAATCGCAAGACGAGCACTAACGAATTGAAAAACATTCGAGTACCTATGATATCATTATTTTATGAAGGAGGGAAGTACAGTGCCTAGAAGAGGTCAAATTTCCAAAAGAGATGTATTGCCCGATCCGTTGTACAACTCTAAGCTTGTCACCAAGCTTATCAACAACATCATGTACGACGGTAAGAAGGGCGTTGCACAGAAGATAGTTTACGAAGCATTCGCAATGATCGAGGCTAAGAGCGGAGAGAATGCGCTTGACGTGTTCACTGCTGCACTTGAGAACGTAATGCCCGTTCTTGAGGTTAAGGCTCGCAGAATAGGCGGTTCTAACTATCAGGTACCTATGGAGGTACGTGCAGAGCGTAGACAGACACTTGGTCTTCGCTGGATAATCAACTATTCCAGATCCCGTGGTGAGAACACCATGGCTGAAAGACTCGCTAACGAAATCATGGATGCTAAGGCAGGCATGGGCGGAGCTTTCAAGAAGAAGGAAGATACACACAAGATGGCAGAAGCAAACAAGGCTTTTGCACATTACAGATTCTAATCGATATAATTAAGGAGAAGTTTCAATGCCTAGAGAATATTCGCTTGAGCATACCAGAAATATCGGTATTATGGCGCACATAGACGCCGGTAAAACAACCACCACCGAAAGAATCCTTTTTTATACCGGTAAGACTCACCGTATAGGTGAAACACACGACGGTTCTGCTACTATGGACTGGATGGCGCAGGAGCAGGAAAGAGGAATTACCATTACCTCTGCTGCTACCACCTGCTACTGGGTTCCTACTCAGTTCCAGAATGATCCTGAGGCTGCTAAGAACAACAAGTACAGAATCAATATTATAGACACCCCCGGCCACGTTGACTTTACCGTTGAGGTTCAGAGATCGCTGAGAGTTCTTGACGGATCGGTTACCGTTCTTTGCGCTAAGGGCGGTGTTGAGCCCCAGACCGAGACGGTTTGGAACCAGGCTAACGAGTACAAGGTTCCCAGAATGTGCTACATCAACAAGATGGACATTATGGGTGCAGATTTCTTCCGCGTCGTTAAGATGATAAAGGAAAGACTTCGTGCAAATGCAGTTCCTGTTCAGCTTCCTATCGGAGCAGAGAGCTCGTTCCGTGGAATCATCGACCTCATGGAGATGAAGGCAGACGTTTATTACGATGACCTTGGTAAGGACATGAGAGTTGAAGAGATCCCCGAGAATATGAAGGAGCTTGCAGAGGAATATCGCAGAAACATGGTAGAGTCCATATGCGAGACCGATGAGGAGCTTATGGAGCGCTACATCATGGAGGATGAGATAACCACCGAGGAGCTCAAGGTTGCTCTTCGTAAGGCTACTCTTACCAATGCGATAATTCCCGTATGCTGCGGAACATCTTACAAGAACAAGGGCGTTCAGAAGCTCCTTGATAACATCATCGAGTATATGCCCGCTCCTACCGACATCGAGGCTATCAAGGGTGTTAATCCCGAGACCGGCGCAGATGACGTTCGTCACGCGAGTGACGAGGAGCCCTTCTCGGCTCTTGCATTCAAGATCATGACCGACCCCTTCGTCGGTAAGCTCTGCTTCTTCAGAGTTTACTCCGGATCTGTTCAGAAGGGAACGGCGGTTTACAACTCCACTAAGGATTCCGATGAAAGATTCGGACGTATCCTTCAGATGCACGCAAACGAGAGAGCTGATATCGATGTTTGCTACGCAGGTGATATCGCGGCAGTTGTCGGTGTAAAGAACACCACTACCGGTGATACCTTCTGTGATGAGAAGCATCCTATCATTCTTGAGTCCATGGTATTCCCCGAGCCCGTTATCCGTCAGGCTATCGAGCCCAAGACCAAGGCAGGTCAGGAAAAGATGGGTATCGCTCTTGCAAAGCTTGCTGAAGAGGATCCCACGTTCAGAACCTACACCGATGACGAGACCGGACAAACTATCATTGCCGGAATGGGTGAGCTCCACCTCGAGATCATCGTTGACAGACTTCTTCGTGAGTTCAAGGTAGAGGCAAATATCGGCGCACCTCAGGTTGCGTACAAGGAGACCATTCGCAAGAAGGTCGATCAGGACACCAAGTATGCTCGTCAGTCGGGTGGTAAGGGTCAGTACGGTCACGTTAAGATCACCATCGAGCCCAACGAGACAGGCAAGGGATACGAGTTCATCAATGCTGTTACCGGTGGTGCTATTCCCAAGGAGTACATTCCCGCAGTTGATGCAGGTATCCAGGGCGCAATGCAGGCAGGTGTTCTTGCAGGCTACAACGTTGTTGACGTTAAGGTAACTCTTTATGACGGTTCTTACCACGAGGTCGACTCCTCGGAAATGGCGTTCAAGATCGCAGGCTCCATGGCATTCAAGGAAGCTATGAGACGTGCTGATCCTGTTCTTACCGAGCCTATCATGAAGGTTTCCGTAACCACTCCCGATGACTACATGGGAGATATTATCGGTGACGTTAACTCCCGTCGCGGTCAGATGGATTCTATGGAGCAGATCGCAACCGGCGTGTCCAGAATTTATGCACACGTTCCGCTTGCTCAGATGTTCGGTTATGCAACCTCTCTGAGATCCCGTTCTCAGGGTCGTGCGGTTTACGTAATGGAGCCCGATGGATTCCAGGACGTTCCGAAGAATATCCAGGAAGAGATCATCAAGAGCAGAGCAAAGTAATCTCAGGATTATTTTCAAGTTTAAATTTCGCGGCATGATAATGCCAAGTCCTGTCGCGAACAAAAATAAAAAAATAAAATTAAAATAAAAAAATAAAAATCCAAGGAGGATATTTAAAATGGCAAAGGCAAAATTCGAAAGAACCAAACCCCATGTTAATATCGGTACCATCGGTCACGTTGACCACGGTAAGACCACTCTTACTGCTGCAATCACCAAGACTCTTTCTCTTCTTAACGGATCTGAGTTCCTTGATTACAGCCAGATCGACAACTGCCCCGAGGAGAGAGCTCGTGGTATCACAATCAACTCCAGACACGTTGAGTACGAGACCGATAACCGTCACTACGCTCACGTTGACTGCCCCGGTCACGCTGACTACGTTAAGAACATGATCACCGGTGCTGCTCAGATGGACGGTGCTATCCTTGTTGTTGCAGGTACTGATGGCCCTCTTGCACAGACCAGAGAGCACGTTCTTCTTGCTCGTCAGGTTGGCGTTCCCGCAATCGTTGTTTTCATGAACAAGTGCGATATCGTTGATGACGAGGAGCTTCTTGACCTCGTTGAGATGGAGATCAGAGATCTTCTTAACGAGTACGAGTTCCCCGGTGACGACATTCCGATCGTTCGTGGTTCCGCTCGTGAGGCTCTTACCTCCAATAACGGTATTGATGCTCCCGAGTTCGATTGCATCAAGGAGCTTATGGCTCAGGTTGACGCTTACATTCCTACTCCCGACAGAAAGGCAGATCTCCCCTTCCTTATGCCTGTTGAGGACGTATTCTCTATCTCCGGTCGTGGTACTGTTGCTACCGGTAGAGTTGAGCGTGGTACTATCAAGATGGCTGACACTGTTGAGATCGTTGGTCTTAAGGACGAGAACAGCACTACTGTTGTAACCGGTATCGAGATGTTCCACAAGCTCATGGATTCCGCAGAGGCTGGAGACAACGTTGGTCTTCTTCTCCGTGGTGTTCAGAAGAACGAGATCGAGAGAGGTCAGGTTCTTTGCAAGCCCGGCTCTGTTAACCCCCACACCAAGTTCGTAGGTCAGGTTTACGTTCTTACCGAGAAGGAAGGCGGCCGTTCCAAGCCCTTCTTCTCCGGCTACAGACCTCAGTTCTACTTCAGAACTACCGACGTTACCGGTATCATCACCCTTCCTGAGGATGTTGAGATGTGCCGTCCCGGCGATAACGTTAACATGAACGTTGAGCTTATCACTCCTATCGCTTGCGAGAAGGGTCTTCGTTTCGCTATCCGTGAGGGTGGTAGAACCGTTGGTTCGGGCGTTGTTGGCGAGATCCTCGCTTAATTAAAGCCTTAGACTTTAATTCTTTGTATCCCTCGGGATACACGTGTTGTGGCTGCCGTGGGTTTTCCCGGTAGCCACCTTATTTAATATAGCTTGTTAATAAGCTTGCGGTGCAAAGCTGCGTCACACGACTGTTACTGTTCGTGTGACTATGAAAAGAATACTTTTATAGGTCATAATCTTTACTTAATTCAATATAATTTCTTTGGGGAATGGTGAAAATCCATACCGGCAGTATAGTCTGCGAAGAAGGGGAAACCCTTCCCGAAAAGGTGAAATTCCTTTACCGACGGTATAGTCCGGATGAAAAAAGAAAAAGGCGTTGAATGCTCAATTATTCAATTTATGTAAATAATTGTATGCATTTTGCCATAATTCCTTGGAAAAGATTCGTTCCAAGGTTTTTTCTTTTCCTGAAAGGAGAGGAGAATTTTATGTCTAATTTTGATAAAAGCTCTCTCGCCGATGCTACCGAATCGGTAGATAAAAATGAGCTGAAAGGCGAGAAAAATAAAAATAAATGGAGCAGCAAGCCCTTCATTTACGATACACGCAGGATAGTCGGAATTTCGATGTTCGTTGCCCTCGCTTATGCCGTAACCTTCGTTTTCAGGATTCCGGTAATGTTCCTGACTTTTGATGCCAAGGATGCCGTTATTATAATTGCATCGCTTATATATGGACCGGTGGCGGGTGTGATCATATCCTTCCTCGTTGCGTTTATAGAATTTATAACCGTCAGCGGAACCGGCGTATATGGATTGATAATGAACTTTGCGTCGTCGGCGGTATTTTCATCTGCGGCGGCTCTGATATATAAGTACAAAAGAAATGCCACGGGCGCGATCATAGCATTTTATTCTGCCAGTATTGCCATGATATCGGTGATGCTCGTTCTGAATATGCTTGTAACACCGTATTATATGGGCGTGTCAAGAGCCGAGGTCGTCGCGCTTTTGCCTAAGCTTATCCTGCCGTTCAACACGGCAAAGGCACTTATGAACAGTGCATTTGCGATGATCCTTTATAAACCGATAACCGTGGCCATGCGCCGCGCAAGATTACTCAGCGGTGAGGGAAAAATGAAGCTGAACCGCTCATCCGCGGCGATATATATAGCGGCGCTTATAACGCTTGCCGCATCTATCGCGCTCTTTGTCATACTCAAAAAATAAGCACGGTATCAGGTTTTGATTTTTCAGAAAGAGAAAACACAAGATATTTTAATGAACCAAAAACCAAAGCAACTCAAAAAATAGATGCATCCCTCCACCTTCTGATAGTGGAGGGATGCATCTGTTTTTATATTTGTCGGTTATGAGTTTAGTATTCGTTATATACCCTTATTGCTCCGAAAAATACTTCTTGCAGAGCTCTATAGTTATAAGAGCGCTTTTTTTTGCGGCGATGGGAAGGAACTTCTGATAATCCATCGAGCTATCCTCATCCGCCGAGTCGGAAACCGCGCGTATGACGGTGCAGGGGGTATTGTTTACGTAGCAGACGTGTGCGATAGCCGCACCCTCCATCTCACAGACGGAGGCGGAGAATTCCTCGCGTATGCGCTCCTTTGTTGCGGCATCCGAAACGAACAGGTCGCCCGAAGCGACAGTACCCACGTGATATTGGAATAGCCGCTCGTCTGCGATCTCCTTGATAAGTGCTATAGCCTTCTTATCGGCATCGAAATATATCTTATTGATTCCCGAAACAAGCCCCTTGGGATCGCCTATAGCAGAGGTATCCATATCGTGCTGAACGAGCTTATCCGCGATAAGAACGTCACCCACCTTGATGCCCTTTGCAATTCCGCCGCCTACACCCGTGTTTATTATAAGCTTGGGTGCATATTTTATGATCATAGCCTCGGCACAGAGCGCGGCAAATACCTTTCCTATGCCGCATTTTGCAATAACGACACGCACCTTGCCGAGCCTTCCGCGGTGAAAGGTGATTCCTCCGACGCTTGACGTTTTATGCGAGGTGAGGTTGGCGATGAGTGTTTCGATCTCGGGCTCCATAGCACCGATTATTCCGATATCTGTGCGGTTGAACATCTGTATTATCCTCCTGTTTTCAGGCTGTGGGATATTCGAATCTGTGCGTTGCCGATGAGAGTGCCGAAAGATATCTTCGGCATTCATTCTTCGCGGCATCGAGATCGAGATTGCGATAGTTTCCACATTCCTCGCGTGCCGCACCGAACATTTCTCCATCGTGCGAGATTATCTTCTCCAGCGTTTCCGTGATACAGCGGTATACGGTATCGCGGTCCTTGCCGCGGGTGAGAAGATAAAATCCGGTCTGACATCCCATCGGCCCAAAATAAATTATACTGTCGCCGATGGCGGAATTGCGGACGTAGGTTGCGAACATATGCTCCACCGAGTGCATGGTGAGATTATCCATATAGTCGCCCATATTCGGGCACCGCGTTCGAAGATCGAAGGTGGTTATATCACCGTCGATCCTTGACACGTATACGCCCGGGGTTATATAATCGTGATTTACCGAGAAGGAAGCGATCCTTTTAACGTTTTCCATAGTTCTGTCAGAATTCAAGCTTTGACTCGATGTAAGCCTTGACCTCTCCTACGGGGATCCTTATCTGCTCCATGGTATCTCTGTCACGAACGGTTACGCAGCCGTCGTTTTCGGTTTCAAAGTCGACAGTAATGCAGAAGGGAGTACCGATCTCGTCCTCGCGGCGATATCTCTTTCCGATAGATCCTGTTTCGTCAAAATCAACAGCGAAATATTTAGCGAGCGAATCGTATATCTCAAGAGCCTTGTCTGACAGCTTCTTCGAAAGAGGAAGAATAGCTGCCTTGTAGGGTGCAAGCGCGGGATGAAGATGGAGCAAAACTCTCATATCGTTCTCGCCAAGCTGTTCCTCATCGTATGCATCGACGAGGAATGCGAGAGCAACCCTGTCCGCACCGAGCGAGGGCTCAACTACGTATGGTGTGTATTTCTCGTTGGTCTCGGGATCGAAATACTTCATATCCTTACCGGAGAATTTCTCGTGCTGACCGAGATCATAATCTGTTCTGTCAGCAATTCCCCAGAGCTCGCCCCAACCGAACGGGAAGAGGAATTCAAAGTCTGTGGTTGCCTTGGAGTAGAAGCAAAGCTCCTCCGGGTCATGGTCTCGGAGGCGGAGATTTTCATCCTTCATACCTAAATTGAGAAGGAACTTATGGCAGTAATCCTTCCAGTATGCGAACCATTCAAGGTCGGTGCCGGGCTTGCAGAAGAACTCAAGCTCCATCTGCTCGAACTCACGTGTTCTGAAGGTGAAGTTACCGGGGGTGATCTCGTTACGGAAGGACTTTCCGATCTGAGCTATACCGAAGGGGAGCTTCTTTCTTGTGGATCTCTGAGCTGCAGGGAAATTAACGAATATACCCTGTGCAGTCTCGGGACGAAGGTAAACGGTGTTAGTGGAATCCTCGGTAACACCGATGAAGGTCTTGAACATAAGGTTGAACTTCTTTATGTCGGCGAAGTCCTTGCCTCCGCATATCGGGCAGGCGATATCTTTTTCCTTGATATAGGTTGCCATTTCCTCGAAGCTCCAGGAAGCGGGGTTATCCGCAAGGCCGTGCTCAAATGCATAATCCTCGATGAGCTTATCCGCTCTGTGACGAGCCTTGCAGCCCTTGCAGTCCATAAGAGGATCGGAGAATCCGCCTACGTGTCCTGATGCTACCCATGCCTGAGGGTTCATGATAATAGCACTGTCAAGTCCTACGTTGTAGCGCGATTCCTGAACGAATTTCTTCCACCAAGCACGCTTTACGTTGTTCTTGAACTCAACGCCAAGAGGGCCGTAGTCCCAGGAATTTGCCAGGCCTCCGTAGATCTCAGAACCGGGGAATATAAATCCTCTGGTTTTGCAGAGAGCAACGATTTTGTCCATTGTCTTTTTGCTGTTTTCCATATTATATCTCCATTTTGTAAAATATTATTTGCATTTATACTATTTTTCCTATGATTACATCGCCGTGTCTTTTGATAGGCATTACCGAGATTCTCTTTCCGTGAAGATCATTTTCCGATTCTGCCATAACCTCTGCGAAGCACTCCGAATGACCGTACCACATCCCCTCGCGCATCTCTTCGAAGATGCAGTCGAGCGGCTGCTTTCTTTCTACTATACCGTCCAGCACTCTGTGGCCGATCTCGGTGATCCTTTCGATGAGCCTTTGGCTTCTGTCGTGCTTTACCGATTCCGGGATCTGACCGGGCAGCTCTGCCGCCACGGTATTCTTCCTTCTTGAATAGCAGAAAACGTGAGCAGAAAGGAATCCGACCTCCTCCGCAAAGCTTACCGTTTCAAGGAAATCCTCCTCTGTCTCACCGGGGAATCCGACCATAAGATCGGTGGTGAAGGTGGCAGAGGGAATATATTCCCTGATACGTCTTATGTTCTCGAGAGCGCGCTCTCGAGTGTATCTTCGGCGCATAGCCGAGAGAGTGCGATCCGATCCGCTCTGTATCGAAACGTGAAAGTGAGGTGCAAGTATTCCGAGCCCCTTTATCTTGTCGGCAAAGTCACGTCCTATAAGCTCGGGAGCAAGCGAACCGAGTCTTATTCTGACGGCGCTTTTTCTGCGGTCAAGCTCGGTGAGAAGATCGCCAAGACCGTACCCCGTGCCGAAATCTTTACCGTATGAGCCTGTCTCTATTCCGGTGAGCACTATTTCGTTGACTCCGCTTTTTGCAAGAGCCTCTACCTCTTCTATGACCTCATCTGCCGGCTTTGAGCGCACGTTTCCTCTTGCGGAGGGAATAGCACAGTATGAGCATCTTGACTCACAGCCGTCTTCGATCTTAACGTATACTCTTGTCCTCGGACCGCGAGTTATGCGCATAGGCTCAAAGGGCTCTCCATATATGTCGGTAACCTCGCTGACCTTAGGACCGCCCGAAAGCAGCTCATCTGCTATTTTGACGAGCCTGAGCTTGCCTCCCGAGCCGATGACCGCATCGACCTCGGGCATTTTTTCTATCTCGTCCGGTGTGCGCTGACTGTAGCATCCGCATACAAGTATCTTCGCATCAGGATTCTGCCTTTTCGCACGCCTTATGATCTGCCTCGATTTTTTATCCGCCTCGGCGGTGACGGTGCAGGTATTTATAACGTAAACGTCATTTTTTTGATTGAAATCGGATATGACATAGCCTGCGGCTTCAAAGCACTCGGCAATAGCCTCGGTCTCATATTGCGAAACCTTACAGCCAAGAGTGTATAGACCTACCCTTTTCACTTAGTGTAGACCTCGGGCTTAAGAACGCCGACAAAGGGAAGCGCGCGGTACATCTCCGCATAGTCAAGACCGTAGCCGATAACGAATTCATCGGGTATCTCCGTGCCGCAGTAATCGGGTGTGAATTCCACGCGTCTTCTCGAGGGCTTGTCCAGAAGAGTGCAGGTCCGAACGCTCTTTGCTCCCTTGAGCTTGAGATATTTCGTGAGATGGGAAAGGGTGATACCGCTATCGATTATATCCTCTATTATAAGAAGGTCGCAGCTTGCGATATCGGGGCGCAGAAGGTCGAGCGCTATATGTATCTGACCGGTCGTTTCGGTTCCGACGCCGTAGGATGAGACCTTCATGCAGTCTATCTCGACAGGCACGGTAATCTTTTTCATAAGGTCACCCATGAAGACGAGCGAGCCCTTGAGGATGCAGACCAGAACGAGCTTTTTGTCATTTGCGGCATAGTCCTCATCTATCTGCTTTGCGATCCTTGTGACTATTGCATCGATTTCTTCTTCGCTTACCAAAACTCTCTCTATATCGTTTTTAATGTTTTTCATCCCGATTAACCGTCCTTATTTTGATTAATATATTTTATCACAAAGAGTCGGTAAAGTCAATATAGATTTTAATATATTTATAGATTGGAGTCGAAGATTCTGCTCTGCCGACAGCCGCACCCCGGGAGCTCTCGTGAGGCGGAGATAACTAATTTTGAAAAATACAAAAAAAGACTTGACAAACGATAAAAAATAATATATAATGTATACTGCTTTCGTATGGTCGTCTTTGATGTACGAAAAAGACGTTAGTAAATTCACAAGGAGGTGCAGATCGTGAAGAGAACGTATCAGCCTAAGAAGAGACAGAGAAGCAAGGAACACGGTTTCAGAAAAAGAATGGCTACAGCAAACGGTAGAAAAGTTCTTAAAAGAAGACGCGCCAAGGGTAGAGCTCGTCTTACCTACTAATCGGTCACATAGTTAGAAGTGACATACAAATCCTCCGATAAGTAGCACTTCGGGTGCATTTATCGGGGTTTTTGTTTAGATGACGTTTTCGCGTCACGGGAGTGTTTTATGAAATTCAGAGCTATCAAAGAAAATCATCTCTTTGGTAAAGCGTATTCGAAGGGCAAAAGAGCAGTGACGTCGGCTCTTGCGGTTTACGTGTTGCCCGATTACGCAGCAAGGAGAATCGCTAAAAGCGATACCAGAAAGCAGATAAAGAACAGATACGGCATCACCGTATCGACCAAGATCGGAGGCGCGGTGGTAAGAAGCCGCTGTCGCAGAATAATAAGAGAAGGCCTCGCCTCGGTGGAATCCGGCGGCAGACTCAAGCAGGGCTTCCTTGTGGTTATTGCGGCGAGAAGCGCAGCTCCGAAAATGAAGAGCGGGGAGATAAGCAGGCATCTCTCGGAGGCATTTGCCAAGCTCGATATGTATAATTCTCAAAACGTATAACGGCCTGCGAAAAAGGTACAATAATGAAATACCTTATGATCGGTCTGATAAAACTTTATCAAAAAATCATATCTCCTATCAAACCGCCCTGCTGCAGGTTTACACCTACCTGCTCGGCCTATGCTCTCGAAGCATTCAAGAAACGAGGCTTCTTCGTGGGGCTCATACTCACGGTATGGAGACTGCTCCGCTGCAATCCCTTTTGCAAGGGAGGCTACGATCCGGTACCCGAGCGCGGCTTCAGACGAGTTAAATGCGGGGATCACGGGAATATGGACGAGTGTACTCAGACCAACAACAAAGAAAAGGAAAATACAGATGGCAATTTTGAAAAACAGGAGTCTTAAGAGAATAATTACGCTTCTTATGACGGCAGTGACTATGCTTGCTCTCGTTATTTCACTCACCGCCTGCGGCGGAGGTCCCGGCAAGATCGGTGCAAAGAGTGAAAAGGAAAGCGACGTTGAGTTTATTGCGCGTGCGGTAGCAAATACCGAAGCCCTTAAGATAAGATTTGTTGCAGCATCTCGCGGATACGATATAACCGCGGAGGGGTTTGATGACAGCACGGTGGATAACACCATTGTCAACGATCCCGATATGGAGGCCATTAAGGCAACTCTGCTCGAGGTGGCAGAGAAAAACAGGTTCAAGGACAGCGATGATCATAACTTCGTGGAAAGATTTGCCGATTCGGTTACCGCCGAGCAGGTAAATGAAATCGTCAAGGAAATGAGCATTGAGTACGATTTCGATACCGATCACGGATTCCCCTCCATACTTCTTGTATGGATAGGAAAGGCACTCGGATGGATGACCGGCATTTTCGGAAATCAGTACGTTATCGCGATCATGGTATTCGCCGTTTTTGTTGAGATACTGATGCTTCCCATGGCGGTAAAGCAGCAGAAGAACTCTGTCGGAATGGCAAAGCTTCGTCCTAAGATCGCAAGAATAGAAAAGAAATACGCAGGAAGAAACGACCAGGTAACGCTCAGGAAGAAGCAGGAGGAGATAGCAAAGCTCCAGCAGGATGAGGGCTACAGTCCCTTCTCCGGATGCCTTCCCATGCTTATTCAGCTTATCATCGTCGGATTTGTTCTTTATCCTATTATTCAGAATCCCCTTCGCTATGTTCTCGATACCTCCGAGGGCTTCTCACAGGCACTCGTGTCGTATGCGACCTCTATGAGGGCTGTCGGCGGACTTGGCATTGAGCTTGGCTCGAAGGGTAACGTCATAGAGCTTCTTTCGATGCTCGACGGTACGAATATAGAAGCAATAAAGGATTTCCCGCTTATTGTGAACGGTGCCAAGTGCTACGATATATTCGTAGGTCTTGATATCCCTAAGTTCGAGTTATTCGGACTCAATATAGGAAGGATCCCCAAGGTATTTGATATACTTGTTATAGTTCCTATACTGAACGTTGTGCTGCAGTGGGGCTCGATGGTTCTTACAAGAAAATGGATGGGCAACTCCAATCCCGCTATGGACGGTCAAGCAAAATCGTCTATGATGATGATGGATATAACCCTTCCTCTCATGACACTGTTTATTATGTTCCAGGTACCCGCGCTTATCGGTATATACTGGCTCTTCAGATCTCTTCTTTCTCTCCTTAAATCCTATATAATGAAAAGAATTATTCCCATTCCGGTGTATACCGAGGAGGAGCTTAAGGAAATTGAGAAGGCAGAGAAGGAGCGCAAAAAGGCAGAGCAGGCGATAATGAAGACTCAGCCTAAGGTAAAATCGCTTCACTATATCGACGCGGATGATTATGACGAGCTGCCCGAGGTCAAGGGCGGTACAGGCGACAAGAAGCCCAAGTCCTTCTCATCGGATAAGCCCGAGATAAAGGATTGACAAAATTTTAAACTTGATAAGGAAAGGCATTGATATGTTAAAGGAAACCATAGCAATAGGTAAGGATATAAACGAGGCGCAGGAAAATGCAAGAGCCGCCCTCGGTGCAGGTCCTCTCGATGACGTAAAGTATGAGATAATAGATATGGGAAGCCGCGGATTCCTCGGCTTCATGGCAAGGCCCGCCAAGGTAAAGGCAACGCTTGAGGTTGCTGATATTCAGGAGGCTCGCCGCCCTAAGCACGACCGTCTCAGAAAGGAAAGAGAAGAGCAGCCCAAGGCTGCTGAGGTTGAGGATGTAAAGACTGCCGCTAAGTCGGATGCTCCCGCTTCATCCAAGCCCCGTAAAAAGAAGAATCACAAGAATAACGATAACAAGAAGCCTCGTAACGATAGCTCTGCTACCGTAGCATCTGCGGCTATTCCCGAGACCGAGCTTAAGATGGAGCGCCGCGAGGTTGCTACCGGAGAGGATATGTCATTTGATTTCGTAAGCACCGTTCTTACCGATATCGGACTCAAGGCGACCGCAGAGCTTTACTCCTGCGAGGACGGAACCAGAAGGATCACCATTGTCGGTGAGGATGCATCCGCGCTTATCGGACATCACGGTGATACTCTCGATGCGCTTCAGTATCTTGCAAACCTTGCATCTGCAAGAAAAAATATAAACGGTGAGCGCGACAAGAGCCGTGTTACTCTCGATATAGAGGGCTACCGCGCAAAGAGAGAAGAAACTCTCCGCGCACTTGCACGCCGTATGGCAGCCAAGGCGCTGAAGAACAGAAGAAGCGTTATGCTTGAGCCTATGACTCCCTATGAGAGAAGGATCATTCATTCCGAGATCCAGGGCATCGAGGGCGTTTCCACCAACTCCGTAGGCTCTGACGGAAACAGAAAGATAGTTATATTCCTTACCGATAAGAAGCCTAAGGGCATCTTTGAGGAGGAGAAGCCTGCTACAAGTCTTAAGACCGAGTTCGCACAGGACAGCGAGGATTTCACCGCTACGGTAGCGGCTATAGAGCCCACCGTCACCTCTGACGACGAGTTGGAGAGCGAGACCGTTACACTTGAGCAGACTCACCCCGCAGGCGACTACACCTCCGATGCGGAAGAGGAAGATATCAAGTAATATGACTATTGCTACAACTATTGCGGCAATTTCGACCCCACCCGGAAAGGGTGGGGTTGCGATTATAAGAATAAGTGGTGCATCCGCGCTCGATATAGCAAGGAAAATGTTCATCCCGATGTCCGGTAAGGATATATCCGAGTATCCCGCAAGACGGCAGATATACGGAAAAATACTTAAGGGCGGCAGTGCGATCGACGACGGTATGCTGACTTATTTCAATTCGCCTCATTCATACACGGGTGAGGATACGGTTGAGATAACCTGTCACGGAGGAATGCTTATAACCGCGTCGGTGCTGGAATCGGCATTTATTGCGGGTGCTGTGCCCGCCGAGCGCGGTGAATTCACAAAGCGTGCCTTTGTAAACGGCCGCCTGAGTCTTTCGGAGGCGGAGGGTATCTCTATGCTGCTCGATGCAAGCAGCGAGGCTCAGCTCAGACTTTCGCGTCCGGACTCGCGCTCGCGCCTTTCGTCTGCCATCGAGTCAGTAAGGGAGGGCTTGCTGAAGCTTCTTTCCTCGGTCTATGCCAGGATAGATTATCCGGAGGAGGATCTCGGAGAGCTATCGGATGATGAGATGCTCTTAGGAATGAGTGCTACCCGTGATGAAATAGAGAGACTTCTTTCCACCTATTCTACAGGTAAAGCGGTGGCAGAGGGCATAAGGACGGTCATCTGCGGAAAGCCTAACGTAGGCAAGAGCACGCTATACAATCTGCTTGTCGGCGAGGAAGCGGCGATAGTGACCGATATCCCCGGAACGACGAGGGATGTGCTTGAAAAGAGTATATCTTTAGGCGACGTTATGCTAAGACTCTTTGATACTGCGGGTATAAGAAACAGCTCGGAGGACCCTGTCGAAAATATAGGAATAATGCGCTCGAGAGAGCGGATAGACGAAGCGGAGCTTATACTTGTGCTCTTTGATTCCTCACGCCCGTTTGAGGCAGAGGATTCCGATATCCTCGGATATATTTCGGATTCGTCTGCAAGAAAGATAGCCGTTATCACAAAATGTGACCTTTCGGATAGCCTTGAAAATTCACACGTATCAGCCCATAATGCCTCGGATATAAGGGAGAAGCTCAAAAAATATAAGCTTGACTGTTGCCTTGAAATATCAGCGGCGACATCCGCCGATGATGCTCTTGACAAGCTGAAGGCTGCCGTCGGTGATCTTTTCTGTGACGGCTCGATAAAAATAGGCGACGATGCGATAATCTCCACCGCGCGTCAGCACGCATCACTCTTAAGGGCGGCAGAGCTTATGAAAACGGCAATATCCGCACACGTATCGGGGCTTGCCCAGGATGCCGTGTGCTCAGACCTCGAGCTTGCTCTCGGTGCGGTATCGGAGCTTGACGGACGTGCGGTTTCCGAGCAGATAGTTGGGGAGATATTTGCTAACTTCTGCGTCGGTAAATGATATTCGGTACGGCTATGTATAGATAACGATTTTGAAAATGCATAAAGCAAAACACGGAAGAAATGAAGGGGATGACCTTCTTATTCTTCCGTGTTTTGCTTTATATGTATGCCCGTGTGAAGTGCCGTGTCTTATAAAAGCTGTTTAAGGAACCTTGCAACTCCGTCCTCGTCATTCGTGTATTCGCTTATATGCTCGCATAATGAGTGAAGCGTGGGATCGGCATTCTTCATAAGAACTCCGAGCGCCGCCTCCTTCAGCATAGCTATGTCACCGTGGTCGTCGCCAAATGCAATTACGTCCTCCGCGCTCCCGCCTGTAATACGAAGAAGTGCGCGCACACCCTCCTCCTTGGTGGCGAGTGGATGGCCTATCCTTCTCCAATATCCGTTATGATATATCGTCTCTCGGAGCCCGTGGCTTTTCACAAGAAGCGAGATGCTTTCATTATCGGTCGATGCGGCAAGTATTTTCTGAACGTTACCCCGCGGCACTCCGAGCGAAAAATCATGATAAACGTCATTCGGACGGTAAGGAGAAAGAGAGGTGCAATAACACACGTCCCCTATCTCGGCACACACATTGTCGGATATGGGATAAAGCTCACGTATAAATTCCGAGGCGGTGGCTTCATCTATTGCCATCTCATATATCATATTACCGCTCCCATCGAGGATTGCGGCACCGCCGCAAACTATTGAATAATCAGGCCTTATGATGTCGAATATTTGCTTCTGAAACGGTGCGGAGCGCGCTGTGTTTATGACGAGCTTGTGCCCTCGATGTCCAAGCTCTTTCAGGACGGATAGGGTAAAGTCGCTTACCTGCCTTTGATTGTTAAGCAGTGTTTCATCAAGGTCAAAAACTATGAATTTCGTATCACTCATTATAAAATCTCAATCTTGTGTTTGTTGTTGTAGAACATAATTATATGCTCTTTGCCTGATGTTTTGAAAATAAATGTTTGCAAAATGCGGCGGTCATGCCTCTTTTAGCCATTTTAAAAGAGTTCCTGCGGTTTCTTTTAATGTCTTAATATTGTTGTCGTGCATAAACTCGAGCATAAACGGAATATCCTTGCCGCGAAGAAGCTCTATGTACCTTTTCCAGTCGCTCTCGCCGTCTTTAAGCGGGAATCTTTCCTTCCGCTTCCAGAAGAAAACGTGCACGCCCACAATGTAAGGATAAAGCGCGCGGATGGCATCAAGGTTATATTCCAAAGGTCTGTGCTGATTTGGCTGCCACATCATTTTAAGATTATCTCTGCCAACGTCTGCAATAAATGCGAGCGCCGTATGATATTCATCGGTAAGACCGCCGGGATGACATTCGAGCGCCACCGTCATATCAGCTGCCTCGTCGCATATTCTCTGTGCATCCTTAACGCATCTGTCATAATCCTCGGCACTGAGCGTATCGCTCGGCATATTCATACACGGCCACACCCTTATGACATGCGTTCCAAGTGCTTTCGCCGATTTTACGACCTCGGAAAAGAGCGAATGCTCGCTTTTGCCGATTATGTAGTAGGAGCCGTATTCGGGCATAGTCAAGCCTGCCGCACGTGTTGCCGCTGCTATTTCCTTGGCACGTGCTACATCTCCGTGCGGAGAATGAACGTCGCCGCCCCATTCGATAGCAGCGAGCCCCGCCTCGCGTGCTGCCGCGATAAGCTCCTCCGGGCATATTGATCTGAATGATATTGAAACAAGTCCTGCAGTTGCCATAATAATTACCTCACAGTACAATAACATTTATATCTATATATTACCACAAACCTATCCGGATTTCAAGCGTCATTATATAATTATTAAACAATATTAAACAACTTTCACCGCAATTGACTTTTATTTCGACATTTGTTATAATCCACGTGTAAAGTAATTCTACCAAAATGCCTGGAGTTTATATATGAACCATTCTGGAAGTGTTTTATTGATTTTTGGCTTGATAGCGATTTTTGCAGGTCTTGCCTTCGGCTTCAAATACAAAAAAATCAATTCCTCTATTGTAAGAAAGATCCTCGGTGTTATTCTTGCGGCAGTTACGTTAGTAAGATATATGTATGAAACAGAGGCTAACCGAGGAACCATTGCTACTGACGGAAATTATCATTTCCTTCAGGGATTAAATATGTTTTCACCGTTTGGAGACGATGTATTAAGTACCGTAATTTCATTGCTTTTGACTTGGTTTAGCTTCACAGCTATCCTTGCCATTGTACTTGATCAGTTCTTTGAGTATAAGACTTTAAGACATCTGACAAACTTCTTTGCGCTACCCGTTCTGATTCTGGATATTATCTTCTTTGGCAGATATGCAACAGGTATTATCGGTACGGACGTCTTTACCGACTTTGAATTAAGACTCCCGCTTCTTTGCTTGGAAATCGGCATTGGCATAGGCCTTGTGGCGTCAAGATTTATAGAGGAGGGAAAATTCCCAATTCCCACCAAGAGTGAGACGAAGAGCCTGCTGTTTGCTCTTCCTTTCGCGATCCTGACAATAATTCCCACCTATATCCCCTTGGCATTTTTTGGTGAAATCCCCGGACTGACGGTGATCGATGATTTTAACTACTTGCATAGAATCGTTCTTTACTTCTCGATAATTGTCCCCTTTGTTATATTCCACGCTCTGAAGGATAAGCCTCAGGACGTAAAGCGCTTTGTAATGATCTTTATGTCCCTAGGTCTTATGTGGACCTATATGAGAGAATATACCTTTGCAGACGTGCCTACTCCCTGGAACTGGCCGCTCCATCTTTGTAATACAGCGCAGTTTATAATTCCCATCTGCCTTGTGTTCAAGGTGGACAAGCTTTTCAATTTCACGTTGTTCATCAATGTGCTGGGCGCATTCCTGGCGATGATTATGCCAAACTTCACAAACACTCCGCTGTCTAATGAGGCTGTGCATTTCTGGATAAACCATTATCCTGCATTCTTTATGCCGCTTCTTCTCGTGGCGCTCAAGATATTTGAAAGACCGAAGTTTAAGAGTTGGCTTTACTCACAGATCGCCTTTTACATCTACTTCTTCGGTATGATTTTCGCTAACAGCTATTTTACGGCGATCGGTCATCACACAGACTTCTTCTTCCTTAACAGTGATTTCATCGTTGATAAGCTTGGTAAATGGGCAGAAAAAACACGTGATCTGGTTTTACCCATTACAGTCGGAGACGTCACGTTAGAATTCTATCCTGTATACCAGTCTCTGTTCTTCCTCGTATACATAGTAGCATCCTTGGGAATGTGGTTCTTGTACGCCATACTATTCAAGTCGTGGGATAGCGCAGAGGACAGAAGATTAAAAGAAAGAGATTATAAGAGAATGAAAAAAGAGCTTACAGAATTCCTCGGCGGAAGAAATATTAATGAACCTATTACAGGAGATAACTCTCCCAGCCTCGTGCTTAAGCACTTTAAGAAAAAGTACGGAAAAAATACGCATTACTCTGTAAATGATGTATCTTTTGAGGTCAAGGGCGGAGAGGTGTTCGGATTCCTCGGTCCCAACGGTGCGGGTAAGTCCACTATCATCAAGAGCGTTGTGGGAATCCAGACCATCACAGAGGGTAATATTGAGGTATGCGGATACGACGTTGACAGACAGTCAATACAGGCTAAACACAATCTCGGATTTGTTCCCGACCATTACGCTCTCTACGAGAATCTTACGGGCAGAGAGTATATCAATTATATAGCCGACCTTTACTCCGTAAGTCAGGAGGAGCGTGATGAGCGCATAGAGGGTTACGTTGATGCATTCCAGCTTACAGGCTCATTTGATAATCAGATGAAAACCTATTCTCACGGTATGAAGCAGAAGATTGCTATTATGGCAGCTCTCGTGCACGATCCGAAGGTCTGGATTCTCGACGAGCCGCTCACCGGTCTTGATCCCAATTCCATCTTTGAGGTCAAGGAGTGTATGAAGGCTCACGCAGCCAAAGGAAATATCGTCTTCTTCTCCTCACACATTATAGACGTTGTGGAAAAGATTTGCGACAGAATAGCGATCATTAAAAAGGGCAAGCTTCGCGCCTGCGTCACTCTTAAGGAGCTTGAGGAGAGAGGCATTGACCTTGAGAGCTTCTATCTCAGTATTATTGAAAACGAGGATCCCGATTATGTGGATATCAGTCTTAAAGGCGAGGTAGAAGAAGTAAATGAATAACCTGATGACACTTGTAAAGATGCAGCTTAAAGAAAAGCTCGCCTCCAAGCGTACGGAAAAACACGGCAGTAAGCTATTTAACCTTCTGTTTTCCGTCTTTATGGCTGTTCTTAAGTTTGCGATGGTTACTGTACTTTGCGGTGCATTTATTACGATAGCGAAAATGTTCAGTCTGTTCAACTATCCAGGATATGTACCTCAATCGGCAATATCTATTGCATTATTGGTTATGTTGGGCTTTTCGCTTTTATCATGTACTGTCGGTCTCACAAAATCTCTTTATTACTCAAAGGACAATGCAGTTCTATTAACATTACCTTGTACCCCTAACCAGATCTTTTTATCTAAAATCATTATTTTCTTTATATTTGAATTAATTCGTAACTTTTCATTTATAGTTCCGGTATTGGTAGCCTACTTCATTACGCACGGCTATGCAATACATTACTATCTTTGGATGATACTGTGCTTTGTTTTTGTATCAATGCTTACGGTTGTAATTGCGGCACTGCTCTCAATTCCGGGAATGTGGATCGCCAACATATTCAACCAGCATGCACTTTTACAGAAAATCGTGCTGGTTATCCTGGTTGGATCGGCAATTTTCGGTGTGTTATATGCGATAAACCTCATTCCCGAGAACATTGATCTTCAGCAGCAGGCACCGTTTATCAAGAAACAGATCAGAAACTTCGTTGACGGTTATGCTTATTCAAATACAGAAACCAAAGCGCTGAATCCCGTATTCAGTATGACGATCCTTCTTTTAGGAAGTGCGGACTTTATATCCTTCTCCTTAGGATCAAATCTTTTGCGACTGCTGATTCTCGTTGGCGGCATAGCGGTATTTGCAGCTCTGACTATGCTTATTGCTCGTCCGCTCTTCTACTCTATGGCATCAAAGCCGTTTGAGTTTCTCAAGAAGACCGTTAAGCCACGCAAAAACAGGGTGCACAACAAGAAAATTGCGGCATTTGTCAACGAAATTAACGTGGCAATAAAGTCGTCCGACCGAATTTATTCCAACGTAGCTATTCTGTTTGCTACACCCATTCTTATATTCCTTTTAAACAAAATCTTTGCAGCGATGAGCATCCGCGAAATCGGTCAGTTTATGGTATCTACCGCAAACGTTCTTATCATAATGCTTATCGTTCTTAACTCCAACACATACGCTGCCAGCATCTTCTCAAAGGAGGGACGCTCCAGCTACCTTATCAAGACACAGCCCACCAATCCCTTCGGACTTTTGGTAGCTAAGCTTGTGCCAAACACACTCTTTGTTACGCTGTCTCTTGTTTTCGTATACGTCGTTATGTATAGCACCTGCGGCCTTACCGGAGTAGATCTATTCTATCTGCTGGCGGGTATATGGTTCATTTACCTGACTCACCTTATTCTTTGTGCGGAGTTTGATATTATGAATCCTCAGAATGAAGCGTATGCCACCATGGGCTCGTCAGACTCTAATCCTAACGAGGCAAAAGCAACCGCTGTAGCCTTTATTCTCTCGTTTGCAACGGCAGCGATGGTATTTCTCATACTTCAGATGCACGAGCCGTATAACCTCTATCTCAAGCTGATGCTCGTGGGAATTGCTGCTTTTGTAATCAAGGCTTTTGTGTTCTATCAGAACGTCAAGCTCTACTATAAGGAGAAATAAAGATGAAAAAATCAGTAATAATAGTTATTGCTCTTATATATGTAGCGGCAATTGCCTTAGTATCCTTTATAGGACTTAATCCCAAGATATACAATCAAAACGTATACGTTGAAGGAATTACGATCAGTTCCGACCGCATCATTGAGAAATATCAGGGTGAGGATGCGATCTATTTCATCAACGAGTTTAATGCGGACGGCACGAGAACTGTGAAGCTTGACTGTGAGGTAACCCCGGACAATGCTACCAATAAAAAGATAAACTACGTTTTGGAAAAGAATAATACCTTTGCAACGGTAGACGAAAACGGATGCATCACTATCACAGGTCCCGGTACCCGCGTCTTTCCGATATTTATAGCTTCGGCAGAAAACCCGACAATTTCCCGAAAAATAATGATTTGGGCAATTGACACGTCGGACTTTGAGTAATCTGCTCTCGCAGATTTGCTCTCCCATTAATATGTTTGCAATTTAATTAAAATATATTTTGCAAAAAAACGAAAAGAGGAAAAGAAAATGAAAAAAAGATTGTTAGTCCCTATTATTCTGATTCTTGCTCTTGTTTTGTCGCTGACAGCTTGCCTTGGTAAACAAATTCAGAGCATAGAGATCAAGAGTGGCGCTCCCACCGAGGTTCTCGTTGGCGAAACTCCTGATTTTTCAGAAATCAAAATTCTCGTTAGCTATAACGACTTATCGACCAAAGAAGTCGGCTTCGACGACATTGTTATTTCATCTGTGGACACATCCAAGCCCGGTAAGGTGGGGTATACAATTACCTATGAGGGTATGACCGTCTCCGCTTCTCTTGAGGTTAAGGCTCCCAACACGCCTCCCCCATCTGCGCCCACTCTTCAGTCACTCACCTACCGTAACGGACTTAAAATGTCCATATATAAGGGTGACGTCTTTGATACCTCCGCTCTTACAATGACGGCTACCTACTCGGATAATTCAACCAAGATCGTTTCGGCTAAAGATCTTCAGCTTTCCGAAATTGATCCCAGTGCAGTAGGCGAGCAGGTCCTTAAGGTTACTTACGGATCATTGACTGCAGACATCACGATTACGGTTGTTGACGTAGTTCCCGTAGGCATTGAGATCGATGCCGATTCGGTTGATACAACGGTTGCCGAAGGTCAGAATCCCGATATCTCTAACCTTAAAGTTTATCTTGTTTACAACAGCGGATTCAAGCACAAGATCGATAATAACGATCCCAAGCTTGATGCTGATAATTTCCCCACTTATCCCGATGTGGACTGGGTAATTACTTACGATAGCTTCAGCGTAACCGTTAAGCTTTCCAACACTCCTCCGGTAGTTACCTCTATTAAGGTTAATAGCGGTTATCCGACATGGGTATTGCTTAACGATACTTACAGCACAGTGGGTATTACAGCATCTGCTACTCTCTCCAACAACATGTCGAAAACCGTTACAGATCTTACCTTCTCCGAAATTGACACGACCACTGCAGGCAAAAAGACCGTTACCGCTACCTACACAACAGATGAAGGCTCATTTACGAACAGCTTCGAGATAGAGGTTCTTACTGTTGTATCGGTTGCTATTGATACCGGATCCTTTAATGCAACAGCTTCCGTAGGTCAGTTCGATATAAGCGGACTTCGCGTAGACATAGCCCTCTCCAACGGTGAGTTCATTGAGCGTTCCGAGGGTGTTACGGTTAACTACTCCGAGGGCTTTGACAAGGACGAGATCGGCGAGGGTACAATCACGGCTACCTTCCATGGAGTTACCTCTGCACCTGTCAGAATCGTTATCGTTGACGAAGACTTCAAGTATCTTGTTGCGGGCGTTTCTGATCCCGATCAGCTTGCTAACTGGAAGAATCACTCCTACCAGAACAACTTCCTTGATAGCGGTTACGGATATGCAGTTGGTTATAACAACCCCTTCAAGTACACTCTTACACTGAGTTTGCTTGATCCTACTACTTATAGACCGGTTGAAAAATACGTAGGCTACACAAGTGTATCCGAGGTTCTTCTTGACGGTGCTTCCGTTGGTGCGGAATACGTTACCATTGATGAAGTAAATCACACCTTCCAGTTCACAGCAGCTGCTAAAGGCAAGACCTTCACCATTAAGACACGCCCCGATAACATTCCCGACAGCAAGATCGAGGAATACACCAAGTCTCTTGAGGTAACCGTTGTCGACGGTTACAACGTTTACGACGCAAAGGAGCTTAATGTTATTACAAACGTATCTGTTAACCTTGGTAATTCGGGTTATAATCAGCTTACAGTTGTAAATACCTTCCTTGCAAACCACGGTATTACCCGTCCCGAAACTCTTAACGGTATCGTACTTCATAACAATTTCAAAATTACAAAAGCATACCTTCCCGCTGAATACTTCTTCAACGGCGAAGACGGTAATACTTACATCTGGGATCACCAGTCTATCTATTACCACGAGATGAAGTCTGCCGGAACCTTCAACTTCTACGGCAACTACTTCACTATTGATACACGCAGCATTCCTATCGTTGCTCCCGAAGGAACAAAGACAACCAACGGCAAAGTCTCTAATGATGATGACAACTACTCCTCCTCCGAGGTGTTCAGATTCCACGTTGCCGACGAGCTGTGGCTGTCAGATCCCAACTTCAATCATACCAATTTTGTATACAACATCTATGCACTTGGCATGAATGACAATGATGAGTCGGTTACTCAGGAAGAATTAGTTGAATCTAAGCGTCATATGCTTGGTGTATATGCATTCAAGATCGCTAAGGCTACCTATAATCTTAATGCTGTTAACGCAACTCGCTATTACATTACCGTAATGCAGGAATATGACTGCGTTACTATGAATCTTAATTACACCAAATTCTACGATGCTTGGCAGTCTCACATCAATACTTGGACTTCTAACCTTATTGATAACAAGGACGCTACAACTCTTCATGCAAACCACGCGCCCACTACGATTAACATTAATAACTCATTCGTAGGCAAGGCAGGCGGTCCTGCTATCTTCTGTATGAGTGAGAATCCGTCCTTCGCAGCTAACAGCCAGTCCAAGTCGGTTGTTAACATAGACGACAAATCCGAGGTATTCTCATACGTAGTAGGTAATGAAGCTTGGTTTACCTCTCACGGTATCAGCGACCAGGTAACTACTATCTCTTCACTGAACGGCTTCTTCCAGTTGAATGGAGCTTCCTTTACTGCACAGCTTGGTGAAAGCACCAATAATTATATGAACATGATTATGATCGTTATGGAATCCGATTACATTCCCGGTCTGAGCACAGGCACTCCCTCTGACGTTGACGGTAGCCTTACTATCAACGGCACATCCGCTTTGAATATGGATGACGGCATGCGCGAGATTTACAGTCCTGAAGCAGGCGGTATGGTTAAAATACCTTCAGAATACGGAAACGGATATGTAGACGTTATCAAAGGCCAGGCTGCTGCTACCGGTGCACCTATTCCTCCCCCTATCTTCGTTTCCAGCGAAGGCGGTGTAGGCTATTCTGACCTTCAGAACTTTATGAACGTTACGGGTGATAATAGCATTTACAAGGGTGATTACGTTGCGCTTTATTGGTATAATCTCGGTGTTGCGCTCGCCTTCAATGAGGGCAAGCTTCCCGCAGAGCCCACTCCTCCCACAGCGCCCTGGAGCACCGAGGCTCGCACATATTAATCCGATAAATTCAGTTTGTGAAGCTGTAAATTTAACAAAGCTTTATAAGCAATAAGCAAAAATATCACTGTGTCAAAAAAAGCGGGGCACTCCTTTTCGGAGTGCTCTGCTTTTTAGTATACACAATATTTACAATTGCCACAAAATAATATTGATAAAAAATATTGACTTACGCTTGCTGTTATGATATAATTAATTGGTTTTAAAATGCCGATAAATTTGAAAAAATAAAAAATATATAAAGTGAGGTTCTGATTTTATGAAAAAGTTAGACTTAACAAAGTATGGTATTCTCAATACCACCGAGATCCTTCATAACCCCTCCTACGAGGAGCTCTTCGCGGCTGAGACCGATCCTACCCTTGAGGGCTTTGAGAAGGGCCAGCTTACCGAGCTTGGCGCAGTAAACGTTATGACAGGTATCTACACCGGACGTTCGCCTAAGGATAAGTTCATCGTTATGGACGATACCTCCAAGGACACCGTTTGGTGGACCTCCGACGAGTTCAAGAATGACAACAAGCCCGCTTCCCCCGAGGCATGGGATGCATGCAAGAAGCTTGCTATGGATCAGCTCTCCGGCAAGAAGCTTTACGTTATGGACCTCTTCTGCGGTACCAACAAGGATACCCGTATGGCTATCCGCTTCGTTATGGAGGTTGCATGGCAGGCACACTTCGTAAAGAACATGTTCATCAATCCTACCGCTGAGGAGCTTGAGAACTTCGAGCCCGATTTCGTTGTTTACAACGCATCCAAGGCAAAGGTTGAGAACTACAAGGAGCTTGGACTTAACTCCGAGACCGCAGTTCTCTTCAACCTTACCTCCCGTGAGCAGGTTATTCTTAACACCTGGTACGGCGGTGAGATGAAGAAGGGTATGTTCTCTATGATGAACTACTATCTTCCTCTCGCAGGAATGGCTTCGATGCACTGCTCGGCTAACACCGATATGAACGGTGAGAATACCGCGCTCTTCTTCGGACTTTCCGGAACCGGTAAGACCACTCTTTCCACCGATCCCAAGCGTCTTCTTATAGGCGACGATGAGCACGGCTGGGACGACGAGGGCGTCTTCAACTTTGAGGGCGGCTGCTATGCAAAGGTTATCAACCTTGATAAGGATTCCGAGCCCGATATCTATCGCGCTATCAAGAGAAATGCTCTCCTTGAGAACGTTACCGTTGATGATAACGGAGTTTGCAACTTCGCAGACGGTTCGGTAACCGAGAATACCCGTGTTTCCTATCCTATCGACCACATTGAGAAGATAGTTCGTCCCGTTTCCAAGGGCCCCGATGCAAAGAATGTTATATTCCTTTCCGCAGATGCATTCGGCGTTCTTCCTCCCGTTTCTATCCTTACTCCCGAGCAGGCTAAGTATTACTTCCTCTCCGGATTCACCTCCAAGCTTGCAGGAACCGAGCGCGGCATAACCGAGCCCACTCCTACCTTCTCCGCTTGCTTCGGTGCAGCATTCCTTGAGCTTCATCCCACCAAGTACGGTGAGGAGCTTGTTAAGAAGATGGAGAAGTCCGGTGCAAAGGCTTACCTTGTAAACACCGGCTGGAACGGTACCGGCAAGCGTATCTCCATCAAGGATACCCGCGGTATCATTGATGCTATCCTTGACGGCTCTATCCTCAAGGCAGATACCAAGGAGATCCCCTACTTCAACCTTTCTGTTCCCACCGCTCTTCCCGGCGTTGATACCGGTATTCTCGATCCCAGAGATACCTATGCAGATGCTGCTGAGTGGGAAAAGAAGGCTCAGGATCTTGCAGCTCGCTTCATAAAGAACTTTGATAAGTATACCGGAAATGAGGCGGGTAAGGCGCTGGTTGCGGCAGGTCCTAAGCTTTGATCCTTTCCGGGAGCGATCTTCCGGCATAACCGAATAAAAACAGGTTAGGTTTGTGGACATAGTTCCATAAACGACGCGTGAGCCGAGGGTATAAGCCCTCGGCTCATGCTTGCTTTTGAGAGATTGTAAGGTATCAAGGTTGAAAACCTGCGGTTTTCCTCCGTTTTATTAAAGTTTTTATTCTATCCTCGTATCCTCCCTCGCTGTATACATATACAGCTCTCGGTCGTCAGCCGAGGATTTCTGCGCGGAACCTCATCTCCCGGCGCCTCGGTGCGAACAAAGTTCCTCGAAATTCAAAGAAGCGATCTTCCGGCATAAGCGAATAAAAACAGGTTAGGTTTGTGGACATAGTTCCATAAACAACGCATGAGCCGAGGGTATAAGCCCTCGGCTCATGCTTGCTTTTGAGAGATTTTAAGGTATTAAGGTTGAAAACCTGCGGTTTTCCTCCATTTCATTAAAGTTTTTATTCTATCCTCGTATCCTCCCTCGCTGTATACATATACAGCTCTCGGTCATCAGCCGAGGATTTCTGCGCGGAACCTCATCTCCCGGCGCCTCGGTGCGAACAAAGTTCCTCGAAATTCAAAGGAGCGATCTTCCGGCATAACCGAATAAAAACAGAATAAGGTTGTGGACATAGTTCCATAAACGACGCATGAGCCGAGGGTATAAGCCCTCGGCTCATGCTTATTACTCCGATTTTCAATTACCTTAATTTTATAATAAAATTAAAGGTATATCCGTTTTGATATTGACGGAGAAATTTTTTTGTGCTATAATATAGATTGGAAAAATTTTAAGCGGAGGGGCATTTCATTTATGCATACCTACACTATTCCGATAATTATGCTGCTGATCATAATACTTGCTACGCACAGGCGTAATAACTCGATGGTCGCAGCGAAAATTATAAAGAAAAAAAGCAAGAAGGAGAATGGAAAAATGACAGAGCTTGCAAAAAGATTTATCGACAAGGACTGCATTCTCTATACCTTTAACGGAACACAGATCGTGGGTATCATAAAAGAGGTTACAGACAGTGCTATCCTTATTGAAAACAAGGAGTCGATGGAGGCGATAAACGCCGAATTCGTTGTGAGAATAAGAGAATATCCCAGAGATAAAAAGGGAAAGAAGAAATCGGTCGTTCTTGACTAACGGAGGCGAAAAATGACTAAAATAAAGGCTGTTCTCTTTGATCTGGACGGAACGCTTCTTCCAATGGATCAGGAGCCCTTTGCCAATGCTTACCTCGGAGGGCTTGTTTCGGTTGCGGCAAGGGCCGGCTACGATACCGGGAAAATGGCGGATGCCGTCCTTCGCGGAACTGCCGCAATGGTAAAAAACACCGGTGAATGCAGTAATGAGGCTGCTTTCTGGCAGGTGCTGGTGAAGGCATTCGGGCAAAGAATAGTTGATGACTATCATATGTTCGATGATTTTTATAAGACCGATTTTCAGAAGATAAAGGGCATCTGCGGCTACGAGCCGCTTGCGGCGGAGGTCATCCGCACGGTTAAGGCACGAGGATTCAGGGTAGCTCTTGCGACCAATCCGCTTTTTCCTACCGTTGCTACTGAGAGCCGCATAAGATGGGCAGGGCTAAGTCCTGATGATTTTGAGCTTTTCACAACCTATGAGAACTCTCATTACTGTAAGCCCAATCCCGATTACTATAAAGAGGTTCTTTCTCGCCTTGGCCTTTGTGCCGAGGAGTGCATCATGGTTGGAAATGACGTTTCCGAGGATATGATAGCAGAGGTACTCGGTATGAAGGTCTTTCTGCTCACAGATTGCCTCATAAACCGAAAGGATGCAGATATATCGGTATATCCCCATGGAGGCTTCTCTGAGCTTATCGAATATCTTGGTAGCGTCGAATGAATGTCATGCGTGTGAAATCAGAGGACAAGCATAATAAAACCGAGCTGTTTGAAAACACTCCTGTGGGAAAAGCACTGCTCACCATGGCGATCCCCACAATTGTAAGTCAGCTCATAACAATGATATATAATCTTGCCGATACCTTCTTTATCGGTATGAGCAACGATCCTTATAAGGTTGCGGCGGCAAGTGTGGTCGGCGTTCTGTTCTTTATGCTCAATTCGCTTGCCAACCTCTTTGGTGTGGGCGGCGGAAGTCTGCTCTCGCGCCTTCTTGGCGAGAAAAGAGAGGATGAGGCGCGCCGCGTCGGTGCATTCAGTATCTATGGCTCGCTTCTGGTGGCGGCAGTCTATTCGCTCGTCTGCCTCGCATTTACAGAGCCGCTTGCAAGGCTTCTCGGCGCATCGGACAATACTGTCGGATATGCCTCAAGCTATCTTTTCTGGGTGGTTATCATCGGAGGTATTCCGTCAACACTTGCTCTCACTATGTCGCATTTATTAAGAAGCGCGGGATATTCGAGAGAGGCGGGAATAGGTCTTGCCATAGGTGGCGTGTCAAATATTATCCTCGATCCCCTATTTATGTTCGTGATTCTCGCTCCGGGAAATGAGGTCACAGGCGCGGCTATCGCAACCCTTGTTTCGAATGTAATAACGCTACTGTTCTATATAGCGGTGTATCTCACTATAGGAAAGAAGACGGTTCTTACGTTTTCACCGCGCAAGGCACATATCAGCCGTGAGCTGATATTGTCGATCTTCTCTATAGGTCTGCCATCGGCGATTACCGCACTTCTGGCAAATCTTACGAGCATAATAAAGAATAATCTTACCGCCGATTACGGCGATATTGAGCTCGCTGCATACGGCATAGTTATGAAGGCCGATATGCTTCCCTTGAATATAGGTATGGGACTGTGTCAGGGTATGATGCCGCTCGTCGCTTATAATTATGCGGCAAAAAATTATAAGAGAATGAAGAGCTTTATACGTACGGCACAGCTCGCTGGTATGCTTTCCGCGGCGTTCTTTATACTTGTATATCAGTTCTCGGCTCCCGCGATAATACGTCTGTTTATCAAGGATGAGCTTACGGTAGAATACGGTAAGAGCTTTTTGCGTATTGCTTGTCTTGCAACTCCGTTTATGATATCCAATTTCCAGAAGATATATTGTCTTCAGGCGATGGGGAAGGGAAAGGAATCGCTTCTGCTCGGACTTTTCAGGCAGGGTGTGTTTGCCATTCCGATACTAATCATAATGAACAGATTCGTAGGGCTTTACGGCGTTGTTGCGGCACAGCTCATATCTGATTTTCTTACGTTTATTATTGCAACTGTTATATATAGAAGAGTTTGCAATATTATTGAAAAAAACGAAATATGTAACTAATAGCTTACAAATCGCAGGGAATTTTAAAAATCATAAGGAGAATAAAATGCTATCATCACAGAATATTCTTGAGCTGATAAGCAGTCTGGTTTGGTTGCTTGCAGGCGTTGGCGTCTTCATCGTCGGTATGAATTTTATGAGTGACGCACTTGAAAAAAGCGCGGGCTCGGGAATGAAAACGCTACTTGGCAAGATCAGTAACAACCGCTTCTCGGGCGTTGGTATAGGCGCGGGCGTTACCGCCATAATCCAGAGCTCGTCGGCAACCTCGGTCATGGTTATCGGTCTTGTAAACGCCGGTGTTATGACGCTTATGCAGGCGACACCTATCATAATGGGTGCTAATATAGGTACGACTATTACGGGCGTTCTGGTCGCACTTAAAAACGATATTTTTAACACGCTTATGTACTTACTTGCCTTTGCCGGTGTAATGATGGGCTTTGCGAAGCATGAGAAGGTAAAGATCGCGGGCAGTCTTTGCTCGGGACTCGGACTTATATTCGTAGGCCTTAATGTTATGAGCAGTGAGCAGGCATTCGGAAGTCCGCTTGTTGAGTCGATGTTCACTTCGATATTCAGTGTGGTCAATTTCCCACTTCTTCTGATATTGATAGGCGCTATCTTCACCGCTCTGATGCAGAGCTCCTCCGCTGCAACAGGTATCGTTATCACAATGGTAGGTACGGGTGTTCTTCCGCTTGACTTAGCGCTCTTTATAATTCTCGGCGCAAATATCGGAACATGTGTAACTGCGCTTCTGGCATCCGTTGGTGCGAATGCGAATTCAAAGCGCGTTGCTCTTGTTCATTTTACCTTCAACGTAATAGGAACCGCCCTGTTTGCCGCGCTTATATGGATATTCAGAGCTCCTACCGTGGATCTTCTGACCTCCTTCTTCCCGGGTGACGATCCTATGTCGCTCCAGATGCGCGTTTCGCTATTCCACGTTATCTTCAACGTAACCACAACGCTTCTTCTTCTGCCCTTTGTAAAGCAGCTTGTTGACTATACCTGCTTTGTTATAAAGGATAAGGAGGAGCAGACCGAGGATCGCTCGCTGAAGTATGTCGATGAGCGTCTTCTTTCCACTCCTCACGTTGCCCTTATGCAGGTAAAGAAGGAGATGGACTATATGTTCTCGCTCGTTGAGAGAAATATAAAGCTCTCCTTCCTCTCGCTTGAGAACGGAAGTCTTGAGAACGGATCGGAGATAGCAGAGAACGAGTCGATAATCGACTATACCAACAGTGCTCTGACAAAATTCCTTATCAAGCTTTCGGTAACCGTTGAGCAGAGCGCGGAGCGCGTTATAGGATCTTATTTCCACGTGCTTAACGACCTTGAGCGTATAGGCGACCACGCCGAGAACTTCTATGAGATAGGCGAGGAAATGCTCGGAAAGAGCATAGTATTTTCTGACAAGGCACGCGGTGATATAGTCAGAATGAGCGAAACTGTGCTTCGCATGTTCGAGATATCCAAGGATGCATTTGAGAACAATAACAAAGCCGGACTTGCCGAGCTTACCGTTCTTGAGGATGAGATAGACGGTATGAAGAAATCGCTTACCGCGAGCCATTTTGCGCGTCTTGCAGAGGGCAACTGCTCTATGGAGGTCAGCCCATATTATTCATCCACGGTCGCAGGTCTTGAGAGAGTTGCAGACCATCTTGTAAACGTAGGATACAGTATTATAAACCCAACCGGTTCTCAGAAGGAAGGCAATTTCTGATCGGTGTAAAAAGCTTAATTAACAGTTCTGTATGTGTGGCATGATCAAGCCGAGGAGGATTTTGGTATGAAGATAGTGATTATAGGTCTCGGTACGATAGGAAAGACTATTCTGAAGACGCTGTCGGACGGAGAGCATACCATCACCATTATAGACGAGGATAAAAACAAAATAGAGGATCTTATCGAGAGATATGACGTGCAGGGAATAGTCGGAAACGGTGCCTGTCTTGATATCCAGAGGGAGGCAGGTGCGAGCGAGGCAGACGTTATAATATCGCTCACCAAGAGCGATGAGCTTAACGTTTTTGCTTGCCTTGTCGCAAAGAAGCTCGGAGTAAAGAATACTATAGCTCGTGTAAGAAATCCCGACTATCGCAGTCAGATACTTGAGATGAAGGATGAGCTTGGTATTTCTATGATAGTTAACCCGGAGCAGGATACCGCTACAGAAATATCCAATCTCATAAATCTTCCCGAGATAGCTAAGGTGGAGCGATTTGCAGAGGGCAGAGTTCTGCTCGTTGAGATAGTTGCGGAGACGGGCTGTGCTCTGGTTGGAGAAACACTTGTTTCCATTGGTAAAAAGCTCAGCACAAAGGTTCTTATCTGCGCGGTGCAGAGGGGCGATGATGTCATCATTCCTTCGGGTAACTTTATGATAGAGGAGGGAGATCACATCCACTTCACATCGGATGCAAGAGCACTCCGCGATTTTCTGTCCGAAATCAATATGGTCAAATCACCGCTTAAAAACATTATGATAGTCGGCGGTAGTCCGATAGCTTACTACCTTGCGGACGAGCTGTCTGCCGGAAGGTACAAGATAAAGCTTATAGTAAGCGACAGGCAGAGAGCAGAGGAGCTTGCAGAGGAGCTTCCTCGTGTAACGGTAATCAATGGAAACGGAACTCAGCACGACCTTCTCATAGAGGAGGGGATCGAGGCAATGGATTCATTTGTTGCCCTCACCGATATAGATGAGGAGAACATGGTTGTTTCTATGTTCGCCAACAAAATGAAGGTTAAAAAGACGATAGCGGAGATAAAGAGTGATAACCTTTACGGTATGCTCGCCGAGCTTGGAATAAATAATAACGTTTCCCCAAAGGAGATAGTTGCCAACAGGATCATAAGCTACATCCGCGCTCTTGAAAACAGTATAGGAAGTAACGTGCTCACTCTTTACCGCTTGGTAGACAGGAGAGTCGAGGCGCTTGAGTTTATGGCGAAAAGACAGGAGAAGATATACGATAAACCCTTGCGTGAGCTGAAAATCAAAAGGAACTGCCTTGTTGCCTGTATCATAAGAAACAACGAGGTAATGATCCCCGACGGTAATACATCGATAAAGCTCGGAGACAACGTAATAGTAGTTACCACCCATAAGAATTTCGATGATCTTATGGATATATTCGAATAAGGCGGGCTTTGAGTTATGAATTATAAAAAGCTCGGAAAGATCCTTGGAAAAATAATGATACTTGAGAGCATTCTGATGATTGCTCCGTTGCTTGTGAGTATCATTTATCGCGAGGATTGGAAACATAAGTTGGCATTTATATTACCAATTATAGCTCTTGCGGCAATTGGTGCGCTTTTGCAGCTGCCAAAGCCGCGCTATGAAACCTTGTATCAAAAGGAGGGCTTTGCCCTTACTGCGATGGTGTGGATAGTGATGGCTCTTTTCGGTGCTTTGCCGTTTGTCATAAGCGGCGATATCCCGAACTATATAGATGCCTGCTTCGAGATAGTTTCAGGCTTCACCACAACCGGTGCAAGTATTATAAACGATATAACCGTGATATCACATTCGGCACTCTTCTGGCGCAGCTTCTCGCACTGGATAGGCGGTATGGGAATCCTGGTATTCGTGCTTATATTCATCCCGGAGAGTAATGACGGCTCGGCTATGCATCTTCTCCGCGCAGAGAGCCCGGGACCTCAGGTAGGTAAGCTCGTTTCCAAAATGAAGGTTACGACCAGAATACTCTATCTCATTTATCTAGGTCTTACAGTAATCGAAATAATCATATTGATGCTCGATAAGCCTATCCCTGGATACGAGGGTGAAAAATTCTTCTTCAGCCTTCTGACTGCATTCGGATGCGCCGGCACGGGAGGCTTTGGATTCATCCCCGGTAGTATGGAATTATTAAGTCCCTTCTCGCAGTACGTTATATCGATATTCCTTATTATATTCGGCTGCAATTTCGCGCTGTATTACCTTATCCTCATAGGTAAGGTAAGAGATGTGATGAAGAGTGAGGAGCTGAAGTCTTATGCGGCTGTCTTAGTCTCTGCCGTGGTGCTCGTTTTTGTCAGCCTTATGTGGCGCTTTGAGGAATTCCCCCAGGAATACACGGTTGAGGAGATGTTCCGCCATTCGCTCTTCCAGGTCGCATCACTCATGACCACGACCGGATTTTCATCTACCGATTATAACTTGTGGCCTATGATGGCAAGAACGGTTATTATACTGATAATGTTCATCGGTGCTATGGCCGGCTCGACCGCCGGCGGTATGAAGATATCGAGGATCGTCATAGCTGTTAAGGGCGCCTATGTGAACGTAAGAAAGCTCATTAACCCCCGATACGTGCCGAAAATGAAGTTCGAGGGTAAGAGTCTGGACGAAAAGACTGTAAATGACGTTTTCTCCTTCATTACTCTCTATTTCTTCATTTTATTCGCAGCGGTATTTCTCCTGTCATTCGATCCGATTAACGGTGAGCTTGTCACCGTGGTATCAGATGCGGGAGAATACGTCACCGAGCACGGATTCTTATCAAACTTTTCGTCTGCTCTGGCTTGTATATCGAATATCGGCCCCGCCATGGAGGCGGTCGGCCCCTATGCAAGCTATGCGGGCTTCAGCGCATTCTCGAAAATAGTGCTGATCTTCACCATGATCATAGGTAGACTCGAGATACTTCCGGTGCTCATACTTTTCAATCCAAAGACTTGGAAGCGTATATGATATAATAAGCGGTAGCTCTTGCTTTATGCCTGAGCTACCGCTTGTTTGGTTATATGAATATGATTGTTTACATTATAAGGCTTTTAAGGAATTTTGCAGCCATTTCTATATCTGCTGTTGGGTTGTCACCGGTCTCTCGCTCTATGGTTAAAAATCCGTCGAAGCCTATGTCCGAAAGTGCCGCGAGGTAAGCCCTCCAATCAACGTCGCCCTCGCCTAGCGGAAGCTCGCGAAAGCCTTTGCAGGCATTGAGAGCATCAACGCCACCTATAGCAAATGCGTGATAGACCTCGGTTGGATTTTGATTTTTGTCGAGCATTCTTCCATCCTTGGCGTGAGTGTGAACTATATAGTCCTTTAAGATATAGACCGCCTCGGTTGCATCCTGACCTGTGACCATAGTGAAGTTAGCGGGATCCAGATTGACTCCGACACCGCCCTTCGTATCTTTGAGAAATTCAAGGAGCGTTGCCGCCTTTTCGGGACCTGTCTCTATAGCCATGGTAACTCCCTTTTCTTTTGCGTAAAGTCCGCATTCGGTGAGTGCATCGAGCATCACCTTATATTTTGGATCGCTTTTATCCGAGGGGATAACACCTATATGAGTGGTTACGATATGCGAGCCAAACTCGCAGGCAAGGTCTATTATAGTCTTGGTCTTTTCGACACGGGTGGGGTTATCCGCTTGTATTTCAAATCCGAAGCCGCCCATATCCGCGCAAAGAGCCGAAACGACCAGCCCATTTTCCGAAAGGAGCTTCCTGTAGTCTTCCTTCTCGCTCTCTGTGAGAGTATCGGGGCTGAAGCTTCCCCTTGTTGCATATATCTGAACACCGTCAAGCCCAAGCTCTGCGGCCTTTTTTATACCTTCGGTATGGCTCTTCTTGAAGCAGTCGGTAATAACACCTATTTTCACGGTCTCATTCCTCCTTTGTCATATATATCGCATATGAGCTTATGCATTTTGAGCGCCGTCTCGCCGCTTATCTCAAGCTCCTCGAGTCCCAGGCAGGCGCGGTAAAACTGATGGATCTGATTGACATGCTGATATCCCCAATAATCCTTGCCGCCCTGATAGCCTCTGGCACTTTTTCTTTGTGTTACCTCCTCGGTGGTACCGTCATTGTAGACGATGACCGCCTTATTGTAGCCGAAGGTGACCTTTCCGCCCTCGCAGAGGAGCTTTATTTCGATAGGCTCGTCGCAGCCGTAGTTATTCATACACCAGAAGCCGTAGCGTACCCCATTCTTATAGGTGATGAGCCCCTCTGCGCTGTCCTCAACGTCCACCAGGCTATGGCCGCGGTTTGCCATGGAAACAGAAATGTTCTCGACCTCCGAGTCTATCATCCAGTTGGTGAGATCCATTGAGTGGATCGCCTGGTCGATTATAACGCCGCCGCCCTCCTTGTCCCACGTGCCCTTCCAATCGCTTTCCATATAATAAGAGTCGGGGCGTGTCCAGGAAAGGGTTGAGCGCGCGGATATTATCTTACCGAGCTTGCCCGAAAGAAGCGTTCGCTTGACAAACTGCGCGGCATCACCGTATCGGCATTGAAAGATGACTCCATAAAGCCTTCCGCACTCCTTTGCGACACGTACCGCATTCTCTGCGGATGCATAATCTATATCCATAGGCTTCTCGGTTATCGCGTGAATGCCGCGCCTGAAGGCATCAATAGCGACCTTGGTGTGCAGATAGTGAGGCAGGCAGACGTGAACGACGTCGAGCCCTTCCTTCTCCATCATTTCTATGTAATCGGTATATGCCGAGCAGCCGTATTTTGTAGCAAAAGCTTTCACTCTGTCCGGCTTGATGTCACATGCGGCGATAAGCTCGCTTTCATCAAGGTGTGCCGCAGGCACGAAGTGCATTTCGGCAATTCTTCCGCAGCCTATTATTCCTACTCTTAGTTTTTTCATTATTAAGTCCTCTTTCTCAGAAGCCTACCTCGGAGTGCTTCTGTGCCGATTCGTATAGCGCGTCAAGCAGCTTTGCGCTCTCGATAACGTAGTCGATATGGTTTTGGTCCTTGATACCGCTGTCTATAGAACGGAAGAACGCATCGTCCTCGCACAGATACATATCGGGTATCTCAAAATCGGCAGGCGTCTTCTCAAGCGTTTCGGCACTCCAGAAATCGAAAAGATCGCAGTATTTAAGACGGGCACCGCCCTTGTCACCGAGGAAGTCGATGAACATCTCGTTCTCACCGATATTCTGTGCCCAGGCTCCGTTGAAGGATATGCTCGCCTTGTCGGTCCTTATATAGCCGGTAACAAAATCATCAACGTCATTCGTTCCGTTTTCGGTATCCTTGGTATCCTCAGCCCACATAGATTTGTACTTATATTTCTTCATATCCTTCGCCATCTCGGAATACGTGTCACAGGTGACGTTCTTTATTTTCGCACCGCCGAGTATATAGAGTATCAGGTCGAAGAAGTGAACGCCCCAGTCTATAAGAACACCGCCGCCCGATTGCGATTTTGTGGTGAAGGCACCGCCGAGTCCGGGGATAGAGCGGAAGGAGCGGAATGAACAGTAAACGTGATACATCTGCCCGAATTTTCCTTCTGCGACCATCTGCCTCAGCACCTTCACAGATTTGTGGTGTCGGTTACAAACGCCTATATTGAGCATCCTTCCTTGCTTTTCTGCTTCGCTCTGCATCTTGAGCGAAAGCGGATAGCTTACCGTGATGGGCTTCTCGCAGAATACATGCTTGCCTGCACGGAGCGCATCCATCGTTATCGTATAGTGCGCGTAATTCGGCGTGAGAACGTATACTGCGTCGATCTCTGTGTCTGAAAGGGCTATTCTGTAGTCGGTTATTACATTTTCTATCTTTGGGTATTTTTCCTTTGCCATGAGTGCCTTGTCCTCTATAAGGTCACAGGCATATTTTATACGAACGTAATCAAGCTCGGAAAGAGCGGGGAGGTGTGCGTTATTTGCAATTCTTCCGCATCCGATTATTGCAACGGTCTTCATAATCATATCTCCTTAAAAAGTCTTTGCTTTATTTTAGCACACACGCTCGCGAAATGCAATATGCTTTCGTTTTTTTATTATGTTTTTTGTTGACAAAAGGCATCGCGCGTGCTATAATCTAGCTTGTAAAAAAACGAACAGGAGAACGAAATGTTACTTGAAATAAAGGATATAAACAAGTCCTTTGGTGAAAAGAGAGTTCTTACGGGTGTGTCATTCTCGGTTGAGGGTGGGCGCGCATTCGGTCTTCTCGGCAGAAACGGAGCAGGTAAGACAACCACCATAAGGATACTGATGAACGTATTTCCATCCGATTCGGGACAGATACTTCTTGACGGTGAGCCTATAGACTACAAGAAAATAGGGATAGGCTATCTGCCCGAGGAGCGCGGACTTTATCCGAGGAAGGTTATAATCGATCAGCTCGTTTATTTTGCCGAGCTGAAGGGAATGACGAGAAAGGATGCCGTGCGCGCGATCGATTATTGGCTTGAAAGACTCGGTATGACCGAGTATCGCTCGAAGCGCCTTGAAACTCTCTCCAAGGGTAATCAGCAGAAGATCCAGCTCGTTACGGCTTTGGCTCACGATCCGGAAATAGTAATTCTCGACGAGCCCTTTTCGGGACTCGATCCTGTGAATGCCATGCTTCTGAAGGACGTTGTCCGTGAGCAGATAGAGAAGGGAAAGATAGTTCTTTTCTCTAGTCATCAGATGAGTTATATAGAAGAGTTCTGTGACGCGATTGCGATAATAAATGCGGGAAAGGTTGCGATAAGCGGCTCGCTCTTTGATATAAAGAGAAACTATGTGCGTGACAGGCTGGTGGTATCCTCGCGCGACACTGAGACAATAAGAGCCGATTTTGCCGATTCGGTAACCGAGCTCGAAAATGGCTCGCTTATCATAAAGCTCGCGTCCCCCGAGGAAAAGCCCGAGGTTATGAGGCGTCTTGTTGAAAATTACGATATAGACGAGGTAAAGGTCTTCGAGCCCTCGCTCAATGATATCTTCGTTGAGTATGCAGGAGCGCAGATCTAGGAGGTAGCCATGAAGCAATTCGGAAAAATACTTAAATTCGAGCTTATGGGTTATGCGAAAAACAAAATATTTGTCGGTATAACCGTATTTCTTATGGTGGCAATTGCCGTCGTTACGTTCGTCCCGAATATCATCTCGGCGTTCAGCTCGGATACGGGCGAGGATACAGTCCCGTCAGAGCCCACGTCCGCACCTGTGATGATTATCAGCTCCTCCGATCCTGCGCTCTCTGTTACTGTACAGACCTATTTTATACCCGTGTTCACCGGCTATGCGGTGGTCATATCGGACGAGGAGCCTGAGGCGATCAAGGAGTCTATCGTTTCGGGTGAGGCGGAATGTGCCTTTATTATGGATAGCTTATCATCGTACACCTACTACGTCAACAATCTTTCTATGTACGATTCAAACACCGTTATTGCGGATGAGGTGCTGAGAGAGCTCTATCGCATTACGGCTATGGTCGGTGGAGGACTTTCTCCCGAGACGGCATCAGACATACTTTCTGTTATGATCGAGAGCCGTACCGAGACGCTTGGTAAGGATCAGATGGAGAATTTCTTCTACACCTACATAATGATCTTCGCTCTTTATATGGTCATACTTCTTTACGGTCAGATGGTTGCGACGAACGTGGCGACGGAGAAGAGCTCAAGAGCTATGGAGCTTCTGGTCACAAGTGCCGATCCTACCGCTATGATGTTCGGAAAGGTTATCGCCTCCTGCCTTGCGGGACTGACACAGCTCATCCTGATATTCGGCACGGCTATGCTTTTTTATAATCTGAACAAGAGCGCGCTTGAAAATCCGATTATAGCATCTATATTCGATATACCGTTTGATCTGTTCATATATATGATAGTCTTTTTTGTACTTGGATTCCTTATTTATGCATTTATGTTCGGAGCGATAGGCTCAACGGCATCGAAGCTGGAGGATATCAATACCTCGGTAATGCCTATAACCTTCCTCTTTGTTATCGCCTTTATGGTCGTGGTGTTCTCAATGGCAAGCGGCTCTGTGGATAATACCGCAATGTTAATCTGCTCCTATATTCCCTTTACGTCGCCTATGGCTATGTTTACAAGGATATGCATGAGCACGGTAATGTGGTATGAGATATTTATTTCGATATTTGTGCTTGTGGCATCGGTTATCGGAATCGGATTCCTATCCGCAAAGATATATCGCGTAGGCGTTCTCCTTTACGGAATGCCGCCCAAGATCACAACGGTAGTAAAAACTGTATTCAAAAAGCAATAAAAGCTGCCCCGCAAAACCGAAGGTGTTGTCCATCCACGGATACCTCCTTCGGTTGCGTCGGGGTATATTATTGCTTTTTTGTGTCGATTTTTGTAGAACAAAAGGGGAAAATCACAAAATGAAAAAGTTAAAAGAAAATCGCGGCGCAAGCTTTATAATAATAACAATTATTTACATATTAGCGGCATTTGCAGGTATACTTATATACAATGCCTTGAATTTTGAATGGTGGCTTTCGATTCTTATAGCCGATGTGCTCGCAACCGTGCTCGTCTTTATATTCAGTGTTGCTTTAGGCAATGCATCGGTCTATGATCCATATTGGAGCGTTCAGCCGGCGGTGATACTTTCGGCGCTGTCGCTCGAGTGGGGTCTTTCGGCATACGGTATAATTCTTATCGCCGTGGTCCTCTTCTGGGCTATTCGCCTTACCGCAAATTGGGCATACACGTTCGGCTCACTTATGCATCAGGATTGGCGCTATACTATGTTGCGGGAAAAGACGGGCGTATTTTATCCCTTCGTGAACTTCACGGGCATACATATGGTACCGACTCTCGTTGTATATCTTGCGACACTCCCCGGCGCGTATGCGATAATAAATCAGTTGAAGGGCAATGCTTTATCGGTCATATTTCTTCTTATATCTCTTGCGGCTGCCGTAATGCAGGGAGTTGCCGATATAGAGATGCACAGCTTCAGGAAAAATCCCGACGGAAGGTTCATAAGACGGGGGCTGTGGCGTAATTCGCGGCATCCCAATTATCTTGGTGAGATACTTATGTGGTGGGGCGTGGGACTTTCCGTCCTCTTTGCAGCCCCCTCGGAGCTGTGGCTTGTATCGGGCGCTGTTTCGAATACCGTGCTCTTCCTTACAGTAAGCATTCCTTTGGCAGACGGCAGACAGTCGAGAAAAGAAGGCTTTATAGAATACAAAAATGAAACGAGAATGCTACTTCCCATAAAAAAATTGCGAAAAAATAGTGATTTTTTAAAAAATCCCCCTGCGTGATGTATTGCTTATAACCCTGCGTAACATTATATAATGTCCTTAAGGAGGTGAATGCTATGTCACAATCTGAGAAAAAAGCAAGGCTTTATACGACCGGTGAGATTGCGAAGCTTTCGGGCGTATCGGTCAGGACCGTTCAGTATTATGACGGTCGCGGAATACTCATCCCCAGCGAGCTGAGCGAGGGCGGGAGAAGACTCTATACCGAGAACGATCTCAAGCGGATGCGCGTGATATGCTTCTTGAGGGGTATCGGATTTCCGATCAACAGTATCGCTCTTTTATTCCGCGAGAAGGATCCCGAGAATATTATTTCCGTTCTTCTTGACGAGCAGGAGACTGTACTGCGCGAGGAGCTGTCCGACTGTCGCAAGAAGCTTGATATGATCGATGGAATGAAGCGCGAGATCAAGGAAATGGAAAGCCTTTCTGTTGAATCTATCGGTGATATAGCGCATGTTATGAAGGAAAAAAACAAGCTTACAAAAATGAGAACGATCATGATTTTGACGGGGATCCCCGTGACCTTGCTTCAGTGTACGTCGATAGTCCTCTGGATCACAAATGGTCTTTGGTGGCTCTTCGCCGTATGGGCATGCGTGGCTTTGCCGTGGGGAATAACGATATCGCGTTACTACTTTAATCACGTAGCCTATATCTGTCCCGAGTGTCACGATGTGTTCAAGCCCACTTCGCGAGAAGCACTCTGGGCATATCATACTCCGAGAATGCGCCGCCTGACCTGTCACAAATGCGGACGGCGTGGGCTCTGTGTCGAGATTTTTGACGATGGAACCGAGAAGGGGGTAAAAGAAAATGCCTGAATTCGATTCGATCGCAAGCATTGGCGAGTTTCTGCCGTTTTTGATACCTGTCATAGTTTTGCAATTTGCTTTGCTCGGCTACACGATTTTTCACATCTTAAGCCACACGACCTATAAGAGGGGCAACCGTCTTCTCTGGGTTATTGTAACCGTTTGTCTTATGAACTTTGTAGGTCCTATACTTTATTTCCTCTTCGGAAAGGATGACTGAGCCTATGAGTATCTTATCGATAAAGGGGCTTGAAAAGAGCTTCGGAGATAAAAGGGTGCTCCGAGGGCTTGATATGGAGGTCCCCGAGCACAGTGTATTCGGCTTCGTCGGAAGAAACGGCGCAGGAAAGACCACCGCTATGAAGGCGGTGCTCGGACTTCTCGGGTGTGATAAGGGCGAGATATTCGTCATGGGGGAGCGCGTGAGATACGGTGCTGCCAAGACCAATCGCCTGATAGGTTACCTGCCTGACGTGCCGGAATTTTATCCTTTCATGACCGCAGCGGAGTATATGTATCTCTCGGGTGAGTGCCTCGGTATGACAAAGAGAGAAATCAGCCTTCGCACGGGTGAGCTCCTTTCCATGGTCGGACTTTCCGAAGAGAATCACCGCATAGGGGGTTATTCACGCGGTATGAAGCAGAGGCTCGGCATAGCACAGGCATTGCTTCCTGAGCCGAAGCTCCTGATATGCGATGAGCCGACCTCGGCACTCGATCCGATAGGGCGGAGGGAGATACTTGAGATCCTGCAAGCCGTAAGAGCAGAATCCACCGTCATTTTCTCGACACATATCCTCTCGGATGTTGAGCGTATATGTACAGACGTAGCCTTCCTTGAAGGAGGCGTTATAGCCTCGTCGGGCACTGTTGTCGAGCTTAAAGCAAGGCACGCCTCCGCGGATGCAACGGTGCTTGAGGTCGAGAATTCGGCAGACGTTGCCCTTTTTCTTAAGGCATATCCGATGGCTACCGTCAAGGACGGCAATATTCTTCGCCTTTGCGGTGGAGATGTAAAAACAAAGGACGTTATTGCTTTCGTAGCAGAAAAGGGCATACCCGTGCTGAGAATAGAGAAGGAAGAGCCTACTCTTGAATCTGTTTTCTTAGAGGAGGTATCCCTATGAGATCGTTTCTTGCATTTTTAAAAAAGGAGGCCGTTGAGCTATACAGAAGCGGAAGGGCGATATTGCTGCTTATCCTCTTCGTGGCATTGGGCATTATGAATCCGGCTGTGGCAAAGCTTACTCCCTGGATGCTACAGATGTTTGCCGACTCTATGGCAGAGAGCGGTATGACGGTCACCGCGGTAGAGGTAAATGCGCTCACATCCTGGACTCAATTTTTCAAGAATATACCCATAGCTCTTATAGTGGTAATTTTTATGTACGCAGGCACTCTTGCCCAGGAAGCCTCATCCGGAAGACTCATTCCGCTATTGACCAAGGGGCTCTCGCGCCGTAAGGTCGTTCTTGCAAAGCTCACTGTGGTCCTCTTTATATGGACTGTGGGTTATTTCATGACCTATTTTATCACCTACTTATATAATGCATACTTCTGGGACAACAGCATCGCCACAGGACTTTTACCTGCGGTCATACATTGGTGGCTTTTCGGCTTATTTGCTATATGCGTAATGCTGCTCTTTTCCGCGTTGGCAAAGAGCTATGTCGGTGTTTTGCTCAGCACAGGTGCCACCGTTCTTGTTTCTTACCTTCTGGGTATGATCCCGAAGCTCAAGTGCGCCGTTCCTTCATCGCTTATGAACAGCGCCTCGCTTCTTACAGGAATTCAGGATAGCTTGGATTATGCCGCTGCTATATGGATCACGGTAGTCTTATCGCTTTTCTCGATCGCCTCGGCAGTGATAGTGTTCGATAAGAGGCAGCTTTGAGCTTTATGTGTAACGCTGAAAATAAGCCTATAAGAATGTGAAAAAACTGTAGTGTAACCTCGATAATGTAAACAAATATTTTCAAAAAATCCTATAGATCCCAAAAATAAGCAAATAATCGCGGCAATCTTTGTTAGAAGCATGCTGTCGATCTTTTGCTTATTTTTTGTTTTACCGTGCCGTCACGCAAATTATTTGAAGACTCAAATCTGTTTGGTGCAGAAAAACAGCATCTTATCTGTCATAGAGGGAAGTTGCGCGCATCGCGTAGATTTAGTAAAATAATATTGACTTTAGCGCGAACGTGTGATAGAATATATAATATTATGTCTAAATATTTATTAAGTTATATTTTACGGAGCGCAAAAATGAAAGAAAAGCTAAAGGCGAACAAGAAAAAGATAATAATCATATCATCTATAGCCCTTGCGGCGGCGGTGCTGCTGACCGTTCTGCTGATACTTATCCTTGGCGGCAGAGGCGGCTCGGGCGATAACGGGGGCGGCGGTGCTCTCGCTGAGAGTATAACCTTCTATTACAGCTGTGAGGGATCGGAGGCTGAGCTCCTTTTATCCTCGGACGGAAGCTTCATCCTGACTTATAACGGTAAGTCGGATGAGGGAAGCTACTCGCTTTCGGATTCTGCTCTTACTCTCGATTTTTCAGCGGATGGCAAGGAGAGCATCGAGGCGGTATACGACCGGGAAACGGTCACTCTGACCTACGGCTCTGTGTCTATGCGTATGCTTAAGAAGGTCTTTTACACCGTGAAATTCGATTCGGGCGAGGGCACTGCTGTTCCTGACGTATCGGTGCTTAACGGAAAGGGCGTGGCAAAGCCTGCCGATCCGGAGCGAACAGGCTACATATTTCTCGGTTGGTATAAGGATAGTGGATTTGAAGATCCCTTCACCTTCGCATCCGACGTTGTTTTTGCCGATCTGACGCTTTATGCGCGTTGGATCAGCGAGAGCGAGGACAAGCGCGAATATACCATATCATTCGATCTCGCCTATGATACTGCGGAAAGGCTTGCGGCTATGCCTACCGTCGGTGCGCGCCTTTTCGGTGCACCGATTCCCACAAGAGCAGGCTTTGATTTTGCAGGCTGGTGGGTGAGCACCGTCAACGATCCCGAAAAACCGTCCTACGTATGTACAGAGGATACCGTCTTCTCCGCAGATACGACGCTTTTTGCGCTCTGGTATCCGCAAGGAGCGACACGGCTTTTGCCTCCGTCGCTCAAATTATCCGCGGACGGTATCGCTTGGTCCTCCGTAAAGGGAGCGCGCTCGTATGACGTCACCGTGACCGATTCCGAGGGGAAAACGGTATTCTCTCATTCGACAGGATCTTTTTCGCTTGACCTTGACTTTTCGGATTATCCCGCAGGGATATATGACATAAAAGTAGTTGCCAATGCCAATACCGGCTCTCTGGATAATTCGGCGGCATATTACACCTTTGCAAATAAGGCTCTGGAAAAGATTCGTGACATATTAGTTTCCGGTGACTCGATGCTGGTATTCGAGGGCGTTGAGGGTGCCGAGAAATATCTCATAACGGTAAAGTGCGGCAATCCCGATCACAGGCACACCGATTTTGATAACGGTCTTTCAAAGACCTTCAGCTTCGCAAATTGCCCGATGACGGCAGATGGTATCATATTTACCGTAAAGGCGGTCGCGGAGGGATATCTTTCCTCTGTATCCGATGAATTCATCCACAAAAAGCAGCTCTCCGCAGTAGGCGGACTCACGTATGATGCCGAGGGCGGCAGGGTTATCTGGAGCGCGGTGGAATCTGCCGAGTATTATACGATATCCGTGACGTGTGCGGCTCATGATCATACCTCTGTTAACGTCGGCTCCTCGCACTCCTTCAGCATAAAGGAATGTGCGGGCGATATTACAGTCAGCGTATGTCCTGCGGCAGACGGATATGCAAGCCCGGAGGCGACTGTGCTGACCGTCAGCAAGACCTCGCTTGCAACACCCGGCGGATTAGCCCTCAGGGGCACGGTTATCACCTGGAGCGCCGTTTCCGGTACTTCCGGATATGAGGTATCGGTAAACGGCACGGTTTATACCTCGGACGCCTGCAGCTTCGATCTTTCGACAGTTTCCGCATCCAGCGATAAATACACCGTATCGGTGCGTGCCAAGGGTGCACAGAGCTCTCTTTGGTCCGAGCCTATGACGGTCAGCGTCGGCGGTATCGGAGGGGTACGCTATGAACGGAACACTCTTTATTGGAATCACGTGCTCGGAGCCGACTATTATGAGATAGAAATAAACGGCGGCGGGCTTTTAAAGATAGAAAACGGAATAGCGAATGCAAGGATATCCCTCTCCAAAGAAGGAGAAAACCTTATAAAAGTGCGTTCTGTAAGCGGTACTGATGCTTCCGCATGGGCATCAGTATCGGTAAATGCCTCCTCGGTATCATTTGATACGCTTGGCGGTGGCTCGCTCGCTGTTCTTTACTACGCAGAGGGCGACGAGATATTCCTCCCCTCGGCACAGAGGACGGGATACGACTTTGTAGCATGGTATAACGTTCCGGGCGGTCCTTATGCTATCGGTAAGGAGATAAAGGGCGGCATATCGGACGGCAAGACGAATATAGTTCTCTATGCTCATTATAACCCCAAAAAATATGAGATAACCTACAATTACGGAACGGGCGGCAGCGCCGCAGAGTCCGTCTGCGAGGTGACCTTCGGCAAGGATTACCTGCTTACGGTACCCGTGGCCGATAATTCCGCTACCTCCTTCGGCGGCTGGTTCTCCGATCCTTACGGTAAAGGCATTCAGTATACGGATGCAACGGGCAGATCGCTATCGCCCTGGTCTGTACCGGAAAGCAAGGAGCTTTACGCCTTCTGGATAGACGAAACGCTTGAGTTTACCCTCGTTAAGGTGAACGGCAAAGAGGTATATTCCGTTTCGGGCGGTATGAGAATATCCCTGGTGAGCGCGGTCACTGTCCCCGCATACGTCGGTGATATACCCGTTGCGATGATAGACGGAAATGCATTCAAGGATTGCAAGAATCTTTTGGAGATAAACATTCCGGCTACGGTACAGCTCATATCCAGCCTCGATCCCTTTGAAGGCTGTTACGGACTCCGGGATATCAACGTATACGCAGTTGACGGAGTCGGCTCTTCACGCTATGAGTCGGCTGATGGCACGCTGATAGAAAGAAAGCAGGATGGAACAGCTGCTATTGTTGCCGTTCCTCGCGGCAGAACAGGAGTATACCGTATTCCGGACGGAATATCAGAAATACCGTCGGGCGCGTTCAAAAATTCGCTTTTCGAAGAACTCATCATCCCCACGGACGTATCTGTGATAGGTAACGATGCTTTTGCATCATGTGAGAATCTTACTCGCATAGAGTTTGTTGACTCTGCCGTAATAGATTCTGTACCCGAGCTCGTCATAGGCAAAAGAGCCTTCGGCGCATGCACGTCGCTTGAGAGAATCGAGCTTCCCGCGCGTCTTGCAAAGATCGAGCTTTCAAAATACTACGTGGATGCTTCGGGCACCCTTTCGCTTTCGGGAGATGATGCCTTTACGGGATGCACCTCGCTCTCTGACGTTACAGTATCGGGCAGGTCGGCATACTACGGTATCAGAGACGGTATGATATATTCGGCAGACGGCAGACATCTTCTCTACTGTCCTACCTCCCGCTCAGGAGAGCTCGTCGTTCCCGTCGGCACTCAGTCTGTGGGCGCGGGCGCATTCATCGGATGCGGATTAACCACTCTGAGCCTGCCAAATACCGTTACTTACGTCGGGGAGTACGCATTTTATTCTCTGCCGCTTCGCTCTGTCACCTTCGGAGGCAGAGGACTGAACGACGTTACGGTAGGAGATAATTCCTTCCGCGGATGCTCCGAGCTTAAATCGGTAGTGTTTGAGCAGGGCAGCCGTATCTCGGTTATCGGTGAGTATGCATTTGCCGACTGCGTTGCTATGACCGAGCTTTCCGTACCCGCGACCGTAAGCGTTATAAGAACACGGGCATTTATGAACTGCATCGCTCTTTCGGGCGTCAGCTTCGCGGCAAACGGCAGAGCGCTTGAATTCGGCACCGACGTCTTTTATAATTGCACCTCTCTTACCACCGTAACCATTCCTGCCAACGTTTCAAGTATACCCGGAATATTCAGCGGATGTACCTCTCTTACCGAGGTCAAGGTTGATGAAAACAGTACATATTTCAGCAGTATTGACGGCGTTATATTCAGCAAGGATATGACCGAGGTGATCTATTTTCCGGAGGGCAAGGGCGGAAGCTACAGCATCCCCGAGGGTGTGACCGTTATTGCAAACGGAGTGTTCAGGGGCAATAAGACTCTTACCGAGCTTCGCATTCCGAACACCGTGTCGCGTATAGGTGATGAGGCATTCGGAGGAACCAAGATAGGTAAAATAAGCTTCTACGGTGACAGTCACGCAGACGGTCTTGTCATAGGAAAATCGGCATTCAGGGATGCATATTTCGAAAATTACGATTTCACACTTCCTTCTCACACAAAGGAGATAGGCGAATATGCCTTTTCCGGTGTGTATTACAAAAATATAATCCTCAACGAGGGCGTTGAGCTTCTCGGTGATTACGCATTCTATTTCCCGAACGGTGCAGGCGGCGGCACGGTCAATATCCCTGCAAGCGTGCGCTCCATCGGTAAATACTGCTTCTCGGGCGATAGCTATCTTGTGGGATCTGCCGAGTACGGATGCTACGTCGGTGTGACCTTCACAAAGGAGAATTCCCGTCTTACGGATATAGGCGACTTTGCCTTCTATAAAAATTCGCATCTTACCGCACTCGATCTTCCCGAATCTGTAAGAGTTATCGGAAATTACGCATTCTATGAGTGCCGCGGTCTTGCTGCAATTGAGCTTTCCGATTCGCTGGAGCTCATCGGAGCGTATGCATTTGCGGCATCCTCCTATTCAACCAAGCTGCCTGTTTCGGTGCTTGTTATTCCAAAAGGCGTACGCGAAATAGGCGCGCACGCATTCGAGCATTGCCATGATCTTACGTCGGTTACCTTTGAGGGAACCGTCGATTCTCCCGATCTCTATCTCGGTACAACCTATCTGAGAAGCTACACACGTGACGGTATGGAAATGCACGCGATAGAGCGCGGAAACGTTTTTGCATCCTGCAATAAGCTCTCTGCGGTAATCCTCTCTCCCAATGTGACCGTGCTTGGTGACGGCTGCTTTATGAGCGCGGGAGATTCGGGCTTTACAGTGACCGTTCCCGAGGATAGCAGGCTGATGAGCATCGGTGCTTATTGCTTCTATAAATCAAGGCTGGCGTCGTTTATTATACCTGCAACCGTACGCAATCTCGCTCCCAAAGAGGAGTACGGTGTGACCTTTGACCGTATGGGTATAGGCGAGTATGCCTTTGCCGCATCCTCAGATCTTTCCGAAATAACCTTCCGCAAGGATGCGAATGCATATCCTCTTACTATCGGCTTCGGTGCCTTTTCGGGAGGAACTGCGCTCACGGAATTCGAGCTTCCCGCAAGGCTTTCGTCCTATACATCGGCAAGCGGAGAGGTCATACCCCCTCTTGCAGACGGTCCTTTGGTATTTTCGGGTGCGGACGGGCTTTCAGATCTCAAGGTAGAGAAGGGAAGTGCGCCTTACACCGTCTACGGCGGTATACTTTATACCGCGGATATGAAAGAGCTTGTCTTCTGTCCCGCATCCGTTACCGGTGAGGTATCGATACCCGGAACGGTAGAGCTCATACACAGCTATGCATTCTATGAATGCGGGGAGATAACCTCGCTTAAATTTGTCGGCGGCACAGCACCCCTGACGGTTGGCGGGTATGCCTTCGCGGGGATGAAGGCGATAACCGAGGCGTCGCTTCCATCTGCGACCGTAGCTCTGGGTGAGGGCGCGTTTATGGGATGCACCTCGCTTGAAGCGATAACTCTTTCGAAAAATCTTCGCGACTTTGATATTTCGGCGCTCGACGGATGCACGGCACTTAAAAATATATTTGTCGAATCCGCAAGCGCGAATTACACATCCTTGGGCGGCGTTCTTTACAATGCCGCAAAAACCCATCTTGTGCTTTATCCCGTCGGACGTACCGACAGTGTCTATGCAGTTCCCGATGGCGTCGGAGCAATCGGAAGGTACGCATTCAGCGGTAACACATCGCTTACGGCGGTTTCTCTTCCGCAGGGACTTCGTGAGATAAACGAGGGCGCATTTATGGGATGCACAGCACTTGCTGCTATCTCGGTTCCGACTACCGTATCTATCATAGGTGATATGGCATTTGCGGATGCGACACTAACAGAGCTTATATTCGAATTCGGCGGTACAGACAGGCTCATCATAGGCAATAGTGCCTTTATGAATATAGGTGCCGAGTCGGTTATTCTGCCTGCCAGACTTTCTGTCATAGGAAGCGATGCATTCTCAGGCTCTGCGCTCTCCTCACTCGCCTTTGAGATCTCCGAGAGCTATCAGCTTACCGAGATAGGTGATAATGCCTTCTTCAAAACTGCTCTTTCGTCGGTAAGACTTCCGGACGGGGTAGTCAGGATAGGAAATAGCGCATTTGGAGAGATAAGCACTCTTAATGAGGTCATTCTCGGAGAGGGACTTACCGAGATAGGCGAGAAGGCATTCTCAAAATCCTCCCTGAAGTCAATAAATCTACCCGCAAGTCTTAAGATCATCGGAGCGCGTGCGTTCTATGCCTGCAAGTCGCTTACAGCGGTAGTCTTTGCCGATAATTCGATGCTTGAGGTGATCTCGGCAGGCGCATTTGCTGACTGCACCTCGCTTTCCGCAATAAGGCTTCCTTCATATCTTACCGAGATAGGCGGTGGTACTGATAACGGAGCCTTTATGGGCTGTACCTCGCTTGAAACGGTAGTCTTTGACAGCTCTCTTAACTGTAAGCTCATAGGTGACTATGCATTCTATAACTGCTGTGCACTTTCCACCCTCTCTCTCCCCGCATCGGTGGGTGAGCTTGGAGATTATGCATTTTCGATGTGCACCTCGCTCGTAAAGATAACCATTCCGCTTACGACCACTAAGCTCGGAAAGAGTCTTTTCGAGGGCTGCACCTCGCTTTGCGAGGCAGAGCTTGAGAGCGGTGCGGCTGTTATGCCCGAGAAGATGTTCAACGGATGCTCAAGCCTTACGTACATATGCATTCCGAGAAGTGTCAACGAGATAGGTAAGAGCTGCTTTGCAGGTACCGCTATTGAGTCCTTTGACGTAGCGGAGGGCAATATGAGCTTCGTTGCCATATCGGGAATCATATACAATATTTCCAGAACCGAAATACTTCATTTCCCTCCGAACAGTACGACCACCACTCTCTTCATTCCGAAGGAGATAGTTTCTATCCCTGCGGGTAACTTTGAGGGCTGCACGAATATCAGGGAGGTCATATTCGAGGAGGGAGGAACCACTCCCCTTATGATAGGCGAGAAGGCATTCCTTGGCTGCTATCAGCTGAGAAAGGTCGTCCTTCCGGACAGACTTGTATCTATAGGCAAATATGCCTTCAAGGAGTGCTATGCGCTCACCTCGATCAATATACCTAAGAGCGTTACCGAGATAGGCGATTACGCATTCACATGGTGCTATAAGCTTTACGAGGTATATAACGAGTCTGCTATCGCCAATATAGGCTCGAAGGGCTCTATAAAGACGGCTCAGCCAAACGTTAATATATACACGCCTACCTCCGGAGCATCGGTTCTCTTCCGCGAGGGAGAGTTCCTCTTTGCAACCGTAAAGGGAGTCAAGACACTGATAGGATATGAGGGCGAAAACAGCGATGTAACTCTGCCTCGCGGCGAATACACCGTCGATGAATATCTGTTCTATAATAATGCATCGGTAACCAGCGTAACCATTCCCGATACCGAGGGTATCACGATAGCATCGAGCCAGTCGTTCTCCGGATGTGTGCGACTCGTAAAGATCTTCGTATGCGACTCCTCCGTCCCCGGATCGTGGCATACAAGATGGCATAGCGGAATGAGCGTTGTATACGGATATACGGGTGAGGAGCTGACCTACACCTTTGTAACCAATGGCGGAGAAGAGATCGCTCCTATAAAATCGAGCGATATCATAAGGCTTCCCGTGCCCGTACGTGCCGATCACATATTCATCGGATGGTACGATAACGAATCTCTTTTTGGCGATCCGATATCGGGAAGTGATTATTACAGCTCCGATGCCACCGTCCTTTATGCGGGATGGATACATAAACACGACCGCTTCGGCGGCAAGAGCACCGAGGATGCCTTTGCCGCAGCGGACTCTGCCGACCGCACGATATATATCGACGAGGGCGGAGAGAAAATATACTTCCGCGTTGAGATAACCGAGGATACGAGCTACAGAATTTCGGCAACAGGTATCGACAACGTTGATCCTATAATTTACGTTATGAATGCAGACGGAGCCGAGATCGCTAAGTTCGACCGGGGCAAGGCGGAATCTATCACGTATGACTTCTCCGCCGCCGACGGGAATAGCGTATACTATATCGTTATCGGATATTACAACGAAAAGTCTGTCGGCATGTCGAATGTGCAGATAATCCTGAATGAGCAGGAAAACGTTTAAAGGATCAGCCCTTTAAGAATATCCGACTCCACAGACATAATGCATATATTTAAAACCCACGCCGAGCGCGTCGGGCGACACGCAAATACGTGTACCCGGCGCCGAGGCGCGGCAGATTTTGCCCAAACGGGAACGGAAATGAAAAAGATCAATTCCGCTCCTCTTTGTGTAAAATAACCTAAAGTGATCAAAGGAAACAATCAATGAAGGAAAGAAGATTTTTCGATAAATATTATGAGCGGCTCCGCAGCGAGGCGCTTATCAGATCGGTGATACTCGGTATGTCGGTCGGCTGCACCGTGATCTCTGTGCTGATGCTGACCTTCTGGATGCTTGCCGTGAGCGGCACTGTTATAGGTATTCTCGCAGGTGTTCTTGCAGGTGCTTTATCCGGAATACTTTCGTATTTCTTGAAATACAGACCGACAGACCGATCTGTAGCGCGCCGCATAGACCGCCACGGTCTTGAGGAGAGAATGATAACTATGCTTGAGCTGAAGGACGATACCTCGTATATCGCATCGCTTCAGCGCGCTGATGCCGAGCAAAGCCTTGAGGGGCTCGGAAAAGACAGAATAGGATATAAGTTCTCGCTCGGTATGCTTATATTTACCTCCTTTGCTTTTGCACTGAGCCTTGTATTTTCTCTTGTCTGTATTCTGGCAGAGAGCGGAATAATTCCGTACGGCAAGGACCTTCTGCTCGGAGGTGCTGTTCGCAGAGAGGCTACAGTTACATATATCGCAGGCGAGGGAGGCTCTGTCCGCGGCGAGGACAAGCAGACGGTGAAGACGGGAAATGACGGCACGCCTGTGCGTGCGATAGCCGACGAGGGCTGGATATTCATAGGCTGGGATGACGGAAATAATTCGCCCGAAAGATTTGAGAAGACCGTCTTGGAGGATATAACGGTCAAGGCTCTTTTTGAGAAGATAGATGGCTCGGACAGCGGTGAGGACGAAAGCGACTCGGCAAACGATACTCCATCCGCATCTTCAAATCAGGAGAACGGAAGCGGCAGCTCGGACGAGGAGGGCGGCGATAATCCCGAAAACGGCGGCGAAGGTCAGGGCGGCGGAAAATGGCAGGATAAGAACCAGTTCATAGACGGCGCGACCTACTACAGGGACTATCTTGAGCTTTATTATCAGTATGCTATGGGTATCTTCGATTCCGAAACCGATATTCCCGATGATATAAAGGAATTTTTCGAAACCTATTTCAGCGGAATTTGATAAAAAACGTTTAAGGCAGGTATTAAAATATGAGGTGGTTAACACCTTTGGGATTTTTGGGAGCACTTGGTATACTTGTGCTTGTGATAATATATCTTATCAAGCCCAATTACCAGAACAAGCGCATTTCATCGACCTACGTATGGCGGCTGAGCCTGAAATATAAAAAGCGGGCATTGCCTGTCAGCAAAATACAGAATATAATAACCTTCATTTGCCAGATGCTTATGCTGACGATACTCACAGGACTTCTCGCAAGTCCCGTTGTTGCAGCCGATGCGATAGGGGATGAGGATGAGGTGGTCATAATTATAGACGCTTCCGCGGGCATGCGTATTTCGGACGAGGGAGAAACTCGCTTTGAACGCGCGGTGTCTGCCGCACGTGAGAGGGCGGAGTCTGCCTTCGCGGAGCGGTCGCCCGTATCGATCATTATCGCAGACGAAAGCCCCGAGCTTTTATTTGCAAGGGTATCGGCGGATGATGGCACGTCGCTTTTTGGTGAGCTTGAAAGACTTAAGGAGCTCGGTGCGGATGCCTGCTCCTTCGGCTCTGCCGATATGACTGCGGCAGCGGTTCTTGCCGAATCGATAACGTCGGTCAACCGAGAGGCACAGGTATATCTTTATACCGGCACCGATTACACATATCACAACGGAATAAACGTCGTAAGTGTTGCCACCGATAACGAATGGAATGCCACGGTGATCGATTGCAAGGCAGAGATGAACAAGGATAACCATTATGAGATAACCGTGAATGCCGCCTGCCGCGGCAAGACCGATTATCTGACAGTCTACTGCGCGATACACGGAGCAAACTCCGATCCTACAAGTACGGTACTGCTTGAAAAGGGCGAGTTTTTCGATCCATCCGGTGAGGAAAAGACTCTGGTCTTCAAGACCGATGATATTTCAGGCGGAGCAATATATTCGTACGATTATATCGAGGTTTACGTAAGCGTCAGAGATTCGCTTGCCGACGATAATGCATTCTTCCTTTACGGAGGGCAAAGACCTGTGATAAAGGTTCAGTATGCAAGCTCCTCTCCGAATAACTTCTTTGAGAGTGCGGTTCGCTCTCTGCGTCAGAACAAAAGAGAAAGGTGGGATATACAGTTCACCTCGCTGACCGCCGATGAGATGCCTGCCACCGAGGGCTTTGACATCTATATCTTTGAGCACAGGATGCCCGACACCTTGCCGACGGACGGAATAGTGCTTCTCGTCGACCCGGACAGAGCACCTTTAGGCTCCGGGCTTGAGATAGGCTCGTCTTACAAGGTAAGCTCAGATTCTATTCTTGCATCCGGCTCGTCACACAAGCTGACAGAATACGTGAAGCCCTCGCGCATCACGGTCGCAAAATATAACGATATCATACTCAGCGAGGGGTATGAGGAGCTCGCCTTCTATAACGGCAGACCTGTAATGCTTCTGCGCGATACCCCCGAATCAAAGGTAGTGGTTTGGGGCTTTGACCTGAATTACTCGAACATCATAGCACTTCCCGATTTCTCGATACTCGTATACAATATGTTCAACTATTTCATTCCCTCCACCCTTGAGTCCTCTTACTTTGAGGTAGGCGATACGGTCATGCTGAACGGCAGAGGAACCGACCTTACGGTCACAGGTAACGGCGAGGAACAACGCTTCCCGAGCGGCAGTGCCGAGCTTGTACCGACTCTTCCCGGAATTTATGAGGTAAGGCAAAACGGCATAGACGGCACGCCCCTTATGCCCGAGAGCTTCTTTGTGAAGATACCGTCATCAGAGTGCAATCCAAACAGAACCGCGGAAGCATTACCACTTATCGCACGTCCCGACGAAACGGATACCGCCTACAGGGATATTCTCATGTATCTGGCTATAGCACTTGTTTCGCTTATGTTCATTGAATGGGTGCTTGAAATCAAAAAGAATTACTGACCGGGGATTTTTAAAAAATGTCAAATTTCCATATAACCTACAATCATCCTTGGCTGCTGTTGCTTATAATTCCGGCTTTACTGCTGACCTTGATACCATATCTCAGGCTGGAGAAAAAGCATCGTTGCACAAGGAACAGGGTATTATCCATGTCGATGCATATCGCGGCAATGGTGCTGGCGATAAATCTTCTTGCAGGTCTCGCCTTTTCGTATGAGGTGCCGAATACCGAGAATGAGGTCATCATTCTCGTTGACGTATCCGATAGCTCCGAAAAGGAGCGCGAGTCAACCGATGAGCTTGTACGCTCTATAGTAGGAATTTCGCCTTTGGGCTGCAGGATAGGAATAGTAAAATTCGGCTACGGATATGAATATGCGGTGGAGCTTACCGATGAGCGCGAGAGCATTATGGATAAGTATATGCTCTCAAATGATCCCGACACCACAGCTACCGCGCTTGCGGATGCGCTCACTTACTCGGCATCGCTCTTTACAAACAAAAAAACATCAAAGATAGTTGTTATATCAGACGGCTTTGAAACCGACGGTGATGCATTTTTGGCTCTCGGAGATATTCTCGGAGAGGGAACGGTCGTTGATGCCGTTCCGATAAATACCGAAGTGCCGTCGGACGTGGAAATACTGTCGGTGTCCTTCGACCGAGGTGATATAGTCGTTGGTGAGAGCTTTGTGAGCGAGCTTACAATTACCTGCAATTCGCTTGAGAGGGATGAGGCGGCGATACTTCGTCTTTACGATAACGGAGAGCTTTACGGTGAGTCGCCCGTCAGTCTTAAAAACGGAGAAAACAGGCTCCCCGTATCGCTGACTCTCACCACTCGAGGTCTGCACGAGCTTTCGTTTGAGATAGTGACCGATTTTGAACTCTTCGGAGATCCGCTCCCCGATGATATAAAGAATAATAACGTTTACCGTGCGTACGTCGATATTCGCGAATTCAAGAATATTCTTCTTATCGAAAGATACGAAAACGAGGCAAGTGTGCTCAAGGATATCCTTTCAAAGAATAAAAATGTGACCGATATCAGCATTGAGAGCGATATCGATATGATACCCAAGACGCTCGGTGAGATGGCGGAATACGAGCAGATAATACTCGTAAACGTTGCCTATTCGGATATGCCTTCGGGATTTGAGGGGCTTCTTCACCGATACGTCTATGAGCTCGGCGGCGGTCTTTTCACCGTCGGAGGAAAAAATGACGAGGTCGGCGGAGCTGTCGTTCCTCACGCATATAACAGAGCCGATATTGATAGCTCTGTATACCTGAAGCAGATGCTCCCGGTTACGGCGGAGGATTACACACCTCCGATCGCGGTTATGATAGTTGTCGATACATCGACCTCGATGAAGAGTAACGGCAAGCTCGATTCCGCGACAGACGGAGCGAAGGCATGCCTTGATGCTCTGCACGACAGAGATTTCTGCGGCGTTATGTCCTTCAGCTCGGCATCGACCGAGAAGCTGAGCGTGCTTCCCGTATCTAACAGGACGGCTATCACCGAGGCGATACTTAAGGTAAAGGACGACAAGGGCGGCGGAACTATGTTCTCGGATGCAATTATGAAGGCAGGCCGCGCTCTTGCGCTCATAAATAACGTGGAAAGACGGCATATAATACTCGTTACGGACGGACTTCCGAACGATTCCTATGATGATTACAGCGCGTACATAGATGACAATATGGCAGACGGCATTACAATGTCAGTCGTGACCGTTGGACTTGACAGCGCCTTAAAGGAATCCGAAATGCAGAAGACGGCAAATGCGGGCGGCGGAAAGTTCTATAACGTTTCTGATGCGGCATCGCTTTCGGGAATAATGTATAAGGATCTTACCGAGGAGGCTATCCCCGAGATAGAGTATGGTCGGGAGTTTGAGCTCAGGATAAAGGATAAGAGCCCGATATTCACGGGTATAGATCAGGGCGCTATACCTTCTCTTTCAGGCTATTACGGCACCGTGGCAAAGAAGGGGGCAACAGTTCCTCTTATGGGCAAATACGTTCCGATATATGCTACTCACGAATACGGTAAGGGCAAGGTCGGAAGCTTTATGTGCGACCTCAACGGCGAGTGGTCGGCGGCATTCATAGAGGACGTTGTCGGTATCGCTCTTATAACGAATATCGTTGAGAGCCTCTTCCCATCGGAGGATGTCCGCGCGGAGGGTGTAAGATATGAAACCGGCTTTGACAACTATCTGCATTGGGTCAATCTTCACGGGGTTCCCGAGGAGGCGACAGCCGACATCTTCGCCGAGCCTGTGAGCAATGACCTTCAGCATCTGGCAGGGCTCATCGAGGTCAGGTGTGTTCAGAAGAACGGCAGATATACCTTCGAGATAAAGGAGCCGGGACTCTATTCCGTAACTATACTTATCACCGATGAGAACGGAGAGATCGTTGATTCGGTAACCGATTATATAGCATTCTCATATTCCGAGGAATACACCACCTTCTCACCCGATATAACCGACGGTGAAGCGAGGATTGAGAGCCTTGCGGAGAAGGGGGGCGGAGTTACCGTCACCGATCCGGTGGACGTATTCTCCGGATTTAAGAAAACTCTGACTGAGGTCTACGATCCTAAGTTCATTCTGATAATTTCGGCTATTGTTCTTATACTTCTCGATATAGCCGTGCGTAAATTCAAGTTCAAGTGGCTCCATGAGATAATAAGAGAGCGCAGGACTGCCGAATGATACCGGAACAAAAAAATGAAATTCTACGAATTTCTTCGTTTATAAAATCGGAAAGGAGAGGTAAATGAAGTATTTTCGTTTACTCATACTCTGCCTGACAGCGGCGGCGCTTATGCTGTTCGGCTCTTGCGGCAAGAGCGAAAGACTGAAGTCCCCGACGGGGGTGTACGTTGAATACGAAACGCTGACCTTGAAATGGAACGGCTCGAAGGATGCGGACACCTATAGCATCTTAATAGAGTCAGAGGGCAAGGAGCCGCGCTCGGTAGCTGTCAGCAGAGATTATTACTCGCTTGCCGAGCTTGAGGCAGGCATGTATAAAATAAGCATAACGTCCTCCTGTGCGTCGGGGGAGCTTAAGGACTCATATCCGTCAATGCAGATAGAGTTTGAAAGAGAAAAGGAAAGTGGGCTTCATTTCAAGCTGATCAACGGTGGGGAGGAATATGAGGTCTCGGGTAAGGGCGATGCCACCGGTGTGATCGAGATTCCATCGGTCTACAGACGAAAGCCTGTCAGCTCGATAGGCGAGAGAGCCTTCTTCAACGGAAGCGACGTTACCCGTGTAATAATACCGCAGAGTGTTACACGCATAGGGGACTTTGCATTTGCAAGCTGCTCTTATCTTGAAGCTGTGGAGCTTCCTCCGAGTCTTACGTATCTTGGAGAGAGCGCATTTTCAGGCTGCCGCGCTCTTGACGGCAGTATTACCATCCCCGATACGCTTGGAGCGATAGCAGACGGTACGTTTGCATACTGTGCATCGCTTGATGAAGTGAATTTCGGCAAAGGCATTATATCAATAGGAGATCAGGCATTTACCGATTGCCCATCTCTTTCATCTCTCAGCCTTCCGAAATCGCTCACAAAAATAGGCGGGTTTGCCTTTGCGGCATGCTCGGGTATAACCCGTGTCGATTTTAACGAGGGATTGCTTTCGCTTGGCGAGTTCGCCTTCTCAAAGGCGGTAGCGCTTTCCTCTGCGGCACTGCCCGATAGCCTTCAATACATCGGTGCAGGTGCTTTCTATCATTGCACCTCGCTCGCTACGGTGGGTGTCGGAGGTCATATAAAGGAGATTGACCACTCGGCATTTATTGACACTCCCATATATACCGAAGGTACCGCAAACGAGATATACGTTGGCAACTGGTTTATAGGTCTTAAGGACTCCACCGCGCTCTCCGTTGAATTCAAGGAGGGGACGGTAGGAATTGCAAATAATGCATTTTTTGCAAATAAATATATACAATCTATAGAGCTGCCTGACACAGTTCAGCAGATAGGCAAGCTTGCGTTCGCAAATAGCGATATAGTCAGTGTGGTTATAGGAAGCGGCGTCAGGAGCATCGGAGAGCAGGCATTTATCGGCTGCGGCAGACTGTCTACAGTCTTTTTGGGCTCGTTTGATTATACAGACGTTTCCGGAAATATAAAGGACAGCTCGCTCGAATATATAGGCAGCTATGCCTTTATGAACTGCACGCTTCTCGAAAGAATAGAGATACCCGAAACGGTAAAGGATATCGGCGCGTATGCCTTCCGCAACACAGAGATATTCAATTCCTCGCTCACGGGTGCGGTCTATGCCGATAACTGGCTTGTCGATTACAATAAGAATATTACCGAGGAGCTTGCGGTTTATCCGGGCACGGCAGGTATTTCGCGCTATGCATTCTATAGCTGTCCGACACTCAGGAAAATCTCGATCCCAGGCTCGGTAAGCATCATCGGCAAGGGTGCATTCTACGGGTGCTCATCTCTGGAGTCAGTGACTCTGCCCGATGCTCTTCTCCGCATCGAGGACTACACCTTCTACTCTTGCTCAAGGCTCGCTATGATAAAGCTTCCTCCTATGCTTAAGGAGATAGGAAGATCGGCATTCTACAAATGCGGAACGGCAGAGAATTATGCCGCCGATACCGCGAGCGACGTGCTTGTACTTCCTTCCGGTGTTACATATATCGGCGACTACGCATTCTTCGGATGCGGATACCGGAGAGCCGATGCGATATCCGGCGCTACCGAAACCGGAGGTATAGACGAAATAGTAATAGGAAGCGACGTGGAGTATATAGGCAGGTGCGCCTTCTACGGCTTTGCTTCTCTTAAAAAGATCACGGTAGAGTCCGTACTTATGATAGACGATAAGGCATTTTCGGCATGCCCCTCGCTTGTGGAGGTTACCGTCCGTCGGTCGCTCACCGAAATAGGCGATAAGGCGTTTTACAACTGTCCGTCGCTCGTGGCGGTATCCTTCCCGGATACACTTGTCAAAATAGGTGAGAGTGCATTTTACAGATGTACGATGCTGAAGGATGCCGATATAGGAGTCGGCGTCAGAGAGATCGGCAGCTACGCCTTCTACGAGAACAGCTCACTTGAGCATATAGCTCTCTGTGATGCTCTTGTGTCTATCGGTGTGCAGGCATTCCGCGGATGTGATCTTCTGACCTCTCTCTTGATCTGCGGATCGGTTGAAAGCATCGGTGCCAATGCATTTTATTCCTGCGATGGTCTGACGCTTTACGTGTCTGACAAGTCGGATGCCGAGGGATTCGATGAGAGATGGAATTCATCCTTCTGCCCTGTGGTATGGGGTTGTGAGATTGCCGAGAGCGGCGACTACGTTGTGTCGATATGCGGCGGCGATGAGCTTTTGTCAAACAATTTTGCGGATACCGTATTTTCAGCGCCGTTGCGAGAGGGATACACCTTCGGCGGATGGGCGCTTGATAAGGGCTCGGACGAGCCGGAATATTTTAGTACCGAGCTTGCCGTGATAGCCGACGGAGTCAGGGTATATTCGGTCTGGATTAAAGAATAATGGCTTACATAATTCGAGAAAGGATACTGTTATGAAAAACAAAATCAGAATAGCACTGCTCCTGATCTCTCTTGCGGCGGTGGTGCTGCTCGCGGTCGCGTGCGGCTCGCCCGAAGGAATATCGGTAGGTGAGGATGCTATGCCAAGGCTTACGTACGTCCGCGGTCAGGAGCTTGACCTCTCGGGCGGCGTGCTTGTAGTCGATAACGGAAAAAAGGTTAAGGAGATACCTCTCGATTCGGAGGACGTGACCGTTTCGGGCTACGATAAGGATAAGCTTGGTGAGCAGACACTTACGGTCGAGTATGACGGTGTAACCACAGAGATAAAGGTCACTGTCGTTGAAAGGATCGCGGTGATAGGCGCCGTAACCGATTACCTGGTCGGAGATAAAATTGATAAAACCAAGGGCAGACTCGTTATAACCAACGATGACGGAACGACACGCTCGCTTCAGATGGCAAGTGATGCGGTGACTCTTTCAGGCTTCGATTCATTGAACGAGGGCATGGGACGTGACGTTAAAATAGTATGCAGGATCGGCGGCGATAGCTACGAGGGCAGCTATAAGGTTAATATCTATCCTGTCGAAAATGTAGATTTCAATCGTCCGAATAAGGTGACCTATAACAGTCACTATTCAAAGAGCTTAGATCTTTCGGGCGGCTCGATAGTGCTTAGCGGAAAGAACGGCGAGCTTGAAAGAACCGTAAGCCTTTCCGAGTGTAAGGTTTCGGGCTTTGATATAAGCGCGGTAACGCCTGAAAATTCTCCGCTGTCTCAAGAGATAAGCATAATCTATGACGGAAGAGCCTATACATACGACATAAAGATAACCTATACGAGCGTGTCTATGTTTATAGATAATGCCGATAAGCTTTCCTCCATTGATTGGACAGGCGGTGAGCCTCAAATCGATGCTTCGCTCGGTGAGCTTGCGCTAAAGCTTTGCGAGGCATACATAGATATGTCCGAGGCGGACAGAAAGATTATAAACGAGAACCTCGCGTATAACGTGGCACGAGCTGCTATGGTATACGGATTTGGTCTTTGGGCAGATAATATAAATGAGTTCCGCGGTGCCTTTGCCATAGAGTTGAGTGAGCTTGTGCTTTATTGCGAAAGCTACGAGGCGTGTGTCAGGGCTGTAGAGCTCTTTGACGATAAGAGCACCCCTATATACACGGTCGCTCCCACACTTCTCGGCATCATAGAGCTTTTCGGTGATAGGATCGTTTATACCGATACCGATGGGGACGTCTACTTCAAGAACTACCCCGTGATGGATGAGAGCTATCTTTCGGTTCTCCGCTCGCTGTTTGCTCATCTGACAGACGTTTATAAAACCCTTTCGGTCGTTCCCGATGGCTGGACTGCCGATAGTCTTGACAACTATTCCGCAGAAATACAGTCGGCATATCTTAAGATGGTGCAGGCAGGCTACGAGCAGGCATTTGACGAGATATACTATTTTGTTTCTCCTTGGCGTAAAAACAATGATCTATTCGATATTTTGTACACATATCTTTACAAAATAGGCAGAACTGACTTTGTTGAATACTTCTACGAATACGGTATGCCTAAGGCAATAGACGATCTTAATGCAAAGCTTATCAGCACTATGTCGAGCATGAAGCTTGCTGATTCCACCAACTTCTTCTATTACTACATGGCGGCTACCGATCTTGCGGAAATGATAAAGCTTGACACGGAAAGCGTTGAAAATTACATCTACAGAACCATGCCCGTAAATACCATTTGGGGCTACACGGGTGAGAAGGTGTACTTTGAGGATATGCTTGTATACGTCCGTATGGCAGAGTACGGATACTACGATCTTTCCGGTTCTCTGCTAGGCATTCCCGATTATGAGAGCTTGATGTCTAAGTATTTGACGCTTATAGACAACATAAATAATAATGAAGATTATATGAGCACCGAGGCTTATAAGAGCGAGGTGAAGGTGATATTTGATGCCTTCGTTGCTCTTCCGGCATCACAGCAGTATGACTTTATTTCGGCTCTCGCTCCACTTTATCCTCAAGGAATTCCCGCATTTGCCTTTGACGATTCGCAGGAGAATATAGACAAGGGGCTTATAGGTCTGTTTGCAGGAATAATCAACAGCGCGATGAGATCCACTCTCTCCGCTGAGAGCGCAAGCGTTTATAATGACCTTATTCTCTCGGTTGAGATATATGCAAACCGCTTCGGCTACCCCGAGTGGGAGAGCGATTTTGTCGCAAGAATAGACAGGATAACTCAGGCGCTTACCGCAATGAGCGAGTCCGACCTTGCGAGCTTTGAGATCTATCTTTCCTCGGCTTACGAAAAATATCTTGCCATCAGGGAGGGCTTAAAGAGTCCGTCATCCACCGAGATCGGTGCCTGGGCTGATAAGTTCGCGGCGCTTGGTTCAGCTCTTACGGATGCGCAGACCGCCTGCTATTATTTCACTACAGATGGAAAGATAAATTACACCTATTTCTTCTCATCCTTTGAAAGGGCTATGTCCATATCCGAGGATATACTCAAAAATGCTCCGAATGATATTGTAGCTGCTTACTACGGCGAGGCACTTTTCCTTGCATATCCCGAGGATTCAGAGGCAGGGAAGCCGGCTGTATACTGGAGCTACGATTTCGCACTCTCCTCCTACCGCGCTACCTACATTGATCTTTTTATTCTTCTGAGCGACAGCGTTGACATGTATGCGTTGTATAATAAAAAGGAAATAGGCAGCTTCCTCGATCTTTATTACGGTATGATCTCACCCTTCCTTCACAAATCCGAGGGAGAGTCGAAGGTATTCGACAAAGCAACCGTGCTTTCTGTAATGGAGGCGTACCGCCTGCTCGATACAGATTCCAAGTCGATTTTCGGTATTCTGGAGGCAGATGTTGATATGTATCACGGAGCACTCGAGCTCTTTATAAATGAAACCTTTACAGCAGCAGCGGCGGACGTTGCCGTCAAGCTTTATACGCTTGAGAGATACTGCTACAGCTACGAGGTTGTAGCGAGTGACGTAACACTCAATCAGATAAGATCACTTCTTTCGGAGCTGAAGGCGGCATATTCCGCGCTTGAGGGGGAGGATAAGGCATCCTTCCTGGATCTTGAACAAGTGTACGAATACTACGTGGAAAAGTGTGAAAATATTGCATAAATATTCGTGAATAAACATTTTAAAAACACTTTAATCGGAAAAAGTATAGCTTTTTTAAAATAATACTTGACAAATGTGTATATCATATGTATAATATGGTATATATTCCCGAGAATGGTGTTAAATAGCCCTTTTTGGGGTAGAAAAGTATAATTATTCAAACGAAAGGAAAAAGTCATGAAAAAGATTCTTGTAATGCTTCTTTTGGTCACTATGACGCTCTTTGCGCTTTCTTCGTGCGAGCTTCCTGATTTCCTTGTAAAGGATTTCACCGTGACCTTCGACTCTGACGGCGGAAGTGCCGTTGAGCCTCAGACAGTTAAGGAAGGAGAGGCGGCTGTTAAGCCTGAGGATCCCACTAAGACGGGATATACCTTCGCAGGCTGGTACGCAGGCGAGACTGCATATGATTTTGCAGCACCCGTTGAAGCGGACATCACTCTTACCGCCGCTTGGACAGAGAACACCTATACCGTAACCTTTGACACAGATGGCGGCAGTGCCGTTGCATCTGCTACCGTCAAGGAGGGCGCTACCGTAGCTAAGCCCGCGGATCCCACCAAGGAGGGATACACCTTCGCAGGCTGGTTCGTAGGCGAGAGCGCATACGATTTCGCTACCGCAGTAACCGCGAACGTTACCGTTAAGGCTTCCTGGACACTTAATACATACACCGTAACCTTCAATGCCGATAACGGCAGCGAGGCTACCACCGCTACCGTTAATCACGGCTCCGCAGTGGCTGTACCCGCAGAGCCCACCAAGACCGGCTTTGAGTTTGCAGGCTGGTTCGTAGGTGACACCGCATACGATTTCACCGCTGCGGTTACCTCAGACGTAACTCTTACCGCTAAGTGGGCGACCGTTGTTTTGGACGTTGTATTCAACGCCGATAACGGCACCGAGAATACTGCCGTTAAGGTAGTTTACGGTCAGCTCGCTACCGAGCCCGAGGCTCCTGTAAAGGAGGGCTTTGAGTTTGCAGGCTGGTTCGTAGGTGACACCGCATACGATTTTACCGCTGCAGTTACCACCGATCTCACCATCACCGCTAAGTGGACTCAGATTACATATGACGTAACCTTCGATGCAGCTAACGGCTCCCAGGCTTCTACCGTTACCGTTAACTACGGTGCGACCGTAGCCGTACCCGAGACTCCCGTTAAGCTTGGCTTCAAGTTCCTTGGCTGGTTCGTAGGCGAGGCTGAGTATGATTTCACCGCACCCGTTAAGTCCGATTTTGCCGTTACCGCTAAGTGGGAGCTTGATCTTCCCGACCTTACCGATATTGCAGGCACCTATACCGGCTCTGAATATAGCGGCGTATATAACTTCAATGAGTACACCTTCGTTATCAATGCAAACGGTGTTATCACCATTTCCGGCGAAACTCAGATGGGCACTGCCGTTAAAGTAACCGTAAATTACGTTCTTTACGACAGCACCGCAAAGCTCCTTACCGTAAATTATACCGCATCCACCTCCGTAGGAAATATGGTATTCACCTGTGCGGATGGCACACTTACTGCTGATGCAGGTCTCTTTGGCGAGGAATTCACAGTTTACAAGAATTATGAAGTAACCTTCGACTCCAACGGTGCAAATAAGGATAAGACCGTAACCGTTGAGCACGGATCGACTGTTGCTACCTACAATCCCACAATGAAGGGTATGACTCTTGCAGGTTGGTTCGCAGAGGGCTCCGAGACCGCCTTCGATTTCGAGACACCTATAACCTCCGATGTCACTCTTGTTGCTAAGTGGGAGGACGCTGTTTACAACGTTGTATTCTACGGTCAGGACGGTAAAACTGTAGTTCATACCGTACAGGTTAAGTATAACGAATGTGTTCCTGCATCCGAGATTCCTACTACGATTACCACTGTCGACGGATATAAGTTCAACGGTAAGTGGTATACCAGCGCAACTGCCAGCGGCGCAAAGGACGTTGCAAAGATCGCAGTAACCGCTGATGAAGAATACTATCCCGGTCTTATAGCTCCTATGACTGACTTCGCAGGTATCTGGAAGGGCACCGATTCGAAGTCCCAGACCTTCACGGTTGTTATGGATGCAGTTAATCAGACTGTAGCTATCACCCTCGTTGTAGGCGATACCGCGGATGAGCTTGAAATCGCTGCTGTAAAGTTCGATGGCAAAAAGTTCAGCATAAGATATCTCAGAGATACCGATACCTCCGATCAGCTTCTCACTCTCACCTGCAAGGATGACGGAACTATCACCGCATCCAATAACCTTGTACTCAAGCTTCAGTATGAGGTAACCTTCAATTCCGATGGCGGAAGTGAAGTTGCACCCATGACCGTTTCCAAGGGCGATCTTATAGTAAAGCCCGAGGATCCCACCAAGGAAGGCTTTACCTTCGCAGGTTGGTTCCTTAACGGTGTAGAATTCGACTTTGATACCACTACCGTAACCGGTCCTGTTACTCTTGATGCACAGTGGGCTACCACTTCGTATACCGTTACCTTCAATGCAGATAACGGCACCGAGGCTACCACCGCAACCGTTGCTCACGGATCGGCAGTAGAGGCTCCCGCAGCTCCCGAAAAGGAAGGATTCATATTCGCAGGCTGGTACAATGGCGAGAATGCTTATGATTTTGAAGCAGCCGTTGTCGGAAACGTTGATCTTATAGCAAAATGGATCAAGGCTGTTACCGTAACCTTCGATTCCAATGGCGGAAGCGAGGTAGCGGCTCAGACTATTGCACAGGGCACCACCATTACCGCTCCGATTCCCACTATGGAGAATAAGATATTCTTGGGCTGGTACAATGGCGAGAATGCATTTGATTTCACTGCTCCTATCACCGCTGATGTTTCTCTTACCGCACAGTGGAAGGATGCTGTTTACTACACTGTAAAGTTTATATATGTTAATCCCTCTTCCGGCGCAGAGACCGACAAGGGTAGCTTTGAGGTTTTCGGTGGCGAATTGTTCGATATATCTAAGAAGCCTGTTGGGCCCGAGCCTAGCGGATACGATTTCCTTGGCTGGTACAATGGAGATACTTTGTTCGATTTTGAAACAACTCCTATAACCTCCGATATTACCCTTGTAACTAAATATAAGGGTGAAGACAGAACCGTTACATTCTATAACCAGGACAAGACAGTTCTCAAGACCGTAATCGTTGAGAATGGCAAGACTGTTCCTGCAGATCAGATTCCTACTCCCACAATGACGGAAGGATATATCTTCAATAATCAGTGGGTTAAGAGTTATACGATCACAGCGGCGCCTCAGAATCCTACAGAGACCGTTATAACTAATAACACCACAAAATTCTATCCTGCTGCTATTAAGATTACCGAGATATCCAAGCTTGCAGGAACCTACGTTGGAGAAGGATCATCTTATAGCGCAACCAATAACTATAAGATAGAGATCATCGTCAACGATGACAATACTGTTAAGGCTATTATTACCATAGACGGAACCGAAGAGTATACCGCCGGTTCTGTTCAGTGTGATGGAACTAAGATCGTAATTAAGTGGTTCGTTACCGGAAGCACTACAGCTAAGACCTTGAACTGCACTTACGATACAGGAGATCTTGTGGCAACCTCAACGCCCAAGGGAACTTACGTTAAGCAGGCATAAAACAATCGGTTTTAAGCCTTATACTTAAATACAAAGCGCGCTTATGGCATCAAAATGTGTGCCATAAGCGCGCTTTTATGCTCAAAAGCGTAAAAAAGCGTAAAAATACAGATTAAATAGAAACAAAAGCATTGAAAAAAGCAAAAAGCTATGATAAACTGTATATAAGGGCATACGTAGTCCTGACCAAAATGAAAATACATCCGAATGGAGATAAAAGAAATGTTTGATGCTTTGAAAATTAAAAATGATTGTGTAAACTGGATCCGTGATTTCTTTGAAAAGAACGGTCCCGGCTGTAATGCAGTGCTCGGTATTTCGGGCGGAAAGGACAGCTCGATAGCCGCGGCGCTCTGCGTTGAGGCACTTGGTAAGGATCGCGTTATCGGCGTTCTTATGCCCAACGGTGAGCAGGCGGATATAGATATGTCCTATATGCTTGTAAATCATCTCGGAATAAAGCATTACGTCGTTAACATCCACGATGCTGTAGCAGGTCTTACAGCCGCCATTCCTATGGAGCTCAGCACACAGAGCCGCACCAATATGCCTCCGAGAATAAGAATGACAACCCTTTATGCCGTTTCACAGTGCTGTAACGGACGTGTCGTAAACACCTGCAATCTCAGCGAGGACTGGGTGGGATATTCGACAAGATACGGAGATTCGGTCGGTGATTTCAGTCCGCTCTCGCGCCTTACCGTGGCTGAGGTTCTGGCGATAGGAAGAATCCTTGATCTGCCTCGCGAGCTTGTTGAGAAGGTGCCGAGCGACGGTCTTTGCGGAAAGACCGATGAAGATAACCTCGGATTCACCTATGCCGAGCTCGACCGCTATATCCGTACGGGAGAGATAGAGGATCAGAAGAAAAAGGAGCGCATAGATCATCTTCATAAGGTCAATCTTTTCAAGCTTCAGCTTATGCCTTGCTTCGAGCCCGAGCTCTGAGAGTATCCGATATCTGAAATATGATCACGGGACAAATGCTCCCGACGGAACACAAACCAAATGATACAAGAGGGGCTGTCACAAATGTTCGTTGCATTTGCGACAGCCCCCTGTTTGATAAGGGATATAGTAAATAATTATTTACATATAAAACCGATAAGACGAATAAATCGACCGAAAAGACAAAAAACAACACATCCGAGCTTTTGTTTGCTATAATTAAAATGAGCAAAAAATAAGGAGGATGATCAAATGTCTGCGATAAAGACGATGAAGCTTGTCAAGCGATACGGTGAGCTCACGGCAGTAGATGGCATTGACCTTGAAATAGAGAAGGGAGAGCTTTTTTCCCTGCTTGGAGTTAATGGCGCGGGAAAGACAACGGCTATAAAAATGCTTTCCTGCCTGACACAGCCAACCGAGGGTGATGCCCTTGTCGGCGGCTTCAGTATCACAAAAAACAGAATTGACGTCAAGCGCCTTATCGGCGTTTCACCTCAGGAAACGGCAGTTGCACCGAACCTTTCGGTCAAGGAAAACCTTGAGCTTATCTGCGGAGTACATGGCTTTTCAAAAGAAAAGGCCGGGGAGAAGATAAAGGAGCTATGCGAGCAATTCCGTCTTGCGGAGATATTTCATAGAAGAGCAGGGAAGCTCTCGGGCGGTTGGCAGCGCCGTGTCAGCATAGCAATGGCGCTTATAAGCGAGCCGGAAATTTTGTTTCTTGACGAGCCTACTCTCGGCCTCGACGTTATTGCAAGGCATGAGCTCTGGGATGCTATACGCGCGCTGAAGGGCAGAGTGACCATTATGCTTACCACTCATTATATGGAGGAGGCAGAGGCTCTTTCCGACAGGATAGGAATTATGAAGGGCGGAAGACTACTCACTGTAGGAACGGCAGATGAGCTGAAGCGCAGAGCCGCGACAGATAGCTTTGAGGACGCCTTCATATCTGTAGTAAGGGAGGGAGGAGTATGAGAATGCTGACCTTTGCAAAAAGGTGCACGAAGGAGATATTGCGCGATCCGATCAACCTCGGGTTCGGCTTGGGATTTCCGTTAGTATTATTACTGCTTCTCAGTGCACTGCAGGCCAATATTCCGGTGAGCCTGTTTGAAATCGACAAATTGACGCCCGGTATTACCGTGTTCGGACTATCGTTTATGACGTTATTTTCGGCAACGCTGATCGCCAAGGACCGCGAGAGCGCGCTTTTGCAAAGATTATACACAACACCGCTTACGGGAGCTGATTTCATCGCAGGATATATGCTTTCGATTCTGCCGATCGCACTCGGGCAGACGGTGATCTGCTATCTGTTTGCGTGTTGCCTGGGGCTTACGCTCAGCGTGAATATTATTTATGCGTTTATCGGTATAATACCTATTGCTATTTTTTACATCTCACTTGGGCTTTTGTGCGGCAGTATATTTGGCGTTAAACAGGTTGGCGGTATTTGCGGTGCTTTGCTTACCAATCTTTCCGCGTGGCTTTCCGGCGTGTGGTTCGATCTTGAACTGGTGGGAGGCGCCTTCAAGAAAATAGCATACGCACTTCCCTTTGTTCACGCGGTTGAAATGGAAAAGGCATTGCTTATCGGAGATATCGGCCTCGCCACCCCACACCTGATCACAGTCGTTATGTATACAATAGGTATAGCTGTTGTCGCCGTGTTAGCTTTCCTCAGACAAATGAAAAAACAGTAAGGATCGGTAAAATGAAATATAAGCTTATTATAGACAAGGATGCCGAGGAGGGAGTAGTAGTAACCGTCCATACACCCTCTCGCCTGACCGAAGAAATAGAGAATCTCGTTCTCAGCTTTTCGGGCATCGACAGTATCACAGGCCACCGCGATGACTGTATGCGAAGGCTTACCTTCTCTGAAATAGAGTGTATCACTATCCTTGATAGGAGGGTGACAGCAATTGACACCGATGGGCAGCATTACCGCATACAAGAAAGACTGCGCGACCTTGAGAATATTCTACCAACATACTTTATTCGCATCAATAAATCAACACTTGCAAACGAGCGGCGCATTCTTCGCTTCGATGCGGCATTCAGCGGAGGTGTTGATGCCGTGTTCAGATGTGGTTATAGAGAATATGTTTCCAGGCGTTGCTTTGCACAGATCAGAAGGAGGTATGAGGGAATATGAAAAGAATAGCTTTGGAGTTTTTGCGCCGCGGCGTGCTCGCCTCGGGTATCGGACCTCTGGTTCTTGCGGTCCTGTATCTTGTGTTGAAGCTTTCGGGCTCTGTCACAATGCTGACGGTAGACGAGGTGTGTATTGGTATATTTTCACTCACAGCCCTCGCCTTTCTCGCGGGTGCTATGAATGCTATTTATCAGATAGAAACCCTGCCCTTGATGTGCGCAATTCTTATACACGGGAGCGTCCTGTATGTAGGATACCTTATCACCTTTCTTGTGAATGGTTGGCTTGCCCTCGGATGGATTCCTATCATCGTCTTTTCGGCGATATTTGTTGTCGGATATATAGTGATCTGGGCTATAGTTTATTCAATTATCAAAAGAAATACCGAGAGAATAAACGAAGCGCTGAAAACCAGACAGGAAGGACTGTAAGGGATATTGATTGCTGCCGAAAATGCAACTATCCCGATCGACGGCAGGGGCTGTGTCATTCAGGCGTAACCGAACCAATAAAAAACGGCAGAAGTACTGTAAAATGATATAATCCCCTTAGTGTAGTCTTGAAAACTTTTTGTTTTTTCAAGTGTCTACTCTAAGGGGATTATATCAAACAGTGCCTTTGCCGTATTTTTATAATAGTATTACTGCTCCTCGATCCATACCGCAACAGGAGCGTCCTTGTATTTCTTCTTGAAAATTCTTCTGCGGAAGAGGAATATAGTATATACCGTGAAGAGCAGGAAGAATATAGCACAGGCAATGACCGCATTAGTAAGCGAGCTGCCCGCAAAGGAGAGCAGGATCAGAAGGGGCGCTATCATTACCATAGCAGGGAAGTTGGAAAGGATGTAGAGGCTCGAGGTAGGCGTCACAAGACCGGGATCGATCTCCTTCATAAGGATCATACCGTTTGATGCAGTACCGGTCAAAGTGCCGAAGCACATAAGGAAGAATTCGTGCTCGAAGCCCTTGAAGCATTCCTTGGCAACAAGTCGGATATAAAGATATGTGATTGCAGAGCCGACAAGGCTTAAAATAATTATCGGGAGTATGTATTTTCTGATATCGTTTATCTCGATCGCCGCCACGCCTGCAACTATCATAAGATCAAAGGCGAAGCCCGATATACGGTCCATCTGGTAGTTGTTTATATATTCGCGGTGCATAAGCTGATGCTTACGAAGCTTCTTAACACCCACCTTTATAATCATAGCCGCCAAGGAGGCCCAGAGGAAATTAAAGCCCCATGCTACACTGTTAGTAAATGCGGAAAGCTTACCTAAAAGGAACATGAATCCGAAGGCAAGAGCATAGGCGAGTGCTACAAATCCCGCCTGCATCGTGAACTTATCCACAGATTCGTTATCGGGTATTTCTTCATCACCGGAGGTCATATTTGCTGCATTGTTATTTACTAAATCAGTTTTGCGAACCTTGAGATTTCCATCGTTTTTGTGAATATTTATGTACAAAATACCAAATACGGAAGCTACAACGAAGCCGATAGAGGCGAGCGAAAGACCGAAACTGCCGTTACCTGTAAATTGAGTTGCGGGTGTGTTTGTAAAGTTGATATCCCAGCTGAGAGCATTTCCGGGACCCTGTCCGAATGCAAGGGGAAGGATAAGACCGCAGATATAGGAGATAACGTTATCACCGTGCCTTGTGATAAGGAAGAGTATCAGGGTGATACCGAGTCCTACAAATGCCTGAAGCATATAGCAGCCGCCCTGCAAAGCACCGAATTCAACGACCTGTGTTCCGCTAGTCTTGTGAGTGCTTTTTTCGGTTTTAAGCGACATAGCGGCAAAGCCTATCGCAAGGCAGTGATAGGTGATGACCTGCATAAGCCGGTTGTCAACGAGCACGAAATTGAATTGCTTGGCTATAACGTTTACTATCATCAGCACAGTTCCGCCCAATAGAGCCGACGGAACAAGGCAGTTCCTGAACAGAGGGATCTTGCGGCGAAGAATGTTTCCGAGCATAAGGAAAAGTAAGAGCAGTCCGAGCTGTACCAAAAACGCCCAGACGGCATCGTAATTTGCCATCGTAAAGTCCCAATTTTTTGCGTTTTCCATAGAATTTTCTCCTGTTTTGATCTGCGTTTTGAGCTGCGCTATTCCGACGATCCCTGACGTAAAGCATCAAAAACACTTTATTCGGGTGACTTGAAAATCGGCGTGCTGCTTAATCATTTTACAACAAAAAAATGAAATTGTCAAGTTTTGACTTTAAAAAACGTTTTATACTTTTCTTTTATTCTTTAAATCTTTGTCGCTTTTGTTAGGCATATCTATTGAAAATGTCACTTTTATATGCTAAAATTAAAGTGCCGACATAGAGTAATTATTACATTCGTATGAAATAGGAGTTTTTCATGATGAACAAAGCAATAAGAATAGGAGTGAAAGAAGCTGCCGAGGACTACGATCCCTGTGTAAGCAGATTTTTCGGTTCTCCCCTGATCCCCAAGAAATGGGAAAATGATTTTAATGATGACGAAATATTTCTTTGTCAGATCAGACTCTCGGATATTGCAGAGCTTGATGAGGAAAACAGGCTTCCTCATGAGGGCTACCTGTATATATTCCTTCACACCGATGGTGGAGAGTACGGTCTGCGCGCCGACGTCCGCTATTGCGCCGACGAGCCTGAGATGGTGTTTGATGATTTCAATGCCGCAGTCGAGGGCTACGAGCGGTTTTCACAGACGTGGCTGATGGATTTTTCGCCGTCGGAGGAGAGCGAAGCTTGTACACGCCTTTTCGGTATTCCGAGCGGCTATTTCGGTGAGGACGGGTCGATGCGACTTTTGATGCAATATGATCCGCTCGATAATGAAATGGGCTTTCTTGATTTTATTGACGGATTTATATATTTCTTCTTTGATGAGGACGAGAGCGATCTCGGAAAAGTAACGGTGCAGACCGAATACAGTTGAAAAAGAAAAGAGAGGTAACGGTTATGAATAAGAATTTACTGGTTATGAAATGGAGCTACAAGTATGATAAGGAGAGCACCTGGTATGACTATGATGACGGAGAGAAGGAATACGAGCTCTCCGAGGGAGCGGCATATCCTTTGCCCCACATTTCGGATAAGAGCATCGAGATACGCTCGGTAAGCCGTGAGGGCGATGTCATCAAAGCCGAAATATACGTTGATCACCAAACCTACACGGTCGACAATAGCGGCGAGCCTGTTGTTGCATACGCGTATGATGATTATACGGTCGCGGGAGATTCGGTTTCGCAAAGTCTTTGTATGAAGCTCACTGTTAAGTAAAGGGTGGATGAAGCTATGCCTTTTACCAAGGAAAATACCGCAAGACTGAGAGAGCTTTTTGAGAACATAGAGAAGAACGGTGATTATAATGCCTATGAGCTGACCTTCCGTGCTGTTCCGTATCTCAAAGAGACCAACGAAATAGTAACTGCGGAGCTTTCGTCAGGGCGATGTGACAAAGAAGCATTGTCGGACGGTATAGCCGTCCTGCGCTATCTTGCCGAGGCGTATGACAGACTCGGCAGATATGCTGTGTCTGCGGATTATTATAAAAGAGCGATAGTGCTTACCGCCGAGCTCTTCACAAAATACGGTGAAGCTGTCAGGGACAGCAGCGGTATGGTGTATAATGCCCTGAAGGCGCGCAATTATTACGTTGACGATGACTGCGAGGATCTTCGCGCGGTGTCAGAGAATTTTCTTTCCGCTGATATCGCAGAAGACGTTTTTAATACCGTTATGAGTCGGCGCAGAAATCTATGCCACGATCCTGTGGAAATGACCGAGGAATATCTTGCGGTCATTGACGAGATTGAGGAAAGAATAGAAGAGGACCGTATTTATCATGGCTTCGGTTCCTGCTATCACGTATGGAGCCTTAAGACCGATTATCTTGCCGAGCGCGGCATCGTGTGGCATTCGCCCGCGGTTCTTAATCCAAGGGTGAGATTTGACTGACAACGTGTAAATTCAGAGCGAAAAATAGGGAGTCGTTACAGATGAGAACAAAAAATGCAGAGTCTATCTCCGTACCGAGAAAGGAATTGAAGCTTTGGTATGACGAGGAGGCACCCTACGGAAACGAGGGCATATCGTGTGCATATGCTGCACAGAGCGAATACAGTGATATCCCCGATGACGGTTGGGAGAAGTGGTCGTTACCTCTTGGTAACGGTTATTCGGGCATAAACGTTTTCGGAAGGACAAACACCGAGAGGCTCCAGATAACCGATAATACACTTTCGACTCAGCTAGAGATAGTCAGGTGGCAGGAGGGTGAAAGACGCCTGAATAAGAGACTCTTCGGCGGTGGGCTAAACAGCTTCTCGGAAACCTATATAGATTTTCACCACCCTTGGGATATGGTTGAAAACTACAGAAGAGAGCTTGATCTGAGGACTGCCGTGGCTTCGGTCGCTTACAGCTATAACGGTGTCGATTACAAGAGAGAATATTTTACCTCGTATCCCGATAAGGCCATAGTGATTCATCTCGAATCATCCGGAAAAAGCAACCTTAACTTTACATTGCGCCCCACAATCCCCTATAAGCAGGATTATATGGTAGATGAGGGCGATGGATTTTCGAAGCATGGAACCGTCGTTGCAAGGGATGACGGAAGCATCATTCTTTCGGGCAATCTCGGCTACAATAACGTGGATTTTACCGCTTTGTATAAGATAGTGCACAGTGACGGCACTCTTACCGCCGCCAACCGAATGAATGAGAGGGGAGCTTATGATGACGGCACTCTCACTCTCAGCGGCGCAACTGAGGCATACATAGTTATCACTCTCAGCACAAGCTTTGTGCTCTCGAGCGATATATTTATGACCGATGAGCCGAAGGCTAAATTCAAAGAATCAAGATGCGATGCGGCGGCAGTTGCCGAAGAGGAGCTTGCGGCGGCGCTCGGGTATTCCTACTCCGAGCTCCGCGAAAGACATATAGCCGATTATTCCGGACTTTTCGGCAGAGTGGAGCTTGATCTTGGCGGTGAAGTGCCCACATCCACCACAGATGAGCTTTTGCAAAATTACGCACGCGGAGAGTCTTGCACGTATCTTGAGGAGCTGTATTTCCAATTCGGCAGATATCTTCTGATATCATCATCAAGAGAGGGAAGCATGCCTGCAAACCTGCAGGGCACGTGGAACAGGTATAATCTTGCACCCTGGGGCTCGGGATATTGGCATAATATCAACGTTCAGATGAACTATTGGCCGGCATTCTCAACCAACCTTGCCGAGACCTTCGGCTCGTACGTTGATTATTGGAAGGCATTTCTGCCGAAGGCAGAAGAATATGCAACTGCAGCTATATCGGGTGAAAGCTATGTGTCAAATCTCGGTCTGGATTTTTCCTCTGCCGATGAGCGAGTGCTTGAAAAATACAGGGCAAATCTCGGTAAGGACGGTGGTAACGGATGGACTGTCGGAATCGGCTGTGAGGCTTATCGGATAGTTTCCACACCGGGTTGCGGCAACGTAGGCTTTACAACCCAGATGTTCTGGGATTATTACGATTTCACAAGAAATAAAGATATTTTAAGGGACACGGTATACCCCGCACTTAAGGGTGCATCTCAGTATATCACAAAGACCTTTGAAAGAGAGAATGACGGAAGATATCTGAGTATATGGGGAGATTCGCCCGAGCAATGGGTAGGGGGCGTGTGGTATTATACAAAGGGCACGACCTACGATCAGAGCTTCGCATATAATAACGGATATTATACTCTGGAGGCGGCACGCATACTTGGGATAAGCAGAGAGGATGAGGGGGAGAGTATTCTCGCAACCGTTGCGGAGCAGCTTCCGAATTACAATCCTATAGTCATAGGATATTCGGGACAGGTAAAGGAATTCCGCGAGGAGAATTATTACGGTGAGCTCGGTGAGTATGCACACAGGCATACCTCTCAGCTTGTCGGACTTTATCCCGGCAACATCATAAATTCCGACACGCCTGCCTGGATAGATGCGGCAAAATATACCCTTACGCAAAGAGAAAAGGGGACTGCCGGTGATAGCTGGGGCTGGTCTATAGCCTTCAGGCAGAATCTCTGGGCAAGAGCAGGCGAGGGCGATGAGGCATACCGTCAGTACCGGAAACTTCTTTCTATAAGAACTGCAAGCAACCTCTGGTCAAAAACTCCTGCAGGCTTCCAGATAGATGCCAACTTCGGCGGCACTGCAGGCGTTGCGGAAATGCTTCTCCAAAGTCAGTCGGGCTATATCGAGCCTCTGGCGGCGATCCCCGCCTCTTGGAAAAGCGGCTCTTACAGAGGCCTTGTCGCAAGAGGCGGCTTTGAGGTCTTTGCAAGCTGGGAGGAGGGCGTGGCAAAGCTCTTCGGTATCACCTCTAAGGTCGGCGGAGTATGCAAGCTGAGGCATAAGGGGCTTAAAAATGCCGAGGTCTTCCTTGCAGGCGGCGCAAAGGTCGGATGCACTCACCTCGCCGATGATGCCATTTCATTTGACACTGTGGCGGGCGAAACCTATATCATCGATAACATAAAGCCCGTCGAGCCGGTCGATGCACCTTCTAAGCTTACTGTAGCCGAGGGCGGCGAGGGCGCTTACGCGCTCGCCTGGACCGCAAGCCCCGATGCCGTAAGCTATAACGTATATCGTGCGGTGGAGAATGATTGCGATTATACATTTGTCGCAAGCACCTCGGATACGGCATATATGCATCATATAAAAGCGTCCGAGGCAGATAAAAGAACGACCTATCGCGTTTGCGCCGTAGGAAAAAACGGCGCGGAGAGCAGGTGCGTGCTTGCTTACACCGTTGGAAAGATTCCATCTTAAAGCATAATGGTTTATATGAATATTAGTTGTAATATTGAAAAAAACAAAATATTGAATGCGAATGCCATAAAGATAATAGCGATCGCAGCAATGACGGTCGATCATATAGCATGGCTGATATTTCCCGGCTACCCTTGCGATGTTATACCGATTACCTTACACGTCATAGGGCGCCTCACGTGTCCGATAATGTGCTATTTTATAGCCGAAGGATATCACTATACAAGCGATATAAATAAATACACGGGTAGGCTCTTTCTATTCGCGTTTATATCGCACTTCGCGTATATATTTTCATCCGAGCGTTATGTTGATCCAAGATCCTTCATACCCTTTTATTCAGGGGAGATATTGGATCAGACAAGCGTTATGTGGTCACTTGCCTGGGGGTTGGTAATGCTTCGCATCGCAAACAGCGAAAAGATAAAGCAAGGCTTGAAAACTGTTCTGATACTTCTGATCTGTGTTATCAGCTTTCCGAGCGATTGGAGCTGTATTGCAGCACTTTGCATTCTGGCATTCGGCACAAATCGTGGAAACTTCAGAAGTCAGATGCTGTGGATGCTTTTCTATGTTGCCATCTACTCGGTCGTCTATTTCTTTGCAATAGACCGCGTATACGGTCTGATGCAAATGGCTGTTGTTATTTCCATTCCCGTGCTGCGCTTGTATAACGGAAGGAGAGGAAAAAATCCTGTGGCAAACCGTATTATGAAGTGGGTGTTTTATATATATTATCCGTTGCACCTTTTTGTCATTGGAATTGTTAGAATATTAATATTCGGATAGCCCATATGACGATAATATAAATTTAAAATACAAGAGCGAAACGGCTGTTTTGCAAACTATCATTTACAAAAAAGCACCGTGCTATACCATTTTGGTAAAAGCACGGTGCTTTTTATTTATCATTAGCACACCGATATGTACACAATGCTATGAAAAAAACGGGTGCCGTATAGGACCGTAATATGCTTTTCTATCAATTTGCATCCTTCGCTTCATTAAGCAGATATTTGATGAACTCTCGTACAGCTTTCTTTGTGTAGCGGCCCGATGGGATATAGGCGTAGGTTTTTCTTGTATGTCCTACCGATTTGAGAACTATATTTTCTGAGAACATACCGCGCCAGGAATAAGCAGGGATGAAAGCAACGCCAAGCCCAATCTCAACGTATTTTCTTACGTATTGCGGATCATTTGTTTCAATGGTGATAAGGGGACGGAAGCCCGCTTCAAGGCATGCCTTATGTGTCTCAATGCTGAGTCCTGTGATGAAAGACTCGTACTTAAAGTCCTTGACCGATACCTTGTCAATATTGGCAAGGGGGTGATCGCGTCTCATTGCTATTGGGATATCCTCCTCGAGAAGGAAGATGCGCTCATCATATTCCAAGGGCATGTCGTACGATATTAAAAGATCTATATTCTTCATCTCTGCCTCTCCGAAGACCATGGTAAAGCGCACGTCCGGGTATTTTTTTATAAATTTTTCAATGGCTGCTGTCACCAGTCCTCGGTTACTCTTGCATTTCAGAGCAATGACTCCGCGCAGCGCATCATCGCTTTCTGATGCTTCGATCTCGGCATCCCTTACTAGGGTAAGCGCCTGTGAGATGCGCTCGTAAAAACGCCTGCCCTTTTCATTGAGAACGATCTTGTTGGAAAAATGATCAAAAAGCTCGCATCCTATTTCGCGCTCAAGTCGCTTTATCGCATTCGAAATGTTTGAAGGCGGCACGTAGAATTTTTTTGCGGTTGCCGATAGGTTTTGATTTTTTGCGGTTTCACAAAAATATTTAAGCTGCAAAAGTTCCATATAAATTTCTGTATATCCTCTCTTGGTATTTTGCGTTGATCTTCATTTTGGATTATAACACATTCTGCTTTACTTGTCAATGTTAAGCGAGAACATTTTATTTGATTATGTACAATAACGAGAGGTTGATGTATAATGAAGATAATCTTTAAAAGCATATTTATATATATCAACCGAGAAACAGAGGGATCGTTATGATATTTGCGGAATCACACTTTATAAAGGCTCTTCCCGTCTGGGAGTGCGGGATGCAAAAAGAATTGAATCACGCGCTTAGATTTGTTGCCGATGTTCGGGACTACTCGGATGCTCTTTTGCGAATTTCCGGTCATACAGGTTATCAGGTGTTTATAAACGGTCGGTTTATCCATTACGGTCCTGCCAGAGCAGGGCGCGGATATTACCGCGTTGACGAGCTCGACGTGGGAAAATATCTTACCCGCGGTGAAAACCGAATTTTGATTCTCGCAAGCGGATATTTCTGTGATAGCTTCGAGTGGCTTAAGGAGCCGTCGTTTATTATTGCCGAGCTTGTCTCGGACGGAAAAGTCGTTGCCTTTACGGGTGGTGAAGGTTGGAAAGCATACTCCTATTCGAAAAAAATAAGAAAGGTGCAAAGATATTCATATCAGCGTCCCTTCGCAGAGGTTTATGATATGAGTCGCCATGATGTTTCAAAGGAAGTGGAACTTGAGATTTGCGGTGAAAAGAAATTTATTGAACGCGAGATAAGCTATCCCGAGTTCCCGAGAGAGTCGGTATGCGAGATATACGGCGGCGGTTCGGTTACTCATATCAAGCCGGAAAAATATTACGATCGCCGTGAGGTAGTTAATGCGGGTAAAACCGTTGACGGATTTGCGCCGGAAGAAACAGAGATAATAAGCATACATAAAGCGGAGGAATTGAAGCTTTGCCCTGACGGGCGCAAGCCTTCTTTCCCGACAGTGATGAATTCGGATACCTATATTTCCGCTTCTATGAAAGTGAACACAACGGGATTTATTGAAGTTAAGCTTCGCTGCCTTGAAGATACTGAACTATATATGACCTTTGATGAGTTGCTTGTTGACGGCAGAGTTGATTTCACAAGAAACCATACGTCAAATGTAGTGTTATACCGATTAAAGGGCGGGAACGAATATAAGCTAATAACCGCAGAACCATACACCTTTAAATATATAAATATAATCACGTCAGGCGGAAAAATCGAGCTTAGTTATGTCGGTATGATAAGAGTAGATTTTAATATCTCAGAAATAAAAGTTGAGCTTGATTCTGATAAGGCAAGTGCCGCTATCTCCCGTATATATAATGCCGCTGTTGAAACATTTCGTCAAAACACGTTTGATATATATATGGACTGTCCTTCCAGAGAAAGAGCCGGTTGGCTTTGCGATAGCTTCTTCACAGCGAGAGTTGAGAGATTGCTTTCAGGTAAAAGTACGGTTGAGAAGTGTTTTTTATCAAACTTCGCAATGGAGGATTCCTATAAAAGCATACCTCGCGGTATGCTTCCGATGTGTTATCCATCAGACTTTAGAAATCCGGAATTTATACCGAACTGGGCTATGTGGTATGTTCTTGAACTAAAGGAATATCTTGACAGAACGGGAGATCGCGAATTTGTAAACGATCTTTATCCCAAGATGCTTGAGCTTTGCAAGTATTTCGAAGCTTATGAAAATAGCAACGGACTTCTTGAAAGGCTTGATGGATGGATATTTGTTGAATGGTCTATGTGCAACAATCTTGTTCAGGATGTTAACTATCCTTCAAATATGTTGTACTATAAATTTTTAAAAACGATGTACGAGCTTTACGGTGACGAAAAGTATAATCAAAAAGCCGAAAAGCTAAAAGAAACAATAAGGCGAGAGAGTAAGATAGGCATATTCTACTGTGATAATTCAGTGTTCAAAGACGGAGAACTTACACTTTCCGGAGAACGTACCGAAACCTGCCAATATTACGCATTCTTTACCGGTGTAGCTAACGATGAAGAAGATAAAGAACTTTGGAAAACGCTTGTAGATGATTTCGGCCCCGAGCGTAAAGAAACAGGTAAATGGAAAGAAATATATCCGTCGAATGCGTTTATTGGGAATTATCTGCGTCTTGAGCTTCTTTGCCAAAACGGAAGATACGATAAGCTTGAAGAGAATATATGCGGATACTTTGATTATATGGCAAGTCTTACCGGAACACTTTGGGAGCATAAGGACATAAAGGCAAGCTGTAATCACGGATTTGCTTCTCATGTTTTGGTCTGGCTTGATAAACTTGGATATATAAAATGTAAATCGGGTTTTAAAAGGTAGAAAATATGAGTAAATCTGTAAATTTTGCAGTTATAGGTGATTGTCACTATTCTGAAAAAGGAAATTATTCAACGCGTGATTGCCTTGGCGCAAAGAGAAAAGTTTGTTCGATAGTAGATAAATTAAATGAGAGGGAATTGGATTTTGTTTTCAGTCTGGGAGATCTCGGAGATGGACATGATATAAGCGAAGCTCCCGAAATTGTAGATGCTTTTTCAAGATGCAAGCATCCTGTTAAGTACGCTATAGGAAATCACGATCTTTGCCGCCGCGGTGAGTGGGAGCATACGGAGCTTCTGAAGATGCCCGCGCCTATGTACGATTTTTCTGTTAACGGATTCAGATTTATCGTTTTAAACGCTTTTGAGATAAGCAGATATAGCCGTGACGAAAAGGAAAGGGAGGCGTATTGGAATTTCAGGAAAAACAATCCTGATGTTCCGGTTCAGGAATGGCCGGGACTTTACCGCGAAAGCTCTTGGAATGCACTCAAAACCACACTTGATGATGCCGGCAATAAAGGCGAGGATGTTGTAATCTTCTGTCATGTTCCCGTGTATGATCTTTCGTGCCTCAGAGAACCCGGAGAAACAGAGCCTGTTGCCAGAATTATTGAATATGAAAAAATGCTTGCGCTCTTGGATAGTTACAGTAATGTCAGAGCGTACATAGCAGGTCATTATCATCCGGGCGGACTTTCCGTAAGACGTGGCGTCGTTCATAAAACCGTGCGTTCCGTATGCGATTTTAAAGAAGAAACTTATTGTCTTGTTTCTATCGATGAAGAAAAGTTAAGGATTTTCGGTAAGGGGATGGAAACAGATTTTATTTATTCGTACGCAAATAATTGAAATATATCAAAGATAAGAAAGGAAAACAGAATGAAAACCAAAAGCAAAAAGTTGCTAGTCATTCTTCTCGCGGCAGCACTCGTGATTTCATCGCTTGCAATAGTGATAAGTGCTGCGAGCGCCGACACGGTGGATGACGGCAAAAAAATCAACGTATGGCTTATCGCAGGTCAGTCCAACGCGGTAGGCTACGGAGAAACGACAAATTACCCGGATGGATACTCCGACGGAGCTATTCTTGATGCCGGAATCGAAAACGTTCTCTACTACGGAAAGGGATATGGAAACGATATCACGAATTTTGTTCCCGTTACCTTCGGACTTGGTAAAGATGCGTCATATTCCGGTGCTGAGATAGGAATTGCAACCGCGCTTAGCAAAAGCGGTGAGAAGCACGTTATAATCAAGTATGCGAATGGCGATACTCAGCTCTCTGCAAACGGTGTTACGGCGGATAACAACATAGCAACTTGGACGCCACCCTCCTATATCGCAGCTAATTCCGGTATTACCTTTGACGGTGATAAGATAGGTGACCTTTACGACGGATTTATTTCTACCGTTAAAGAAGCTCTTACAAAGCTCGAAAAAGAAGGTTATACCCCCGTCGTTCAGGGCTTCTGGTGGATGCAGGGCGAGCGAGACGGAAATCACGGTGATATGACTGCTGACCTTTATTCCACTCTCCTTAAAACTCTTATATCCGACGTAAGACGTGACGTTGGAATCATCACGGGAGAGGATCTTTCGGATATGCCGGCGGTTTACGGCAGAGTGTACCGCAACCCCGCATATGCTCCCAACAGTGAGGCGGGACTTGCTGCAGTTCAGGCAGGTCAGGATAAATTAGCTGCTGATACAACTATTAAAAACGTTGCGATGCTTGACACAAGATACGATCTCGTTGATCCCGAGAGCGGCAAAGCAAAAGACCTTGTTCAGCAGGACGGCTGGCACTACGATACTCTTACTCAGCAGATGATAGGCGAAGCCTTCGTAAGAAAGGCTTATTCCTTTGCTACGGCTAATCTCACTGCTGTAAGCACCACTCCTGTTACTATTGCAAACAACGAGCAGGCTCTTTACAGCGCTGTTGCAAACTACGTAATCGGATGTAAAGTTAATATTAAACTCGGAACTACAGAGCTCTTCTCAATTTCGGACGGTGGACTTACAATACTCGGCGCTGAAGTTAACGGTGATTACAGAAGCGGTGATTATAAAGTTTACGTGAGCGTAAATCCTGCGCAGAATATGACTATCGTTGAAGTAACTCTTCCCGATGGTGGAATCGTTCGCAAGGGTGCTTACAATAAGCATTCCGGCAGCGGAATTGTTGCGTATGCGACTAATGCGGAAAGGGTTAAGGATGTTAGCCTGTCTTATGAAAATCTCGTTCTTAACGAATATGAGATTGTAACTATCGAGCCATCATCGGAAGGCTTTGGAGCTAACGTATATAACCTCGTTACCTCGTTTACCGATGCGACTTCGTCAAGGCATTTTGCATGGACCGCAAAGGCTGAGTTTATCGGTAGCAATGCTATGGCTATAAAGTATAGAGTTAAGGGCGCATCCGAATGGACTGTTGCCGATGCTTATAAGCTTATCGAGCCTACCGAATATGCCGATGAAGATTACTTCAAGGCAGACGTGTCGGGTCTTGTTGCAAATACCGAATATGAATATAAAATAGGCGTTAAGAACAGCTCCGATGAAGTAAATGATTGGAGTAAGGCTTATACTTTCACTACTGCAACAGGTGACGAAAAAGAATTCACCTTTATCGCTGTAGGAGATACTCAGGGTATCACCTGGGGCGGAACAGAAGTTGCAAACAAAGGCTTTATGTATACGAAGGCTGCCTTCGACGAGGCTTTGGAAGAGGTTAAGAATCCCGCCTTTATTCTTCACACCGGTGACGTTGTGGAAGAAGGACTTAAGGAAGAACAGTGGAATCTCTACTTCAAGGCTCTTGGAGAAGCAGGCGCCTCCATCCCACATTTTGCAACTCCCGGAAACCACGACGATAACCTTGCTACGGCAGATCAGAACTTCTACTTTGGAATGCATTTCAACCATCCCGATAACGGAGGAAATGCTTATCTGGATCCAACTGTTGTAAGCGCTATCAACGCTCTTGGCTCTGATGTAAAAGATGCTGCATGGGCGCAGTTGCTTATTAAGTATATGGATGAGACCTTCTATTCTTATAATTACGGTGATGCTCACTTTATCGTTTACAACTCGGGCGCGTATAGCTCGCAGGATGATCTGATCATGAAGGCTCAGAGAGCTTGGCTCAAGGCAGACCTTGAAGCAAATAAGGATGCTAAATGGACTATAGTTCTTGCGCATCAAGGCGTTTATCACCGTTACGGCGGCGGTTATGACAGAAATACCCTCGCTGATATTCTTGAGGGCTTTGATGTTGACCTCGTTATTCAGGGTCACTCCCATCTTGTAACCAGAAGCTATCCTATGAAGAACGGCGAGATCGTAACTAAGGAGAATCCCGACCTTATAACCAAGGGTGACGGTACGGTTTATATGCTCATCGGAGCAACCGCGCTGAACCACGATCGTATTGGCGATTATCCTAACATAGAAGAGCAGGCGGTTGTAATATCCAACGTAGGCACTCAGCCCACATATACCGTGTTCAACGTTACCGAAAATTCTATCAATGTAACAATCAAGCAGGTTAACGGACTCGTTCTTGATGAGTTTTCTATAGTGGAGGCTGAAGAAGAGGAAGAGAAGCCTGAAGATGTTGTTTATACCGATGACTTCCATTACTTCACCTATCCAGACCTTGCTGCTCTCGGTATGTGGGAGACGGAAAACAGTGGAAAATACTCCGCTAAAGCTCCTTCATTCTCTTCTCAGCGCATTCAGCTTACCGATAAACAAAGCGTTCAGTTTAATTGGCTGAAAGCTATTGGCGGAATAGAGAATTATGACCCAACCAATACATACGTATTCGAGTTTGATGCAAATGTAACGAGCTGGGGAACGAACAGCGCGGCAAGCACGAGAACGCTTTACGTCGCACCCGGCGGATATTATAACCAGGTAGGTCTTCATCATTCGGACTCCACTATGCAGGTTGGAGAAACGACGACTCACGCATATACCTATGACGGTGAGGAGACCTTCCGTATAAGAATCGAGTGGTGCGGTAAAACCATAACAAGCACGGTGACCGACAGCAAGGGTAAAACTATCACCGGCTCAAGAACTAAGGATAACTACGTAAGCGTAGAAAGCGACCCCCTCCTTCAAACGATGGTCTTCAGATGCGAGGACGGTACGGTATTCATTGATAACTTTACCTTCAAGAGCTTCTCCGACGTTGAAATCGATGGTTACGGAACGCTTCCTTCAAATTATGCGGACGCTGAGCTTTATCCGATAGTTCTCTTCTACGACGGAGCGTTCCGGAAGGCATTTGATAAGAATCAGTTCAAGGAAGCTTTGGAAGCTACAAGAAGTTATGTAGGCTCTCATACAGGCGTTCAGGATCCCAATAAGCCTGCTGCAAAGATTCTTCTTCGCGGAGATGCAGTTTCTTTGGCGCGTGATGAAAACTTTGGTCAGGCAGTTGGTGATATTGATATCAACCTTAACGGATTTACTCTCACTCAGAACCACGACGGCGCTCTATTCTGGCTCAGAACGAAGACTTATAGCAACGAGTCTCAGAGCATAACCTTCAAGGTAAGAAACGGTTCTATCTCTATAAAATCCTATCTCTTCGCAATAGGAACTCAGGGAAGTACTACCGGTGAGTTCAAGAGTGCTGACCTTATCTTCGAGAACGTTAATATCGAAGTTCAGAGAGGCATTGTGCTGAACGATTCGCTGATCTTGACCAGCAACGGCGCTATTTCTAACAACACTCACACTACCGTAGATTATAATATCACCTTTACCGATTGTGTATTTGATCTTAGCAAGGCAGCAAAGAATTCTCTCATATTTAACCTCAACAACGCCGCGGTAGCAGTTAAACCTGCGGTTAGCTTCGCAATCGAAGGCGGTGAGCTTAAGCTTTCGAGAGGTAGCGTTGATACTACTATCTATGCTTTAAACGATGTATCGTCCTTGACGTTAAGTAAGGGTAGCAACGATAAATATGTCGGTCTTGTTCTTCCTACCCAAGTAACAACTGCGGCAGCTTTGACTAATAATTCTCTTTACTTGGATTCCGCAATTAGCAGCAATGGAACGTCGGACGGAAACGAAGCTAAGTTTGTTAAAACTGAAGAAACGGCTCTTAATGTAACATATAGTTTGCAAAACAAGACATCCGAAGCAGTTTATATCGAAGGCTATGGAACAATTCCTGCGGATAAAGCAGATGAAAAGACTTATCCGATAGTAATCTTCCAGAACGGTGAATTTAAAGCTGCTTTTGGTAAAGACGAATTCGATAAGGCTCTTTCCTATCCCAGAACGAATTTAGGTCTCAAAGACGAAGCGAATCCGGCTCCTGCAAAGATTCTTCTTCGCGGTGATGCAACGGTTACAACAGAGGATCAAAACCTTGGCCAAACCGCAGGAGTAATAGATATTAACCTCAATGGATTTACTCTTACTCAAACTCATACAAGTTATTTGTTCTACACGAGAACTAAAACTGTCAATAATTTTGCACAGAAATTCACCTTGAACGTTTATGATGGAAATATAGTTCTTGGCGGTCAGTTCTTTGCGATTGGAACACAGAATGGCGGTACAACAACAGGTCCTCTTAAGGATGCGGAGTTGAACTTTACTAATCTTAACGTGTCATTAAGTGCTCCCATGGGAAGCAACACTTGGTTTGTAGTTTCCACTTCGGGTACAGTATCCGGAACAAGTGATACATTGGCTCAGTTTGACGTTCGTATGAACGATTGCGTGATCGATCTTACAAAGCTTAAGAAGGCAAATCAGATCTTCCAGTTGAATGCTGCGAACACTAATATTGATTTTGAAATCAACGGCGGTGAGCTTATAGCAGGGCAGGGTGACGGAATCGGTACTCATCCATGGAGAACGTCACTTTATGCTTTGGGCAGCAGTAATGCTTCGATGACCTTTGGCAAGGGCGATGATGGCAAATATCTCGTGCTTACCGCTCATACGGATATAAACACATATCTTTCTAAGAATAATCCAACTATCATTAACAACAAGACGTTCTACACAAATGACGGAGCAGTTGCCAAATTTATAAATCCCGTGACCATTGGTGATTATGTAAGTTATACCTTGCAGCCTGAGGTATATATCGAAGGCTACGGCACTATTCCGGCAGAAAAAGCTGATGCAAACGCATATCCAATAGTATTCTTCCAGAGCGGAGAGTTCAAGGGTGCATACACCAAATCACAGTTCACCGAAGCGATGAGCGCGGCAAGAAGCGCTGTTGGCACAGTTGGTGCGGCCGATGCAAAACTTCTTCTTCGTGGTAATGTTACGGCTACGGCAAATGACCAGAATCTCGGTGCGGCAGTCGGTACGATTGACGTAAACCTTAACGGCTTCACCGTTACGCAGACCGATGCAACCCAGCTCTTCTTTGCAAGAACAAAAACCTATAGTGCAGATAAACAGAGCTTCACTCTTAACGTATACGGTGGTGAAATTATCGTTCTCGGTAATCTCTTAACACTTGGAACGCAGTCTAACGCAACCTACGAGCAATATAAGAGCGCAAATCTTAACTTCACGAACGTTAAGATAACCGCAGCTTACGGTATTGAGCGAAACGATTTCCTTGCTTATTATTCGAATGGCAGTCAGCCTATGACTATGCCGGTATATTACAATATAGCATTTACCGATTGCGTTTTTGACGTAAGCGGACTTCTTAAGGCTACTAATGTGCTTAACTTTAACAATACCTCAGAGGCAACTCCCGTTGCGGCAACGGTTACTGTAAACGGCGGTGAAATCATTCTTGGTTCCGCAACTGCAAATTCTGTTATTTACAACCATAACGAATTGAGTACCGTAACCTTCGGTAAGGGAAGTGACGGTAATTACCTCAAACTTACTGTTCCAACAAAAGTAACTTCTTCTACGGTTAACAATGTTGTTACTCTTGATACCGGCGCTGAATGTGTATTTGTAAAGTCTTCCGTAGACGGAGAAAACACGATATATAAGGTTTACCCGGAAGTAATGGTTGGCTATAAGATTAAGTCGAGTGTAACTCTTTACTCAAATTTCGTATATAATATTTACATTCCCGTAACAGATACGGTATCGGCCGTATATATCAACGGGGAGATCATTACGCTTGATGACGGTATGATAACCGAGATAGACGGAACTGATTATTATTGCATTCAGGTATCATTGCCTGCATCAAAATCCCTGAACGATATTAAGGTCACGGTGTCTTTGCTATCCGGAGAAACTATGGTAAATGCTAAGTGGACCTTAAACGTTGTTAAATACGCAAAAACAGTAATTGCGGGCAATGGCAGCGACGTTGAAAAGACGCTCGTTCGCGATATGCTTTCCTACGCTGCATCAGCTCATACGTACTTTGAAACAACCGAAGATGTTATAGATAAACTTAGCGAAATTGCAAATATCCTCGGAGAAAATTACGATAAAAATAACAAAGTAACAGTACCCGAAGATGCCGCAAAGCAGCCTGCAGATGATACATATTTCACATCGATCGCTATCTATCTTGGCGAGGTACCTTCGTTCAGATTCTATCTTTCAAGCGGTTATGAGGTAAGCGATTTTACGTTTGCTGTAGG
>SVRZ01000004.1 GCA_015064555.1 Oscillospiraceae bacterium
TAAATCCTTAGATCTAACCGCCATGCTGTTTTGCGCTCTTTTTTAAGCTCGCAAATATTTTCATTTTTTTCTTAAAACCTATTGACTTTATTTAGCAGGTTTCGATTCTGCCTGAATGCGACAGCCCCCATTTTATTCATATAGACTGAGCATCGACAATCGTTAATTTATCAGATTATCAAAGCTCCACCATCGACTCATCCCAGATCTCGGGTGCTTCGTAGCCAAGAAGATTAACCGTAGTTGCCGCAACAGCGGAAAGTCCGAAGTCCTCTCTGCCAAGCTTTACGGTATATTTATCTGCCGTAAAGTTATCATATATGATACAAGGAACGGGATTAAGCGTGTGACTGGTCTTTGCTTTGAAGCTGCCGTCCTTATTAGCCTTGGGTGCCTTGGTCTTCTTATCTATCTCATACATTTCATCTGCGTTTCCGTGGTCGGCGGTGATTATAGCTGCACCCTCCATCTCGTCAACTACCTTGAGAATACGCGCAAGCTGAAGGTCAAGAGCCTCCATTGAACATTCGGTTGCAAGGAATGATCCGGTATGACCTACCATATCGCCATTCGGGAAGTTAACGCGAAGATACTTATACTTTCCGCTTCTTAAAGCCTCAATGAGCTTATCGGTGATCTCTGCGCACTTCATCCAGGGACGCTGCTCGAAGGGTACAACGTCGGAGGGGATCTCTATATAAGTCTCAAGCTCCTCGGAGAACTTACCGGACTTGTTACCGTTCCAGAAATAAGTCACGTGACCGTACTTCTGGGTTTCGGAGATAGCAAGCTCATTTATACCCGTATCAACAAGATACTCGGTCATGGTATTGGTTATCTCGGGAGGATTTACAAGATATCTTGAAGGAATGTGAAGGTCGCCGTCATACTCGAGCATACCGGCATAAAGAACCTCGGGAACTCTCTTTCTGTCAAACTTATCAAACTCCTCACCCGACTCAAAAGCCTTGGATATCTCTATCGAGCGGTCTCCTCTGAAATTATAGAAAATAACACTGTCGCCGTCATTGATGGTTCCTACAGGATTTCCGTTCTCTGCGATAACGAAGGGAGGAAGATCCTGGTCGATCACCCTGAGCTCTGCTCTGTAGGTCTCTATTGCCTCTGCAGCCGAGGCGAATGCTCTGCCCTCACCGAGAACGTGAGTTTTCCAGCCGAGCTCTACCATTCCCCAGTTTGCTTCATATCTGTCCATGGTAACCTGCATACGTCCGCCGCCGGAAGCGATCTTTATATCCACACCTTTAGCGCGAAGACCTGCAAGATACTCCTCGAAGGGAAGAACGTAGTCAAGAGCACTGGTCTCTCCAACGTCTCTTCCGTCAAGAAGGATATGAACTCTGACAGATGCTACACCTTCCTCGACAGCACGATTGATAAGCGCCTTGAGGTGATCGATATGGGAATGAACGTTTCCGTCCGAAAACAGCCCCATAAAATGAAGGGTGGAATCATTCTTCTTAACGCCGCCCAGAAGAAGCTTCCAGGTATCAGACTCAAAGAGCTTGCCTGTCTCGATAGACTGAGAAACAAGCTTTGCGCCCTGTGCAAAGACCTGGCCAGAACCAAGCGCATTATGTCCGACCTCGGAATTACCCATATCGTCATCCGAGGGAAGTCCTACTGCGGTTCCGTGAGCCTTTATCTTAAGCATAGGATATTTTGCCATAAGAAAATCGAGTGTAGGAGTATGAGCTGCCGCTATTGCGTTTGCTCCGTTATCGGGTGCGATACCTACACCGTCCATAACTATTGTAAGAAGGGGACCCTTTACGCCCTCAAAAGCGGTGGATTTAACAAGCTTTGCCATTTTTTATTACCTTATATCCTTTCTCATCATATGTCGGCATCCTGAAGATAAAGATGACCGAATTCTGTTATAAATTTCTTTCTGTCCGCAAGTGCATCTCCCAGGAGAACGTCAAACATTCTCGCCGTTTCCTGTGCATCCGAGGGTGTAACGGCGATAAGCCTTCTTGTCTGAGGACACATAGTCGTTCTCGACATCATATCGGGCTCGTTTTCACCAAGTCCCTTGGATCGCTGAATAGTATATTTTTTACCTCCGAGACCTGCAAGTATCTCCTGCTTCTCTCTTTCGTTGTAGGCAAAATAGGTTTCTCCTCCCGCAGTGATTTCGAACAGGGGAGATTCTGCTATGAATATCTTTCCGCGCTCTATAAGAGTGGGAAGGAGCCTGTAAAACATAGTCAGAAGCAGAGTTCTTATCTGGAATCCATCCTCATCTGCATCGGTACAGATGATTATCTTGCTCCATTTGAGCGCATCGTAATTGAATGTGCCGAGATCGCCCGGCTTTTTTGTTTTCACCTCGACGCCGCATCCGATAACCCTGAGGAGATCTACTATTATATCGCTTGCAAATATCTTCTCATAGCTGCTCTTCATACAGTTGAGTGTTTTACCTCTTACGGGAATGATAGCCTGGAACTCGGCATTACGCGCAAGCTTACAGCTCGACATAGCCGAATCTCCCTCAACTATATAAACCTCGCGCAGCTCGGGATCCTTGGAATGACAAGGAACAAACTTCTCTACTCTGCCCGACACGTCCATTGTGCCGGAGAGCTTTTTCTTTATCTCATTTTTGGTTATCTCAAGGCTTTCCTTGGAGCGCTTGTTTACGAGCACCTGATTCATTATGACCGAAGCCTCTGTGGAATGCTCGGTCAGATATATCTCCAGGTGCGACTTTATAAATTCTGTGAGCGCCTTCTGGATAAATGAGTTGGTTATCGCCTTCTTGGTCTGGTTCTCATAAGAGGTCTGCGTGGATGCCGAATTGACTATGATAGCCAGATTATCCTGGATATCCTGGAATCCTATTTTCGACTCGTTCTTATTATACTTGTTCTGAGAACGAATATACTTGTCTATCGCATACGCAAATGCGTTTTTGACAGCCTTGTCGGGTGCTCCGCCGTATTCAAGGAAGGAAGAGTTGTGATAATACTCGGTAGCCCCCTCCTTTGCGAAGCAGAAGGTTATATCTGCCTTGAGCTTGTAATCCTTCATATCCTCTCTGTCCCTGCCCTTGGTTTCAAGGTGCCAGGTAACAGGCTCGGTCATTGAAATGCCCTCTGTTATCTCAAGTATATAATCGCTTATACCGTTTTCGTAATAGAACTCTGTCTTTTCGTATCTGCCCTTAGTGCGCTCGACCTCGAGAATAAACTTTATTCCCGCATTGACGAATGCCTGACGGCGCAAGGTATTGGAGAGAAATTCCTCGGGAATATCTATCTCCTTGAAGACCTCAAGATCGGGGCGCCAGCAGATAATGGTTCCCCTCTTTTTTTCTCCGGGAGTAATATCACTGACCTTAAGCTTGCCCTTAGGATTTCCCTTCTCGAATTTCATCTCAGAGAGCGTTTTTCCATTATAGGATTTAACGGTCATAAATTCGCTCGAATACTGCGTTGCCGTAGCACCGAGACCGTTCAGACCGAGAGAAAATTCATATGCCGAATTTCCGCTGTCATTATCGTATTTACCGCCCGCGTAAAGCTCGCAGAAAACGAGCTCCCAATTCCATCTTTTTTCCTTTTCGTTATATCCGAGAGGAACGCCGCGTCCGAAATCCTCGACCTGAATGGAAAGATCCAGATTTTTTCTGACAATGATCTTAGTACCGTAGCCCTCGCGCGCCTCATCCACCGAGTTTGCTAATATTTCAATAAAGGAGTGCTGGCATCCGGTGATGTCATCAGAGCCGAAAATTACCGCGGGTCTTTTTCTGACTCGCTCGGCACCCTTGAGCGATTTTATGCTTTGCTCGTTATAATCTGTCTTCTTAACTGCCACTAAGCTTTTCCTCGCTTCGTTATATTTAAAATCATACCTTTTAAGTATAGCATAAGAATTTTGAATTGTCAAGCACCAAGAATCTGTGTTTTTGATAGGAATTCACAAAAATACGCATCGCCCTATCAAATATCATCCCGAAAATTTAAAAGCATAATTTCTGCGTCCGAATATCCGATTTCCGGAAAAATCTACATAAAAAATAAAAGGCAGACTCTGTTATCGAAAACTGAGCCTGCCCTCGGACAATATAAATATTGGATTAAAGTTGGCTTATTATTCCTTGTAGTTGTAGTTTAAAGTATAATCGCCGGCATTCTCTGCCCAGCAAATATATCTCAATATATCATCCCATTGATCTTCTGTACCGCAATAATTTATTTCTGCAAGCTTCAAGCATCCGTAGAATGCACGATCTCCGATGCGTGTTACAGTATCCGGAATAATTATACTTGTAAGATTTTCGCACCTCAGGAACGCACGATCTCCGATATTTGTCACACCCTCCGGGATAGTTATGCTTGTAAGCGCAAAGCAATCCACAAATGCATAATTGCTGATGGTTTTTATTCCATCTCCGATAGTTATGGCGACAAGGCTTTTGCAACCGCTGAATGCATACTCACCAAAGCTCGTTACGGCATCGGGTAAAGTTATACTTATAAGCGAAGAACAATTCTCAAACGCATAATCGTTTATGGTTTCTGTGCTGCTTCCGATGGTTATGGCGGTAAGACTTCTGCAACCGCTGAATGCATACTCACCGATGACCGTTACAGCATCCGGTAAAGTTATGCTTATAAGCGAAGAACAATTCTCAAACGCATGATCGCTTATGGTTTCTGTGCCGCTTCCGATGGTTATGCCGGTAAGGCTTTCGCAACCGCTGAATGCATACTCACCGATGACAGTTACAGCATCCGGTAAAGTTATGCTTATAAGCGAAGAACAATTCTCAAACGCATGATCGCTTATGGTTTCTGTGCTGTTTCCGATGGTTATGCCGGTAAGGCTTTCGCAACCGCTGAATGCATACTCACCGATGACAGTTACAGCATCCGGTAAAGTTATGCTTGAAAGCACTCTACAGCCCAAGAAAGCCATATATCCGATTTTCGTTACGCTATTGGGAATAGTAATGCTCGTAAGCTTTTCACAATCATAAAATTCTCCATCATTGATGCTTGTTACACCTTCTCCGATAGTTACACTCATTAAACCGATGCAACCTCTGAACGCATAATTTCCGATACTAATTATACCATCCGGAATGTTTATGCTTGTAAGACTTGAGCAATTAAAGAATGCGTACTCACCGATTTGTGTCAGACTATCCGGAATTATTAGGCCTGTAAGATTTGTGCAACCTGAGAATGCATAACTGCCTATACCTGTTACAGCGTCAGAAATGATCATACTCATAAGATTCGTACAACCAAAGAACGCATAATCACCGATGGTCGTTACACTTTCCGGTATAATCACATTCGTAAGATTTGTACAACCGGAGAATGCATAACTATCGATGGTGGTTACTCCATTCGAAATTATTATACTTGTAAGATTGCTACAATCCGAGAAGGCATACTCGCTGATACCTGTCAGGCTTTCCGGAATGGATACAGTCATAAGATTTGTGCAACCGGAGAATGCAGATTTACCGATGATTGCTACACCATCGGGGATAACAATGCTTGTAAGGCTTATGCAACCCTTAAACGCAGAATCGCCGATACGTGTAATGCTATCCGGTATATTTATGCTCGTAAGACCTTCGCACCCTTCGAATGCATAATAGCCTATGCGTGTCACGCTATCCGGGATAGTTACGCCTGCAAGGCTTCTGCAGCCCGAAAATGCAGATCCTTCGATGATAGTTACACCTTCCGGGATATTTACTCTCGTAAGACTTTCACACCCCGAGAACGCCTTATATCCAATACCTGTCACACTATCGGGTATAATTATATTTACAAGCTTTTTGCAACCCGAGAATGTGTAATTTTCAATGCGGGTCACGCTATCCGGTATAGTAATGTCAGTAAGATTTGCGCACCCCTCAAACGCAGAACCGCCAATAGAGGTTATGCTCGCCGGTATGGTTATGCTTGCAAGATTTTCGTAACCGTAGAATGCATAATCTCTGATGCTGTTACCGCCGTTGATTATAACGCCGGTTAGATTTTTGTCAGGTATGGAAAAAATAGCCTTCGTGGGAATTGTTGCTGCCTCGATGGGGCAATTTTGAAATGCATATTTCCCAATGCTCATTATACCGCTCGGAATGGTTATGCTTGTAAGGCTATTGCAATTTGAAAACGCGTAATCTCCGATACTTGTTACACTATCGGGGATAACAATGTTCGTAAACACCGAGCAACGTGCAAACGCATAATTTCCTATGGTCGTTACGATATCAGGAATAGCAAAACCTTCATCTGTTTTTCCACAGGCATAACATACAAGAGTCTTTCCGTCTTTTGTATAAAGATTTCCGTCGATTGAAATATATGATTCATTCTCAGTGTCAACATCTATACACGCAAGTTTTTCGCAACCCCTGAACGCAGCATCTCCAATTTTCGTTACGCTATTCGGAATAGTTATGCTTGCAAGGCTTGTGCAACCATTGAACGCAAAATCGCCGATACGTGTAATGCTATCCGGTATATTTATGCTTGTAAGACCTTTGCACCCTTCGAATGCATAATAGCCTATGCGTGTCACGTTATCCGGGATAGTTACGCCTGCAAGGCTTCTGCAACCCGAAAATGCAGATCCTTCGATGATAGTTACACCTTCCGGGATATTTACGCTCGTAAGGCTTTCACACCCCGAGAACGCTTTATATCCAATACCTGTCACACTATCGGGTATAATTATATTTACAAGCTTTTCGCAACCCGAGAATGTGTAATTTTCAATGCGGGTCACGCTATCCGGTATAGTAATGTCAGTAAGATTTGCGCACCCCTCAAACGCAGAGCCGCCAATAGAGGTTATGCTATCCGGGATAGATACACTTCTGAGATTTGAGCAGCCCTCAAACGCAGATCTGCCGATGTTTGTTATATTATTCAGGATGGTTACACTTGTAAGATCTTTGCAATCCTTAAAAGCCTCATCACTTATAGCAATAACCGGAAGACCGTCACCGAGAACACCGGGAATTGTGACTTCGGTCACATCGTTTTTTCCCATGGCAACTATATATGACTTGCCGTCAGGATTTATGCTATAGACAACATCTGGTGCTCCTGTGGTTATAAATTTGCTCAGTATATTATTTTTTGAAAGTTCGACTCCTTCATCGGTCTTAAGCTTGAGGTTAAAATTAACGTCACCGCCGCTGAGAGGAATCAGTCGCAGAATAACGCGAATGTCCTTTGATTCCCCCACATCCTCCTGAATGGCGAATGCGGTATTGATCGTAATTTTTTCTGTCGATTTGATCTCCTCAACATCCGATGCAGGCGCATCCTCAATGCCCAAATCAAGAATTCCTCTGCCCGGAAATGTAGTTTCTAAAGTTATTGTTTTTCCGTTTCCTACGTCATTAAGGATCGTGTAAGAAAAGTCAACTACCATATAACTGATTCTTTCGTCGGTCAGATCGATCACCGTACCAATGTCGCTTTCCACAAAAAAGCCCTCGTTGTAATCGCTTTCGGTAAGATATCCGACGGTGAATGAGTTTATCTCTATGTCTTCTGTTCTTTTACCGATATCCTCATTTCTATCCCCGCAGGATGACAGCATCATCGAGACACAAAGAAGAAATATCAATGCAAAAGACAATAATATTTTTCTCAGGCTGATTTTCATAAGGTCCTCCAATCTTTTCCTGAAGGTATGGTGCGAATTTTAGAGTATTTATAAAAAATTTTAACATATAAGAGGCTCATTGTCAATGCTTTTGTGCCGATGAAAAAAGAATAAGGCAAAATTTCAGCGATACGTATCTAATATTTACACTTGATGACATAAAAGCTAAGGCGCGCGAAGAAAATACTCCTCGCGCGCCACAACAGCAAAATATATTCAATTAACCCTTACCATTCAGGATATCTGCCTTGAATTCCTCATTGATCTCGGGATCTGCGGAAAGCATAGGCTCTATATCCTCGCCGGCTTTGCGGCGGAAATAGTTTGCCGTGATCTTCATAACAACACCCGAAAGACCGATCACCGCAACAAGGTTAGGAATCGCCATAAGTGCATTTGATATATCCGAAATGCTCCATACAAGCTCAGAGGTCATTACAGATGCAACTACTATCAGCAGAACGTATAGTATCTTGAATATGAGAACGGCTATCTTCTGTCCCTTTTCACCGAATTTCTGGAAGAGGAACTCAATTGATTTTTCACCGTAATAAGACCATGCAAGTATGGTTGTAAAGGCAAATACCGGAAGAATTACCGAGAATACAACCGTTCCGAAAACTCCGAATGTGGAGCTGAAGGCTCCTATAGCTATAGCTGTATCGGATTCTGCACCCGTCAGAGCTGCGGGATCGTATGATATAAGGATGATGAGTGCCGCTAGAGTACATACAACGAAGGTATCAAGAAATACCTCGAATACACCCCACAGTCCCTGCTTTACAGGCTCTCTAGTTTCAGAAGCCGAGTGAGCTATGACCGACGAGCCAAGACCTGCCTCATTTGAAAATACACCGCGCGCCATACCCTTTCTGATTATATCGGCTGTAGCATATCCGAATATACCGCCTGCCGCACTTCCGAAGTTGAAAGCATGCTTGAATATAAGTGCAAATGCCGAGGGGAGCTCGGTAATGTTTATTGCGATAATGATCAGTGCCATTACAAAGAAAAGAACAGTCATAAACGGCACGAGAATGGATGCCACTCTGCCGACTCTCTTGATGCCGCCTATTATGATAAGCGCAATAAGAACTGCTACTATAGAGCCTATGAGCAGCTTGAGCCAAAGTCCATCGTTACCTATCGCACCGGTTATTGTGCCTGATATTTTATTTGTCTGAACCGAGCTCATGCTTATCGCCGCAACAGCACAGAGTGCCGCCGCAACGTATCCCAGCCACTTAAGACCAAGTCCTTGGCTGATGTAGTACATTGCACCGCCCGAGAAGTCGCCCTTTTCATCCTTCTTCCTGTAATAAAGACCGAGAACGTTCTCGGAATAGTTGGTTACCATACCGAAAAATGCCGATACCCACATCCAGAAAACTGCACCCGGGCCGCCTGTAAGGATAGCAGAGGTAACACCGATTATGTTACCAGTTCCGATAGTGCCCGATATAGCCGCGGAGAATGCCTCGAACTGCGATATCGAATTAACAGAGTCCGCCTTTTTCTCCTTGCCTATGCTTTTAACGGTCGGAATGATAGTTACCTTAAGCATATGACCGAATTTCGAGAGCTGAATCGCGCGCAGACGAACGGTCATAAATATTCCCGTAGCGAGAATCAAAATAATTGTTGGCCATCCCCAGACGCCAAACTGATGGTTTGCCAGAAAATCTACTACCTTGTTTACGATTTCCATTTTTACTTCCTTTGTTTTTCTTATTTTTCATCCGGCCGAGAATAAAAAAGGGGCCAACTTTCGTTGACCCCGATAACACAGAGCCGACTTTTGCCGACTCCGAAGTTAAACCGCACAATAGGACATTATAAAATGCCCAAAAAAATGAATGCAGTCTCCGTCCTTTTGCCTGAGAGATTAGAGCAAATGCTCCTTGCACCTTCGGCACCCGCGGTATACACCGTTCGGACTTCTCCGGAGTGCTATCCGCTTACAGTCCCTGCCGTACGGCAACCTGAGAGTGTTACTCCTTCGGTAAATCAAATGATTTTATCCTGCAAGCTTCACATAGCCTTTTGAAATTGGCATAATACTACCACTTTTTTCACCATTTGTCAATAGCAAATTAACAATTTTGGTAACTTACACATATATACGTGAATATCCATCTGTGTTTTATGGATATTTTGACGAATATACATAATTAAACTGCAGATTACCGGGTAAAACGCAAAAAAAGAAAGACCAAATGAAGGAATTATACTTCCCTCTTGCATTTCATCTTTACTCTTGCATTTTATAAACGAATATGTTATAATAAACCGAAATACAGAACAGGAGATCTTGATATGAAGCTTCTTATATGCTCCGATATACACGGAGATCTTGACAGTGCTGAAAAAATAATTGCCGCCGCGGATAAGGAAGCGGCAGATAAAATACTTATACTCGGAGATCTGCTATACCACGGACCGAGAAACGATCTGCCGAAGACCTACGCCCCAAAGGAGGTCATAAAACTGCTTAACGAAAACAAGACGAGGATACTTGCCGTAAGAGGAAACTGTGACACCGAGGTAGACCAGATGGTGCTCGAATTTCCCATCCTTGCAGATTACGCCCTTCTTTCGCTTGACGGCATCAGCGTATTCGCAACCCACGGACATAATCATAACACCGAGAAGCTCCCACCCATTGGAAAAGGAACTGTGCTTCTCCACGGTCACACGCACGTCTTAAAGTGTGAAGATTTCGGAGACGGTAACGTATACCTGAATCCCGGTTCGGCGGCACTCCCAAAGGAAGGAAATCCCCGAACCTATATGACCTATGAGAACCGTACATTCACCGTCAAGGATTTTGAAGAAAACACAATATTTATCAAGAAATTCGATATTTAATTCGAGGCAGAAATATTACTTGCGATTTTTCAAAACAAAAAAAGCGAAGAACACGATTCGCGGCATATACGCCAGATGCGGAATCAATATTCTTCGCTTTTTTGTTTTGTAAATTATTTCTGCTTCGTTTTATTTCGCGTTTTTTGCGTTTTATTTCTTTGCAGCAACCGTGCGACTAAGGTTCTCTTTACCTGCATGGCACCGACTGGACAGAACTCCTGACAGCAGAAGCATCTGATGCATTTTTCTCTGTCTATGACAGCCTTTCCGTTCTCTATAACGATAGCCTTTGCCGGGCAGATTCTGCCGCACTTATTACAGCCTATACATAGCTTTCCCTTGAGAACAGGCTTAGAGTCAAGAGCTTTTTTTGCTATTGCTCCAAACATATTTTTAAGAACGTTATCCGAGTTACCTTTAAACAAAAGACTTCTCTTGACAGCTATATTCTGATAGTCGCTGACGTGATATTTTGTGGGATCGCCGTAAACGGACAGCTCTCCTGCCGTAGCGGCAGAGAGTCCTCTGCTTATTGCCGCACCTATCGTCGGAACGCTATCGGGCGAAAGTCCGATTATTTCCGAAGCAACGAGATCGAGGCTATATGGAGACTTCGATGCAAGTATGCATCCTATATGGCGAGGCGTGCCGGCTGTAGGACCGTTTCCCTCCATTCCGACAACCGCGTCACAAACCGATATTTCGGGCTTGAAATATTCATCAAGGTCGATCATCATATTTGCAAACGCCTCGTAGCTCGGATATCTGAAATGATATTCGGGCTTCATAGTGCCGGGAATCACGCCGAAAATATTCTTGGCAGCACAGGAAAGTCCCATCATTCCGTGTGTCTTGAGCTTGCAGGCGTTAACGATCACGTCTGCCCAATCGAGATATGCGGTGTACGTAAAGGTCTTTGCCACCGTCGCTTCCTCGAATACCGCATTTGCCTCGGAAAAATCCCTATTCAGTCTGCCGCCGTGCTTTTCGCATTCATATACGCCGGAGCCCTTGTATACGCTCTCAAGAAATGAGGAATTGTAGAGTCCTCCGGGGGAATCTCCTATGACAACCTCTGCGCCGCGCTCACAAAACAGCTCGCAAAGAGCTGAAAGAACGGCAGGATGCGTTGTTGTAGCCTTGTCGGGCGAAGCCGATGCCACAAGATTTGCCTTTATCGCAACCTTTGTTCCTTCCTTTATCTTTTCAAAGCCGCCTATCGCATTCAATGACTCGAGAACTGCGCTCTTTACCCTTTCATATTCATAATCCTCACAGCCTACCACTGCTACGTCATAATTACCGTTCATTTATTTCACCTCAAAATCCGTTTATGAAGAAAGTAAGCGACGACCGCCATGAATATGGGCGCACTTTTGTTCATCGGCATACCTTCGTACACAATATCCGAAAAAAAGAATACCATAAGAATGTTCTCAATTATTTTAGCACATCGGAACGGAAATTTCCATACTTAATTTGAATTTTTCCAAAATGATATCGAAAAGAGGTAAAATATGACGAAAAACGCCTATTATAACGGAGCATTCGGAAATATAAGCGAAATAAAGCTCAGTCTTACCGACCGCGCGGTATTTTTCGGTGACGGGATCTACGATGCCGCCATAGGCAGATGCGGCAAAATATTCATGGCAAAGGAGCACATCAGGAGATTCTTCTCGAATGCAAGGAGGATCGGTATCACTCCCACCTTCGGAGAGTCAGAGCTCTACGGTATATTTTCCAAGCTGATATCCTCGGTTAGTGACCGATGCTTCTTCCTTTATTTTCAACTCAGCCGCTATTCGGATGAACGCTGTCATTCATACCCCGAATCGGGAAAATCAAATCTTTTGGTAACGATAAAGGAGATACCCGAGCCGACAGGGATGGATATCCTCCGTCTGACGGTTTGCGAGGATATTCGCCACGGCATGTGCGACGTCAAGACCTTGAATCTCCTCCCTTCGGTTCTTGCAGCAAAGCAAGCGACCCTCCGTAATGCCGATGAAGCCGTATTCAAGAAAGGCGATATCATAACCGAGTGCTCACACTCAAACGTACACATAATAAAAGACGGACGCCTCATAACCCATCCGCTCGACAGCAGCATTTTACCGGGAATATCAAGATACCATCTTCTCTCGGTATGCAGAAGGACAGGTGTCTTGACCGAGGAACGCAGATTCAGCGAAAAAGAGCTCCTGACGGCTGACGAGGTGCTGGTGACAAGCACCTCACGGCTTGCGGCAAGAGCCGAAAGCACTGACGGTCATCCCTACGGAATATCCGACTCTACCCTCGGGGCGCGGCTTTGCATGAGAATGTATGAGGATTTCATTGGTCATACTGCCAAATAATACCCATTTTGCCTATCGCTCACGCGCTGAATTGTATAAATAATATTTTCCGCACACAATATTATATTTTCCTATTGCAAAACAGAAAAAAGTATGTTATAATTATGTCAATGTGTATGCTCCGCTTTGCCGCGAGTTCGGCAGGGTTGCGACGCAGAATATTAAGGAGGAATAAAATATGCTCAAAAAACTTTCCAGCATTCCCTTTAGCGGAACACCCGAGCAGGAAGAAAAATTGAATGCCGTTATCGCAGCAAACAAGCATGACTCCAGCCGTCTTATGTCAGTTATGCAGCAGGCTCAGGATATCTACGGCTATCTCCCCATCGAGGTTCAGAACAAGATAGCAGAGGGAATGAACGTTCCGCTCGAGAAGGTATACGGTGTTGCTACCTTCTATGCTCAGTTCTCACTCTCGCCTAAGGGCAACTACCACATCGCAGTATGTCTTGGTACTGCATGCTACGTAAAGGGCTCGGGCAAAATCTACGACAAGCTTCAGGAGGTGCTCGGAATCGGCGGTGATGAATGCACCGAGGACAGAAAGTATTCTCTCACGGCTTCCCGTTGTATAGGTGCTTGCGGTCTTGCACCCGTACTTACTGTTAACGAAGACGTTTACGGAAGACTTACAGAGGCTGACGTAAAGGACATTATCGCTAAATACAACTAATTCAAAATAAGATATTCAACTTCGGAATATCCGAGGAGGAGATTATGAAAATTGCCAAGTTACAGGAGCTTCTTGACGCGAAGGTTCTCTGCTGCGAGGAAAACCTCGGCAAGCATGTATATTCAGCGTTTGGATGCGACCTAATGAGTGACGTTCTCGCCTATGTTACCGATCAGGCTGTGCTTCTTACAGGTCTTGTCAACCCACAGGTGATCAGAACCGCACTTATGATGGATATGGTTTGTATTATTTTCGTAAGATCCAAATCCCCGAACGAAGAGATGATAGAGCTCGCCAAAGAAAACGGTATCGTTATGATGAGTACCAATAAGACGCTCTATACGACCTGCGGAATTCTCTATTCCAACGGACTCGTAGGTACCGCAGAGGTTCAGAAATGAGCGAGAGATTGAATTTTCGTTTTGAGGTTGCGGGTGACGATTTTACGTCTGCGGGTCAGGCATCCGTCCAGGTAAAGAAAATTCTCCGTCAGCTGGGTATGGAAACAGATTTCATAAAAAGGGTTTCCATAGCCATGTATGAGGGCGAGATCAATATGGTCATCCATGCCGGTGGCGGCGTAGCAGAGGTAAACGTCTGCGAGGATCACGTTGAAATCATACTTGAGGATCACGGACCCGGTATAGCCGATATCGAAAAGGCTATGCAGGCAGGTTATTCTACCGCGCCCGACAGTGTCCGTTCGCTCGGATTCGGCGCAGGAATGGGTTTGCCGAATATGAAGAAAAACAGCGACAGTATGGATATATCCTCTGTTGTAGGAGAAGGAACCCGCATCGTTATGAGAGTTAACATATAAGACCTTGCTTCGGCACGAGATCTTAGAAAGGAGCGTTCATAGCCTTGTATTCTTACGAACACTCGGTGCTGCTTGATGAAAGCAAATGCACCGGATGCACCACATGCCTTAAGCATTGTCCCACAGAGGCGATCAGGATCAGAAACGGCCATGCCGTCATAGATCCCGAAAGATGTATAGACTGCGGTGCCTGCATACGTTATTGCACTCAGAAGGCAAAGCGCGCAGTTTGCAGCAGGATATCCGATATGGAACGCTTCAAGTGGAAGATCGCTCTACCGGCTCCCACTCTTTACGGTCAGTTCGATAATCTTGACGACGTTGACTACGTTCTCAACGGTCTTCTGAAGATCGGATTTGATGACGTATACGAGGTCGCAAAGGCGGCAGAGTTGGTCTCTGCTTATACGCGCCTCTATCTCCAGACCGAGGGAGTAAAAAAGCCGGCAATAAGCTCTGCTTGCCCTGTGGTAATGCGACTTATAAGTCTGCGCTTCCCTTCACTTTTGGACAATGTCATACATATGCTGCCTCCTATGGAGATCGCAGCTAAGCTCGCAAGAAAAGAGGCCCTGGAAAAGCACCCGGAGCTCTCCCCCGAGGATATAGGCGTATGCTTTATATCCCCCTGCCCCGCAAAGGTCAGCTACGTCAAGAACGGCTTTGCCGGATACAAAAGCGAGGTTGACGAGGTCGTTTCTATAAGCGACGTATACTTTTTGCTCATCGGTAAGATGAATAAGGAGGAAAAGCCCGAGATGCTTTCGTCCTCCGGAAAGATAGGTATAGGCTGGGCAAGATCGGGCGGTGAGGCTACCGCAATATTCAACGATGACTATCTTGCCGCGGACGATATAGAAAATGTTATCCACGTGCTTGATCAGATCGAAAACGACAATATACCGCCGCTCGAATTCATAGAGCTTAATGCTTGTACCGGCGGATGTGTCGGCGGTGTGCTTACTATCCAGAATCCTTTTGTCGCAAAGGCGAGACTTCAGACACTCAGAAGATACCTTCCGGTATCGCAGACAACTATTCCCAAAGGGGAAACCTACGTATCGGCAGATTACCTCTTCGAGGATATGCCCACGTATAAGCCCATCGGCCGTCTTGGTGACAGCTTCGCCGAATCGATGCGGATGATGGCAGATATTCAAAAGATCAAAAGCATGCTTCCGGGAATAGACTGCGGCTCGTGCGGCGCGCCGACATGCAGAGCATTCGCGGAGGACATAGTAAAAAATACCGCTTGCATTGAGGATTGCCGTATTATCACTCGCGATCTGAAAAATGACAGGAAGGATCGGTAGATATGACCGTTGAATCATTTCAGAACAGATTCGGACTCAGGGCTGTATGTATGCCATCGCCGGATAAGCGCGTAAGCGGTGCTTACGTCGGCGATCTGTTAAGTTGGGTCATGGGTAGAGCCGAAGCGGAAAACGTTTGGATCACCATAATGTCAAACGCAAACATAATTGCGGTCGCCACTCTGGCAGACGTTTCCTGCGTATTGCTCGCAGAGGGCGTTTCGCTTGATGCGGACACGGTGGCTCTGGCAGCCGAAAAGGGCGTTAATATCCTTTCCACCGAGCTTCCGGCATACGAGATCGCAGGCCGTATATACGGAAACGTCTGATATGAACCGTTTTTATTACGATCTTCATATCCACTCCTGCCTATCTCCTTGCGGCGACGAGGACAGCACGCCGAATAATATAGCCGGAATGGCCGCATTATCCGAGCTTGATATAGTTGCCCTGACAGACCATAACAGCTGTAAGAATTGCCCGGCATTTTTTGCAGCAGCTGAAGGATACGGCATTACTCCCATCGCGGGAATGGAGCTTACGACAGCTGAGGATATTCACGTCGTATGCCTTTTTGAAACTCTTTCCGATGCACTTGGATTTGACTCGTACGTCGAGCTAAACCGTATGCATATCAGAAACCGCCCCGAATTTTTCGGTGAGCAGCTTATTCTGGACGAGAAGGACAACCTGAAAGGTACCGTCCCCGATCTTCTTACAAGCGCAACGTATTTTCCTATAGACGAAACAAAGGATGTCGTTTCCCGATTTAACGGGATCTGCTATCCTGCGCACATCGACCGCGAATCGAACGGTATTATTGCGATTCTCGGCTCTATTCCTCCGGACTCACCGTTTTCATTCTATGAAATGCACGACGGCGAAAAACGAGATGAATATTCCCGGCGGTACGGAATACCTAAGGAAAATATAATTATCAGCTCCGATGCCCACAATCTCCCCGATATACGCGACAAAGAGAATTATTTTGTTCTCGATGCCGAGCGTGGGGATCACGAAACGGTAAGAAAAAGGCTCTTTGAGCTTCTTCGCGGAGGTAACAAATGAAGGAATTATCGCTTAACATCCTTGATATTACGGAAAACTCCGTGAAGGCAAAGGCTACCCTCATTTCCATAACGATAACCGAGGATGCCGATATGCTTACCATTTCAATAGCCGATAACGGCACCGGAATGACAGAGGAAACCGTCAGAAATGTGACAGATCCGTTCTACACCACAAGAACGACCAGAAAGGTCGGTATGGGACTGCCCCTGTTCAAGTTTGCCGCAGAGCAGACCGGAGGCACTCTTGCTGTGAATTCCAAGCATTTCGAAAGCTTTCCCGACAGCAGCGGTACTACCGTTACCGCAACGTTTTACAAAAAACATATAGACTTCACTCCCTTAGGAGACGTCATATCATCGCTGACCACCCTTATTCAAGGGCATCCCGATATTGATTTCGTGTACAGACACGATATCGACGGAACCACAGTCGCAAGCCTTGATACACGAGAGCTCCGTGCGGTGTTGGAGGACGTTCCGCTCGATACCTTCGAGGTGCTTACTTGGATAAATGAGAATCTTGCGGAGCAATATAACTCGATTTGATTAAATCAAATATAGATAATTTCAGAAAGGAAGAAAAAATGAAATCTTTGGCTGAATTACAAGCAATCAAAGACAGAATGAGAAGCAAAATCGTTCTGCGCGAGGGCACAGGAGAAATCCGCGTTGTAGTCGGTATGGCTACTTGCGGTATTGCTGCCGGTGCTCGCCCTGTTCTCAGTGCATTTGTTGAAGAGGTCAACAATGCAGGTCTTTCCGGACAGGTTACCGTTTCCCAGACGGGTTGCGTAGGCCTTTGCCAGTATGAGCCCATAGTTGAGGTTCTCGAGGCAGGAAAGGACAAGGTAACCTACGTCAAAATGACTCCCGATAAGGTAAAGGAAGTCGTTGAAAAACATTTAAAGGGTGGCAACGTCGTTACGGCTTATACCGTAGCGGGTGCTAACTGATTGGAGGTAAAATCATGATTCGTTCACACATACTTATTTGTGGCGGTACCGGTTGTACCTCTTCGGGTAGCCAGACGCTTCAGAAGGCCTTCAATGAGAATATTGAGGCTTTCGGACTCGCTGAGGAGGTCAAGCTCGTTCAGACCGGTTGCTTCGGTCTTTGCGCACTCGGACCCATCGTTATAATCTATCCCGACGGAACTTTCTACAGCAGAGTTACTGCTGATGACGTTAAGGAGATCGTTGAGGAGCATCTTCTCAAGGGTAGGATCGTTGAGCGTCTCGTTTACAGAGATAAGGAAGCAGAGGGCGTTGTTGAAAAGGCTGCATCCGAGCTTTCGCTTGCCGATACTAACTTCTACAAGTCCCAGAAGCGTATAGTTCTTCGTAACTGCGGTGTTATCGATCCTGATAATATCGAAGAGTATATCGCTATGGACGGTTATGCAGCACTTGGTAAGGCACTCACCGAGATGACTCCCGATGAGGTTATCAAGGTAGTTTCCGATTCCGGTCTTCGCGGAAGAGGAGGCGGAGGATTCCCCACCGGTAGAAAGTGGGCTCTCTGCGCGCCCAATAAGGCTGATCAGAAATACGTTGTTTGTAATGCGGACGAGGGTGACCCCGGAGCATTCATGGACCGTTCCATCCTTGAGGGTGACCCCCATTGCATTATCGAGGCTATGACCATCTGCGGATATGCAGTTGGCGCGACCAAGGGCTACGTTTACGTAAGAGCTGAGTACCCCATCGCCGTTACTCGTCTTCAGCATGCAATCGACCAGGCTAAGGAATACGGCCTTCTCGGTAAGAATATATTCAATTCCGGCTTTGATTTCGATCTTGAGATCAAGCTTGGTGCAGGTGCGTTCGTTTGCGGTGAGGAAACTGCGCTCATGACCTCTATAGAAGGTAACCGCGGTGAGCCTCGTCCCCGTCCTCCCTATCCTGCAGTTAAAGGTCTTTTCAACCGTCCTACTGTTGAAAACAACGTTGAAACCTTTGCAAATATTCCTCAGATCATCCTTAAAGGTGCTGAGTGGTTCTCCTCTATGGGTACCGAGAGATCCAAGGGTACCAAGGTATTCGCACTCGGTGGTAAGATCGAGCATACCGGACTTGTTGAGATCCCCATGGGTGTTACCCTTAACACGATCATCAACGAGATCGGCGGCGGTATCCCCGGCGGCAAGAAATTCAAGGCTGCTCAGACGGGCGGTCCCTCCGGCGGATGTATCCCCGCAAGCCTTATTGATACCGAGGTTGACTACGATAACCTTGTTTCCATCGGCTGTATGATGGGATCCGGCGGTCTTATCGTTATGGATGAGGACAACTGTATGGTTGATATGGCTAAGTTCTTCCTTGAGTTCACCGTTGATGAGTCCTGCGGTAAGTGCACTCCCTGCCGTGTTGGTACCAAGAGACTCCTTGAGCTTCTTGATAAGATCACCCAGGGCAACGGAACTCTCGAGGATATCGACAGACTCGAGGAGCTTTGCAACTACATAAAGCAGAACTCTCTTTGCGGTCTCGGTCAGACTGCTCCCAACCCTGTTCTTGCAACCCTTAAATTCTTCCGCGACGAGTATATCGCTCACGTTGTGGACAAGGTTTGCCCTGCAGGCGTATGTAAGGGACTTATCAACTTCATCATCGATCAGGATAAGTGTATCGGTTGCGGCAAGTGTGCTAAGAACTGCCCTGCTGATGCTATTACCAGAACCGATTACATTGCACCCGGTCATAAGCTCGCTTCCTTCACTATCGACACCTCCAAGTGCGTTAAGTGCGGTGCTTGCGTTGCCGGCTGTAAGTTCAATGCTATTTATAAGAAGTAAGAAAGGAGTACGCTGTCATGGAAATGTTAAATGTTAAGGTTAACGGTATTGCTGTGTGCGTACCCAAGGGCGCTACCATTCTTGAGGCTGCCCGCGCTGCAGGCGTTGAGATCCCTACGCTCTGCTTTATGAAGGAAAAGAACGAGATCGGTGCTTGCCGTATCTGCGTTGTTGAGGCTACCGGTGCTCGCGGTCTTGTTACCGCCTGCGTATACCCCGTTACCGAGGGTATGGAGATCCAGACCAACACCGCAAAGGTAAGAGCTGCTCGCAAGACTACTCTTGAGCTCATTCTTTCCACCCACGATAAAAACTGCCTCTCCTGCTCCAGATCAACTAACTGCGAGCTTCAGAAGCTCTGCCTTGAGTACGGCGTTGATTCTCAGGCATTCGGAGGCTTCAAGCCCGTTTATGAGCTTGACTACTCCACTCCCCATCTCGTAAGAGATAACAACAAGTGCATTCTCTGCCGTAGATGCGTTGCTGCATGTAACGAGCAGTTCGTTTCTGTTATCGGTGCCAACAACAGAGGTATCGATACCTGCATCGGTCAGCCCTTCGGTCTTTCGCTTAACGAAACTCCCTGTATCTCCTGCGGTCAGTGTACCGTTGTTTGTCCTACCGGCGCACTCGTTGAGCGCGATGACACCGATAAGGTATGGGAGGCTCTTGCAGATCCCTCGAAGCATGTTATAGTTCAGACCGCTCCCTCTATCAGAGCTACTCTCGGTGAGTGCTTCGGTATGGAGATCGGAACCAACGTTGAGGGTAAGATGGTTGCGGCTCTTCGCCGTCTTGGATTTGAGAAGGTATTCGATACCAACACCGCTGCAGACTTCACTATCGTTGAAGAGGCTACCGAGCTTCTCGGCAGAGTTAAGAACGGCGGAACTCTTCCTATGATCACCTCCTGCTCGCCCGGATGGGTTAAGTTCTGCGAGCTCTACTATCCCGATATGATAAGTCACCTTTCCTCCTGCAAATCTCCTCAGCAGATGGGCGGAGCTCTTATTAAGACCTATTGGGCAGATAAGATGGGCTATGATCCTAAGGACGTATTCGTTGTATCAATCATGCCCTGTACCGCAAAGAAGTTTGAGGTAGGCAGAGAGGATATGTCCGCGGCAGGTAACGGTATTGCAGACGTTGATGTTGCTCTTACCACCCGTGAGCTTGCTAAGATGATCGGACGCGCAGGAATCAAGTTCACTGCCCTTCCCGACGAGGACTTCGATTCTGCACTCGGTATTGACACCGGTGCCGCAGTTATCTTCGGTGCTACCGGCGGTGTTATGGAGGCTGCTCTCCGTACTGCAAACGACGTTCTTACCGGCAAGGATAACAGCGAGATCGAATTCCATGAGGTTCGCGGAACCGATGGACTCAAGGAAGCTACCTACAATATCGCAGGTATGGAGATAAAGGTTGCCGTTGCTTCCGGCGCGGCAAATGCTAAGCTCGTTATGGACAAGATCGCAAGCGGCGAGGCAGACTGGACCTTCGTTGAGATAATGGGATGCCCCGGCGGCTGTGTAAACGGCGGCGGTCAGCCCATCCAGCCTCAGTACGTTCGTGATACCGTAGATCTCAAGTCGGTTCGCGCTAAGGCACTCTATGCTCAGGACGAAGCTATGGAGATGCGCAAGTCGCACCTCAACCCCATCATCAAGGAAGTTTATGACAACTACTTCAAGGGTGGTTACGGTTGCCCCGCGGCTCACCACGCGCTTCATACCTCCTACGTTGCAAGAAAGAAGTTTGATATCTGATATCACATTTCCGATTGCATCGGATAAAAACAGAACCCACCGCAAGGCATCTCCTTGCGGTGGGTTCTGTTTTATTTGTTCTACAATAAATGTTTTGGTAAGCACTCAACAAAAATGAAATTCTATCAAAAACGTTCGGTGATTATTCCTCATCATCTACGGGAGCTGCCACCTGTCCTTTTCTGTATGCAAGAGGACTGACACCCATATACTGCTTGAATATCTTATGGAAATAGTTTGCATTGGTAAAGCCAACACTTTCTGCTATCTCGGAAATAGGCTTATCGCTCTCAATGAGAAGCTGCATCGAGCGATTTATTCTTATTCCGTTGATATAGTCAACCGGCGTCTTGCCTATACTGTCCTTAAACATCTTTGTGAAATAATCGGCCGAAACCATAATTATTTCGGAGAGGCGATCGATATATATCTTTTCGGAATAATGCTCTGCTATGTAATTTATAACCGGACGAAGCCTGAGAACGTTATGATAGATGATGCGCTCAGACTCATTCTTTGTACTGCAGTAATACCTGAGAAGTGCGGTCATCGACTGATATATATTTGCTCTTATGGGAAGCTTATAGCAAACGTCCTTTGCCATATATTCGTCATATGAATGATCCATACACTCGCGAAGAACCTTGTGTACGGGATGCATCTCGGAGAATATCTTTATTTTGTTCTCCGACTGTACGTAAAACATATAAAGTATCTCTGCTTCATAGTTAAGCATATTAGCCTCGATAATCGAGGTATCGAATATCATACCTCTGACTGCGGCATAACCATCGACGGCATCAACTCTGTAGATAAGACCGTGAGGAATATATACAAAATCACCCGCAGAAGCACTTACGTATTCGGTTCCTATCTGGATATTTACCTTGCCTGCGGTAACCTCTGCTATTTCCATCTTGGTCTCGCTGAATCGCTGAGGAATTATAACGCCGTTTCCGGAAAGCGAATACATCTCAAAAGGAAATTTATTATCGGTGTGCTTCATATCTCTATCTCCTCGGTTAACAATTTAAAGGATACAAATACATAATAACATATTTTTCGCACTTTGTAAAGGACTTTTCCGCAAAAAAGACTAAAAAAATACATTATTCCGTTGCCGCAAAAAAATACAGCAACGGAATAATTCTCTTTTATGAAATATGTCAGAAGGTGGCAACCTCCTGCACCGGCTTCTCTGCCTCGGTAATAGCACTCACCTTAAGAACGGGGCCCCTGCCGCCATACAGAGGCGAGTATGCCTCGGTGAGCTTACCCTCAACTATAAACCAATCGCGAGTCTTTACCTTCTTACCGAGCATCCCGTCGGCAACCACTCCTCGGTATGCTATATCATCGGCACAGCAGGTCATTATATGTCTGCCTATCGCAAAATTATTTTTGGGAAGCGACGAATCTGTCGCGGCTATTCCCTTGAATCTTACGGTCTTGCCGTTGTATTTTTCAAATTCCTCGCTCATATCGCGATAGAATATAGCAAAATCCTCATCCTTTATATCAATAACAGGAGCATTTATATCATATGGCAGCGGATCGGGAATATCATCAAATTCTATATTTCCGCCAAGATCCTCATAACATATATTGGATTTTCTGCTCACACCGCGGACGAGCTTATGAAGTGCCATTCTGTCGGTATTCTTATCGGTTCTGTTGAATACCACCATCTCACAGCTTGTCAGCTTATCAACAACGAGCTGACGCATATTTGCATTATATGAGAGTATTGTAGTCGAATCGGCAATAAGTATTTCCTGATAGACCATAAAATTCTCGGGAAGAGCATTGTAGAATTTATCGAGCATCCACATACCGTTGTATTCAACGAGTATGACGTCTGCGCCTGCGCGCTTCTGCCTTGCAAGAAGCCTGTCGGCAACCAGATCGTCCTCACGCTCAAATCGGCATATCGATACGTTATCGCCGAGCTCGGCAGGCTCTATCTCCTCCTCGCCCTCCTCGCAGGTAATAATGAGATATTTTCGGCTTTTATCGTTGAAATTCTCATCCTGCATCGTTTCTTTTATGAATTTTGTCTTACCTGCTTCAAGAAAGCCGGTGAACAAATATACCGGAATATCCATATATTAAACTCCAAATATGCCCTTGATTTTTTCCTTGTCTATGCCCGAGCCGATAACACAAAGTCTGCCTATAACTCCGGCACTGCCATGCCTTACGTCTATATCTCCGGGAACGTAATCAAAATGTATCCAGCTTCCGTCCTCGGATTCAACTATGCCCTTCGCCCTGAGTATCATTCCAAGATCCGAATCCTCATCGAACATTTCAAGGATCTCCTCTATGCGGGCTATAGTAAATTTGTGTGTGGTTTCCACTCCTACACTCGCAAATACCTCGTCTGCATGGTGATGGTGGTGATGCTCATGCTCATGATCGTGCTCGTGACATCCGCAGCTGCATTCCTCATCATCATCGTGGTGATGATGGTGATGCTCATGCTCGTGGCATCCGCAGTTGCACTCCTCGTCATCATCGTGGTGGTGATGGTGATGCTCATGCTCGTGACATCCGCAGCTGCATTCCTCGTCATCGTCGTGGTGATGGTGGTGATGCTCATGCTCGTGGCATCCGCAGCTGCATTCCTCGTCATCATCGTGGTGATGATGATGCTCATGCTCGTGGCATCCGCAGCTGCACTCCTCTTCATCATCGTGGTGATGGTGGTGATGACCGTGCTTATGATGGTGATGCGCTTCCTTTTCAAGATCTTTCAGCGTATCCTCAAGCGTGTCCTTGTGCTCCATAGCTGCAAGAATATCCTTACCGTCAAGCTTGTCATAAGGAGTGGTGATGATAACCGCATCCGAATTGTGCTCTCTTATAAGATTTACCGCTTCCTCGATTTTCTTATCGGATGCCTTATCGGTATGAGAAAGGAATATCGCAGATGCGTGAGATATCTGATCGTTGTAAAACTCTCCGAAATTACGCATATACATTCTGCATTTTCCTGCATCGGCAACGGTAGTAAAGCAATTGAGCATGGCATCGGGAGAATCAAGCTTTTCAACCGCCTTGATGATATCGGAAAGCTTACCTACGCCCGAGGGCTCGATTATTACTCTGTCGGGCTTATATTCGTCAAGCACCTTTGCCAGCGCCTTCGTGAAATCGCCTACAAGCGAGCAGCATATGCAGCCCGAATTCATCTCGGTTATTTCTATTCCGGCGTCCTGAAGGAATCCGCCGTCTATACCGATCTCACCGAATTCGTTCTCTATGAGAACGACCTTCTCACCTGCATAAGCCTCTTTTATAAGCTTTTTTATAAGCGTTGTTTTTCCGGCACCCAGAAATCCGGAAAATATATCAATTTTTGTCATTTTATCGTCCTTTCGTTCTATTAGAAAATAATCTACATAATATTGTACTATAACTTTGGCGAAATGTCAATAAAACAGGCATTAAAATTTAAATTTGGTTAAAACTAATCTCCCGATCAGAAAGGAAAGTATATGAACATATTGCTTATAAACGCATCCCCTCATAAAAAAGGAGCATCTGCAAGAGTTGTTTCAGAGCTTTGGGATTCATTTGACGCGCTTGGTGATACGACCATCGAGCTTGATATAGGAATCGAGGCACGCAGTGCCTGCACTGCGTGCGGCGGCTGCAAGGGCGGTGGGGGCTGTATTATAGGAGATCTTGGTGAATTTGCAAGTGCCGTAGAATCGGCAAACGGTATAATATTCGTCACTCCCACCTATTACGGTGGCGCCGTTGGCAGTCTTACGGCACTTCTATCAAGATTGCTTTACAGCGAAAAGCGGCATTTCTTATATAAGCCTGTAGCAACCGTGGGTATAGGAAGGCGTGGGTGCATAAGCAGTGCAGTCGATCAGGTGAACAGATTCTTTCACTTCACGTCATCACCGATAGTTACCTCGGGATATCCGCCTATAGTATACGCCGTTGACAGCGCGAGCGCAGAGCGGGATGCAGAGGGTCTCCAAAACGTCCGTTCCCTTGCCCGCAATATGCATTGGCTTGCAAAATGCATAGAACGCGGTGGCTCGGACGGTATATCACCGCCCGAGCCCGAAGCAAAAATATCAATCGACATACCGTCACTTTCGAGGCGGTAAGCCCCTTACCGCGCCTATAGACGAAATCACCGCCTGCTCAGAAAACGGGATACGCCTTCCATTTACGATCTGGAATTTTTCGTGTCCCTTTCCCAAAAGCAAAATAAAATCGCCTTCCTCCGAAAGAGCGAAGGCCTTTTTTATAGCCTCACATCTGTCCGGTACTACAAAAGCCCTCGATTTATCGCGGTAGGATGAGTATATCTCGGCGCATATCTTCTCTACCATCTCACCATCGGTATCATCCGACGTTATTATCGAGAGGTCTGCAAATCTTTCCGCAACTGCTGCCAGAGCGGATCTTCTCCCGCGACAACGGTTTCCTACAGAGCCGTAAACAGCTATGATTCTCCGTGTTGCGAGAGCGGATATGCTTTTGAATATTGCTTCAAAGCTATTTGGATTGTGAGCAAAATCTATGATTATATATCTATTCTGCCAATTCCAGCATTCAAGTCTGCCGCAAATTGAAATATCCGAAAGCACATTTGCGAAACGGGATATCGCCTCTCCCGATATCTCGCTGGCAGTGGCTATCGCCAATGCCGCATTAAGAGCATTATGATCGCCGGGAATTCCAACCGATATAGGAACCCCATTTAAAAGGAATCCGACACCTCTTAAATCAAAGCTCACACCTGTAATAGAAAAGTCATCATCGGCATCGTATCCTACACGCACCGTCCTCTTTACACCGCGTGCCATAAATTCCGATTCTGAATCTGATGAATTAATTATAGCCGTCCTTGCCCCATAATCTCTGAAAAGCATTCGCTTGGCTTCCCTGTAATCCGAAATATCCTTATGCTCTCCTGCGCCTATATGATCCTCGGAAAGTCCGGTAAAAATGCACACGTCGAAGGGTATTCCATACACGCGAAGGGTAGCAAGTGCCTGACTGGATACCTCTATTACCGCTACCTCTGTACCGCGAAGCGCTGCCTCTCCCAATGCGCGGTATAAAAGCGATGCAGATGGAGTCGTATTTTCTGTTTCCAGGATGCTCTCACCAAAATCTGTTGATTTTATACCTGTTGTGCCTATAAAAAGTGTGTTTATTCCTATTCCTTCCAGGCACTTATAAAGCATTTCTGCAGTTGTAGTTTTTCCTTTGGTTCCTGTAATTCCTATTATCCTTTTAAATTTATGCGAACCAAAATAAAGAATTTTTGCAATTTCTGCCAATGATTTTCTTGCGTTTTTCGAGAAAATAACAGTTTTTGACTGAATTTTCACTTTTTTATCAGTAGTAACTATCGCACAAGCACCATTCCGCAGTGCTTCATTTATATAAAGCTCTCCTGATGTTTTCGAGCCTTTTATACATACGAATACAGTCCCCTCAGTCACCTCAGAGGATCTGTCAGTCACGTCTGTCACCTCGCACTCGGATAGTCCTCGGAATGAGTCATGCTCTATTAGTGAGATAAGCTTACTTAATAGCATCGTGCTGCCTCTTTAGCATACCTTGAATATCTCCGCCCCTCGCGTAAAAGATGTGTCATAACATACAGTCTGCGAAGGATACCGCTATCACCGCCACGGTCATAAGGCGTTATTGCTCTTCCGCGTTTTTCAAGCTCCAGCGCCTTGTTCAAAAGGCCTTTATTATTTGCATACTTTATAACCGTGCGCCGGCTGACACATCGCCAGAAGCCGTCTTCATATAAGAAGCTCTCACCTGTTGAAACTCCGTTCATTTCGTTGACAAGAAGCTCCGCGACATCCATCCCCGCACTCCTGACGTAATCGAAGCTGCGCCCCTGTCTTGGATTAAGCTCAAGGCAATAGCTCCTGCCGTCGGCGATCAGGATATCAAAATTGGCGATACCCGTATAACCGATCCCATCGAGCATTGAGATTATTTTTTGTGTGATATCATCCGGGCGGCGAGTCAGTATGGCAGAGTAATTTCCTCTTGCAGTCGGCGAAAGCTCCTCCAATATCACGTCTCCGAGGACTGCGCGTATGACACGTCCACGTGAATCAGAGTAGGTGGTCAGAACCGATGAATACGGCGGATGTGCTCCGTTATTATTGCCCACGTACTCCTGGACTATGAGCTTGCCCTGATATCCCGAGCCGAAAATGATTTTTCCTATATTACGCACCTCATCGAGAGAGTCGGCAAAATACACCTTTTCCATCCCCGGAAATGAATTGCGCCAGAATTCATCCGAATCGGCGGCCTTAACGACGAACGGCGGTCGCAAATAAGAGCATCGCCTCTGAAAATCGTGCAAATCGCTTCGGAAGGCCTCTCCCTTGGGATGAGGTATTCCGTATCTGTCCATTATTTCGATAAATACAGATTTATCAGAGGTGGCACGCCAGACCTCAAACGAAGGAATATGAAAGAAAAAACGCCCGTTTAAGGCGTCGCGGGCATATTCAAGCATTTCTATATACCAATCGGCGCAAGGAATGAGCAGAAGTCGCTGTCCCTTATGCTCATCTGCGAATTTCATCAATGCCGGAACGGCGGCATCGCATTCATCCAGAGCCTTTACCGTATGGAGTCTTACAAATGCAGAGCTATCTGTTATTGCAAGGCGATCGCGCGCGAATACATGCGATACAACACCGTATCGCGCGGCGAATGACATTGCCATAGAATACCCATTAAGATCCCCGCCGAGAATGACGGGGATAAAATCTTCATTAGACGTTTTCAATCAAGCTCCTTTCAGTGCGGAGAGTCAGATATCCCCCTCACCGAGAAACCCCTCAAAATCCCATCTTCTCAAAACCTCGTATGCAGCTATAGCCACGGCATTTGAAAGATTAAGGCATCTGCGGTTTTCAAGCATCGGAATGCGCACCGAATGATCTATATTTTCGAGAATAAGCTCCTTGGGCAGTCCCGCGGTCTCCTTACCGAACATCAGGTATACCTCTTCGGGATAATCAACGTCGGTGTACCTCTGTCTTGCGTGAGCGGAGAAATAAAATATCTCCTTATCGCGGTGCTTTTCCTCAAATTCCGCATAATTCTCATAATAGTATATCTCAAGCGTGCTCCAATAATCAAGACCTGCCCGCTTAAGCGTTTTATCCGATATTTCAAAGCCGATGGGCTTTATTATATGAAGTGCCGCGCCCGTTACCGAGCAAGTGCGCGAAATATTACCCGTATTCTGGGGTATCTCAGGTGAATAAAGCACGATATTTAATTTTTTCATTGTCATTTTTCCCCCGTAAAAACGATTTATACAGCAGATTACAATGAATATTTTAAACCAAAGCCAAAAAAAGTCAAGTATTTTTTAAAATATTTACATTTATTTATTTATTTTGTTGATATGATGTGTTATAATTGTTATAATTGAGATAGTATCGCAATATTGCAGATTACCGGAGGTTTTTTGACAAATGGGTATATTTTCTTCTCTCTTCGCATCCTATAGCGAAAAGCAGATCAAAAAGATAGAGTCTACAGTAGATCGGATAGAAGCACTTGCACAGAAGTATGAGTCGATGAGTGACGATGAGCTTAAGGCTATGACCGGTGTGTTCAAGGGCAGGCTTGAGTCGGGCGATACGCTTGACGATATTCTCCCCGATGCCTTTGCCGTTGTACGCGAAGCAGACTGGCGCGTGCTGGGCAAGCGTCCCTTCCGCGTTCAGCTTATGGGAGGTATACTTCTTCATCAGGGCAGAATAGCAGAAATGAAGACGGGTGAAGGAAAAACACTCGTTGCTACCCTTCCCGCATATCTTAATGCACTTACGGGAAAGGGCGTTCATATAGTTACCGTCAATGACTACCTTGCTCGCCGAGACAGCGAGGAGATGGGCAGAGTTTACGGTTTCCTCGGACTTACCACAGGACTGATCGTTCACGGACAGAACAGCAATGAAAAGCGAGAGGCATATGCCGCAGATATCACATACGGCACCAATAACGAGCTCGGATTTGACTATCTTCGTGACAATATGGTCGTCTACAAGGAAAGACTTGTTCAACGCGGTCACGCCTTTGCTATAGTTGACGAGGTCGACTCGATACTTATAGACGAGGCGAGAACTCCCCTTATAATTTCGGGCGAGGGTGAAAAATCCACCGAGCTTTACGATATGGCAGACAAGCTTGTCCGCACTATGAGCCGCCACGTTATCAAGGAGCTTGATGCAAAGCTCGATACGGATGAGTACGAGGAGGACTTCATAGTCGATGAAAAGGCAAAAACTGCCGTTCTTACCAGGCACGGTATAGAAAAGGCTGAGCGCTTCTTCAAAATAGAAAATCTCTCCGATCCGGAAAATAATAATATATATCACCACGTTAACGTTGCTATAAAGGCACACGGCGTTATGAAGATAGACGATGACTATATCGTTAAAGATGATTCTGTAATCATCGTTGACAGCTTTACAGGTCGTCTTATGCCCGGCAGACGCTATAATGACGGACTTCATCAGGCGATAGAGGCAAAGGAGCACGTTAAGATCCAGAAGGAATCGAAAACGATTGCAACAATAACCTTCCAGAACTACTTCCGTATGTACTCCAAGCTCTCCGGAATGACCGGTACTGCGCTCACCGAGGAAAATGAGTTCAGAGAAATATACCGCCTTGACGTTGTCGCCGTTCCCACGAATATGCCTATGATCAGAAAGGATCATAACGATGCTATATACCGTACCAGACGCGGCAAGCTCGCGGCTATAATCGAGCAGATAAAGGCTTGTCACGAAAAGGGCCAGCCTGTGCTTGTCGGTACCGTATCGATAGATAAGTCCGAGGAGCTCTCACAGCTTCTCAAGAGAACCGGTATTCCCCACAGAGTCCTTAATGCAAAGCAGCACGACAGGGAGGCTGAGATAGTTGCTCAGGCGGGAACCTACGGCACGGTCACCATTTCCACCAACATGGCAGGTAGAGGTACTGATATTATGCTCGGAGGCAATCCCGAATACCTTGCAAAGACGAAGATGAAAAAGGAAGGCTTCGAGGATTGGGTAATAAATGCCGCGACCGGATCGAGCCATACCGAGGATGAAGCAATACTTGAAGCACGTGATGTATTCAACCGCTATTACGAGGAATACAAGGAAGAGATCCGACCGATGGCGGACAAGGTGCGCGAGGCAGGCGGTTTATTCATCATAGGCACCGAAAGACACGAAAGCCGCCGTATTGACAACCAGCTCCGCGGACGAAGCGGACGACAGGGTGACCCCGGTGAATCGCGCTTCTATCTATCGCTTGAGGACGATCTTATGCGTCTGTTCGGATCGGACAAAATAGCGGGAATGGCGGCATCTCTCGGTATCGAGGAGAATATGCCTATCGATCTCAAAATGGTTTCGGGAGCGATAGAAAGAGCTCAGGCGAAGATCGAATCTATGAACTTCCAGCGCAGAAAGAACGTTCTTACCTATGATGACGTTATGAACCAGCAGAGAAACGTTATTTATCAGCAGCGTGCCGAGGTTCTCTGGCAAGATGATATGCATGAGCGGATCGAGGCTATGATCTCGGACGTTATCTCTTCGAATTTCGACTTCTATTTCGGCGCAGAAAACCCATCCGAATACAAGCCGGAGGAATTCTCACAGCACTTCAGAGGTCTTCTCACCGATGGAAAAACGCTTTCACTTACAGATGAGGAGCGCGCAGAGCTCGACAGAGAGGCACTTAAGGAGAGCTTTATAACTAAGGCATTTGATATATATCACGGCAAGGATGAGCTCTTCAGAAGTGTACCCGGAGCGCCCGAAAATGCTATGCGCGAGGTCGAGAAGGTCATTCTCTTAAGAAACGTTGACAGCAAGTGGATGGATCATCTCGAGGCTATGGATGAGCTCAAGGGCTATGTTGGTCTTAACTCATATGCTCAAAGAGATCCCGTTGCCATATACCGCCTCGAAAGCGCAGATATGTTTGATAAAATGAGCGAGGATATCAAGGAGGACACCGTGCGCCAGATTCTTGCGGTGGTTCCGAGAATACAGTCCACCGAGCGCGTTCAGGTTGCGCGCGAAACGGGTGTCGGTGAAAACGGCGGCAAGACCGCAACGCGCCCCGTCACGGCAAAGCGCGTACTCGGTAGAAACGACCCCTGCCACTGCGGAAGCGGAAAGAAATACAAGAACTGCTGCTGGGCAAAAGATAATTCAAAATCGTAAGGAGCTCTGAATTATGGGCTTCGGCACACTTTTTATAGGATATTTCTTCCTTATCAACATCACCTATTTCTCCTATACCGATGCGATCGCCGCTATGGTGATGCTCACCGGGCTTTACCGACTTTCTACGGTCAACCGCGATTTCCGACGGGCTATGATCGCATCTGCGGTATTTGCGCTTATCGCTATAGGCGAGCTTGCGCTGGCATTTACCGGATTTTTCGTATACAGCGATACACTCACAATGATCAACTCCTATCTCGGTGCGATACGGTATGCCGCGATCTTCGTGCTTTCCGTATTCATTATGCGAGGCATATATGAGGTCGCACGCGAGGTGGAGGCTGACGATCTTGCATCAACCGCAAAAAGATCATTACCCATATCCTTCTCTCTTGCTTTTGCCGCTCTCACAGAGCTTCCCTTCCTCTCGGTACTTATCGGCAAGCCTATGGCATACGTGTATTTTATCGTGCTCACAGCCGTAGTATTTTTCGTGGTATCAGCTCTTATAACTATATACCGCGCATATGCTTCGATATGCATGCCTGAGGATCTTGAAAGAGAACGCAAAAAGACAAAGCAAAATGCACTTACCAAATTTTACGATTCCCTGGAGGAAAGCGGCAAAAAATACGCCGAATACCGAAGGGAAAGGAAAAGTGCCAAGAACAGCAAAAGGAAAAAATAACATATGAGCGAAATAAACCTTCTTTCTGCCGATAAAGAACAGAAAAAGAAGAACACCGCCTCGGCAGTTATCCTTGCCTTGGTGATGCTTTTCAACCCGAATATAAATTTGTATGATTTTCTCCCTGATTTTATAGGATATATCATACTGGCAAAGCTTTTCGAACGAGCCGCGGACTCTACCCCCTATTTTGAGGAAGCAAGAGCTGCATTTATGAAGCTGGCATATATCAGTATTGCAAAAATACCCGCTATCGTCATCGTTACCACAACGCGTATGGGTAACGTGCAGGATCACGATATAGTTGCTCTTATGACTCTTGTCTTTGCCACAATTGAGATAATATTCCTTATACCTGCGGTGAAAAATTCCTTCGATGCCCTATCATACCTGGGTCAGCGCACTGATGCCGAGTCGCTTATAAAGAGCGGGACTCTCATCTCCACCGATGCTCTGCGCACGTTCACCTTCGTTTTCCTCATCTTCAAGTCTGCTGTATATGCCCTCCCCGAGATGCTGAGGATAACGAGAAGCGTTGAGATAGGCTCCACCGAGGCGATAATGTACGGCTCGCGCTACTATCCGTGGGCTATCCTCGCCTCTCTCATCATCGGATTCACCTGCGGTGTGATATGGCTTTCCCGTATGACGAAGTACGTAAAAGCGATAAGGGATGAAGGCAAATTCTTCAGCGCAATAGACAGTATGATCACGCCCGATTCACGCGATGCATACAATGAAAGGCTTAAGAAGCGCTCTATATCGCGCGCATTCGTGGTATTCAATATATGCGCAGTCCTCTCATTCGACCTTATATTCCAGAACTATAACAGCGTAGATCTTTTGCCCGGATTTCTTCAGGGACTGGCATTTACAACCGCGCTTGTACTGCTCTCACATCACGTAAATGGTGCCGAGGAGCTTCGCCGCTATTCGTTGATATGCGGTACACTTTTCAGCCTGTTTTCTCTGGTAAATTACGTATTTACCGTCAAATTCCTGAACGAATACGGATATTCGTCCCTGCTCTATGCAAACAATATTGCCGCACACGAATCCTATAAGATGGTTGAAATACTCTCCATCGTGGAGACTGCCAGCTATCTTGCTCTTATAGCGATATGCTTCCTTATGCTGAAAAAATACATTCTGGAGGTGTTCACGGCGCGCGCACACACCGAGCTCGATAAAAAGGATCCATATCTTAAGGATGCATACCGTAAGACTGTGATTATAACAGGGCTTTCCTCTCTGCTCGGCATAGTCAAGCTTCTGAACGTATTTGCTAACGGAAATGTTCAGCTTATCTTCACGGACAGCTCGGACGTTACGATGCCAACTATCGTTACATCATCCCTCCCCTGGCTCGGAACGCTTATCACACTGCTTTCCATCGCATACACCTTGTATTCGGTATACTACTTCAATTACATCAAAAACGATATGTAATGATGCTTTCCCGGCATCGGGCATAATAAACAATTCATTTTAACAGAGTCAATAAAAGCCCCGGCACTTTTATAACGTGCCGGGGCTTTTATTGACTAGGGGCATGCTATTATTTATTTTTATTGTATATTTCGCGGAAGGACTTTATCGCCGATGCAAAGTCCTCTATCGCTCCGGTAACGACCGAAGGATCGCGCATATCTATACCGGCAACGAGAAGGCTGTCCAGAGGGGACTTCGAATCGCCGCACTTAAGGAAATCTATATACTTTCCGATATAAGCTTCTCCCTCGGTCTCTATACGCTTGACTATTGCAGAAGCTGCTGAAATAGAGGTCGCGTACTTATATACGTAGAAGCAGGAGTAGAAGTGAGGTATACGCATCCACTCGTATGCGATCTGCTTATCGCATGCAACCGAAGGACCAAAGTAACGGCGGACAAGCTTATAATAATGCTTGTTGATAAGATCTGCCGTGAGCGGCTCGCCGCGCTCACAAAGGGCGTGCATATCGCGCTCGAACTCGGCAAACATGGTCTGACGGTAGAGAGTTCCCTTATAGGTCTCCATAAGCTGATTGAGAATATAAAGCTTCTCCTCGTCATTCTTACATTCGTTAAGCTTTCTGTGCGCCATAAGAAGCTCATTTACAGTCGAGGCAACCTCTGCAACAAAAATAGTATAATTTGAATTATGAGGCTCGTTATACTTATTCGAGAAGTAGCTGTGCATCGAATGTCCTGCCTCATGCGCGAGAGTTGAAACGTCATCGTACTTTTCGTTGAAGTTGAGAAGGATATAGGGCTCTGTGCCGGGGGCTCCGGATGAGAATGCACCGCCGCGCTTTCCTCTTGACGGGAATACGTCTACCCATCCCTTTTCGGTAAGACCTGCCTTCAGGGCATTGTAATACTCCGAGCCGTAGATCTCAACCGTCTTGAGAACCTCCGCTACAGCCTCCTCATAAGTATAATGCGAGTCTACCTCGCCTATAAGAGGCGCATAAACGTCATAAAGATGGAGCTTGTCCACACCGAGAACCTCTGCCTTGAGCGCATAATAATCATAGAGTGCGGGCAGACCTGATCTTACAGATCGTATAAGATTATTGTATATTTCGGGAGTTACCTCATCGCGGAAGGTAGATGCGGTTATAGAATCCTTGAAGCTACGGACTCTGGCATTGGTGGTTGCCTCCTTCACTCTCGCCTCGTAGAGGGTAGCGAAGGTATTACCGAACTGCTCATAGGTCTTGTAAAGGCAACGGAATGCACCGCGGCGCACGTCGCGGTTTTTATTCATAAGATACATAACATAATTTGTATCTGTCAGCTCAACGAGCTTGCCGTCCGCATCGCGGAACTTGCCGAATCTGAGGTCGGAATTTGCAAATATGGATCTGATACCCGTATGTGAGCCGAGCGCATTCTGCATCTTTGACATAAGGATCTCTCCCTCGTCCGAAAGAGTATGAGGCTTCTCACGCATCGACTTCTCTATCTGGCGGCGGAATACCTCAAGCTCCGGGCATTCCTTGAACCACTCATCAAGCTTCTCTTCATCGAGTCTGAGAAGATAAGGTGTGACAAACCATGCCGCCTCACCTGCCTCGGTAGCCAGATTTCTGACCTTTGTATTGAGTGCCTGATATCCGTTATTCGAGGTTTCGACCGAGAAGTTCAGCGATGCATACTGCCACAGATACGTGATAAGGTAATCTATATCAGCCATATCGCGAAGAGCGGAATAAAGCTCCTTGGCGCCCTTCAGCATAGTCTTCTCATGTGCGCGGAAGCGCTTTATCATATCGGATGCGCGCTTGTAATCCCGGTTAAAGGCATCCTCCGTGGGATATATTACAGACAGATCCCACTTATATTTTTTGTCGATCTCGTTTCTTTCTCTTATCATTTAAAAATCTCCTGTTATACTTGTGTGAAAATTATTCTACCTAATATATTATATATATATTATCGCCCGATGTCAAGCATAAAATTTTAAATACTTTGCCGGCATAACAGGCAAAAAAGAGGGTAACCGCGGCAATCGCCGGGCTACCCTCGGTTTTATTTGTTATCTGCCATCAGGCAGGCGCTGTTAATGCGCAATTGCAGTCAGTTTTCCCGTCCCGTACGGTCAGTCACACCCGAGACGGCATTTAGTTCAGTCAAAACTAAATAGATGAAGAATTAATTTTTATGCCTCAACCGTGATAGAAGCCTTATACTCCTCTGCCATTCTTACGTAATCGTAGAATGCAAGAAGAAGATCAAGGCAAGCCTCGGAATCAGCCTTGGTCGCGGATGATTCGTCCTTAGCATTCTCAACGTGATACTTAACGAAGGTATCAAGATTGAATGCGCCTTCGGTTACCGAAACATCCTCGCCGTTAACCTTTCCGCTCGCGGTTATGGTAAGACGGGTTGCGAAGTTATATGCCTTCATATCCGAGATAACGAGAGTTCTGCGATCGGTTTCGGTCACGGTGAAGGTTCTGGAGTTTTCACCGTAGGTTACGGTAACAGTACCTACGAAGCCGTCTTTGAGAATAAGTACGTACTCGGGAGCAGAATCAAGCTTTACGGTTACCTCATCGATAGCAGCTGCAACTCCGAGCACTTCGATAGCCTTATCGTAGTTGCTCTCGGTCATTCCCTCGCCCTTTGCATCTGCGTAGTCAGCAAGAAGCTTTGCAAGAACTTCATCATCTGCGGTAGCATCGGTGAAGTACTTATATGCCTCATTAGCATAGTTGACCATGTAGTACATAAGCTTTCTGTCAGCTGCGGTGTAGGTAGCAAGCTCGGTATCCTTGAGTATTACCTCTGCATAAGAAGCAATATCAATGGTAGCAGTAGCCGTTGCGTTATACTCGCCATCCTTAACGTTGATGTAGAATACGGCATCGGAGGTAGCCTCCTCACAGCTCTTTTCGATAGTTACCTTGATATACTGAGCACCGTTTACGGTTACCGGAGAGGTCTCAAGCACATCAGTGCCATCGGTTACAGAGGTGATATATTCCTCATACTCTACAGGGATGTAAAGATTGATATTGAAATCAGAATAGAGGGAAAGATTTGTAAGAACGCCGTTTATGTTAGACTCAACAGTTACGTTGGGAGTGAGAGTTGCATCCTCGGTGATATTCTGAGGAAGCTCCTCTGCCCAGGTGCCGTCATGAGTAACCTTAACTGCGCCATCGTATACATCGAGAGTACCAACGGATACGACATTTCCGCCGGGAGCATAGTAAACAACCTTATCTTCAACGCTGCCATAGCCCTTGAAGGTTACGGTTATTCTATCCTCGGTCTTAATAGCCTTGGTAGCGAGGACGGGAAGAACCTTATCTGCCTCACCCTCATATCCGTTAACGGCTATAACGAAGGAATTCTTTGTGTAGCTGCTTACAGTTTTGCTTGTACCCGTATGCGAGTAGTAGTGGATAGTGTATGTATCCGCATCGGTAATGCCTGCAAGAGTCATAGGCACATTATAGTTAACATTAGAAATCGTATCGTCGTAACCATCTATAAATTTGTCAATGTTTTCACCCGCAGTATTTTCACCGACATAAGTTACACTGCCGTGAGAAGGATTAAGTCTACCGGTTATAATGCAGTTCGTGAATACGATCTCCTTACAACCAAGGTTATTTCCTATAACGTTACCTGTACCGGAGGTTATAACCACACAGTTATCGAAATTGTAAGCAGTCTCTCCCTTGGTAACCACTTTATCCTTATCGGTGGTTGCAGTTCCGTCCGCATCCACTGCGCCTTCTCCGCTTATGCTTACAAGTGCATTACCCGAAGCCATAAGGAAGTTGGAATTGGTTACGTTGACAGTTGCATAAGAGAACTTGGACATAAATACGGCACTCTCAACGCTTGTGGTACGGATAAAGGTTATTCCGTCTATATTCGCGGAGCAGGTCGCATCGGCTCTCTCAAGACGAACAAAGGTATCGCCCTCGAACGTGAGGTTAGATCCGGGGTATGTATTACCGCGAACGGTAACGGTACCTATATTGAGATGAGAATCAGATTCCATTTCCTTTATCGCCTGAAGGTACTCGGTATTTGTCATGTTCTTGAGGCTGCCTGCAGAGTTCATCTGGAACATAATGCCGGCAGCTGCTTTATCACCTGTATAACCGAGAGCAATTATTCTACCGCCCTCGCGAGAGGAATAAACGTTGAGTGTCTCACCGCTGTAGATAGTCCAGGATGAGGGAGATTTTGTAGTGCTTCCCTGGGGATTGAAGTAAACAAGATGACCGTTTACGTCGAAGTTAAAGAATCTGGATTCGGTTCCCGTAGCAAGCTTATCTGCATCAAGCGATGCCATTCCGCCTGCGAAGTTGAATCCATCCTTGCAGATAACGAAGGTCTCGCCATAAGCAAGCTTAACAACACCCTTGAAGCCGCTGGTTTCACTACCGCTGTAGAAGTTGGACTGAGTTCCGCCTCTGCTGAAGTTGCCCTCTTCATCGAGAACTACCCAATAGAAATAGTTCTGCGCTTCTCCGTATACCGGATAAAGATACTCATAGCGGTCATACTCGTCTCTGGATGCGACCTCTTTTGCAAGAGCGATAGTAACGGGAGTAAGCTCCTCTCCTACCGTCTCGGTCTCAAGACCGGTGTGCGACCAGCCTACCTGCTTTCTTGCAAGATAGTCGCCGCCCTCGGTTACAAGATAATTGCTTGTAAGAGCATGCTCGGGTATCTGACCTACCTTAACGGTGGTAAGATCAAAGTTATTTTCATCGAACATATTACCGCCGGGCTCACCGATGTACCACTTGTAGGTAACGGTAAGATCATTGTAGGTCGAATCGAATATGTAGGATGCGATCGAGCCGTCCTTTGCGTACTTAATGTCTGCGCCGTAGGAGCCTTCAGCTGCAGATACAACGTATCCGTTAGCATTTACAACACCGTCGGTATTGATAAGCTCCTCGATCGTATCATCAAGAAGGAAGGCAGCAGTTCCGAGAGCATCAGCCGCCGCGAAAGCCTGGTTTACAGAGCTGTATTCCTTACCGCCTGCTACGATGCTGGCGTTAGCCTTGAGTTTATTACTGTTGTTATACCAGTTATACTTGTCGGGGGTATTAGTTGTCATTTCATCATCGCTGACAGAATTGTAAGCTCTGAATGCAACGTTATCAAAGAGCATAGTCGCCCCAACGGTCTGAGGATTGCTTTTATTCAACTGAACGTAGAAGCCCTGGAGATATGTAGCTTCAGTACCGTATGCAGTGCCGCTTGCCACCTGCTCGCCATTAAGGTAATAATAGGACTTACCCTGCGTGCCGGAGGTATATACAACCGCCGTCAGATGGTTCCACTCGCCGTTAGGCTTAAGCTGGTAGGTTTTATCGCCGATGGTAAACTTACCGTCTGCACTGACTTTTCCGGAGGGGCCGGATCTTGCGCCACCGTTACTCTTTCTTGCAGAAATCATGAAGTTACCTATCGTGGGATAGCCTACCGCAGAATCGGTAGCGAAGTCTATATCGTATACGTAAACTGCCGCCTGAGATTCACTGTTTACGGGAGCGTAGGTTGTGTCTCTGCCGTTTCCTAATACCATATAGGTATCCTTGTAGAAGGTATGAGTAGGTGAGGTGGGGTCATCTACAGAGGGAGTTACGATATACTTATACGCAGTATTACCGTTTGCATCGGAATCTGTTAATGCACCGTGCCAGATGTTGGTATCATTACCGGCGCCGGTAAAGGTGTAAACTCCACCGTAAATATCACCGGGAGCAAAGCGCGAACCACTGGAAGAATTAGCCTGTGTGGTACGGCCTATCCAGAAATAACCTGCATTTGCAAAGCAATCCTTCCATTTATTCGCGTCGGTAGTATTTGATCCGGTTGCGGAATAAATATCATTCATCGTAAGATAGTAGGACTTATCCGCCGTAAAGGTGGTATAATCGGCAGCGGTCTTGCCCTCCTCGAGCTTAACGACAACGTAGGGGAAGTTGGAATCGGTAACCGGGTCAAAGGCAAGAGCATATTCGGTGCTATTATTGGTAATAGTACCATCGGTTGCGATAACCAGCTTTTGACCGTCGGGCATATAAAGATTTATGCCTCCCGCCATAGTAACGGGCTTCGACAATCTGGTTCCCTCGGAAACGTGGATCTGACCGTTATTGGTGGCAGCGTACCAGGCGAATGCTATCCTTGAATTGGCATCAAATATAGCCTTAGATCCGCGAAGGATATTACCCTGATCCGATCCGCTTTTATATCTGGTATTGGAGTTTGCCGTCATTATAACCGAATTATTGAACTTATATATCGTCTTCTCATAGGTGTCCTTACCACCCATTATAACGTTATATGAGCCCTCAATGAGAGAATCGGTTATGGAAATGGTACCGAGAGTAGTTCCGCTCCAGCCGCCCCAGAAAGCAACGACGCGGGCGAATCCATTCTTTGCAATGCAGGAGAGGGTTGAGTTATCGATCGTTATAAACTCAACGTCTGCCGATGCATGGGAGGCTGCCTCGTAATGAATACCGTTACCGGTAGTATATACCGAGCTGTTCTCCATAACAAGGGTACCGGTCGAAGATACCTTAATGAAGCCGAGCGAGTTATCGGTGTACGTTACGGTGTTGTTGGATACCCAATATTTGCGGTCAGCAGTATCGCATCTGAAGTCAAAGTTTTTGAAGCTCCAGTTTGCAGAACCGCCGGCATAGAATATCCAGTTCTTCGCATCGGTTGCATTATTGTATGCCGCGGTGGAAATAACGTCTACGTTAGTAAAGCTGAAATCACCGTTATTGGTGAAAACTAAGTTAATAGCCTTACTGCCGGTATGCTTGATAATGATATCAGAGCTACCTCCCGTGACGTTTACCTTCGGAGTGCATCCGGATACACGTACCAGTGCACCATCGAGGTTGAGTGTTCCGTTACCTACGATATTCAAGGTAACGTCGGTGCTGATGCTGAATGCTTCACTCGTCGTGGATGTGAGAGTGTAGCCTGCAAGGTCAATGGTAAGATTCTTATCGAGTGCGAAGGAATTAACGAATGAATCTTCCGTAAGAGTGACCGTGCTGCCTGCCTCTGCTGCGGTAAGCGTGGGGGCGAGGTCTACGCCTATGTCCACTGTATCATCTGCATTAACGACCATTATAAGCGCGCCGCAAATGAGAGCTACCGAGAGAATGAGCACCAAGATCTTTGCAAGTTTCTTGTTTTTCATTTTCTTTCCCTTTCTGAAAATATTTTTGTTTCTATGGATATCCCTAGAAATACGACGGCTAGCCGTCGTATTTCTATGGATATCCATAGAAATACGACGGCTAGCCGTCGTATTTCACGCGCAGGCTATGCGCGGGCAAAAAGTATTTGCACTTTATTATAACATATATTACTCTTCTTTGCAATATACATATTCACCAAATATTTTAGGCGAATTTGCATATTCATTTAATCAGGTGCAAAGTCGTTCCGATGCTTTTCTGCGAAAATCCTCGGTTATCATCACCTTTTCGAAGAGCGACATAGCCTCCTCGCCGCAACGGAGCTTGTCGATCGCCGCGATTATTTCCGAGGCGCATTTCCCGACCTCCTCGTTTTCAACATAGCAGTCAAAAAGCTCCGCCATCGTATGAAGAACCGAAAAGTCATCTATATTCTGACGGCATCTTTTCTCAAATGATGCCCTCGCCCTTTCGCACCCGGAAGCAAGATCGCGCAGACGCAATCTTTCCTCCGCTATTGCGAGATCGGTATAGACGTAAAATGCGTACACCGGATAATCAAGGCTCTTTTTAAGCGATGCCGCACCGTTATAATCAAGCACCAGGATAGGATGCTTGCCGCTATCGAATATTCTCTCCAGCTCGCACTTGCGCGTGCCGTAAAGATTTCCGCCGTATTCGGTATATTCGGCAACACCGCCCTCCGCGATCGAGCGCCTGAATTCCTCCTCGGTTATATAGACGTACTCGTCATCCCTTCCATCGCCTCTCGGCGATCTCGTGGTCGCTGATCGGCTCATTTCAAGATAACCGAGATCTTCTATAAGCCGATCGGCAACCGTCGTTTTGCCTACGCCGGATATACCGGCGATAACAATAGCATATTTCTCCATTCTTATCCGCGAGCCTTGGGAACGAGCTTCTCTGTGCCGCCCATATAGGGACGGAGTGCTACGGGAATATTGACACTGCCGTCATCGTTAAGGTTATTTTCAAGGAATGCAATGAGCATTCTGGGAGGTGCAACAACGGTATTATTAAGAGTATGAGGAAGCGTAGTCTTTCCGTCCTCGCCCTTATATCTGATGCGAAGCCTTCTCGCCTGAGCATCACCGAGATTGGAGCAGGAGCCTACCTCGAAATACTTCTTCTGCCTTGGCGACCAAGCCTCAACGTCAACCGACTTGACCTTGAGATCTGCGAGGTCACCCGAGCAGCACTCAAGCGTTCTTACAGGTATATCGAGTGTGCGGAAAAGATCAACCGTGTTCTGCCAGAGCTTATCAAACCACATCGGCGAATCCTCAGGCTTACAAACGACTATCATCTCCTGCTTCTCGAACTGATGTATTCTGTATACACCTCTCTCCTCGATACCGTGTGCGCCCTTCTCCTTTCTGAAACAGGGAGAGTACGAGGTAAGAGTCTGCGGAAGCTGCTTTTCGGGAATTATCTGGTCTATGAACTTACCTATCATAGAATGCTCCGAGGTGCCGATAAGATAAAGATCCTCGCCCTCGATCTTATACATCATAGCATCCATCTCCGCAAAGGACATAACGCCGGTGACAACGCCCGCGCGGATCATATAGGGAGGAATGCAATAGGTAAAGCCTCTGTCTATCATAAAATCTCTTGCATATGCGATAACAGCTGAATGAAGCCTTGCGATATCACCCATAAGGTAATAGAAGCCGTTACCCGCCACTCTGCGCGCACTGTCAAGATCTATGCCTGCAAAGCGCTCCATAATATCGGTGTGATAAGGGATCTCAAATTCGGGAACAACAGGCTCACCGTATCTCTCGACCTCAACGTTCTCGCTATCGTCCTTACCTACGGGAACCGAGGGATCGATGATATTGGGGATCACCATCATTATGGAACGAACCTTCTCTTCAAGCTCGCTCTCCTTTGCCTCAAGCTCCGCAAGCAGCGCCGCCTGCTCGGAAACAAGGCGCTTCGCCGCCTCTGCCTCTTCAAACTTCTTCTGCCCCATAAGAGCACCTATGGACTTGGAAACCTTATTGCGGTTTGCTCGAAGGTCGTCAGCCTGCTTCTTCGATGCGCGAAGCTCCTCATCAAGAGCGATCACCTCATCAACGAGGGGGAGCTTTGAATCCTGAAACTTCTTTCTGATGTTCTCACGAACAGCATCGGGATTTTCACGTAAAAACTTAATGTCGATCATTTTATTTCTCCTTAAAATTAAATATCCTTCCTTGGCAAAAACAAAAAAAGCCATTCCTCCCCATACTGCGTATGGGACGAATAACTCCGCGTTGCCACCCAAATTGCAGGAATACCCTGCCACTCATATGCCTCTAAGGGAGCAACCCCTGCGACTCATCGCCGCTGCTCGGAAAGCGGAAATCGAAAAAATGCACTGCTGCTCGCACCAACCGCAGCATCTCTAGGTGTACATACTGATCGACCTTCTTTCGTCATCACACAAATGATTATATATCATTTCTTTCAAAAAAGCAAGGGCTTTTTAAAAAATTCACCGCAAAATCCGAAATTAGAAAATTCCCTATTGAAATACGTCGCGCTTTATGGTAAGATTGTAGCATATACAAACAAAAGGAGGCTATTATGATAAAGTACGGAAACAGTGCTACGGAAAAGAATCTCGGAGGCGGTGTTTGCCGCAAGATTCTCGCATTCGGAGAAGAAATAATGGCAGTAGAGGTATCGTTCGAGGAAGGCGCGGTCGGCTCTGTCCACTCGCATCCGCACTCGCAGATAAGCTACGTTCTTGAAGGACGATTCGAGGCAAGGATCGGTGGTGAGGTGAAAGAGATATCGCAGGGTGACAGCTATTACACCGAGCCCGATATGCCACACGGCGTCGTCTGCCTTGAGAAAGGTAAATTGCTCGATGTTTTCACACCTATGCGCATGGATTTTCTTTCATGACGTGATTTGTGCCCGATACTCAGAATATTTTGCTCATACGTATTGATTTTTTTGGAATAATGTTGTATAATATCGTTTGGAATTTTAATTTAAGGAGTTAATCAGATGTTAGTTTCGGCAAAAGAAATGCTTGCTAAGGCAAGAGCAGGTCACTACGCAGTTGGTCAGTTCAATATCAACAACCTCGAATGGACCAAGGCTATTCTTCTCACCGCAGAGGAGATGAAATCCCCTGTTATTCTCGGTGTTTCCGAGGGTGCGGGAAAGTATATGTGCGGCTACAAGACCGTTGTTGGTATGGTTAACGGTATGATCGACGAGCTCGGTATCACCGTTCCCGTTGCCCTTCATCTTGACCACGGCAGCTACGAGGGAGCTTACAAGTGCATTGAGGCAGGATTCTCATCCGTTATGTTCGACGGCTCTCACTATCCCATCGAGGAAAACCTTGCTAAGACCAAGGAGCTCGTTGACGTTTGTGCCTCTCGCGGTCTTTCTCTTGAGGCAGAGGTCGGTGCTATCGGCGGCGAAGAGGACGGCGTTATAGGCGGCGGAGAGGTTGCAGATCCCAAGGAATGCAAGATGATCGCAGATCTCGGAGTTACTATGCTTGCCGCAGGTATCGGTAATATTCACGGTAAGTATCCCGAAAATTGGGCAGGTCTCAGATTCGACGTTCTTGAGGCTATCAGCAACGAGGTAGGTGCAGATATGCCCCTCGTTCTCCACGGTGGAACAGGTATTCCCGCAGATATGATAAAGAAGGCTATCTCGCTCGGCGTTTCCAAGATAAACGTTAATACCGAGTGCCAGCTTGCTTTCGCTGCCGCTACCCGTACCTATATCGAAGAGGGCAAGGATCTCGTAGGTAAGGGCTTTGATCCCAGAAAGGTTCTCGCTCCCGGTGTTGAGGCTATCAAGGCTACCGTTCGTGAGAAGATCGAGCTCTTCGGATCGGCTAACAAAGCATAATAAAAGTATACATCTAGCATAAAACGCCGCAGATGCTTCATCGCATCTGCGGGGCGAAGGGATTTTGAGCGGAAATCCTCGGCTGACGAACGATAAGCGTACAAGGGTACGCTGAGTGAGGAAACGAGGATAGAATAAAAAACTTTAATAAAGATGAGGAAAAACGGAGTTTTTCAACCTCTAAAATATTATAAAAGTACGGCAAAGGCACTGTGTTTTACAGTACTTTTGCCGTTTTTATTCGGTTACGCCTAAATGACACAGCCCCATTTTTTGCTAGATGTATTTATAAATGCTCTCCGAAATCAGCATCTTGGGCGGAATATCCGCAAGTGTTACTGCACCTGTCCTTCCCTCTGTATGCATACGGTACACAGCGCGCGCAGATGCAAGCAATATCCTTGCGGTGAAATGAGGATTTGATGCAAGCCTCAGACTGAGATCGACTTCGGTTATTCCGTCCTCGTGTGCTCTTGCCGCTATGACCTCACCGCCGTGAAAAAGAGATGCGGTGCGAGATCTTACGTCCTCGGGATCGGTAAAATATATTTCGGTACGGTAGCCTTTGAAATAGCCGTCCATATTTCGTATCTCGGCTTCTATCCGCGGCTCGTTTCCCTGCTCTGCCGCTACGTAACATATGCGCTTATGTGATAGCTTCGGAGAGGTTTTTTCTCCCCGGAGTGCTCTTTCTCGCTCATCCTCGTCGGGAATTGTATACTGGACGGCATCTATGACTCCATTTATCCGTCGTATCGCCTCGCTATGCCCCTGACTTATTCCCTCCCCCCAGAAGGTGGCAGACTCGGCATCGGGCATAAATGCCGAAAGGTATACACGTATCACCGAAAAGAAGCCGGGGTCCCACCCGGAGGCTATAAGACTCAATTTGTTGCCGAAGCGAGCCGCTTCATCCATTTGCGTGTGATATCCCGGAATTGCAGAATGCATATCATAGCCGTCCACTGTGTTAAAAACCGAGGCAAGGCGCGGCGCATTCTTCGGAAGATCAACGGCACTCCCCTGCGAAATAATCAGGCAATCCACTTTTTCGCGGTAGTCTTCTATATTCATAAAAGGTAAAATTTTCGCGCCACGGTAGGTCTTTTCAATTCCTTCGCGGCGCGAAAATATATATTCAAGCTCTATATCCGGATAAAGGCTGACGGTATCGGCAATTGCCTTTCCCAATCTCCCCCAGCCTGCTACTGCTATCTTCATATAAACCTCCTTTTTTCCCTGAACTCATTATATGAAAATCAAGAAAAGAGGTTATTGCATCAGGCAGTAAGACTCACGCCCTTGTGAGCTCACCGCGCAGATCGGTCTCCATCATTCTCTTTATCTGCTCCTTGTCGTATCCGAGGCTGAAAAGATAGTACAGCTTGGCGACGGCTGCCTCGGTAGTCATATCAAATCCGCTTACAGCTCCCGCGCGGACAAGCTCCGAGCTCGCGGCATATGCTCCGAGAGAAACCGTGCCCTGAGGACACTGAGAGCAGACGGTTATAACAGCTCCTGCGGCAAACGCCGCCTTTATGATCGGAAGGAGCGAGTTGCCCTCACCCGGTATATTACCCGCACCGAAGGTCTCAAGCACCACTCCGCGGAGCTTCTCGGTCATAACCACATCGAAAAGGCTGAAATTTATCCCCGGAAAAACCTTCAGAACGCCGATAGGAACCTCGGAAAAGGGATGAAATGAAAATTTACCGCTGCGCCTGATAGGGATGGGCTGATTATACCGTATATTTATTCCTGCCTCTGCAAGCGGATGCATATTCGGAGATGCAAATGCCAGAAGACCGTCAGCAGACATCTTCGTTGCGCGGTTTCCGCGCAGAAGCTTGCCGCCGAAATAGAGGCATACCTCGCGGACAACACCCTCTGCGGCTATCATTATGGAGGTTATCAGATTATCTCTGCCGTCGCTCCTTATTTCGCAAAGAGGTATTTGCGACCCCGTAAGTATGACCGGCTTATCGAGATTCTCAAGCATAAACGAGAGCGATGACGCAGTATACGCCATCGTATCTGTGCCATGAAGAATGACAAAGCCGTCGTATTCGGAATATAGCTCGGCGATCCTTCCGCCTATCATGTTCCATTCGTTCACCGCCATATTAGAAGAATCGAGAAGGGGTGAAAGCTCATATAGGTCAAACGACGGCATTCCGTCAACGTAGAGGTCGGCTATACCATCAAGCAGTCCCCGAAGATACCCGGGACTCGGAATATATCCGTCCTCGCTCCTCGTCATACCTATCGTGCCTCCCGTATGAATAAGACATATTTTCTTTTTCTTCATCATAAAAGCTCCTATGCTACCGTCACATTTCTTCAATGCTTTAATCCAACGTTTATACCATTATTATAATACCCGTGCCTTGAAAAATCAATATTTATACCCCAAATTTATAAAATTATCCTTCAATTTATTCGCCGAGTGGAATAGTATCCGTAATTTTGGTAAATAATGTAGCATCATGAAAGGAGAAGAAAATGAAAAAAACAGTTTTCCCTGCTATATGCATACTTATCTCTTGCATCCTGATGATGCTCATTCCAACCGAGGCAGAGGCGGCTATTTATGAGGATACCCTACGCCTACATATCCTCGCAGAATCTGACACGGCTGAGGACCAAGCGATAAAGATCGCTATCCGTGATATGGTTCTCGAAAAATATTCATCCCTGTTTGCCAATGAATGCGATATATCCGTGGTTATAGGCAAAGCAAGTGCCGAGCTTGGCGCCATTGAAAACGATTGCAACCGTCTTATTCTTGACACGGGCTATGACTATCGGGCGAAAGTTCGGCTTACCGAGGAATGGTATGAAACACGGGAATACCGAGATTTTCTTCTGCCCGCAGGCACTTATGCATCCTTAATCATTGAGCTGGGTGCCGGTGAGGGACAGAATTGGTGGTGCGTTATGTATCCGCCGATGTGCCTCGAAGCATCGCTCTCGCACGAGGAATATCCATACACGCCCTCCGAGATGCGCCTTATAAACAAGAGCGGATATCGTGTAAAATTCAAAATACTCGAGCTGGCATCTGAAATAATTTCAGGCTCATAAGAGCGATGCTATGCCACTTTTTATCTATTCATGAAAAAAGTGTTGATTTCGCGGAATTTATGTGATAGAATATATTGAGAAAGAATTACGCGGGAGGAATTTGTTCCGCCGCAAGGAACAAGAGCACCGCTTTACACAGTAATCACATTCAGAGGACATCGGATATTTTATGAACGAGAAAAAAACGCAAAAGATAATAGCTGATAACAGAAAGGCAAGACACGATTATTTCGTTATTGAATCCTTTGAGGCGGGCATAGAGCTTTTTGGCACAGAGGTAAAGTCGCTCAGAGCGGGCGGCGTCAACCTGAAGGACTCCTACTGTGAGACCGACGGCGGAGAGCTTTTTGCCCACGGAATACATATCAGCCCATACGATCACGGTAATATCTTCAACCGTGATCCGCTGCGCCCGAAGAGGCTTTTGATGCACAAAAGAGAGATCATGCGCCTGACGGGACTGGTATCACGCGAGGGCTACACACTTATTCCGCTATCTCTTTACTTCAAGGGCTCATACGTCAAAATGGCTCTCGGACTCTGTAAGGGTAAGAAGCTCTATGACAAGCGCGATGATATTGCAAAGCGCGATGCTGATAGAATTATAGAGCGCCGCATGAAGGACAGAGGCGGGAAATATGATGATTGATATCCTGCAAGTGATAGGAAATTCCCTTTTATAGGCACAATAATTTGCAAAAGACCGATTTGAGTTAAATCCCCAAGTCGGTCTTTTGATTTTGTTTTATAAGGTCATCCGTGTAATCTCATATATTCAACGAGCTTATCGGGAAAATTGACGGTCATGCCGCCGTTTATACCTATCTCTACGGCATATTTCATGGTTTCCACAGAATCTATTCCCCATCCTCTGCATTCGTATCCAAGGCTGTAAAGCTCATCAAGATGCTCGCGCTTTACCTCAATTGCCTTAGGACAAGCCTGATATGCATTTATTGCGGCAAGCCTCCGCAATACAGAATCCGAATGGCTGACGTAAAGATATCCGAGACGCACTGTTTTATCATATTCGTATGTCTCGACGAGTGCATCGTATGAGAAGGAGGTTATTATCGTTTTATCGATAGCATTGTATCGCTTAAGCATCTCTATGACCTCAGCCGATATACCCGTAACTTTAAGCTCTATTGCGAACGTGAGATCAAGCGCAGAAAATTCGGCGAGGAAATCCTCGAAGGTCATTATGACGTCCTCTCTGCCGTATGCCGGGTTTTTAACCTTCAGCTTAAGAAGCTCCTCTAGGGTGTAATCGGCGATTCTGCCGGGTATGCCAAGCTTTGCATCGGTGGTATCGTCATGAAACAGGACTAAAATTCCGTCCTTCGTTTTCTGAACGTCGGTTTCTATTCCGTCGGCTCCCATCTCTATCCCTGCCCTGAATGAAGAAAGGGTATTTTCGGGGTAATACTCGCTTGCACCCCTGTGCGCATATACAACAAACATTAGATTTCCCTCCTGAATTATTTTTTCACTTTCTTGTATTTTCTCACAACGGGTGCTTTGAGGATTCCAAAGGGGCGTAAATTATATTCATAAGACCACTCAAAGCCGGTTGAATGCCAATACATAGGTCCGGTATACACGTCACGCTTATCGCTTACAAGGCTATGTAATCCCGAGAATGTGTTGAAGCGATTTCCGTAGACGGTATATGAAACGCTGTGCTCTCCTGCGGAAAGCATAGGCGTTACAAGTCTGAAGGGTGCCTTCCATATATATCCCATATCCCTGCCGTCCACCGCAACGCGGACAAGCGCGCCCTTATAGTAGGATATCTCAAACTCCAAAGCAGTGTCCTCATCGAGCGATATATGAGTATCGTATGTAAGGTTTCCTCCGTAGAATGCAAGGCCCTGATTTGCCGCATTTCCGTATGCTATATCCTCGGAGAGCGCGGTTATACGCGCCTCTCTGCCACGGCAGGCAACTCCGAAGTTACCAATCACGAAGCAGTTCTCCATATCGGTTCTGACACCGAATGGGAAGCTTATTTCAAGGATATTTTCGCCTTTTTTAATCATTCCAAGCCTGCAGGTTGGTATTTCGAAATCAACGTAATAGCCGGTAGGCGTTGTGTCTACCACGATTCCGTTGAATTTTATTTCGGCAGACCTTAGATTCTCGAGCGCAAACACGGCATCTTTATATTCTATGTCCGATCGGAAATTGAATCTCAGGTATACTCTGTGATCCTCGGGCTCATTTGCAACCGCCCACGGCTGTACCGTTTTAATTGCTCTCAATGTGAGCCCCAGCTTCTTCCTTATTATTTCGTCTATACGGAGTATCTCTTCCCGCTTATGGATGCTTCCGCCGTCAAGACTCCACTCAGCCATATCAAGCACAAGTACGTTCGGCTCCTCAAGCCTGTAATCGGTAACAAACGAGGTGTCTATGTCATATCGCACTATGTCAAATGCCTCGGGCTCATAGCATGAATGCTCGCTTGTAGCATCAAGCCTCAGAAGGAGGCTGTCAAAATCGAACATATCGCTATATATTACGGTGTTTCCGTTTTCCGTCTTGAATTCAATAGGATAAATATCACCGGATACCGTATCATAAAGCGATACCTTATACATCCCCTTAACGGTAATTGCTATCTTCTTTTTCGTAGGTATGTGAAGCAACTCGGGCGCATCCGCTGCAGCTATGAATATCCAATCGGTGTCACCGTCTCTTCTGCGAGTATAAAGATAGCTCTCGGTCACAGTTCCGTCTGCATTTTTTATTACCACATCGCGCTCGGGGGCAACTGCCGAAATCAGATCCGATTTTGAATGAGGAATAACAAGAGTTGCAACGTCCGCAAGTGCTGCCGCCTCCGCGGAGCTCCTTCCTCCCGAAAGGTGCGGCAGATTGCCTGAAAGTATCAGCCTTCCGCCTGCCCTTGCAAACTCCGAAAGAAGCTTTATCGTATAAGGACGAAGGTTTTCGCAAGAGTCAACTATGACCGTGCTGTACTCCATTAGACCAACCTTCAGCGAAGATGACGGCTCTTTGGCAAGCATAGGCAACGTTGACTCGGAGATATAGTCGAAATTGACCGAATTGCGAAGCAGCCAATTACAGACGTCAGCGAAATTCTTATCAAGCTCTGCGCGTTCGGCGGCGCTTTCTGCCTCGGAGCAATACTTTGTCCAATAGGTTTCGATAGGATGAAGAACGGCAACCCGAGATACTGCTACACCGCGCGTAAGCGCAGTATTTACTCTCGCGTAGTGATCCTCTATGATTTTATATTGCTTATACCAGGGCGACTGATAGAATATGCTTGCGGGATAGTCGCGCTTTCCCTCGCCCTTCATCGTCTGCCAGGCAAGATGCGGAACTCTTACACTAACTCCAAGGCATGCCTGCCAATCTCCCTGAGATTTATGGCCGCGGAAATCGTAATCCCAGTTTGTCACTCCGTACAATTCTGAAATCATTCCGTCCTTTCCCATCTGGCGGACTATTGAATCGCATTGTTTCGCCGTAGTAAACAATCTCTTGTCCTTGAGAACGTCAATGCCCGGCAGCTGCATACATGTATACCCCAGCATAGGATCGGTGCATATGCGTGTGATATCGCACAGATTATCCTCGCACATCATATGACCTGTGAGCATGATATTGTTTTTTTCGCACCAGGCACCTATATTACCGAGAAATGCCTCGGAGAACCTTTCGCTCACGTGACGGTAATAGTAGTAGCGGACGCTTTCATCGCCCGATACGGCATTTTTAAAGAATATTTCGGGTAGCCGCTCAAGGATATCAAATCCGTATGCCTTCATAAAGCTATCGGCAAAATCCCAGGTCCAAGCCGCGGAAACATCGCCCTTGCTATGACCGCTGCTGAGATTTTTGCAGTACTGTATCTGCGGTTCATCCGTGAATATCGCAGGCACAGTGCTTCCGAATTTTTCGCCTATCTGTTCGCGGAATCTCTCGTGAGTGATTTCTATGAATTTGTCTATAGCTTCCTTTGAAAGCGCGTCTACATACGACTGATAATTAAATCTCGGTTCACCGCCTCTTGCAGTCACACAATAAAAATACCTTTTGTTTTCGCACTCCGAATCCTCGGCAACGCGGACGTAGGATCCAAGACAGCCGTTTTCATCGATAGCTAACGAAAATGCACCGAGGAAAAGAGGTTTTCCCGATTTTTCCGCATCCTCCGCGGTATAAACAGCTTCCCTTCTCTTAGATGTCATAAGAAGTCCCTTGGCGCGGTACTTAATTTCCTTCGTGACAAAGCCGCCCGCACAGCCGGAAGGCCATCTGTCCTCGTCATAAAGCCACGCAAGCATATTTTGCTCCTCCGCACGCTCTACACAAGCGCGGATCGCCTTCATAAAATCATCACCGAGATATTCTGTGGCGAGCCCCTGACGAACGTGCATATTGAAGCCGCCAAATCCCATTTCATTAAAAATATCGATCTGCTTTTTCAGTGCATCCGGCTCCAAAACGCTATTCCACGCCCAGAATGGTGCTCCCCTGAATTCGGACGTCGGAGTCTTGAAAACATCATCTGAAAATTCTTCTTTTCTCCATTTGTTGTATATCATATTACCTCCCGAATGTGCTCTGCGCATCTTTTGTGCATTTCTGTCAGTACGGTACAAAACATTTTATAAGAACATTTTACCACCAACTTCCGATTTTGGCAAGGTCTTTATTTAAATTAAAAACCGACCCGTTTTAATCTTTTGTTTACAAAAACGCCGAAAATCAAAAAAGAGGTCCTTTGACGGCAGGTATAATTAAATAAAAATATTTTTATTTTTTTGAAAATCTCTATTGTATTCTCTCGAAAAATTTGATATGATATATCTTGGATATACATATCGCAAAGTACTTAAGGACGCATCGGAGGTAAAGAAATTGACAGATAAGAATCAACTTAACATAGACGAAAAAGAAAAACAAGCGAGCTTGAAGCAGAAGAAGGCCGAGCTGCGTAAAAAGAAGTCTGAAGTTCCCGGTGAGATAAAGCCATTTATGCGTGCTGTGCCTGTTGTTCTCGCAGCTATAGCCGTGTTCATAACCCTATGCTTCATCACCGGAGAGACAGGAGCATTCGGAAGCTTTGTATCGCGCACGTCGAAGGGCTTGTTCTCTTATATGGCATATACCATTCCGGCATTTATCGCATGGCATGCTATATTCTACTTTGACGACGTTAAAAAGCACAAGGTAATAAAAAGATTGATATTCTCGGTTGTGTTTCTGGTTACCCTGTCCGAGATCGCATACATAATTCCCAATATCCGCTCAGAGCTTGTATACAACGCAAAGGAGCTCTTTGCCCTCGGTGCACAGTGCAAGGGCGGCGGCGTTGTGGGAGGAAGCTTTGCATTCCTTATCACAAACGTATTAGGGCTCGGCAAGGTCGGACTCTTCGTTGTGATCGCACTCGTTATCGCACTGTACTCGATCTTTTTCTTCTATGGTGAGAAATCCGATCTCTATATCTTCTTCTTGCAGAAGCTCAGAAAGCTCGTTAACATCGGTGCTGAGCTTGAGAAGAGCTCGCAGATCAAAAAAACTCGCTCCGCGGAGGAAAAGCTTGAGAAAAAGCGCGCAGATGACGATAGAAAGAATGCCGCATTCTATCAGGATGACTATTTCAATACCGACAGCGGTATGAGCAGTCTTGAGATCCCCGAGCTGGGAATCGCAAAGACCATACATAACAATGCACCGTCTCACCGGCTTATGGAGACGGTTATACACACCGAGGAGGAGCCTCGGGAAAAACCGCGCGAAACTCAAACCGCAGCATCGGAGACTCGCGATGAAAAGGAAAGACGTATGTTCGATCTTTCAACCGATGCCTTTGCAGAAAAGAAGACCAAGTTTGTCCGAGCAGAGGTATCGACAAACGAATTCAATGAAAACGATATAGTTTACGAGGCAGTTTCAGAGACCGAGGATGAGATAACCGTTTCCGTACAGTCCACTTCGGAGGATGAGATAACCGAAGATATCTCTGCCGAAAAGATCGAGGAGCCTATATCAGCACAGCCATTTACGGCAGAAAAGGTCGCTGATGTCAACAACGAATTTACCGGATACCGTATGGAGAGTCCTATGCGATACGGTCTTGATGACAGTGCAGATGCAGTATTCACCTCGGAATTTGATCCGCTGGATATAGCACTTAACGAAAAGCGCGCCGCCAAGGTATCGACCTGCACGGAAAATGCCATCACCGAACCCAAGGGATTCACCGAAAGCATTCCGAGCATAACCGCAGAGCAAAGCGCCAATATCGAAAGGCTGCGCATCGAGGAGGAGCAGAGGGCGGAAGCCGAGCGACTCCGCAAGGAGGCCGATGCCGCTATGCGTGAGGCTATCGCCAGAGAAAACGCAAAGGTTGCAGAGGAAAGAATGGCAAACGAGGCAAGAAAGCGCGCGGAAGAAGCAATGCGCGTATCCGATCCTAAAACTGCGGAAATCAGCTCTGCTATTCATCCGTCACACGAATACAGAGGCGCTTACGACAGAGTTCCCAATATTGCCGATATCAACAGCGATTACGAGCAGCAATACGGTGCATCGATATCCCGCGCATCGTCAGGCGATAAGTACCGTTTTGTTAAGGAAACGGTTCAGGAGCCTCGCAGACAGTACTCATCCTCCATACCCCCTCAGGCTACCGTAGCAACGCCCGTATATGAGGCACCCGTAGCAAAAGCTCCCGTATACGAAGCCCCCGTGACACAAACTCCCGTATATGAGGCACCCGTAGCAAAAGCTCCGGCATATGAGGCACCCGTAGCAAAAGCTCCCGTATATGAAGCTCCCGTAGCAAAAGCCCCGGTATATGAAGCGCCTGAAGTGAAGGCACCGACCTATAATGCAGTGCTCGAGGATGAAAAGCACGAAAGCGATGAGATAAAGGTCAGCGCGCCTGTTTTCACTATGGATGACCGAAGCGCAGTGCGTGCTCCCGAAAACACCTCCGTAGCAAGTGCCGCACAAACGGTGTATGAAGAAAAAATAACAGAAAAGGTCGATACCGAGCCAAAGGCATTTTCCTCTGCCACGGTTCTTACCTTTGAGCCTGTATCCGCCGAGGAAAACAAAACCGATTCCGACGCGCAGACCGTGGAACGTGTTATCTTCAGTTCCGATATACGCGATAGTGACGATTCTCTTCACACCGAGACGCGAATCAATTCGGAAAGCTCCAAGCAAACTCTGGAGATCTCTCGCGAGATGATAAGCAGTACGCTCGGAGTGGCAACGGTAACAAACTCCGAAGCAGTTTACGAGTCGACCGACGAGATATATTCCGAGGATGAAGATACTATAGAGAAGTCAACGACCGTATCCGAAGAGGATGCAGAGGAGATAGTTCCCCGCACCGAAATTCCAAAAGAAAAGCAAAATCCTGCGATTTCCGGCTACCGCGAAATGTTTGATATGTTCCGCGGCGAGGAAAACAACGGCGGTGGCGAGTCGCTGACAGATACTTCCTTTACCGATTCCGAGGAGGAAGAAAATGATATCCGCGAGATCAGCGAGACCTCCGATACCATCGAAAAGCAAATTACTCTTATCAGCGAAAATGAATCTACCGAAGAGGCAGATATCGACACAGAGGTATCTGATGAGCCGCCCTTTGACATTGACGAGGAAGACCTCGATACCGAATTTGAGGATATGAAGCAGATAAATGAGATGAAAGAGGAAGCTCCGAAAAGACCCGATTATTCAAAGTACAAATTCCCCTCTTGCGATCTTCTGAAGCCCGGTACCACCGAGGATATCGAGCTGATCAACGAGGAGATCCAGCTCGGTGCCGAGAAGCTTATCAGCACGCTTGAGGCATTCAATATAAGAGCTACGATGAGAGGAATCGAGCGCGGCCCCAGAGTAACCAGATATTCTATAGTCCCCGCGAAGGGAATAAGAGTAGGACAGATCGAAAAGCTTTCCGATGATATCGTTATGGGCCTTGCCGCAGAAACCATACGTATTGAGGCACCCATTCCCGGAAAGAGTGCGGTCGGTATAGAGATACCCAACAAAATATCCTCTATCGTTTCGCTCCGAGATCTTATCGAATCCGATCAGTTCACAAGCAAGACGTCGAAAACGACCGTCTGTATCGGAAAAAGCGTTGAAGGTCTGCTTGTATACGGCGATCTCAGCGCAATGCCTCACCTTCTTATCGCAGGTGCTACCGGTATGGGTAAGTCTGTGTGCATGAACTCGCTTATACTCAGTATTCTGTATAAGGCTCGCCCTGATGAGGTTAAATTCATTATGATAGACCCCAAAAAGGTTGAATTTGCACCTTATAAGGAGATCCCTCACCTTCTGGTTCCTGTAGTTACCGAGCCTAAGCAGGCGGCAGGTGCTCTTTACTGGGCAGTAGAAGAAATGAATAAGCGCTACGACGTGCTTGAAAAATTCGGATCCAAGAACATCGATTCATATAATGAAAGAGTCAAGGCAAATCCCGACCTCGGTGAGCCCATGCATAAGATAGTTATATTCATCGATGAGCTTAACGATCTTATGATGCAGATGCGCGATCCTGTTGAAAATCTTATCACGATGATAGCTCAGAAGGCACGAGCTGCCGGAATACACCTGGTCATAGGAACACAGCGTCCATCGGTAAACGTCATTACCGGTGTCATAAAATCAAATATTCCAACGCGTATCGCTTGTAAGGTTACCTCCGGAATAGACTCCAGGACCATCATAGACGTCAACGGAGCCGAAAAGCTTATCGGAAAGGGCGATATGCTCTTCTCGATGCCCGACTTCCCCACTCCGAAGCGAGTTCAGGGTGCTTACGTGTCAGAGAGCGAAACTGTTGCCGTCGTCGACTTTATAAAATCACAGTGCAACGGTGTGGCCTACGATGAGGAAGCATTCGAGGATATGAAGCGCGCCGCAGTTAAGTGCGATAAGAGCAAGAAGAATGATGATATGGCAGACGACGGAGACGGCGAATCCAACGATAACATTTACAATGACAAGCGCTTTGTTGCGGCAGTTGAGCTGGCGATAAGGAGCGGTACTATAGCCACCTCCTACCTTCAGAGAAAGCTCACAATGGGCTACGGTAAGGCGGCTAAGTACATCGATATTATGCAGGATCTCGGAATAGTTGCTCCAAAGAGCGGAGCAAAGCCCAGAGAGATACTTATAACCATGGACGAATGGAAGGAAAGACTCGCAAGATATACCTGATATTCTCCGCATGGATCTCATATATCCCACATTAATAAACGGGGCCGTTTTCGATCTGAATCGTAACAGCCCCGTATGGGATAGACTATTTAAAAGGATAGGAGAAAAAATGAAGATAGCACTTCTTTTAGCGAACGGATTTGAAGAAACCGAGGCACTTCTGCCCCTTGATTTTTTAAGACGAGCAGGTGCAGATATAGATACCATCGGAATAGGCGGAAAAGAAATAACGGGTGCACATGGCATAACCATTATCACCGAGCTTTGCGACAGATGCGCTATGCCCGATGCCTATGACGCAGTCATTTTCCCGGGAGGTATGCCCGGAGCGATCAACCTCGATTCTTCAGAATTTACCGACAAAATAATAGATGCGGTCTTTGCAAAGGGCGGCAGACTTGCCGCTATATGCGCTGCCCCGCTTATCCTGGGCAGAAGAGGTCTTCTTAGGGGAAAGAAAGCGACCTGTTACCCGGGGTTTGAAAAAGAGCTTCTCGGTGCTGAAGTGCTCAGTGCCGGCGTTGTTACCGACGGTCTTATAACCACCGCCAAGGGAATGGGCGTGGCAATGGAATTTGCAAAGGAGCTGACAACCCTCATCTTCGGTAACGAAACGATGCAAAAAATAGCCAGCTCTATTATGGAAGCCTGATCACAGGCCTTTAAAGAAAGGATCGGATATCAAAATGTCGATGCCAAAGCACTCTCATATTGCATACAGATGTCCCGAATGTGGTGACTTTATTTACGGTCTTGTCGGGGATTTTGCCTTCAATACCGATCTCATGCGTTTAAAATGCGCTTGCGGAAAATCCGCGCTTGATATAACAACTACACATGACAAAAAGCTTCGTCTTTCGGTTCCGTGTATTCTATGCAAGGAAAATCATAATTTTGTGGTATCTCCCTCCATTTTCTTTGAACGGGATATCTTCCTTCTCAACTGCCCATATGCAAATATAGATATAGGCTTCATAGGTGAAAAGGACAAGATAGAGAATGCCGAGCAGGAGAATGCAAAGGTACTCACCCGACTTATTCAGGATATGGGCGTTGAGGCTTTCCGCGATCTTCAGCCGATAGATATGGACGAGGATGAGATATTACCGGATGCATCGGTTTATGACCTTATCCGATTCGTCGTTAAGGATCTCGAAGCCGATGGAAGCATTGATTGCCCATGCCACGGAGGAAATTACGATCTGAGATTTGCTCCCGGCGGTATACAGGTATACTGCCCCGAATGCGGCGCATCATATCTTTTCTCCTGTGAATCCGCATCGGCAGCAGAAGAATATTTAAACGTGAGTAGAATAGAGTTAAAGTAGACCGTAATACTGCAGAACTCCGCGATATATTCCGAGAGCGAATAGATTGGGAGAGTTTACCATCAGCTCGGCATCCGATGCATTGGTTATGAATCCCATTTCAACCACCACCGCAGGCATTTCCGTCCTGCGCAGAACGTAAAGTCCCGGACGCTCTACTATTCCCCTGTTTCTCACACCCGTGATCAGTGTTGTCTGCTCCAATATATCCTCGGCTACCGCATTTGCGACCGCAGCGGAATAATCATATACCAGACATTCCATACCGTTTGCAGCAGAGCTTACCGATGCATTCGTATGCAAGGAAAGGAAAAGATCTGCACCCCATCTGTTTGCGTCACGCACTCTTTCGCTGAGACTTGTTGAATTTGACGTTCCAAGTATGGTATCCGCAGTCGGTCTTGAGAGTCTTACCTCAAAGCTTGTATTCTGCGAAAAATATCCGCTCAGCAGTATTCCTATGCGATAAGTAATATCCTGCTCAAAATAACCGTTTCCCTCTGCACCTGTATTGTATGAGCGAGGATTGTGACCTTGGTCTATATAAATCTTAATTGCCATCATGCTCTCCTTATAATTACTATTTTTAATATACGTTATCGGAGTTTTTTTGACACATGAATGAACTTAAAAGAATGCTGAGCTTCGTCAGGCGCGCCGTTGATGACTACGGTATGATAGAAGAGGGCGACGTTATTGCCGTTGGTATTTCAGGAGGCAAGGACTCGTTGGCTCTCTTGGAAACGCTTGCTGAAATGAGGCGGTTTTATCCTAAAAAATATGAAGTGAAAGCGGTCACCGTAGATATGGGCTTCCCGGAAGTTGATTATTCCGGCATCGCCGCCTTCTGCGAAAAATTCGGAGTCGAATACAAGGTAGTCAACACCGATATAGCAAAGATCATTTTCGACGTACGCAAGGAGCCGAATCCCTGCTCTTTATGCGCAAAGATGCGTCGTGGCTCGCTACATGCCGCGGCTCAGGAGCTCGGCTGTAACAAGGTCGCGCTAGGTCATCATTTTGACGATGTTGTCGAAACCTTTATGATGAACCTTTTCTTTGAAGGCAGACTCGGGTGCTTCTCTCCTATGTCCTACCTTTCAAACCGAAAAATAACTCTTATCCGTCCCATGATATACGCGACCGAAAAGGACGTTATATATTTTGCAAGAAGAAGAGAGCTTCCTATAGTCAAAAGCCCCTGCCCCGAGGACCATAATACCGAGCGTGAAAATATGAAAAAGCTCCTCGCGGATATAGAACGCGGAAACAAGGGACTCAAGCACCGTATATTCCGCGCTCTGTGCAAGGGCGAGATAGACGGATTCTCCGTTAAGGGACGCTATCCGGATGCGGGAGAGATAAAAGATTGAACATACAGCTCCGATAAAACAATAAAGATCCGATTTTGTAGTACGCCGAGGCACCCTCGACGTCGCTTACAGAGCCGGATCTTTATTTTCGGATTTTTCATCCTTTTATATTTATATTAGGGTTCAGAATAATATCAACCGTTGTAATATATTTTTTTACCCGGTTCAACCGAATGGGTAAGCCATACGTTTCCACCGATGATGCACCCATCACCCACTCTGGTATTTCCGCCGAGGATAGTAGCATTTGCATATATGATAACATTATTACCTATATCGGGATGACGCTTTATGCCCTTTATCGGATTACCGTCATCGTCAAGCTCAAAGCTACGCGCGCCGAGCGTAACACCCTGATATATTTTTACATGATCGCCTATGGTAGTCGTTTCACCGATTACAATGCCTGTGCCGTGGTCAATGAAGAAATATTCTCCGATCTTAGCACCCGCATGTATATCTATGCCGGTCTTCTCATGTGCGAATTCGGTCATCAGACGGGATATCAGCGGAATTTCTCTCACGTAAAACTCATGCGCCAGTCTGTATATGGATATCGCATAAAAGCCGGGATATGAAAGAACTACCTCCTCGGGGCAAAGCGCCGCAGGATCTCCGCTGTACAAGGCATCAACATCCTTTTTCAGCATAGATTTTATTCTGGGGATGTCAAATATTATTTCCTGCGCAAGCCTTTCTGCATCAAGTTTTCTGCCCACAAATTCCGCCGCAACCGATATCTGCGATACAAGTCTTATATAAAGATCATTCAAAAGATCCATATTGTCGACACCGCATCCGCGGAAATATTTAGGAAACATCAAATGCTGAATATCCTTTATTATGGATATTATCTCCTTACGCGAGGGGGGCGGCACCGGCGAATCGGTGCAGACAAGCTCCTTATATACTTTTGTAAAATCGGGCATATGCTCCATACGGTTTCTCCTGGATGGTATATTATATATTATATTCTATCACAATTTGTTTTGTTAATCAAGAGGGCTGCCGCAAATTCCCATCTGCGGCAGCCTGAATTTTATTGAAAATATTATTTTATTCGTAGAACTTTTTGATGATCGCAACGACCTCTGCTATGCGCTGGGTGGGAATAGTACCGGAAAGAGTCGAAAGAACAACCTTGTTGACTTCCTCGGACTTTTCGTTTGCGGCCTGCATATCGGCATTGTAATCGTTTACCGCACTTGTAAGAGTAGCAGTTATAGCAGCTGCTCTTTCATCGCTTGCATCAACCGTAGCCTTTATCGCAAGAGCATTAAGAATAGCTCCTCTAAGATCGATTGCATTCTCGCACTCTGCGATAGCCTCAACCGCAGATGCATAAGTCTGGATGCGAGCATCCGCAAGACGGATAGCAGACTCCTCGTTGGAAAGAAGAATGTTCGCATCAACCACAGACATATCACCAACAGATACGTCAACAGATACGTCCGCGCCGAGAATAGCAAGCGCCTTAGCCGTTTCTATTGCGGCGATCTTGTCGGCAACGGTTGTTGCCTTCTGAACGTTGATAACTGCATTTATATATGCCTCTGTTGCTGCGATCTTCTTGGTAACATCTTCACGGATAACATCGTAAAGCTCGAGGGCGGCGGTAACACCGGGATATCCTCTCTCAACGTCCTCTATGTAAGTAGCTGCGGACGTAAGAGCAACATTCTTAACTGAATAGCTACGGGTAAGATTTGCTTCATTTACCTTTGCTATGAATTCATCAGCATAATTTACAATAACGGTGATCTCTTCATCCACGGTCTCGTAAAGCGCGTTAAGATCCTGTATAGTAGTTCCGGTGATGAACTCATTATATGTAACGTCGGTGAAGTAATTCTGATCTGCTACAACGTAAGTGGCATACTTAGTAGCAAAATCATCTATACCCGCCTCAATCGCAAGCATACTCTCAACGAATGCGACAGCCTTGGAATTAAGTCTTTCATACTCAACCTTTACGGTATCAGCAAGCTTTATAGCAAGCTCAACGGTAGCCGCATCGATGCTGTCATCATAGAACGTGGGGCATGCGGGATACTGTTCGAAAATATCGTATGCATTTCTGAGGTCCTTATAGCTTGCAAGATAAACCTCAGGCACTGCCAGAGCCGCAGCAACAAACTTCTCGGTGTTTGACTTCTGAAGTGCAAGTTCTGCGATCTCTGCATCATATACTACTCTCTTCTCTGCTATCTGCTCATAGGTGTAATTCGGAAGAGTGATGTTGTATATCTCGTTGGTCTCAAGGCTCTTAAGTGAAGAGCTATGATATGCATAGCTATTAACCAAGTCGAGTCTGTTATTGTAGGTATCCTCTTTGTTTATAGAATCGACCGCCTGAATGAATTCGGCTGCCATAGAATCACAGTAAACCGTCAGAACATCCTTAGCCGCTGCGATAACGTCATCCTTAAGCTCTGCATCGGCAATAGAAGCGGGAGAATATCCATAGAGGAGAAGAACCTTAGCAATGTCAGCATAAGCTGCAGTCTTATCAACCTCAGGAAGAAGGACTGCCTTAGCATAGATCTCGTTAATATATTCAGCTACAGCATTCACGTTGCCTGCAAGTCTGCGGGGGAAGGAGCCCTCGTAAAGCTCTACGTAATCAAAGGTGATGAAGTTGCATCTCAGATCCATCGCCTTGAAATCAAAGCCGCCAACGTTGAACGTATGAGTCTCGGGCGCGCCTCCCTCGGGAGTGATCGTAAGGGTAACATTCTTGTCACCGCTATTATCGAAATACATCGAAAGCTCAAAGTAATCACTCGCCTGAGCCGAGGTACCGGAAACTATCGGAGCAATAGCGGTGGTCTTAGCAACCATTTCCTGAGTGACAGGATCGTATATCGTGAGCGATGCTCCACGCTCATAAGAAATCGAATTTGTGGTGTCGGGATCTGTCCATCTGATCTCAAAGATCTTTACGGGAACAAACTGCGCTACGCTGCTCGCACGGTCCTTTGTATGAAGGTAAAATGCCAGAAGGGGAGAACGGGTGTTGGTGAACTTAGCGCGCACGTTAACGCCGAAAGAGCCTACTTCATCAGGTACGATGTCAAAGCTTATAGGCGTATTAGCCTGGAATTTGGACGTCGCACCGTCGGTCGAGCTGTATCTGTAGCTCGCATCGGACGCCAGAGCGAATTCATCCGAAGCATCCGCAAATGCAGCATCCTTGGTAGTAACGTTATTGAACTGAGCATTGAGGTAATAATCGCCCTCATAGAACTCAAGCATCTCCGAGCGAAGCATAGCCACCTCGTCTGCCGATGCGGATTCATCCGCAAAAGCGGAGAAGGCGAAGCAGGACAGCAGAAGTGCCGCTGCAAGGAGGGTTATCAGAATCTTTTTCGCGTTTTTCATGTTTTTCTCCTTAAAAGTTATGTTAAAAAATTTTACACACATATATTATAGCATTAATAAATGAAAAAATCAACTCGTCAATATGGCAAATTTTAACCTTCTAATTTGTTGCATTTGTACAATCTTTTTTTAAGAATGCCATACAGAATGTCAGCGGCAAGACGTTAGTGGCATACCGTGTAGAATTTTCTTTGTTTTTTTATTATTTTGCCGTTGACTTTTTACCAAATATTATGTTATAATATATTTTGGAACGAATTTTGAAAATATTTTTAGGAGGAGAACGATGAGGAAAGGTATTTATACCAGATATAAAGAGCGCCTTATCGAGATAGGCGGCAACAATAAATGCCTCTATCTGAAAAGCGTTGGAAGAAAAGGCGCATATGACATCGGTCGTATCCTCGAGGGTCGCGGCGATAAGGTTGCGGAATTTATTGAATTTCTCTGGACAACCAGAAGATTTCCTATAACACTTATTGGTAATAAAGAAAAAAAGCAGATTCTCGAGAATCTTGATATACAAAGCAAGCTTGATAAAAGAAAAACAGACACGTCCTTGCTCTCGGGTGAGGAATTATCCAAGGCAACTCAGAAAAACGACAGGATAAGACGCGAGGAGAGCAATAAAGCTATCGAAGCGGAAATATCCAAGATAAAGGATATTAAGCGTGACGTTGAAGAAATAGAAAAGGAGACCGGCCGATCCGAGCTATATATAGGTTATCCGTTTGTTTTCGGTTCGATAATGCAGGGTCCCACAAAGACTATGATAAAGGCACCGCTCCTGCTCTTCCCTGTCAAGATAGATATCCCCGATGAGAATACGGTTGAGATCTCGATAAACGAGCGCGAGAAGATACAGCTGAACCGTGCGCTTATTTTTGCATATGCACAGTCCAAAAAGCTTGATATCGATGCTATGGATACCGAATTTGACGATCTGTCCCAGTATCCCACCATCGGCTCGATAGTTAAATATCTTGAATCCTTCCATATAAAGTTTGATGCAAGCGAATACGAATCTAAGAACATTTATAATTACGGAAGATTCAAGGAGCCCGACGGCAAGCCCTCGCTCTCCATCCGTTATGCCGCAGTTATGACCAGATATTCGCTCTCAAACTCTATATTCAATGACTATAACGAGCTTGAGAGAAAGCAGCTTACCAACGATGCTATAGTTGAGCTTCTGAGAATGGGAAAAATGTCCAAGAAAAAGGGCATTTTCGCAAAAAAACAGGCAAAGCGCGTATCGCATAACAGCTACACGGTCAAGATGCTCGACTATGCTCAGTCGGAGGTAGTAAGACGCGTTGACGAATGCGGTAATATGGTAATTTCCGGCCCTCCCGGTACCGGAAAGTCGCAAACTATTGTTAACATCATCACCGATGCCATAGGCAAGAAAAAACGCGTTCTCGTCATATCCCAGAAGAAGGCCGCGCTGGACGTTGTATTCAACCGTCTCGGTAACCTTGCCGATAAGGCTATGTATATAACCGATGAAACAAAGGAAAAGAAGGCATTCTACGACAAGTGCCTTGCCGCGCACCAGAATGATATGATAGCGGCACTCGTTGACGTTGGAAAGCTTGAGGCATCCTATAACGAGCTTCAGGAAAAGATCGATACCGAAACCAAAAAGCTTGACGCCATATACCACGTCCTGAATGATAAGCGTCCCTTCGGTCTTTCCCTTTCCGAAATGTACAGCTCGTCCACGATGCTTCAAAAGAATTCCACGGAATACGGAATTTATACGAAGCTTATAACCCAGGGCGACATCATGGCTATGACCTATCACGAGCTTTCCGAGGCTCTGATGGATATAAAGTCGAAGGATCTTGAGAAGCTGTACTATGATTTCATCCAGGAAAAGGATAAAAATCCCGTAATAGACTACATGCTCCCCGAGATAGATACCACCACGCTCTGCGAGGTGCGCGGCGAGCTTGCCGAAATACAGAAGCAGAAGAAGGGCCTTTTCAATACGGCAAAATACCCATATTACAGACAGGTCCTTGCATATTACTATGAGCTTGAGAACGAGAAGAATCTCGATGCCATAGTTGCCCTTGAGAGAAAGTTCACCTCTGCAAAGGCGGACGATATCAAGGATAAGCTCTCAAAAACACGTGCGGCTATTGATGCCTATGCGAAGGAATTTGACTGCCTGCACAGAGTTCTCACCCCCGAGGGATACCTTGCGGTAATAGACAACATACTGAGAGGAAACACCTCGTATATCAGATACGTCAGCGATGCTCTTAATAATTATATTGAGATACAGGACGTAACCAAGCTCTTTGACAACCTTGATAAGAACAAGCTTGCTATTCTTAACTTCGCCTATGCTATATGCAAGAATTATCAAAACTTCGTTGAGATAATCTCAAAGCTTCTCGAGATACGTATATATCACGAGGCGGCAAGGTATGAGGACGAATGCAAGGATGAGCTCTCCAAGATAGTTGATTTCCACAATATCACCGCGAGAATAGCGAGATACAAGCAGGCACAGAGCGAGGTGTCCGCAAAGCTCTGCGAGGGTAAATCCAGCAGAGATTACGATACGCTTTACGAAAACGCGCCCAACAACAAGGATTACCTGTATCAGATCTCCAAGAAGCAGAAGTACTGGCCTATAAGAAAGACCATGGAGATATACGGCGAATTCGTTCTTACGCTCTTCCCCTGCTGGCTTCTCTCCCCCGAAAACGTTTCTAACCTTCTTCCTCTTACGAAGAACCTCTTTGACCTTGTTATTTTCGACGAGGCATCGCAGGTATTCATAGAGAGTACCATTCCCTCTATATACAGAGGTAAAAATATAGTCGTTGCGGGAGATGCAAAACAGCTCCGTCCCTCGACTACCTTCATGAAGCGTTATCTCGGAGGCGATCCCGAGGCTCAGGAGGACTATTCGGTTCAGGCGGCTCTTGAGGTAGAGAGTCTTCTCGACCTCGCAGTGTCGAGATACGAGAGCGCAAATCTTACCTATCACTACCGAAGCAGAAATCAGGAGCTCATTGATTTCTCGAACCACGCGTTCTACAATACCACTCTTCAGATAGCGCCCAACGTTTCCAAAAACTCAAAATCCAGACCTATAGAAAGATACAAGGTAAACGGAAAATGGATAGACAGAAAGAACGTTGCCGAGGCTAAAAAGATCGTTGAAATACTCAAAAACATCTTCGCAACCCGTAAAAACAACGAGAGCATCGGTATAATCACCTTCAATGCCGACCAGCAGACCTGCATCGCAGATATGATCGACAGAGAGGCATCGAAGGATCACGCATTCCGCACCGAGATATACAAGGAAAGAGTACGTACCGAAAACGGTGAGGATACCAGTATATTCATCAAGAACCTTGAGAACGTTCAGGGTGATGAAAGAGATATAATCATATTCTCGATCGGATATGCCGAGAACGAGTCGGGTAAAATATATACTAACTTCGGCTCACTGTCCTCCGAGGGCGGCGAAAACCGTCTTAACGTTGCAATAACCAGAGCTAAGAGCAAAATAATAGTTGTTACCAGTATCGAGCCCGAGAGCCTTAAGGTAGACACCGCCAAGAACCTCGGTCCCAAGCTTTTACGCAAATATCTGACTTATGTCAGAGCGGTTGCAAAGGGTGACGATGAGGAGGTTCGTGCTATTCTTAAGGACATCGATTCGGCAGAGCAGCAGACCAGCTCCTATGCAAACCTCGCCTCTGTCGAAACTCAGATCAAGGAGCGCCTTGAGAAGCTCGATTATCGCGTAGACGTAAATCTCGGAAACAGCAACAGCCGTATATCTCTTGCGGTATACGATCCATCCACCGATAAGTATCTTGTCGGTGTTGAGCTCGACAGAGATGCGTTTGCATCCTCCGACTCCTGCATAGAGCGCGACGTTTGTAAGCCTCAGTTCTTAGAATCCAGAGGATGGACGCTTCTCAGAGTATGGAGCAGAGATTGGTGGACTTCGCCTACAAAGGTAATCAAGACTATCACTGCAGAAGCTGAAAAGAACAAAAAAGGAGCGAAAAAGAGCTCTTAATGCAAATTTATCCCCGAATTATCCGGATTTTGACAATTTGTTCTTGAAATGTTCAAAAACACAGTGTATAATAATATCCTGTGAGCTTAAAATCAATAAGAAAGGTTAAGAATCAATGAGAAATTTTGGATTTTTACTCGAGAATAACGCTGCCAACGGATTTGTGACTTTTGCAATGATCGGCGTTATGATTCTCGTGTTTTACTTCTTCATTATCCGTCCTCAGAAAAAGCAGGAGCAGAAGGATAGTGAGATGCGTTCCTCTCTCGCTGTGGGAGATGAGGTTACTACCATCGGAGGAATAATAGGAAAGGTTATCTCCATCAAGGAGGAAACCTTTGTTCTCGAGACCACCAGAGATAAGACCAAGATCCGTTTCCTCAAGGGTGCTATCAGAAGCATCGACGTTAAGGCTGCAGATATCGCTGCCACAGTCGCAGCAGACAATTCTGCCGAGGAAGCTAATGCGGATAAGAATTCCAAGTAAGCCGCAATAAAATCGGAATAAACCAAAAAGCCCCCGAATATGCTTTTAAAAAAGACATATCGGAGGCTTTTTATTATGAAAAAACGTCAACGCTTGGAAGCTCGGCACAGTGCTCCTACTGCTATAATACTTCGGTGCATAATTTATTTAGTTCTCTTCCCTGCCGTCTGCCTGGCGGCAACCGCAATGCGCTACGGAAGCACAAGTCCCACGGCACTTTTACCTGTAATATCGCTCGCATCGCTTCTTGTCACCGGATTTGTTGGAAGCATCATCCGCTTTGGTGCGCTCAAGGATAGCACGACCGGCGAAAGCCTGACGTCGATATTGATGATCGCGGCACTTTATACGGTAATATCTGCCGTAATATCGGGCGCGGTATCGGCAAAGATCGCCATGAATGCTCTCTGCTTTGTTCTTGTAAGCCTTGCAACCTGTGTATTGTCAAGATCTGTCTTCAAAAGATCAAAGCATAGGAGGCATAAGCCGAAAGTGCACTGATTTGCCCTGTTATAGCGCGGTGGTCGGAATTCTCGAGATATAGAACGGGAGAGCTTCCTCAAAATTAACACCGTAGAAACGCCTGTTCTCATCGTGAAGGGTGTATTTTATACATTCAAGTGTAAAATCGGTCGCCAGCGCAAGCGAATCCTCGTACGAAAGACCGCGCATAAGCGCACCAACCGTCGCAGAGGCATATATATCGCCTGTGCCGTGGTATCTTACAGGCAAAAGCTCATTGAAGTAGGAATAATAGCTATCGGTTTCCCTGTCGTAATAATATACGCCTATTTCACCTTTCTTTAAGGTAATTCCGGTGATCGCAGCTCTCGGGCATCCGAGGCCGGTAAGCCTTTTCAAAACATCCCTTATGTACTCCTCGTCATAGTCGGGATTATATTCTATACCGAGCATAAACGATGCCTCGGTAAGATTGGGAACTATGAGATCTGCCTTGGCACAAAGCTTTGCCATTGCCGCTGCGAATTCGGGCGTGAAGCCCTTATAAAGAACGCCGTTATCTGCCATAACGGGATCTATTACCACAAGCGTTCCACTCTCTTTGAAATCATCAATGAGCTTCCCGACAAGACTCAGCTGCCTGTGCGATCCGAGATAGCCTGTATATATAGCGTCAAAGGTTATATCAAGCTCCTTCCAGGTATTTGCGATGGGCTCTATTTCATCCGTTAGGTCACAGAAGGTGAACTTTGGGAATGCGGTGTGTGTCGACAGGACCGCTGTGGGAACTACGGCACATTCAACTCCTGCGGCACTTATTATCGGAAGTGCCACTGTGAGCGAGCACTTTCCAACACACGAAACGTCCTGAACGGTAACAACTCTTTTCATATCTTAACTCCTTAAAATTAATTTCATATTTTATTTATATCCGCACCGAGCGCCGCGAGCCTTTTCCATATATTGGAATAACCTCGATCTATCGTCTCGGTGTTATTTATTTTACTTTCTCCGTCTGTACAAAGCGCAGTAAGCAATGCAGCCGCACCTCCTCTGAGATCGGGAGAGCTTGTATCGGCGGCAGACAGGCGCGAGGAATATATGCGCGCATCAGAGCCGTTAAGCGTATACCGAACACCGAAGGGGGAAAGCGCGTCCAGATAAGAGAATCTGCTCTGCCATACCCTTTCTCTTATCACACCTCCGCAAAATTTTGCCATCAGCGGTGCCATCTGTGGCTGAAGATCGGTAGGATAGCCCGGATAAGGTGCTGTAGTTATCTCTATTTCTCTTTCCGCAGCACCGTACGCGGTTATTTTACCGTTACATATGCTTACTCCCACACCGGATGATGAAAGGGGATCCAGAAAGCTTTCAAGCTCGTATGGATAAGGATATAAAATACTTATCCTTCCGCCTGTCATAGGCGCGGCAAGAAGATATGTGCCTGCCTCTATCATGTCCGGGATAACGGTGATCTCAGCACCGTGAAGCTCTCCCGGGGAAACGTATATTTCCTTATCGGAAAATTCTATTTTTGCCCCTGCCGAAATAAGAAAGCCGGCAACCGCGCGCACGTGCGGCTCGGTGGCGCCTCCTTCTATAACTGTATCGCCCTCAGCGGCAGATGCCATCACAAGCGCATTGACAGTAGCACCGACGGACGGCACTCGGAAATGTATTCTGCCTCCCGAAAGACGGGTTGATGTTATTTTTTCATCATCCGTCTCCGCTCCGATCGCCCTCGCGGCGGCAAGATGCATATCTATCGGTCTGTTGCAGAAGTTACACCCACCGAAATCGGATAAATGGAAGCATCCGAATCTGGCAAGGCACGCGCCTATCAGATATGATGAAGCTCTTATCTTTGAAGTGAGCTCCCTCGGTATCTTCACATAATTCAGACACTCGGTATCTATCAGCATGGCATCGCCGACGTAGGCTATTTTTGCACCGAGCATTTTCAGTATCTCCATAGCCACTCTGACATCGCCGATATCGGGCAGATTATAAATTCTGGATATTCCTCTTGTGGCAATAGTGGCAAAAAGTATCGGTAATGCAGCGTTTTTAGAGCCCGACGGTATGATTTCACCGTATAGAGGCCGCGCGCCTCTTATTATTACGTCACTCATAAGATGCAGCTCCGTTCTTATCATTTACTGCATCTTATTCATTCTTTCGTTTTTAGTTACCGCAGTAATACCTGACGGTAAGCTTCACTACGTTACTGTAGCTCACTGTCCCCTCCGTCCCATTTGCTTTGAGATAGGTGTCGTTAAAGAAATCGGAGAGCTTCTCCAGAAGCTCTATTCTGTGCTCCTTGTAAAACGCGGAATAAGCTCTCATTTCACCAAGAATACGCATGTCCATTTCGGAATATATAGCCGAGAGCGCTTCTCTATCGGTTCGCCCTATAGCTGATAAAACGTATTCTGCCATATTCATATAACCACTGTATCTTACGTAAATGTTATCCGAGCGAATGCAAACCAGAAAGGCTATAAAATTCGCCTCGTCCTCTCTGGCAATCCCTTCTCTGTGCGCCATTTCGTGCGCCACGGTAAACGGCAAACAATAATCGGGAAGATGAGTATTCACATTTGCCTCGCCTGTAAAGAATGTATATATGCCTGTGATTCCCAGAGGTGTCATTGCAGAGCTGAGCATAACAGGCTTTACAGCTTCGTCTATACATCTTATACCCAGTCCGGGGTACTCACACGCAAGGGCGGAATATGCCGCATTTATCGAATCGGATATCTCTACAAGACTCATCCCGGACACGGACGAGCCGCTATCCGAATATTCGACAGAAGTCGAAAGCTCAAGACACTTTCCGTAAAGCTCCCTGTATACCGTCGTAAGTGAGAAAGCATCTGTATCTGCCTCGCCCAGTCCCATATTATCTGCCACGGGGATGCGATGATATGCTATTCCGAGTGTCAGAGAATATATCGGGTAAAATAGCGATGCCGTTGCCATTATCATCGCAAGAAATCTTATCCGCGAGGATGCGGTTGTCCTTCTTGCAGCGATACAGATAATCATAACAAGAAGCGCGGGAGAAGAGATTATAATAATCTCTGCAAACGATATCGGGATGATTCCCGATAATGCCGAAAGTGCGGCACGCGCTCTGTATCCAATACCGAGCGTTATTTTTTCAGCAAATAAAACGTTGCTGTGCGCTATAGCAGATATTACCGAAAATGCCAGAGCCGCACCGAAGGATAGCAGCATATAGACGGTGCCGATTTTTTTACGTTTGTTCATTATCATTCAGCCCTGAATTCTTAATTACGGTTAGTATGCACCGCATTTAATTCCGAAATACCACCGCATCTCTATATAATAGAGATACGGAAGCAATTATATGCGATAATTCTAGCATAATGCATATATTCTTGTCAAGATTTTTGGTTATATTTTTTGTTTTTTTTCATCTTTTATTTAACAATCGGTTGACTAATCCGAGAGCCGCATTTATAATGTAGTCAAGGTACTCACAGGCAAACCGATAAGCCTGTCAGACGGAAAGGATTATACAAATTATGAAGGATTATTTGCGCTATGAAGATTTTGGAGCAAAGGGCGACGGAATAACCGATGATTTTGCATCTATAATTGCCTGCCATAATGCCGCAAACGAAAGCGGCATACCGGTTAAGACCGATCCCGATGCAACCTATTACATAGGAGGCTGCGGAGAGTCTGCAATAATAAAAACCGATGTTGATTTCGGAACATCTAAATTTATAATAAACGATATAAAACTTGAGGATATCAAATCCTACGTCTTTGTTATCGCCTCAGACAATCAGCACTTTGACCCGGAGATCAAAACACTGAAAAAAGGACAAAAGCATATCGATATGCCGAAAAAAGGGCGATTTTTCGTAAAGGTATTCAATGACGAGCGCCTTATATTTATACGAAAGGGACTTAATAAAAACATCGGTACAGCTACGACTGATTGCTTTACGGTAGATGAAAACGGAAGCATTTTTCCCACAGTCGATTGGGATTACCCAACCGTTACCCGTGCTACAGCAGTATCAATTGATGATAAGCCCATCACCGTGCGCGGAGGCATATTCACGACTATTGCCAATCGCGAAGAATCCTTCTATAACTATCACCACAGAGGATTTATCGTAAAGCGCTCAAATGTTACCATATCGGATATGACACATTATGTTGAGGGCGAGGGCGATCACGGTGCTCCCTATCACGGATTTATCAGAACAAAATACGCAGTAAACGTAACTATCAGAAACTGTCTTCTGACAGCAAGATTTATATACCGTACGGCAAGCAAGATCCCCGGGAAGGACGTTCCTATGGGATCATACGACCTGAGCTTTGATTCCTCTATCGACGTAAGATGCGAAAACATACGGCAGACGATAGATATAACCGATAGCCGATACTGGGGTATCTACACCTCTAATTTCTGCAAAAACCTCTCCTTAGTGAACTGCTCTCTTTCCCGTTTTGATGCTCATCAGGGTGTATCAAACGTATATATAAAGGATTGCGAGTTTGGTCATCAGGCTATGAACCTCATAGGATTCGGAGAAGCCGTTATCGAAAATACGGTAATCAGAGCAAACTCGGCTATAAACCTGCGTTCAGACTATGGTGCAATATGGGACGGAACCGTTACTATGCGTAATTGCAAGCTCATTCCGAATTCAAAGTCTGCCTCGATCATATCGACACGGAACCGCGGCGATCACGACTTCGGTTATATATGCACCATGCCGCACACCGTTGATATAAGGGGCTTTGTGCTGGACGATTCGGGAATAGGCGGTGCGGATAACTTTACCGTGCTTTCTGCCTACGATCCCGAATATAGCGAGGGAAAGCCATATGCTTACGTTCCGGTAAATACTCTGAGCATATGCGGTATAACCACTGTCAGCGGTACAGCAGTCACCCCATTAGGAAGTGATGAGCAATACAAGGGCACAACAGTAAACATTTTGGAGGAATAATGATGAAGCGCCTGGATATAAGAAATATAACGCGCGCTATTCTCGAGTCGGTAAAGCGCCACGAGCTTCCAGAGCCGGGAAGCTATTGTCGCTGGCTGTGGCAGGATGAAAGCGGAAGCCGCGAGCTCGGCATAAACGAATACGGATGTGCAGATGCGGCAAATATTCTCTACACACTGAATGAATTCAGGTGTGATGAAAAAACTCGCAAAGCGAGGATCAATGCCCTCCTCTCTATGCAGGACCGCGAGAGCGGAATGTTCCACGAAAAAACGCATCATACCATACACACCACAGCACACTGTGCTGCGGCACTCGAGCTCTTTGACGTAAAGCCTCTCTATCCTATGAAGGAGCTACATAAATATACAGACAGGAAGGCTCTCTTTGAATTTCTCGATTCGCTCAATTGGAATTCTCCGTGGACCGAGTCGCACCAAGGTGCCGGCATCTATGCCGCTCTCGCAAATTCGAGTGAAATAACCAAGGAATTCGAGGACAATTACTTTGAATGGCTGTGGGAGAATACCGACCCCGTTACAGGCTTCTGGAAAAAGGGCTACGCAGACCGTGCACAATTTTCGAGTGACAGATACCCCGACGGAAAAAATGCACCCGAATCTGTGTTTTCTTATATGGCAGGAGGCTTCCACTATATCTTCAATCACGAATATGCAAAAATGCCTCTCAGATACCCCGAAAAAATCATAGATAGCTGTATAGATATGTACAAAAACGGCGGAATACGCAAAAGCTTTATGCGCGAGATCGATTTCCTCGAGGTCGATTGGATATACTGCCTTAACCGCGCATCAAGGCAGACTCCGCACCGCCACGCCGAGGTCAAAGAACTTCTTTACGAAGCAGCATCTGTACTGACAGAATACCTTAACAGCATCGACTGCGAAAAGGATGACAGATTTAACGATCTCCACCTTCTTTTCGGCACCACCTGTGCTCTTGCCGAGCTACAGGCGGCTCTGCCGGGAACTATTATCACCGATAAGCCGCTCAGATTAGTGCTGGACAGAAGACCGTTTATATAGCCTATATAAAATTCCAATGCCAAAGAAAGATAAGGTAGGAGGCTGAAACGCAGCAAAGCGAAGTTGAGGCCTCTTACCTTATCTACGCAGCATTTCGGTCGGATAAAATATGTAAAATACGGTTTCTAAATCTGTCGAAACGGCTGCAAACGCAGGCATTTCGCTTGAGAGCTTTAATTTTGTTGTTTATTCGTTTGTTTCGATGAAAATCTCAATTTATACGTCATATAGAGCGTAAAGCTTTGCGATACTCGTTAATTGAAATACCCATATGATATTTAAAATATTTGCAGAGAAGCTCCCTTGAATAAAATCCAAGTTTTTCTGCAATTTCGGCCACACTAAGCTCTTCCGCTTCGCAAAGAGATTTGATATTTTCTAACCTATATTTGACTATCTTATTACTTAAATTTTCATTATCTATAGACTTAACTATTCTATTTAAATGCTCACGTGAATATCCGAGTGCATTTGCAACGTCTTCTGCTGTTATATCATGCTCGGAATTATTTTCAATCCATTTGCAGATATTCTGATAAATACTTACTTCGGAATATGCTGTGGAAAAATATTTATTTAATCCATTAATTATGTCAAGCAGTATCGCTTCCCTAACACCTTCAATTGTGTTATGAAACGTAAACATTCGGTACAATCGTTCAATGCTTATAAAAATATCGTGTTCAACAGTTATTTGCTTTGGCTTTTTCGGAAAAGCTACCTTGAGCCCCGATATTTTAAATACAATTTGTATAAATTCTGTATTCTCATCGCTTTCGATCATTACGTTAGAAAACTTGGGCAAAAACAACAAAGCTCCGCGCTCAATATTATCTCCGTTACTCGTTGACAAAGCGCCCTTTATAACCGTCAGTATAGTGTAATATTCAGTCACTATACGTTTTTTTATTTTAAAGGAATCGCATTTATATCTAGCGCAATCTATAAGCTGAAGCGTAAAACTTGAGTAAGCGCGGTCGAAGTTCTCATCATATTTATCATTCTCATTTACAATCTGTAACATGTCACATTTTTTCCTGTAATCGTGTATTTTTCCATTGACTTAAATCGCCGTCGATGGTATCCTATATACAGGTTACTACATTTATATCTTTTTGTCAAGGAGGCAAATATGAAAATTAAAATTGAGAAGAAATACTTAATTTTTCCTGTAAATGTGTTGACTTCAAAGAAAAAGGTAACCTTTTCAAATGACGGTCAAACCGTATATGAGCTTATGATGAATCTTGATAACAGAAATCCTGATTTTTCCGCTTACGTTGACGTATCACGTTTTATTGGCAGGGAGCTTGAGCTTACCGTTAAGCCCGATATGGAGATAAGATACAGAACATCGGATGAGATGGATATTGACGGACTTTATAACGAGCTGGTACGTCCTCAGGTTCATTTTACAACAAAGAACGGTTGGAATAACGATCCGAACGGTCTTATATATCTTGATGGAACCTACCATATGTTCTATCAACACAACCCCTGCTCTCCCGAATGGGAAAATATGCATTGGGGGCACTCAACGAGTTCCGATCTTATTCATTGGACAGAGCAGCCAATAGCCTTATTTCCTGATGAAACGGGTATGATGTATTCCGGTAGCGCGATACTCGATACCGAGAACGTTACGGGCCTTGGCACCAAAGAAAATCCCCCTGCGCTTCTTTATTATACTGCAACAGCACCGTTTTCTCAGCATTTGGCTTATTCTGTTGATGGTTTTAAAACTATAAAAAAATACAAGAACAATCCGGTGCTTAACCATATATGCAGATCAAACAGAGATCCTAAGGTAGTTTTTTGCGATGAAATGAAATCCTATCTCATGGTAATATATCTTGAAAAAGATATATACGGATTCTTCCAATCAAAGGATTTGATATCCTGGACTCTTTTCCAGAAGCTTTCTCTCAGCGGCGACAATGAGTGCCCGGACATCTTTTCGGTTGTAGCATCAAACGGTGAGAAAAAATGGGTACTGATGGGAGCACACAATAGATATATTGTAGGCTCTATGAGTGAAAACGGATTTACACCGGAGCAGGAAACACGCTCTCTTCATTACGGAAGCTCGGCATATGCAGGACAGACATTCTCGGGCATGCCCGATGGCAGAGTAGTAAGAATAGATTGGGATAGATGGCAGGCTGTAAGCAAGAACTTCAAGGGTCAGATGAGCATTCCTCTTGAGCTTACTTTGGCGGAAAAAGATGGAGTGTACTATCTGTCCGCGCTTCCCGTTAAGGAAATTGAGACACTATACACCAAAATGCAAAAGTATTCGGATATAGAAATAAGAGAAAACAGCTCGGTTTCATACGACCTCGAAAAATCGCCTTATGTTGTTAAACTTCAGGTTAAGAATACTGACGATATATCCGATTTTACTATTAAGATTTTCGGTAGGGATATCGTGATCAAACCTTCAGAAAACGAATTGAAGTTTGTAAAAGAAACCGTACCGCTTTCGATATTTAATGGTTCACTTGATATAACTCTTGTGATAGATAGATGTAGTATAGAAGCATTCCTCGATTGCGGAAAGATATATGCTTCGTTCTTAAACAATAACAGTGTACAAGATTATAACGTGCCTTTTATTGAAATCAGCTCAAAGGGCAGTATAAAAATTGATGAGCTTATGCTTATTGCACTTAATTCGATGTGGAATGAAAAATAAAACATATAGAAAATTAGCCTCATTTGGAGAAATCATTTGGGATATATACGGTGAAGAGAGAAAAATAGGAGGCGCTCCGCTTAATATATGTGCTCATGCATCTATTTACGGCTTTGATTCATATCTTATTTCAGCTGTAGGCGATGATGAGCTTGGAAGAGAAGCTTTAAACATAATAAAGAACTTCGGAATACATCCGGATTATATTGCGTCACTTCCTGATATCCCTACCGGTAGATGCATCGTATCTTTAAATGAAAAAAGAATTCCGGCGTATGATATATCAAAAAACGTCGCGTATGACAGAATTTCTGCCATAGAAAAGCTTTCAGGCTTTGACGTTTTGTGTATGGGAACTCTTGCGCTTCGTGAAGACTATAATTTAAACAGTCTTAAGAAAATCATCAACGATAGCGAATTTTCAGAGATATATGCAGATTTGAATATACGTCCTCCGCATTATTCGAAAAAATCGGTTTGTTTTTGCCTTGAAAACGCATCTATGCTGAAGATAAGTGATGAAGAGCTACCGTCTGTTTTGAATTTGCTTTCAATAAAGTATAATTCGGTTGAATCTGCCGCTTATGCAATTTCAGAGCTATATCCTAAAATAAAGTTGATTATTATAACTCGCGGTGATAAAGGTTCATTTTGCCTTGACACTGTGAGGAATACTACTTATTATTCGGAAGCTGTTAAAACCAACGTAGTATCAACCGTAGGCGCAGGTGATAGCTTCGGCGCAGCATTTCTGGCAGCTTATTTCAAAGATCACGATATTGAACACGCACTGAAAATAGCTTCGCATATAAGCTCATACGTTGTTTCTTCTATAGAAGCGATCCCCAAAGGTACACAAACGATATTCGATAATATTATCAAGTCTTAAACAGATTTATGATATAAATTTATGCTGAATTAAGCAACACAAGAGCAGGAATAGAAGGATTTAATTCCTTTTACTCCTGCTCTTGCGCTTATATTTAATGTTTTTGCTTAGGTCATTTCAGATACTTCGCTACTATTTCTCTTCTCAAGATCGGAAATTATCTCTGCATACATTTTTTCATCTATCTTGAATTTCTTTATGTAGAGGAAAAATCCGACTAGAATGCAGATCAGAGGCAGGATCATCATTGATATTTTCATTATCCAGATCGCCTGATCGGGAGTTGCGTTTATGATCTCCTCTGCTCTTGCAGGATCTGCTCCTGCCGCATTGGCGATCATATTGATTCCCGAAATGATAAGGGTGAAGGAGATGATACCCTTACTTGCCGCGCCGCCGAACTGATTGATAAACGGCTGTACAGCGAAGGATGCCGCCTCATTCCTCTTACCGAGCTTCCACTCGCCGTATTCAACCGCATCGGCAAGGAACAGAAGCATCAGAAGCTGAATGAACGCCTGAGCAAAGAACAGTCCGAGTCCTGCGAGAACCACCAGAGGAAGGAACTCGAAGGAAAGGAAAAAGATAACGTAGGATACAGTCACGGCGATCATAGAGCCGGTATAGAGCTGCTTTCTTGAAAACTTCTTCCTGAAGAGAGGAAATACAGAGAGCGCTGTAAGCTGTGCCACCGCAAGCACCGCTGCAAATACCATATACATATCCTCGTTTTTGTAGGCATACTTGAAGTAATATGTACCGAATCCGGTGGTGGTGCAATAGCCGATCATAAAGAGTGCCATAGAAACTGCAGTAACAAGAAGCTGATCGTTTCCAACGAGAGCGCGGAAAAGATCCTTCAGGCCGGTGTGCTCTGTTTTTTCAAGGTATAATCTGTCTTCCTTTACGCCAAACAGAGTGATGCTCTGAAACAGCCACATAATAACCGCTACGATGATAGCGAAAATAAAGTACGCGTTACGCGCGCTCATTCCGCCGAAAAAGCCGGGAACGTTAAGATAGATGAGAACCATTGAGAACATACCGACGTTTGCACAGATCCTCGCAACCGCTCCGACGCCCTCTCGAACCGTTTGGTCCTTTGATATCGCGGGCATCAGCGACCAGTATGCAATATCGTTGAGCGAGAAGAAGATACTGAAAAGCAGATAGGTCACGCCGAGGAAGATTATATGCGCAGTTTCGCTCATCTCGAAATTATGGAACATAAGAACGGTCAGTATTCCCGTACCGATCATACCAATAAATATCCAGGGCTTGAATTTACCCCATCTCGTCTTTGTATTATCTACTATTGCGCCTACGAAGGGGTCAATGATCGCATCAAACATACCGAAAAGCGTCAGCATAACTCCGATCACGCCAAGACCGCCGTCTGAAAATCCGACCACGTCGGTCAGATGCACCAATAAATACATACTTACAAGAGAATAAAGGGCATCTCTGCCTATCGTTCCAAGACCGAAGCATATTTTGTTTCGCTTTATTTGTTTATCCATTTTCATTCTCCTTTATGAGATATAAATTACTTCCGAAGTCGCCGAGTACTCTTATATCCGGATTATAGCCCGTTCCCTCGTATTGCATAGCAAGGCTGATTCCGTAATTCAACACGTCACCGCGGCATCTGTAAATCTCCTCTCCGTCCTTAAGAGAAAAATGCCTGTCGACCGTACGAAGTACAAATCCGTCTATACGAAGGGCAATCGGGGTTATGTGCTTTATGAGCGAGCCAAAGCGCTTTATGCGAAGTCTTTGACCGACAGTAGCTACAGTATATTCCCTCTCCGCGTCAGCATCCGGAACGCGCAGAATATCGCGGCAGGGTGCGGCATGCTTCAGTCTGTTGAATACACCCGCAATTATTTTTCCCTCTCCCGATATCTGCCAGCACTCCATATCCTCATCTGCCATAGGAACCCGTCTCAGAGCTCCGTATTGCAGAAGGCATCGATTGCTCTTATAAAATTCTATCTGCGACTTCACTTCTTTGAGTTCGCTCGGTGTAAGCTCTGCAAAATCAAGCTCATATCCGAGAACACCAAAGGTGGCAACGTTGAATCTTGTGGAAAGCGGAGTTGCTCTGAGTGTCTGCTGATGAGGTGACATGGAAACGTGAGCCGAAACAGCGGACTGCGGATAGAAGGTATATATTCCGCGCTGAATGTCAAGACGCTCTATCGGATCGGTATTATCCGAGGTCCATATCTGCGGTGAATAGCAGAGCATACCCAGGTCAAAGCGGTTGCCGCCCGAAGAGCAGCTTTCGAGAAGTATATTCGGATGCAGACGAATGAATACCCGGTTCAGAATATCGTAAAGTCCAAGGATATACCTGTGGTAGAACTCACCCTGATTTTTTAGTGTACGAGAGAACATATCGCTTATATGGCGGTTATAATCCCATTTTACGTATTCTATGTTTGCCTCCGACAGAACGCGGTGAAGCGAGTCTACTATATAGTCCCTCACCTCCGCGCGAGTCAGGTCAAGCACCAGCTGATGCCTGCCGAGAGATGGCTCTCTCCCCTCCACCGTTATTGCCCAATCGGGGTGGGCACGGTAAAGCTCGCTATCCGGATTCACGCATTCGGGCTCAAACCAGAGTCCAAAGCGCATCCCCATTTTGTTTACTCTTCGCGCAAGTGCGTTTATCCCGCCCGGGAGCTTTCTTTTGTTAACTACCCAATCTCCGAGGCCCGCCCTATCGCTGTTTCTATTTCCGAACCAACCATCGTCAAGCACGAGCATCTCTATTCCTAGCCTTTTCGCTCTTCGCGCAAGCGCTAGGATCTTGCGTGAATTAAAATTGAAGAAGGTCGCTTCCCAGTTATTTATAACTATCGGTCTTTCTGCCGATTTGTGCTTGCCTCTCACTATTCTCTCATTTACAAAGGCGTGCATGTTCTCGGACATTCCGTTTATACCCTCATCAGAGAAGGTCATAACCGCCTGTGGTGCGCTGAATTTTTCGCCCTTCTTAAGTCGCCAGAGGAAGCAGTGCGGATTTATACCTCCCATTACTCTTACAGAGCCGAAATCCGATTGCTCTACTGCAGAATAATGATTTCCGCTGTATATGAGATTGAAGCCGTATACTCTGCCTCTCTCATCATCCGCATCGCGCGATACAAGCATAAACGCAGGATTATGCTTGTTAGAGGATGATCCCGTCGCTGAGCTGTTTACAAGCGTGCCGCGATCTACTCTGCGGCGGCAGATATGCGCCTCCTTTATCCACGATCCGTTCAGAGTTATCATATCGTAATTATCGTACGGGAAATCAAGCATATAGCTCATAAGCTTTCTTATATAGACATCGCCCTCTCCACGATTTTCCAGCTCGACGGCTCTGGCTATTACGTTCTCGGCTTCAAACACAGTATAATACAACCGCAGCTCTATATTGGGATACTTCTTATCCTTCATCAGCACGGTAAGCGTTTCGGCATCACCGTATGCCGTGGGAAGCCCCTCTGCCTGATACGCGCCATCGGTCACGGTATGGGAATCAAAACAGAAATCAAAAACAAAGCTGCCATCCGGCATTATGAGCTCTGCAGGGCTTTCGCGGAAATCGCCCTTTCCCGTTCCCGAATATTCAAGGAGCAGATGATCTAAGGAATATGCATCGTCGTCCTCATAGTTTACGGTGGAGCCGAGAAGTATGGTATTTTTCTGCCTGAGCGCCTCATAATTACCATCCTTGAGCAAAGGTCCGTAGTATATGTGTTCAAGATGTCCTTTATCGGTCACTGAAAATATATAGGAGGTGTCGGCGGTATCCAGCTTGAATATGCGGTTATCGACCTTTATCATTTTTATCTCCCTTCGGATCTATGAGCATAAACTCATATGGGCGCAGTCTGCCGTTATCGGATGCATCCTTGTAATTTGAAATGACCGTCCTTCCGCTGACAGGTATCGGAATAGCCGCAGGGCTCTTTGAGAAATTGCAGATCGCAATAAGACGCTCATCTCCACGCACTCTCTCAAACACAAACACCTTTCTGCCCATATGAAGCTCACTGAATTCTCCGTCCTTAAGAACGGGGGATTGCTTTTTGAATGCATTTATTTCTTTAAAGAACGCAGAAACACCGTCCGCGTCGACAGAGTCGCGCGCTACGTTTACCTCGCGATAATTCGGATGTATCTTGAGCCAGGGCTTACCTGTGGTGAAGCCCGCGCCATCTGAATCATCCCACTGCATAGGAGTTCTTGCGTTATCACGCGATGTCCTTCTTATCAGATGCCAGCGGAAGGGGTTTATTATACCGAGCGATCTTGCCATCTTATCAACATTATGGCTCTCTATATCGACTATTTCATCGAGAGAATCAAACGCGCCGTTCGTCATTCCTATCTCCTGCCCCTGATATACAAACGTCGTTCCGCGGAGAGAGAAAAGAAGTCCTAAGAGCATCTTTGCTCCGATCGCTCTGTATTCACCGCCCTCGGTAAATCTCGTTACCGATCGAGGCTGATCGTGATTTTCAAAGTAGCAGGTATTCCAGCCCAGTCCCTTCTGCCATTTTGTCAGTATGCGCATAAGCTTTTTCGGCTTGAAGGCGGTTTTGAACCACTTGACACCGACCTGATCGCACTCCATATGCTCGAATGAAAATACCATATCAAGCTCCTTGCGGTCGGGATGGCAGAGATCGTTTGCCATAGGGATATCCACGAGGACGGTTTCGCCTACCGTGAATGCATCGTATTTATCCATAACGTCACGCCTGAGAGCTGCAAGAATCTTATGCGTGCCCTCGGTGGATAAGTAGTGCTCCTTACCCGTGAGCGCAAGATGCTTTTTACCGTTTTCGTAGGAGCGCTTGTGTATGATATTAATAACGTCGCACCTGAAGCCCGCGACTCCCTTATCAAGCCAGAAGCGCATTATGTCGCATATTTCGTCATAGATCCCGGGGTTATCCCAGTTCAGATCGGGCTGCTTCTTGGAAAACAGATGAAGATAATATTCTTCATTCGCGGGATCGCCGAAGGGCTCCCACGGGCAGTCAGCAAAAAAGTTGCCCCAGTTATTAGGCAATCTTCCGTTTTTCCCCTTCTTTATCACGTAATAGTTCTTATATTTTTCCTCACCGGCAAGGGCTCTCCTGAACCATTCGTGCTCATCCGAGGTATGGTTGATAACAAGATCCATTATTATGGATATTCCGCGGCTCTTCGCCTCCGCGAGAAGGAGGTCAAAGTCCTCCATGGTTCCAAACTCGGGTTGAATATCCTTGTAGTCGGATATATCGTATCCGTTATCGTCATTCGGGCTCTTGTATACGGGTGAGAGCCAAATAACGTCTACTCCCAGCTCCTTTAAATAATCCAGCTTTGAAATAATGCCCGGTATATCACCTACTCCGTCTCCGTTTGAATCGCAGAACGAGCGCGGATATATCTGATACACCGTTGAATCCTTGTAGGTTGACAGCATGATCCTTCTCCCTTCGGGTGTTTTATAACAATTATAATACTTTCATTGCAAAATATCAAGCCCTTTTTTATATCTTATCTATTGACAAGCGCCCACTATCGGGATATAATTAAGTAGTTAAAACAGCAATATCTTAAACGGAGAAATATACATTGACAGACTATAGAAAAAACTTTGGATTTACACATAAATGCGGTATCCTTATGCCGATAAGCAGTCTGCCTTCCCCATACGGTATAGGAGGCTTCGGCAAGGGTGCTTACGACTTTATAGACTTCCTTGCGGAATGCGGTCAGAAATGCTGGCAGGTGCTCCCCCTCAATCCCACCTCATACGGCGACAGTCCGTATCAATCTCCCGCTTCGATCGCGGGAAATCCTTACTTTATAGATCCCGCCGAGCTTTATCGCATGGGGCTCATAACAAAAGCCGAGCTCAGCTCGGCGGAATACTCCGGAAAAAAGGTCGACTACGGCATGCTCTTCAATACAAGATACGAGCTTTTGCGCCGTGCCTTCGCTTCCTTCAAGCCCACTGCGGAATATAAGCGATTTATCCGCAAGAACTCGTCCTGGATAGATGATTACGCGCTCTTTATGGCACTTAAGGTGAAATACGGCTACAAGCCCTGGATGCTTTGGGATGAATCCGACAGATGCTGTGAAAGCGCGAGGAGGACGGCGGATGAGCACCGTTACGAAACCGATTTCTGGAAATGGGTGCAATTCGAGTTCATGCGCGAGTGGGGGTTAGTCCGCGACTATGCGCGCTCGAAGAAGATAATGATTATCGGAGATATGCCTATCTACGTTGCACATGACAGTATGGACGTCTGGCGCGCGCCCGAGCAGTTCATCCTGGATGAATGCTATAATCCGCGCAAGGTGGCGGGTGTTCCGCCCGATGCCTTCTCACAAACAGGACAGCTATGGGGTAATCCGATATATAATTGGGAGCTTATGGAAAAAGACGGCTTCAAATGGTGGATAGACCGAATAAGAGCGGCATTCGATCTTTACGATATACTGAGAATAGATCATTTCCGAGGCTTTGCGGCATATTTCTCTATACCCTACGGACATCCGACAGCTCAGTACGGCTCGTGGGAGCCCGCCCCCGGAATTGCACTCTTCAACAAAATAAACAGCGTTTTCCCGAAGGCAAAGATAATAGCCGAGGATCTCGGCGTTATTACTCCGGATGTGCGCGAGCTCCTCGACTTCACGGGATATCCGGGAATGAAGGTGCTCCAATTCGCATTTGATAACGATGACAACGAATACCTGCCGAGAATGTATAAAAATCCGAACTGCGTCGCCTACACGGGCTCACATGACTCGGAATGCACCGCCTCCTGGGCAAAGAAGCTCACGGGCGAAGCAAAGCGCAGATTCAGGCGCGAGTGTCTTGACCGTACGCAGGAGTCGGGCGCGACCTATTCTATGATCGAGCTGGTGCTCGCCAGTCCCGCAAATCTCGCCGTTATACCGATGCAGGATTATCTCAGCCTTAAGAATGAAGAAGGCAGGATAAATACCCCCTCAGTGGCAGAGGGCAACTGGTGCTGGAGGATCAGCCCAAGATACGCGACGGATTCACTTAAGGGGAAGATCAGAGATCTTGCACAAAGGACAAAAAGATCCACCCGATAATAAAATTAACAAAGTGAGGAATTGTCAATAAATTATGGGAACAGTTTTTGATATACAAAGATTCTCGGTACACGACGGTCCGGGAATAAGAACCACGGTGTTTTTGAAGGGCTGTCCCCTCAATTGCATATGGTGCCACAACCCCGAATCAAAGTCGCCTGCACCTCAGATGCTCCTACATACAAAGCACTGCATCGGATGCGGCGAATGCATAAGCGCATGCGACCTTGGACTACATAGCTTTGATGAGGAGTCAAATCACCATATTCAGCGAGAAAATTGTATTTTCTGCAGAAAATGCGAGGCAGTTTGCACAGGTGCTATAGAAATATGCGGAAAGGAAATGAGTGCAGATGAGGTTATAGACACGGTCATGCGCGACTTTTCCTTCTACAAAAACTCCGGCGGCGGTATGACTCTTTCGGGCGGTGAGCCGCTTATGCAGGCGGATTTTTCTCTGAGGCTTCTTATGCTTGCAAAGGAAAAAGGGCTTAACACTGCCATGGAGACCTCGGGTATGGCAAAGTGGGAAAGCATACAGTCGGTTATTCCCTACACCGACCTCTTTCTCTGGGATTATAAGGAGACCTGCCCCGAGAGGCACAAGCAGTACACGGGTGCAACCAATGCACTGATACTTGAAAACCTGCGCCGTCTGAACGATTCGGGTGGAAGGATAGTATTGCGCTGTCCAATTATCCCGGGATATAATGACAGGGAGGATCATTTTCAGGCCGTCGGAAAGCTTGCCGAAGAGCTCGAGGGTGTCATCCGTGTCGATATAGAGCCATATCATCCTCTCGGCAAAAGCAAGGCAGAGGCACTTGGAAAGGACTATCCGCTCGGCGATCTTTCCTTCCCCGAAAAGGAAACGGTCATGGAATGGGTGGCGGCGGTATCGCGCCACACGTCGAAGCCTGTTGTTAAATCCTGAGGAACCGTTCTCACCGACATATTATGCCGCAGATGAGGCAAAAATAATACAAAACCACACACGGATAGGGAGGTGACACTATGAGCGAGATCAACAACGAAAGAGATTACATTCACGAAATACTTGCACTGATCGAATCCGAGCAGGACGAAATACGGATATCAAAGATACTTGAGGAATATCACGACAACGATATTGCAGGGGCATTTGAAAGGCTGGAGGCAGAACATAGAGAAAAGCTCCACCGCGCACTCGGCGATGAAAGAATGTCTGATATCATATCATACATCGACGATGCCGGCGAATATATCTCCGAGCTTGATGCAGAGTCAGCGGCGGATATTATCGAAAACATGGACCCCAGCGAGGCTATTGAAATTCTTGACGAGCTGGATGACGAAAGAAAAAACGAGCTGCTTGAGCTTATCGAGGATCCCGAGGTCATAGAGGATATTGAGCTTATCGAATCATACGACGAGGATGTTTTCGGTAGCAGAATGAGCACGAACTTTATAGCCGTAAAGCGTACCGATACCATTAAAGGTGCTATGCGTACTCTTATTGCCGAGGCCGCTGAAAACGATAATATATATACCGTATTTGTCACCGATGCGGATGATTCGTTCTACGGAGCTATAGACCTTAAGGACCTTATAGTTGCGAGAAGCGATGCCGAGCTCGAATCGCTCATATACACCACCTTCCCCTTCGTTTACGACACCGATTCCATAGCCGAAAGCATAGAATATCTGCGCGGATATTCGGAGGATATGATCCCCGTCATCTCATCCGAGAGCCGTAAGCTGCTCGGCGTTATAACCTCAAAGGACGTTATCGAGCTCGTTGACGAGCAGATAAGCGACGACTACGCAAAGCTCGCGGCTATGAGCTCCGAGCAGGAGCCTGACGAAAAACTTTTCACAAGCATGAAAAAGAGAGTCCCCTGGCTGATTGCCCTTCTCTTTATGGGACTCGCCGTATCGGTGGTGGTCGGACTCTTTGAGGGCGTTGTGGATCAGCTTCCTATGATAGTAGCCTTTCAGTCACTGATCCTCGGAATGGCGGGAAACGTCGGAACTCAATCGCTTGCCGTAACCGTCAGAGCACTCGGCAAGGAGGATGAGAAAAGCGGTAAAAAGCAGCTTATGACTATCGCGAAGGAGGTTCGGGTAGCACTCCTGAACGGTATTGCTCTCGGTATTCTTTCATTCGTTATCGTAACTGCTTATATGCTCCTGTTCTCCTCCTACGAGCTTACCTTCACGCTTTCCGCGGCAGTATGCGTAGGTCTTGCTATGTGCTTTGCAATGGCAATATCAGGCCTTACAGGCTCGGTGATACCTATCACTCTTTATCGTATCGGAATAGATCCCGCGGTTGCCTCCGGGCCGCTTATCACTACAGTAAACGACCTTGTTGCGGTGCTGAGCTATTACGGGCTTGCCTGGGGATTGCTTTTGAATTTATGAGCAAAATCGGGCTTTTTCACCTGTTTCTAATGAAAAAATAAATAAAACATTATAAAAATATACCAAAATTGCTTGACTTGCACGGCGATTTTGGTATATTCTATTAATAGAGGATGAACTACCCAAAGAATTTGTGAGATCTCAAAATATCCGGTGAAATTGATACTTCAATGAAATAAACCTACTATCACTATAGTTCAGACTCCTAACGATTCTATCTACAGAAAGGAGACAAATACCGTGAAACCATACTTAAAGCTTGCTTACCTTTTGCTGATCCTCTTTGCAGCCATCGGGCTTATGTCCGGATGCTTTGGAGGCGGAAACGGAGGCGGCGATACATCCTCGGACGAGGATGATCCGAGGCTTGCTGATTTTCAATACACGAAGGACGGCGATAATATTACTATAATCGCTCCCAAGGATCCCAACAAATCGGCATATATAATTCCCGATGGGGTTACGCATATCGAAACCAATGCCTTTTTTAATACCAAAGCAGAGAGCATTACTCTCCCTGATTCACTGATAAGTATAGGGAACCGTGCTTTCTCCTTCTGCGAGAATCTCAAGAGCATCAAGCTTCCTTCGGGAATACAGACATACGGCTTATACATTTTCTCCGGATGCTGTAGCCTGACCGACGTGGATCTGCCTGACGATATGACTCACATACCGGCCGGTTTATTCGCCCACTGCTCTTCCCTGAAAAATGTCGAGCTCCCCTCCGGGATCACAAGCATTGACGAGGGCGCATTTATAGAATGCATAAGCTTAGAAAGCATAAGCATTCCTTCCGGTGTGAAAAGCATTGGCTCGTCTGCCTTTGGTTCCTGCACCGCCCTCACCGAGCTTGTTCTTCCCGAGTGCCTTGAAAGCATAAGCTTCGGCATCGTTGCAAATTCCACCGGAATAACAAGCCTTGTGATCCCCGAGAGAGTTTCTCTCGTTTCTCAGGATTCGTTTTCTTATAGCGAAGGATTATCCATATACTTTGAAAGAGAATCACCGCAGGGTATCAGCTTTGAAGATGGCTGGAACCCTTCGGGCTGTCCCGTAATATACGGTGCGAGGAAGGAAAATATCGTTATACAGGACGGTATACAATACCTTGTGCGTGACGGATATACGACGGTTACGGGCTACATGCGCGGTATCACCGACGTCACTATTCCGGAAAAGATCACATTGAACGGTATAAATGCTACCGTTAATTCTATCTGCGGCGGCGCATTCAACGGCTGTAAGACACTTGAAAGTATTACTCTGCCCACAGGCATAACCGAAATAGGCGATCTGACCTTTACCTTATGCACATCTCTATACAAGCTTGATTCGGCTGCCTCGCTCACCTATATTGGCAGCCGCGCCTTCAACGCCTGTGAGTCACTGCGGATGCTTCCCTCTCTTGCAGAAGCATCCTACGTGGGTGAAGCCGCATTTATGGGCTGCTCTGCCCTTACCGATATAGAGCTGACGGCTCTTGACACACTTTCCGCATCCTGCTTCGAAGGCTGTTCATCGCTTAAAACGGTAAAGCTCGGATATTCTATAAAGTCTATCGGCGAAAAAGCATTTTATAAATGCTCGAGCCTTGACAAAATATATATCCCGGACTCGGTTACGGTTATTTATGAGAGCGCATTTGAGATGTGCTCGGCTCTTTCCGAAGTTCATCTGCCGAGCTCGCTTAACGAAATAAATGCCAAGGCATTCAGGAGCTGCATCTCGCTTAAGGCGGTCAATATCCCCGCCTCGCTGACGTCACTACCCGAATCGCTCTTCTCGGGATGCTCGGCTCTTGAGGAAGTCATCCTCCACGATGGAGTGACGAATATCTATCATTCCACCTTCGGCAGCTGTAAGATAAAAAGGCTGACCGCGCCTATAGATCTTATCACCTTTATAAATCTTTCCGAGCTGAAAGAAATGACTGTCAGCTCTGCAGAGGTAATACCGCGTGAGTCTTTCGAAGACTGCGCAATGCTCGAAAAGGTCGTGCTGCCCGATACCGTTCACTTCATTTCCGAGCAAGCATTTTCGGGTTGCGCCTCGCTCTCCGAGATCAATATACCGACAGCACTCACAACTATCGGTATAAAGGCGTTTGCCGGATGCGAATCATTGACGCATATCGAGCTTCACTCGGGCGTTAAAAGCATCGGTGAGGGGGCCTTCAGCGGATGCAGTAATATCACAACTATGACACTGCCCTTCGTCGGATCGGGTATAAGGCGCGAAAACGAAGCAAAGCAGTATCCCTTCAGCTATATATTCGGTAATGTCAGCTATGAGGGTGCGGTAAGATGCGATCAGCGATATAATTCCACCGGCGGAATCTCGCGTGATGTTTATTACGGCTACATTCCCGCAAAACTCGAATCGGTTATCATAACCGGTGGAAATATACTGCTCGGCGCATTTTCGGGCTGTTCTACCATACGGAGCATTACCCTTCCCGAGGGTATAACCTCGATAGGCGAGAGCGCCTTCAACAATTGCTCCTCCTTGAGCGACTTCTCCATTCCTTCCGGTGTCACGGTAATACATTCGGCTGCCTTTAACGGCTGTTCCGGATTAAGGAAGATATTCATACCCGAAGGAATAAGCGAAATATATTCAAATACATTCTACGGATGCTCATCTCTTGAATCGGTCTATATTCCCTCCACGGTGACGGTTATCGGAGAGAACTCATTCTTCGGCTGCTCATCGCTTACCGAGCTTGTCATCCCCGATACGGTAACAATGATCGAAGAGGGTGCATTCGGCGCATGCTCCGCCCTCACATCCATCACAATTCCATTTATCGGCAGAAGTGAAAAGATCAACACCTCAAAAGATCTGTATCCCTTTGGCTACATATTCGGAAGCTACGGAACCCCCGATATGCTCCGTATCACACAGTACTGCACCAACACATACACCGGGGAGGTGACCTCATACAGCTATTCGATGCCTCCGAATCTCAGGTCGGTTACGGTCACGGGCGGAAATATTCACAGCGGTTCCTTCTGGGGATGCGTACAAATAAAGGCGATCATCCTTCCCGACGGCATCACACGTATTGAGGATGCTGCATTTTACGGCTCCGGAATTGAAAGCATTGATATTCCCGAGTCGGTAACATATATCGGGAAGCAGGCATTTCGCGGATGCCTGTATCTTACCGAGATCATCATCCCCGACGGTATTACCGAGATCCGGGAATACACCTTCTGTGATTGCTCAGCACTCAAGACAGTGAACCTTCCCGCGAGCATGCTTCGAATAAATGATCACGCCTTTGAGGGAACTGCTCTGTCCGAGATAAATCTCGGACCGTCACTTACCTATCTCGGAGAGTATTCACTCGCAAAAACCAATATAACCTCGATTTCCCTGCCCGCAACGATATACACGGTCAGCGCTCTTTCCTTTGATGGATGCAAGCGGCTTTCCGAAATAAGTGTAGCAGACGGCGCTCCTTATTCGGTTATTGATGACGTGCTCTACGATGCATCGGCAACAACTCTTATATACTATCCGCTCGCAAAGGCAAGCTCTGCATTTACTGTCCCTGAAAATATCGTTACAATCAAGGCGGCGGCATTTTCGGGTAATCCCTATCTGATGTCTGTCACTATCGGCGATTCGGTCAAAACCATATCCACCGATGCATTCAAGGGATGCACAGCGCTCAGGCAGATCTCTATAGGACAGTCGGTCGAGGTCATCGGCATCGGTGTATTTTCCGGATGCGAGAATCTTGAACGCATATTCTATAACGCGAAAAATGCCAGGATCGCAGAGAATAGCGAAGCAGGAGGAAATATGCTGTTCTATCGCGCAGGCATACTCACATCCGGTATGACAGTTACCTTCGGAGATACCGTAACGTCGATACCAGCATATATCTTCTCACCCGAAAAAACTCCTAACGATAATTCACCCAAAATAATAACTGTGCTATTCGCAACCGGAAGCATCTGTGAAAATATCGGTGATCATGCCTTTGCAGGCTGTAATATACTGACCGAGCTTAATCTGCCCGCCTCTGTCAACAAGATAGGTGCATCGGCATTTGCAGGGTGCTCGGCAGTTACTACGATCGATATCGGAGGCAATATAAAGAGCCTTGGTGCAAGCGCCTTCGCGGATTGCATAGCTCTTAATAGTATCTCCTTCGGCGGACTTGAAGCTATCGGAGAATACGTATTCTCCGGTTGTAAAGCACTCACGGCGATTGCCATTTCCTCAGGTAATACCGCCATCGGTGACTATGCATTTGATGGATGCGCGAGTCTCGGAAGCTTCACGGCGGGAAATGCAGTTCTTAATATAGGCAAATATGCATTCAGAAACTGTTGTGCACTCATATCATTCACCTCAAGCGGAAAGTCCGGCACTACATATCCCTCTATAGGCGAATATGCCTTTACGGGATGTCCGCTTCTTGCAACCGTTACGATAAACGATACAGTTACGTCTATCGGACCGCGCGCATTCAGCGGATGCACGGCACTCCTGGCTTTCAATTGCCCCTCGGTATATGATATCGGTGAATACGCCTTTTCGGGATGCACAAAGCTTGCACAATTGAATTTCACAAGCGGACTCAAATCTCTCGGAAGCTTTGCATTCGAAGGATGCTCGTCTGTCACGACCGTTTACCTGCCCGATACACTCACCGTAATCGGCAAGAATGCATTCTCGAAATGCTCGGCAATTACAGATATGACTCTGCCCTTCATAGGCGGCAGTGCATCTGCGGATAAGGCCGATGCATCTACCCTTTTCGGATACATCTTCGACGATACACAGTATACGGGTGCTCTCAAGACGGAGCAATATTACTCGGACGAGCACAGTAAGGAGTATTGGATCCCCGCGAGCCTCAAAACGGTGACTGTCACGGGTGAACGCCTTTATTACGGCGCATTTTACGAATGCATAAAGCTTACATCCGTCCATATTCCGAATGCGGTAACAGTACCCGAAAGGCTTCTGTACAACTGCATTAATGTTACCTCTGTTACTCTCGGCAATGGCGTTGAGAATATCGGAACCGATGCATTCAGCGGAACGAAGCTATCCTCACTGACTATTCCCTCCTCTGTAGAATCCATCGCAACCTATGCCTTCCGAGGCTGCAGATTTGAAAGTATAACGGTTGATGCAGCTAATACATTTTACAGCAGCGAAAACGGTGTTTTGTACGACAAGGCGAAGGAATTGCTCATATACTACCCCATAAAAAAGGCGGATGCAGAATTTACTCTTCCGACTACTGTTACGCTTATCAGTGAGAGCGCATTCGCAAATAACAAGCTGCTGACCAAGGTGACTATGTCCCAAAATCTTCGCAGCATCGAAGAATATGCATTCTCCGGCTGCAGCAGTATTACCGAATTTTTGCTGAATGAAGGACTCGCGTACATAAATGACTGTGCCTTCGAAGATTGCACCGGCATCACCGCGCTTAACCTCCCCACCACCGTCCTTGAGATCAACAGGATGATAATATACGGTGCCAATAACATTGAGAGCATTACTGTCCCGAGAAGCACTACCTATCTCCCATCTTCCGCATTTATTGGTTCCGAGAGTCTTAAGCATATCTACGTAGCCGAAGGAAACACGCGCTTCAAAAGCATTGATGGCGTTCTTTACGATTATGATGCCACTACTCTTATGTGCTACCCTATGGCAAAGAGTATCGATCCGCACTATACCATCCCGGATCACGTAACCACCGTTGACTGGTATGCATTCTATGGCTGCAAGTCGCTCATATCGGTCACATTCGGCAACACTGTCACCACAATATGCGGTTATGCATTCAAAGAATGCACAAATCTTACCTCGATATATCTTGATGAGAGCGTCAAATCAATCGGCGTAGACGCATTCGCTTCTTCAAATCTTACCGATGTATATTATGGCGGCTCAAGAGATATGTGGAAAAACGTCGAGGATTACGGAAACACCTACCTCCTTTACGTAAATATGATATACAATTACACAAAACCGAAATCATAAAGGCGAACAAAATATGAAATACCCGATAAACAGAGAATTTTTTCCTTTTTCTCGCATAGCCCCGCCGATAAGAAATCCCAAAGTGGCGGGATGGATGGGCTCTAAAATGAAGCCTCCGCGCCGGGTGCTAAAAAACCGTGACAAAGATGTTTCTGTAACCAAGAGATATATAAAAGGCTACGGCGGCGCCGATATACAGATCTTCATTTTTGAGCCATTTTCCATCAAAAATAATTCGCCCTGCCTTGTCTATTATCACGGAGGCGGATTCTTCTTCGAGGGCGCGGGATACCACTACAGCCTGGCAAAAAAATACGCGATCGAGGTCGGATGCCGAGTGGTATTCGTCTGCTACAGGCTAGCCCCGAAATATCCGCATCCGGTTCCTGCCGAGGACTGTTATTCGGCTCTTGAATACATCTTCGGGAATGCAGATGCTCTGAAAGTAGACAAAAGCGCGATAGCCGTCGGCGGTGACAGTGCAGGCGGAGCTCTTGCGGCGGCAGTCTGCCAAATGGCAAGAGATCGCGGAAGCGAAATTCCCCTCTTTCAGCTCCTCATCTATCCCGTTACGGACCGAAGAATGGATTACGACTCCTGCCGTAAATACACAGACACACCGATGTGGAATGCGAAGCTCTCCGGAATGATGTGGCAGGGCTACGTTCCGAATCCCGATACCGATGATATCGCATATGCATCACCTATGGAGGCAGATCGCTTCGACGGTCTTCCCGATGCCTATATCGAAACCGCAGAATTCGATTGCCTGCACGATGAGGCTATAGCATATGCCTCTGCCCTCTCAAAATCGGGCTCTGCCGTTACACTCAATGAAACGAAGGGCACGATGCACGGCTTTGATATAGTTAAAGCTGCACCTACCACCATAAATGCGGTAAATGCGCGGATCAACTATATGAAAAACCGGTTTTGGAAAATTCAATAATCACCGCGAAGGGTGACGGATCGGGTTAAAAACGAGCTCCGTCACCTTAAATAATCTCTCAGCATCATCACCGGATATTTTGTTTTTTTGATTTTTATTTTTTTTGATTTTCGCTTGAAAAATTTCTAAAAAAATGATATAATTTATACGTAGGATATCCTACCAAGAGAGCGACGTAGCCTATTCGCACCTACGGCAGTCAGTTGCGTTTAAACTATTTGTTTCGCTCGTGTCTCTCTGTATTACGATTCCGTCGGTTCTGTCCGGACCGCGACATCGGGAGAGGAGGGACAGCAAATGAAGCGTGTAAAGTCAGGTTGTATTCTTCAGACGCTTGTGTTTATGCAGAAGGAAGAATTAGGTTTTTCTAAGGACGCCCAGCTCAGATACAATCGCGAGGAAGTAGAAAGGTATAAGCAGGACCTCGAAAAGAACAAGACGCGTTATCAGATAATTTCCACCGAGGAACAGCAGGATGCATCCATCATCGTTCACGTAAGAAAGCACCTTAACGGCAAGACCGACGTCAGCGAATATTTCGACTGATAGAGTCAGTCGCTCATCAGGTCATAGCAAAAATGGCACGAAAAGAGAAAGGGTGAATGATATGGAGCATATAAAGAGCGCTATCGAGCGGCTTTACAAAACCGATCCTAATATTCACATCAGCGTTAAGCTGACGCATCCAAGGATAGTCATCGAGAATATCCCCGCAAGGATAGTCGGGGTATATAAAAACATCTTTCAGATAGAAAAATCCGATGGCGAGCATCTGTGCCGCCATACCTTTCAATACTGCGACGTATTAACCGGTCACGTAGCGATCGCAGAGCTTAGCTGACCAAAAAACACACATAGGATCCCGTATCCGGTAAAGCACAATACAAAAGGTAGGAGTACCAAATTCCGATTTGGTGCCCCTACCTTGTTTTTTTGCTTAACTTAAGTCGTATTAAAATTTAATTTACAACAGTTTTACACAATTAAAACATATTCAAAACAAAAAGGAAACATTAATGTTGTATAAATAATGTAGCCAACTTAAGTTAATGAAAGAGAATGAAAAATATGCAAAAAATGAATTTCAGATCCTATTTTTACGATAGGATCAAAAACAAAGCATTCACTGCCGTAATCACGGTTTATCTTATGCTGTGCCTCTCATCTGCTATGTATTGGATAATAGATTTTCAGACGAGAAATTTATTGATGTCACTTGCGTTTGTGCTGTTTATACCGCTTATGCTTATAGTGGAGTATACAATAAATATTCGATTCGGAGAATTATTTGAGGCGGCGATACTGTTTCTGGCGTTTGGATCAATTCTCGGCTCGTGCTTTAATCTTTATACAACCCTTCCCTTCCTTGATACGCTGCTGCACGGAATCTCCGGAATCATATTCGGGTGCTTCGGGTTTGCCCTGGCAGAAATTTTTTTCGGCAAGGCATTATCCCCGAGGCGTTTTTGGGGCTCTCTCATTTTTGCAATATGCTTCAGCCTGGCAATCGCGGTTTTGTGGGAAATATTTGAATATACCTGCACCTCATTCTTCGGTCTTGATATGATGGAGGATGCATATGTTTCGGATATCAGATCCTATCTTCTGGCAGGAAGCCACACAGAAGTGGTAGAGCTTGACGGAATAATAAAAACCATAATTCATTACGGAAACGGACAGACCTACATAATCGACGGATATCTTGATCTGGGATTGATAGATACTATGACGGATATGATAATTTGTACCGTTGGTGCGGCAGCATTTGCCGGCATAGCCCTGCTCGGTTACTTTAAATATCCTAAAATAAACAAAATACTTATACCGCAAATAATTGACAAAACCTGTGATTCAAAATGCAATTGCGGACTCGGAAAGGAGCTTGAGAAAATATGAACGGTAACAGTAATTTTTTCTACGATTCTATAGGAATTGACCAAAATCGGCTCGTGTCGCTTGATGATGTAGCGGCAAATATGATGTATGATCATTCGAAGAGAGTGATTGGATCTATGATAGAATATAAAGAGCTGATAATGATGTACACATGTGCCATGAAGGAGATAAAGACCAAGTTTGAAGTGCTTGATACCGATTTTCGTGTGAGATACAGTAGCAATCCCATAAGCTCTATTTGTACAAGGATCAAAAGCACGGCAAGTATCGCCAAAAAAATGCACAGGCTGCAGGTTCCGATGTCGGCAGAAGGTATTGTTGAGAATATAAATGACGTTGCCGGAGTGCGAGTTATCTGCTCATACATAGATGATATATATTTGCTCGCCGATGCGCTGCTGAAGCAGACGGATGTAAAGCTGATCACAAAAAAGGATTATATCGCCAATCCCAAGTCAAACGGCTATCGCAGTTTGCACCTGATAGTTACCGTCCCGGTCTTCTTTATGGATGAAAAGCGGGACATGAAGGTGGAGGTTCAGATCAGGACAATAGCGATGGATTTCTGGGCAAGCCTCGAGCATCAGCTCAAATACAAGCAAGAAATCGAAAACCAACAGCAGATAGTAATGCAGCTGAAGGAGTGCGCCGACGTGATCGCCGCAACCGATGAACGAATGCTCGGCATCAGAGAGCAGATCGGGCAAATGCAGGATACGCCATCGGAAGAAGATATAATGTTGGAAAAGCTTGGTAAATTTGATATCAATCTCGGTTGATCGAAGAATAGTAAGAGCAAGGTGAGTAATCAATACTCCCCTTGCTTCTACTTATGTAATATCATCGTCAGAATAAACAGGAATATCAAGTCAAATTTAATTGCGTAAAACCTTGACTTTTACTTATTTATTTGCTATAATACTTAAGCAGTTGTTTTTAGAAGTAAAAATTAATACTTATCATCGGGATGTAGCGCAGTTGGTAGCGCGCTTGCTTTGGGTGAGCAAGTAAAAACAACTGAGTGTTGTTTTTACGAAGCGAAGTCAACTAAGCAAGAAGCCGTAGAAGCAGCGGTGCTGCGACGCGCGGCGACTATGCGACTTGACTGGGCGGACACAGCAAGCGAAAAAATAACAAAAATTAATATTTATCATCGGGATGTAGCGCAGTTGGTAGCGCGCTTGCTTTGGGTGAGCAAGTAAAAACAACTGAGTGTTGTTTTTACGAAGCGAAGTCAACTAAGCAAGAAGCCGTAGAAGCAGCGCTGCTGCGACGCGCGGCGACTATGCGACTTGACCGGGCGGACACAGCAAGCGAAAAAAATAACAAAAATTAATATTTATCATCGGGATGTAGCGCAGTTGGTAGCGCGCTTGCTTTGGGAGCAGGACACCGAGCCTACCCCCGATAAAAAGCAAAAACGCCGAAAAGCCTTGCAAACACTGACTTTTTTGGTACTCTACTCTCTCGCAAAATCTTCTATAAAAGTGGTTTGACCACAGATTTGACCACTTGCAAAAATTAAACTTTTGTGGTATAATAAAATAAATCGGGGCGTGGCGCAGTTGATAGCGCGGGTGGTTTGGGACCATCAGGCCGCAGGTTTGAGTCCTGTCGCTCCGACCAAATTTGGCTTTGGAAGCAATTTCCGAAGCCTTTTTCTTTGTTTTCTCCGACTCAAATTTTGAGGGGCGACCGTACGTGGTCGCCCCTCTGTCATTATGCGTTTTTTGCTTGTTTTTTCATCTCTGCGATTTCCGCTTTCATCGTTTTTATCAGCTCAGCGAGCTTTTCCTCGCATTCCTCTCGTGTCTTGGCGTAGACATTCTTGGATATGCGTTTGCCGTTCACTCTCGGCGTAAAACGCCCTTCATAGAGGTGGTCGTTTATCATCGTCACGCATCCGGTGCCACTCTTTCGTATCTTGGGTTTATACGGCTCAAAAACCGTTTCTGTGGCGTTTTCGGGCTGTGCCTCGTCACTTACCTTGGGAGGCGGCGGTTCGGGCATTTCTGCGTTTGTACCGCCGATCTCTCGGTCTATCCTCACCGCCGCCTGCTGTTGCATGGTGTCGGTGATGTGGCTGTAGATGTTTAAGGTGGTTTCCGAGCTTATGTGACCTATCATCGCCGACAGTGTTTTTATATCCATACCGTTCTCCAGCGCCATCGTGGCGAAGGTGTGCCCTTACGGTATAATTACGACAAACCGGAAAAGCCCCGTATTTCAAGGGTTTTCGGTTATCAGGCAAGGTTTTTCATC
>SVRZ01000036.1 GCA_015064555.1 Oscillospiraceae bacterium
TCTATCTTGCAGATGGCTACGGTAAGGATGATTTCAGCTTCAAGGTAGGAGGTGCTGCAGTCGAGGCAACCGAAGGAAGCGATTCCGAGTATGGAAGATACCTCGAGATAGTAGTATATGCCTACAGGATGTGCGATGACGTTAGCTATACTGTAAACGGAACGGAAGCATCCGGAACGTACAATCTTTATTCATACTATGAATGGGCACAGGATCAGGCAGACGCCAACCTTACTCTCATAGTTGAAAGACTTATGAAATATTCCGAAAGTGCGGATAAGTACAGAGATTCCGTGCTTGAAGGAAATGCATAAGGAGGGAAGATAAATGAAAAACGAAATGTATATCTCTCCCGAGCTTGAGGTGATCAGCCTGAGCATCGAGGATATTATAACCTCCTCTCCCGGAACCGAAACGACTCCCAAGGATGAGAGCGACGGAATCTGGGATCTGGATATAAACTGATAATCTAATCAAATAATAAGTTCCCGGCAACCGAGTATACTCGGGCTGCCGGGTGAAGGAGTGAACATGAAAACTTCCAGAAAAATTATCACAGCGGCATTGATAATAGCAATATTATCTACGCTTCTTTTAGTCTGCTTTTCGATGGTCTCGGGAGCAACAGAGGAGTCTGCTATGAATAACGCCAATGAAAAAATCATAAACGTATGGCTGATCGGCGGTCAGTCAAATGCGGTAGGCTACGGACGCGGTGCCCCCTCCGGTGCTGCGGAGGATAGCCGCTATTATACCGGATTTGATAACGTACTTTACTTTGGTAACCATGAGCAGTTTAAGTATAATGAGGACGATTTTGTTCCTACGAGCATAGGCCTTGGCAGAACTGCTGACAATGACGGTAACCGTATAATCACCTCAGGCTCCGAGATAGGCATAGCAAATGCACTCGGGGATACAGGTGAGATGAATGCGGTCATTAAGTTCGCATACGGCGGAACCTATCTTTATCCCAAACAGAGCGCAAGCGTAAATGATAATGCAAAGACATGGACCTCACCGTCTTACATAAACGCTCATCCCGAAGTAAACACGGGTACCAATATCGGTGCACTTTACAACCTTTTCGTTGATACGGTCACGGAGGGAATCGCATTACTCCGAGAAAAGGGCTACACTCCCGTAATTAAGGGTATGTGGTGGATGCAGGGTGAAAACGAGGGCATGAATGCAACTCACGCCGCGGCCTACGAGGAGCTTCTTACCTGTCTTGTTAATGACGTAAGAGGTGAGCTTGAGAACATCACCGGTCAGGACTGCTCGGATATGCCATTCATCTGCGGTAACGTTATGCGTAATCCCGCGGATGCAACTCAGTATCCCGCGCTTGATACCGTAAATGCGGCTCAGGCTGCCGTTGCCGGCAAGCTTAAAAACGTCGGTGTGCTCACTAAGTCAGATTATTCATCCAAGTCCTTCTTCGGATATCATGATGGCTGGCATTTCAACGTAGATACCTATAATTATATGGGTGAGAAATTCGTTGAAATGGTTCTCGATATGAGAAAGGAGAATCTCGTCAGCGTGATAGGTGAGGGAATTGAGTCCACCGGAAGCGGTATCAAGGGCGAAAATGAAAGCGTTACGGTAACCTTCAATGCAAAGGATGGCTATACGGTAAACGGAATAACGATGGCGGGCAATTCGGTCACTCTTGACGGGAATGGATCTTATACGTTTACACTGTCTTCCGATGACGTAGTGTTTAACGTTAACACCGTATATTCCGGCACAGATGCTATAACCGAATACGGTACTATCCCCGCAGGATTCAATATTGCCGAAAAATATCCCTTCGCTCTCTTTAAAAACGGTGTCTTTGTCGGTGCATATGAATACTATTCCGAGGCTTTGCTCTCTGTAGAGGCAAACAGCATGGATAGCTATACTCTTCTTCTCCGCAGAGATTACACCACCGTAACCGCAGATATGACCGATGCGCCTACGGCATTCGGAAATAGCTTTACTCTCGACCTTGGCGGTAACACCATGGTAAGAGGAAACAGAGCATACATATTCGAGATATACTCGAACAGCAACGATACGTATACCACTACGATCAATGTTAAAAACGGATTGATGCATTCCACAGGCGACTTCTCGCTTGTAGGCCTTAATTACAGTGCTCTTTCCAACATTTCAAAGGTATACAATTTCAGATTCGATAACGTCATCTTCAGCACCGATTATATCGGCAGAGGCTCTGCAGTCATAATTGAGAGCCTTGACGGAGCATCAACGACAGATTCTGCCGGACTCGGTGCCAACATAGTATTCAACGGATGCACATTCGATTTCGGAGCAACGTCCGCAACCATGATGAGCTTCTCCGCCGGAGCGGCGGCGAAAACGGTTGTAAATGCCGAAATAAACGGCGGCTCGATCGTTTCCGAAAATGCAAGCTATTCGCTTTATACCTCAACCTCCGAGGACAACGTTACGATAGGCAAGCTCAACGATAGCTACATGACCGTAACACTTCCGTCCTCGGTAACTCCTCCGATGTATACTTACATTACCGAAAACGGTGAGATATACGGCATTGATGCCTCCGGCGGTACTGCGACAGGCGATAATACCGTATATAACTTAGGTGTACAGTCGCTCAATACAAAATATGGTGCGATCACCGAAGCCTTCAAGGACAGTCAAACATATAAGTTTGCGCTCTTCAAGGTGGATTCGGCATCTGCTACCGGCTACACCTTCCATAGCGGATATACCACCTTTGGTGACGCATGCCTTGCCGCAGGACTCAAGGGATCTCCCGTATCTGCTGATACCGATTTCGTTATTCTTTTCAGAACTGCATATACCAACACTGCGGGCGTCGACAATATGCAGAACTTCTATAATAACGTAACCATCGACCTCGGCGGAAATGCCGTTACACTTACAACTCAGCATTTCTTACCGCTGTATATTGGAAACCCCTCTTCTGCCGTAAGCTACGGTAAGATCACCGTTAAAAATGGAACGATCATTAATAATGCGGCTACCAACGCAACCATAACTGCGGTAAGATTGGACAGCGGTACGTTAAGCAACAATCTTACGTACAACGTCGAATGCGAGGACGTGACCTTCAAGGTAGCCAACGCCAGCAAATCGCTGAACGGTGCTCTCAGCTTCTCCGGCAATAAGGGTACGGCTAAGATGACCGTAAATTCCACCTTCAAAAACTGCACCTTCGACTATACGGATGCACCCTCCGGTACCGTGATGGTTGCCGCAAATGCAACTCAGCGAATTGCAAATGTTACATTTGTAGGATGTAAGGTTATCGCCGGCGCAAGCAATGCGTTTACATTCCTATCGACTGACAGTGGTGATCATATCAGCTTCAAGGCAAACGATAACGGTGCAACGGTATCCTTCCTTCTTCCGGAGGGCACCTCGGCTCCTACGGTAAAGATAGGAGATCTTGAGTATGTAAAGATCAATACCGAGGGCGGTAAGGATGTTTACAATCTCATAGAAAATAATACGTACGGTAATATACCGGTTCAGTATGCTGATGCTGACAGCTATCCCTTGCTCGTATTCAAGGCAGACGGAAGCTTCGTCCGCGGATATGCAACCTTCGGTGAGGCCTGCCTTGCCGCAGGGCTCAAGGGAGTTGGCGGCTCGCAGGTAGGCAGCGCGGATTCGGTCATTCTCGTAAGAAAGAGCTTTACCAATACTGCAGGTCAATCTAACCTTCAGGACTTCTTCAACAATATTACCATAGATCTTGGTGGTAATACCGTGACACTTACGACTCAGCATTTCCTTCCGCTTTATCTGAATAATCCCACTTCTTCGGTAAGCTACGGCAAAATTCTGATAAAGAACGGAACCTTTGTGAATAATTCAGCATCCAACGCCACGATAACACCCATAAGAGTTGACAGCGGAGCTATTGCACATAATCTTACCTTTAACGTGGATGTGGATAACGTAACGTTCAAGATTGCGGGTACAAGTAAGTCGCTCAACGGTGCTGTAAGCATGTCGGATAACAAAGGAACTGCTATTCTTACGCTCAATGCCAACCTCACTGATTGCACGTTCGATTATACCAATGCTCCCACAGGTGCCGTTATGATAAACGTAGCTCCCACACAGAGAGTGGCTAATGTGAATATCATAGGCGGTAACATCATTGGCGGAGCAAATCCTTTCGTCTTTATTAATGACGATGCCGATGATTCTGTACTTCTCGGAACGAATTCGGATAACAACTATCCGATACTCTCGCTTGTAGCCGGTTCAGCCGCACTCCAAGAGACCTTCAATGGCGGAACAATGGAATTCGTATATTCCGAAAACCTGGACGGCAGAGATATTTACAAGCTTTCCGAGACTCTGGATGAGGATGCGATTGAAACTGTATACGGAACTATTCCGGGTGAAAACGCAGATAATCTCTTCGTTGTTTTCACGGCAGATAAGACCTTCATCGGCGGATATAATTCCTTCGGCGACGCCTGTCGGGCGGCAGGTCTTAAGGGCTCGGCATATTCTGCGGTTTCCGGTGCGGACAGCATAATTCTCGTAAGAGGAAGCTTCACCAACACTACAGGTGTTGACAATATGCAGAACTTCTTCAATAACGTAACAATAGATCTCGGCGGAAATACCGTTACTCTTACAACTCAGCATTTCTTGCCGCTGTATCTGAACAACCCCTCTTCTGCCGTAAGCTACGGTAAGATCACCGTTAAAAACGGTACTATTCTGAATAATTCCGCATCAAATGCTACCATAAGCGCTATCAGGGTAGATAGCGGAAATATTACTCAGAATCTGACCTACAATGTAGACGTTGAAAACGTAACGTTCAAGGTTTCGAGCACAAGTAAGTCGCTGAACGGTGCTATAAGCATGTCGGATAACAAGGGAAGTGCACTTCTTACCCTGAATGCCAACCTCATAGACTGTACCTTTGATTTCGCCGATGCACCCGTAAATACCGTTATGATCAATGTTTCGGCTACCCAGAGGATCGCAAACGTCAATATCAAGGGCGGAAAAATTCTTGGCGGAACAAATTCTTCGTTCAAGCTGATCGCTCAGGATTCCGCCGACACGGTGCTTATGGCAAAATCAGGTGACGCTTATACCGAGCTTTCGCTTGTTTCGGGAAGCACGGCACCTACTGCGAGATACAATAACAATACTCTCGGATTTATGTACGCGAGCACAGCGGACGGGTATGATATCTACGAACTTCTCGAGGTAGTGGACAACAAGCTTTCGATAACCGTCAATGATGAGGCACTCGCAAAGTATGCGCTTACTCTTTACCTGAACGGCTCTGTAGTATCCTTGCCGTATTCGGGCTCATTCCTTTCGGGATCAAGTATAACCCTTGTGGCGAAGACCGCGAGCAAGCACAATTATACCGTCACCGCTAACGGGAATGCACTTGATGAGATGACCTTTGTCCTTTCCGAGGATACGACTATTTCGATCGTGATCGCAGAGAAAGCAAGCGCAGTAAAAATACCAATTACGGGTGTCACTGCATCTCACGCCAGCGCGAATGATACAAGCTGGGATGAAACGAAGCTTAAAGACGGTATAAGAGTTTCCGCAGGAAGCTCATATGGATATTCTACCGGTGGCCTTGGTACCCAGACTCCTGCTTCTCCGGTTGTACTTACATTCGATCTCGGTTCGGTACAGAGAATAAATCAGCTTTCTATTTTCCCGAGAAGCGATAAATCCACGGCAGATCTCCTGTATAATGCTAACTATCCCTGTGATTTCACGATTTCTGTCAGCACTAACGGCAGTGATTACGCGACCGTTCTTACCGTAACGGGCGAAAAGGTCCTCTTCCCGAAGCAGCAGTGCTATAGCTTTGAGGACGTTGATGCCAGATACGTTAAGCTCACAATTACAAAAGTAGGAGCTATCGTTATAGATGAGGCAGGAAGCACCCGCCACAGAGTACAGCTTGCAGAGGTTGAGATTTATTGCAACAGCGAGCTTACTACGGTTAAGACCGATTACGGTATTATCCCGAATGATTATATTGATGCCAATAAGTATCCTATTGTTGTTTTCAAGGCTGACAAAACGTTTGTTAAAGGATTTGCAACCTACAAAGAAGCATTGATTGCCGCAGGATTTAACGGTGTCGGCAATTCTCTTGTTAACGGAGAGGACTGTGTAATACTCTTCAGGAACAATTACACACATGTCAATGCAAACCAAATGATTGGTGCGTTCTATAACAACGTTGTTATGGATCTTGGCGGCAATACGGTAACGCTTTCAAATCAGCACTTCCTTGCGTTGTATGGAGGAGGTAACCCCTCAAACGGTACTACCTTCGGTACTATTACCATAAAGAACGGTAGCTTTATAAACAATTCTGCAAATACAACCGTTACACCCGTCAGACTTGACGGTAAGTGGAGCGTTCAGGTTACCTACACTGTAAATATTGAGAACGTTAAATTTTCCGTTGCATCCACAAGCGGAAGCTCTCTTGGTGCTGTAAGTACAGCCGCCCCCAACGGAACGCCAAACGTTTTGAACGTAACCTTGACGAATTGTATATTTGATTTTGCCAATTCCAAGAGTGGGGCTGCAATGATAAACGTTTCTACCACAAGAGCTGTTAATGCCGTAATATATGGCGGTCAGATTCTCGGCGGTGCAAGCAATTCATTCAATCTCGTTACAAAGGATGCTGCGGATAAGGTAGTATTCGCTAAGAATGCAAACGGCGAATATATCAAGCTCGTTCTCAATAAGGATACCGCAGCGCCTTCGACAAATACCGTATATACCACCGCTGACGGTATAGATTGCGTATTTGTTAAGGCTGATGCAACGACGTATACTCTTTATCCCAAAGTAATGCTCGGCTTCAAGATCAAGAGCAGTGTATCTCTCTGGTCTAATCTGGTATATAACGTATATATCCCGACGGCAAACGTAAAGGGCTTTACCGTTAACGGAAACGAGCCGGAATATACGACCGTCACTATGGATGAGGTTGAGTATTACCTCGTATCCGTGCCGCTTGCGGCAGGCGATTCGCTCTCGGATATAGAGGTGAGAGTTACCTTGAACGCAGGCTCTACGGACGTCAGTGCAAAATGGACGCTCAGCGTGCTTTCCTACGTCAGCCGTGTTCTCGGTGATGGATGCGATCCGGTTACCGAAGCGCTTATGAAGGATATGCTTTCGTATGCACGCGCGGCACATATCTTCTTTGGAAGAACAGACGGAATCGAAGCAAAGCTTTCGGCTATCGAAGCTATTCTCGGCGCGGATTACGATGTTAATAACAAGGTCATAATTCCCGAGAATTCGGCAAAGAAGCCCGAAGATGATACATACTTCACCTATATCACTGCAGATCTTGGCGAGATACCCTCGTTCAGATTCTATCTTGCAGATGGCTACGGTAAGGATGATTTCAGCTTCAAGGTAGGAGGTGCTGCAGTCGAGGCAACCGAAGGAAGCGATTCCGAGTATGGAAGATACCTCGAGATAGTAGTATATGCCTACAGAATGTGCGATGACGTTACCTATACCGTAAAGGATAACGGTGTAACAGAATCCTATAATATCTACGCATATTACGAATGGGCTAAAACACTTAACAATGATAATCTTGTTCTTATAGTCGAAAGACTTATGAAATATTCCGAAAGTGCGGATAAGTACAGAGATTCCGTGCTTGAAGGAAATGCATAAGGAGGGCAGATAAATGAAAAACGAAATGTATATCTCTCCTGAGCTTGAGGTGATCAGCCTTAGCATCGAGGACATCATAACCTCCTCGCCCGGAACCGAAACGACTCCCAAGGATGAGAGCGACGGAATCTGGGATCTGGATATCGGCTGAGAAAAGTCGGTAAGAATATACTTAAAACGGGGGCTTCTCTCCTAAACGGAGAGGAGCTCCTTATTATATACCGAATTTACTACCGAATTTCACGTTTCGAAATTATGCAGCAACTATTGACATTTATAAAGCTTTTTGATAAAATATCTCTAGAAAAACAAACAGGTACGGACACAGAATCGTTCGTTCTTGATATAAGGGGAAAATATGCCGAATCTTTTACCTGATTACAGATTTGAAAAATTCAATGATATAACCGTTGAATTCCTTCAGCTTGAGGGGATCAAGGGATTGATACTTGACATTGACAATACGCTTGAGCCGTATGAGCACGCCCTCCCGGGAGAGCACGTAAAGGCATGGATATCCGAGCTTGAGAGCGCCGGAATACGGTGCGCATTCGTTTCAAATAACAGCTTGGAGCGTGTTGCGGAATTTAATACCTCGCTGAGGATTCCGTCCTTCTACAAGGCAGGAAAGCCGTTCAAGAAGAATATTGTCAAGGCTATGGAGCTTATAGGCTCGAACAAGAAAAACACCTTGCTCCTCGGCGATCAGATATTCACGGACGTATGGGCTGCAAAAAATGCGGGAATACGCTCGGCACTCGTTCCGCCGATAAAGGATAAGCGCGATATTTTTACAAAATTCAAGAGGCTTCTGGAAAAGCCCATACTTAAAAAATACGACGAAAAGCATAAAGTGAGTGATAACAATGAAGAGAGCTAAATTCGGTCCGGGAGGGAACAGTGATGCATTCCGTCTTGCGGGCTATAAATCGACACTCGATGCACCCGGATGGGTAGCATCGATAGGTCTTGATGCATACGAATATGAGGCAGGAAACGGACTCGCGGCAAGCAGGGATATGCTCAGAGCGATAGGACTTCAGGCTAATCTCAGCGGTGTGAAAATGTCCTATCACACTCCGTATTTCATCTCGCTTTCGGGCGTAGTTACCGAAACGCGTCTTAAGAGTATCGGATATATTATGCAGAGCATTGATGCCGCAGAGCTACTCGGTGCAGAAACGATAGTTGTGCATTGCGGCTCATGCGCTAAGATAACAAGGGATGAGGCTATGCGTCTCGCCTCCGATACGCTTGTCCGCGTTCTTGAGGAAATTCCCGCAACGAACGTAAAAATAGGACTTGAAACAATGGGCAAGAAGAATCAGCTCGGAACTCTCGATGAGGTCCTTGAGCTGTGCAGAATAGATAAAATATTCGTGCCTGTTGTCGATTTTGGTCACTTGAATGCGCGGGATTGCGGTAGTGTATTCAGCAGTGCTGATGATTATATGCGTGTTTTCGATCGAATAGACCGTACTCTCGGTGCTGAGGTGGCCGAGAACCTGCATTGCCATTTCTCCAAGATCGAATGGACCGATAAGGGAGAAAAGAAGCATCTTACCTTTGAGGACACCGTCTACGGTCCGGATTTTGAGCCCTTGGCAGAGGCTATAGTTAAGGGCGGCTATTCACCGACTATAATCTGCGAATCCGCGGGAACTCAGTCTGATGATGCGCTCGCGATGAAGAAATATTACGAAAAGATCCTGTGAGGTATATCGGATGACAAGAGTAGAGAAAATCAGAGCATCGCTTAAGGAGAAGGGGATAGATGCGCTTATCGTCCTTGACGAATTGAATCAGCACTATCTTTCGGGCTTTGCATTTACCGACGGAATGCTTCTCATAACTATGGAAAAGGCATTTCTTATAACCGATTTCCGATATTATGAAATGGCGCAGAACGAGGCTTATTCCGATTACGAGGTGCTTATTCCCGAAAAGAGAGTCGAGTTCGTAGCAAAGGTGCTGAAGGACGAGGGGTGCCTTACTCTCGGTTTCGAGGGCGGCAGTATTTCCTTCGCGCAGTATGAAAGACTTTGCCGCGATTATTCATTCTGCAAACTCGTGGATATCGAAAATATGATCGAGGCACAGCGCGAGATAAAGGATCGCACAGAGATAGAGCTTATGCAGAAGGCGCAGGATATCACCGACAGCGCGTTTGCCGAGGTGGTAAAGCATATCACTCCCGATATGACCGAGATAGAGGTTGCCGCCGAGCTTGAATATTTTATGAGGCGCTTAGGCGCATCGGGGCTTGCATTTGATACCATAGCCGTTTCGGGTGATGCATCCGCGCTTCCGCATGGCACGCCGAGGAACGTAAAGCTTCGCCGCGGATTCCTGACCATGGATTTTGGCGCAAAGTACAAGGGTTATTGCTCTGATATGACGAGAACTGTAGTCATAGGCAAGGCAGATCAGGAGATCAGAAGGCTTTATGAAACTGTAAAGCAAGCGCAGCTTGCGGCTATTGATTTCATCAAGGCAGGCAGAGATGCCGCCGAATGTGATAAGGTCGCCCGTGACATAATAGATGCAAACGAGGAATACAAGGGCGCATTCGGACATTCGCTCGGTCACGGCGTGGGACTCTTCATTCACGAGTCCCCGAGACTATCAAAGGTAGCCGGAGGCAGAGCACTCAGGGTAGGTGAGATAGTTACGGTTGAGCCGGGAATCTACCTCTACGGTAAGTACGGCTGCAGGATCGAGGATATGGTTGCGGTCGAGGAAAACGGAGTATATAACTTCACCCATTCGACCAAAGACCTCATAGAAATACTGTAATCTCGGATTTTTTTTGTAAAAAAAGCAAAAATATTTCAAATACCCCTTGAAAAATCCGAAAAGATATAGTACAATAATTGTGTATGTAATGGATGCTTCTCATCCTTGCGGTACGATCGGTTGTGGCGGACCTATCGTTTGATCGAAATTCTAAAATCGCCAAGAAAAGGAAATATGAGATGTTAACAGCAGGTGATTTCAAAAATGGTGTTACCTTTGAGATGGAAGGTAAGGTTTATCAGGTTATCGAGTTCCAGCACGTAAAGCCCGGTAAGGGTGCTGCGTTCGTAAGAACCAAGTACAGAGACGTTGTAACCGGAGCTATCCGTGAGGCTTCCTTCAACCCTACTGCAAAGTTTGAGAATGCAGTTATCGAGCGTAAGGATCTTGAGTATCTTTACAATGACGGCGAGCTTTACTACTTCATGGATCCCGAGTCATATGAGCAGATTCCTCTTAACCAGGATAAGCTTGGCGATAACTTCAGATTTGTTAAGGAGAACACTACTTGCCGTATATCCTCCTGGAAGGGTAACGTATTCTCGGTTGAGCCTCCTACATTCGTAGAGCTTGAAGTTACCGAGACCGAGCCCGGCGTTAAGGGTGATACCGCTACCAACGTAACCAAGGCGGCTACTCTTGAGACCGGTGCGGTTATCAAGGTTCCGATCTTCATCAATGAGGGTGACGTTCTTAAGATCGACACCAGAACCGGCGATTATATAGAAAGAGTTTAATCGTTTATCAATTTAGAGAGCAGGTGGGAAGGGAATATCGTTTTCTCTTTTGCTTGCTCTCTTTCAATAATATAAAGGAGAAATAATATGGATATTATGGAAAAGGCTGCCTACCTTAAGGGGCTTACCGAGGGATATGAGCTGGATAAGAATCCCAAGGAGGGAAAGGTTCTTACAGAGCTGCTCGATCTTGTTTCTATGATGGCAGAGCGCATAGTGGCGCTTGAGGACGAATGCGCAGAGCTTCGTGAGTATATAGAGGAGATCGATAACGATCTCGGACTCGTTGAGGACGACCTTTATCTTGATGATGAGGATTCCTATGACGAGGAATATGAGAACGATTTTGATAATGACTTTGAGGATGATGATTCCGGATATGATGAGATAGAGTGTCCCTCCTGCGGAGAAATAATCTGCGTAGATGAAACTCTCGAGCTTTCCGAGGTGGTATGCCCCGCTTGCGGCGAGAAGCTTGGTGACGTTGAGTTATGCGACGGAAATTGCTCCTCCTGCACCTCCTGTGACGAGGAATGATCGAGGATTGCTGAATTTTTGCCGCGTGGCGGAATGATTGTCGATAATTTTTGAAAAAACAAAAAATATTTTCATCAATTCTATTGACATTCAAGACTTTTTGTGATAAAATACAATGACGCTTATAGTCAGGCTCATAAGTTCAACTCTGTTGGCGCCCGACATAGCGATTTCTTACTGAAAGTGAGGTGCTTTTTCATGTACGCTATTTTCGTAACAGGTGGAAAGCAGTACAAGGTTGCTGAGGGTGACGTTATCTTCGTAGAGAAGCTTGGCGTTGCAGAAGGCGAGAAGGTTACTTTTGACAAGGTTCTTGCACTTGGCGGCGAGACTCTTTCTGTTGGTACTCCTTACGTTGCAGGTGCAACTGTTGTTGCAAACGTCGTTAAGAACGGCAAGGGCAAGAAGATCGACGTTATCAAGTATAAGGCTAAGAAGAACGAAAAGAAGAAGATCGGTCATCGTCAGCTTTATACCAAGATCCAGATCGAAAAGATCGAAGGCTGATTAAATGACGACGATCACGTTTTATAAGTCTTGCGGTTTTTATTACGGATTTGAGGAGCAGGGACATACCGGATACGGTGAATCCGGAGATGATGTTCTTTGCGCGGCTCTGTCGTCGATGACTATGCTTATAATCAATGCAGTTGAGGTTTCTTATGCCTCGGACGTTGATTATCATATAGATGAAAAGACTACCGATATCCGTGTTATCGTTAAGTCAGCTCTCCCCAAGTATGAGAGCGATGAAAAGAAGCAGTATGCTGTTTCGGGACTTATCCAGGCTTATTTCCTTCAGCTTATGGACCTAGTTGAGGATTATTACGATTATCTTGACGTAAAAGAGGTTGAGAAGGATATATAGTCTATCTGCGGCGCAAGCCGGTACTAATTATGGAGGTAATTGAAATGTTAAAGCTCAGTTTGCAATTCTTCGCTCATAAAAAGGGCGTTGGTTCTACTAAAAACGGCCGTGATTCCGAGTCCAAGCGTCTTGGTGTCAAGAAGGCTGATGGCCAGGCAGTTCTTGCAGGCAATATACTTGTCAGACAGCGCGGTACTAAGATTCATCCCGGCACTAACGTAGCTAAGGGAAAGGATGATACTCTTTTTGCGCTTGTTAGCGGCAAGGTAAAGTTTGAGCATATTGCCGGTGGCAAGAAGCAGGTTAGCGTTTACGCTGACTAATAATATAAAAAAGAGTAGCACCGTCTGCTCTTTTTTATTTTACAAAAGCATGCAAAATCCTACTCTGTCAGCAGTATTCGACAGAAGGTAATAATAATTTTTGAATTTGGGAGGTATTTTATGTCTATTTTAGTTACGGGCGGTACCGGATATATAGGCTCTCATACCGTTGTCGAGCTTCTTAACTCCGGTAGTGAAGTTGTTATAGTTGACAATCTTTATAACAGCAAATTATGTGTTTTGGATCGTATCGAGGCAATTACGGGAAAGCGCCCCGAATTTATCAAGTGCGATCTTCTTGATGCAGAGCTCCTTGACAAGGTCTTTGACGATCATCCTGAGATAGATTCGGTAATTCATTTTGCAGGTCTTAAGGCGGTTGGCGAATCCTGCCGTATTCCTCTCAAATATTATCATAACAATCTTACAGGCACATTTAACCTCATAGATTCTATGCTTCGTCACAACGTAAACAGGATCGTTTTCAGCTCATCCGCTACCGTTTACGGTGTTCCCAAGATCGTTCCGATCAAGGAGGATTTCCCTCTGTTCACCACCAATCCTTACGGTGAAACCAAGCTTATGATAGAGAGAATTCTCGCAGATTGCGCTAATGCTAATCCCGATTTCTCTGTATGCATACTTCGTTACTTCAATCCCATCGGCGCGCACGAGAGCGGAACTATGGGTGAGGATCCCAGAGGTATTCCCAACAACCTTCTTCCGTATATCTCCAAGGTAGCGGCAGGAAAGCTTGAGTGTCTCAGTGTTTTCGGAAACGACTATGATACCAAGGACGGAACGGGTGTAAGAGATTATATCCATGTTGTCGACCTTGCTCTTGCGCATCTCAAGGCTCTTGATTATACCGCAAAGGCAACGGGTATAGATTATTTCAATATCGGTACAGGAAACGGATACTCGGTTCTTGATATCGTAGAAGCATTCGGCAAGGCGTGGGGAGAGCCTGTTAAATACAAGATCGTTGAGCGCCGTCCCGGTGACGTTGCCGAATGCTATGCTGACTCCACCAAGGCAAAAGAGATCCTTGGCTGGCAGGCAGAGCGCGATCTTTCTAAAATGTGTGAGGATTCCGCAAGATGGCAGAAGATGAATCCTGACGGATATCCCGACTAATAATCAAAAAAACATGGGCTTAGGATCTGTTAAGGTCGGGCGTATCCCTTCCTTAACAGACAGCCCCTTTTTTATGGCAGGAAATGATATGAAACTTGAAAATAAAAAATTCTTCCTCCTTGATATGGATGGAACTATATATCTTGATAACGACGTTTTTGACGGAACTTACGACTTCCTTGACAAGGTAATAGAGAAGGGCGGGAAGTACCTTTTCGTTACTAATAATTCCTCAAAAAGTGTCGATGCATATGTTGAAAAGCTTACACGCCTTGGCATTAAGGCTGATATAGACAGCTTTTTAACCTCTACAGATGCGACCATTCTTTACCTGAAGGCAAACTATCCCGGCAAGCGATTCTATGCCATGGGAACGGCATCGTTTATAAAGCAGCTTGTCGATGCGGGGATCGACGTTGTTACCGATCTTTGCGATAATATATTCGGCATCGTTATATCTAATGACAATGAGCTTACCTTCAAAAAGCTTGATGACGTATGCCGCCTTCTGACAAACGGAGTGGAGGCATATATCGCTACCAACCCCGATTGGGTATGTCCTACCGCATTCGGATATGTTCCTGATTGCGGATCGTTTGCCTGGATGCTTGAGAAGGCTACGGGAAAGAAGCCGCACTTCATTGGCAAGCCGCGCCCCGAAATGCTTACTCTGGCTATGGAGAAATACGGATATACCAAGGAAGAATCGCTTATGGTGGGAGACCGTGTATATACCGACATCGCATCGGGCTATAATGCCGGTATAGATACCGTCTTCGTCCTGAGCGGCGAGGGTACGCTGGAGGATGCGGAAAATACCGATACAAAGCCCACGTACATAATGCAGAATATACGTGAGCTGTACAATAACATTTGAGTTGGAGAAATCATGATAACAGTAAGTAATGTAGCCTTTCAATTTGGAGGTCAGCTTCTTTTCAAGGACGTTGATCTTAAATTCACACCCGGTAATTGCTACGGAATAATAGGAGCAAACGGTGCAGGCAAGTCAACCTTCCTTCGCATACTCTGCGGAGAGCTTCAGCCTACTCGCGGTGAGGTAAGCATTCCCTCAACCGTCCGTATGTCTGTTTTGAAGCAGGATCACTTTGCATATGAAGAATATACCGTTCTTGATACGGTAATTATGGGAAATAAGCGTCTTTACGATATAATGAAGGAGAAGGATGCTCTTTACGCTAAGGAGGATTTCAGCGATGAGGACGGAATCCTTGCCGCAGAGCTTGAGGGTGAGTTTGCCGAGCTGAACGGTTGGGAAGCAGAATCCGATGCCTCAAAGCTTATTCAGGGACTCGGTCTTACCGATGATATGCTCTATATGCAGATGTCATCGCTCAAGGAGAGTGAAAAGGTCAAGGTGCTTCTTGCACAGGCACTCTTCGGCAATCCCGATATTATCCTTTTGGACGAGCCTACCAACGGTCTTGATATTGATGCGGTGATCTGGCTTGAGAACTTTCTGTCCGACTACTTCGGAACCGTGTTGGTCGTTTCGCATGACCGCCATTTCCTTAACGACGTTTGCACCAATATCGTGGATATAGATTACAGCGGAATCAAGATGTACGTTGGTAACTATGAGTTCTGGTATGAATCCAGCCAGCTTATTCAGCGTATGATCAAGATGCAGAATAAGAAAAACGAAGAAAAGATCGCAGAGCTGCAGAGCTTCATATCCCGTTTCTCTGCGAATAAATCAAAGTCCAGGCAGGCGACTGCAAGGAGAAAGCTGCTTGATAAGCTCACCGTTGAGGAGCTTCCCGCATCGAGCCGTCGCTATCCCTTTATCGGCTTTGATATGGACAGAGAGCCCGGAAAGGAGATCCTTTTTGTCGATTCGCTTTCAAAGACGGTGGACGGCAAGGTTCTCTTCAAGGATCTGACGTTCAGAGTTGCGAAGGAGGATAAGATAGCCTTTCTCGGAAACGAGCTTGCGCTTACCAACCTCTTCAAGATACTTATGGAGGAGGACACTGCCGATTCGGGTGACTTCAAGTTTGGTGTTTCTATAACTACATCATACTTCCCGCACGATAATTCGGCATATTTCGAGGGATGCACCGAGTCAATTCTTGATTGGATGCGCAGATATTCTAAGGATCAGACGGAGACCTATCTTCGCGGCTTCCTTGGAAAAATGCTCTTCTCAAATGATGCGGTATTCAAGCCGGTAAACGTGCTTTCGGGAGGAGAGAAGGTCAGATGTATGTTCTCCAGAATGATGATGTTCGGCTCGAATATGCTGATCATCGATCAGCCTACCGACCATCTCGACCTGGAGTCCATAACCGCGGTCAATAACGGTATGCAGAGCTTCAAGGGAAATATACTCTTTACCTCTCACGACTATGAGATACTCAATACGGTTGCAAACCGTATCATCGAGATCCTGCCTGACGGCAGCTTTATAGACCGAAGCGGAACCTATGAGGATTACCTTGATTATAAACGTTCAATCGCGGAACAGAATTGATATAATAAATGGGATGTCTCAAATGCTTTTTGCATTTGAGACATCCCATTTGTTTACCTTTGCGAATATTCAGCGGCTTATTTAAGTTTTGTCAATTTAGAAGTATTTGCGATAACGATCAGCGTAGTTTCCGAATCGAGCACCTGTTCCGGATTGACGTTGACGTTTACCTTTTCGCCCTTCTTAATAGCTACGATATTAAATCCGTATTTTTTACGGAGATTTAATTCAATCAAATTTTTACCGTACCACTCCTGCTTGACGTCGATCTCAACCATAGATACGTCCTTCGAAAGAGATATCATATCGATAAATCCCGAGCTTAAGAGATTTTTTGCAAGGCGGATACCCGACTCATTCTCAGGAAATACCACCCGATCCGCGCCTACACGGAGTAAAATCTTTTGGTGCATCTCATTGGCGCATTTTGCAATAACGGTCTTAACTCCCACTTCCTTGCAAAGAGTGATTGCCATTACGCTGGCTTCAAGATTACTCGCCATGCAAACAATGACGGTGTCAATATTGGCAATACCCAGACGTGAGATAACTTCCGCATCGGTAACATCGGCGCATTTACAAACCGGTAGATATGCGGCAGCATCGTTAACGATTCTTTCGTCGGTATCTACGGCGATGACCTCGATACCGTTCTCTACAAGCTCTCTCGCTACGGCTAAGCCGTACCTTCCGAGTCCGAATATTGCATATGTTTTCTTTGTTTTCATAATAATCTCCTTTATCCGATGCTGATATCTTCCGTCGGTTCCGAAATCATATTCTGACCTTCGTTTTTACTTCCGAGTGCCACCGCAAGTGAAATAGGTCCGACTCTTCCCAAATACATCGTTAATATTATAATCAACTTTCCGATTGAGTTAAGTGTTGCTGTCAGGTTTCTCGAAAGTCCGACGGTTGCCGTTGCGCTGACTGCTTCATAGATTGCATCAAGAGGTGAAGCATTGCTCGTTGCCATCAAGAGTACTGTTGATATAGTGCATATAGTAAGGAAGGTTACAGCAACGGCAACAGCTTTTTTGACCGAGTCTTCAGAAATACTTCGACCAAACAGAGTTGGGCTGTTTTGGTTACGGATGGTAGCAAGCGCCGAGCAAACGAGTACGGCAATGGTAACCGTTTTCATACCACCTGCCGTTCCTACAGGCGAACCGCCTATCAGCATCAAAATAACAGATATGGTGGCAGAGGCATTAGTAAGATTTTCCTGAGGGACTGATGCAAAGCCTGCAGTTCGTGTGGTGACCGATTGGAAGAAGGATACTTGAATTTTATCAAGCAAGGTCATTTCTCCTATCGTCAATGGGTTGTTATATTCGAAAATAAATATGAGAATTGCACCAATAATAATGAGTACTGCAGTAACGGTGATCGCGATTTTGGAGTGCAAGGTAAGATACCTGAATATTCTTCGTTTTTTTGGTGTACGACTCTTAACAACGCGGAGCACATCCCACCATACGATATATCCAAGACCTCCGAGAATAATGAGTACAGATGTGACAATGTTTATCATCGGATTCGTTGCATAGTTGCAAAGGCTGTTTTCTGCAATAATATCAATACCGGCATTGCAGAAGGCAGAAACAGAATTAAATATTGATATCCATATACCTTTTGCACCAAACCGGGGGACAAAAACGAGCATATACAATAAGGCACCGATGCCCTCGATGATTATCGTGCCATAGAGTACGTTCTTAACAAATTTGGCGAGTCCTTCCATCGTATTAAGATTGAATGCATCCTGAATGAGCAATCTATCACTGATGCCCATTTTTTTGTTTAAAAGAAGCATTAGCCCTGACATGATCGTAATAATACCGAGACCGCCGATTTGAATGAGCAGTAAAATGACGATCTGTCCGAACATGCTCCAAGTCGACACCGTGGGAAGTGTAACAAGCCCTGTCACGCAGGTAGAGGTGGTTGCAGTAAATAGCGCATCGAGATACGGGACTGCATTACCGCTTGCAGAGCTGACAGGCAGTGCCAAAAGACAACTTCCTGAGATAATAGTCACAAGAAAGCTGAGTAATATTATCTGCGTGGTTGAGAGTGTTAATTTCTTTTTTCTAACCATAAGATTTTCCTCAAAAAAACATAAAGGAACCGGTGTCCTCTACAGTCAGCTGGTTCCTTTTGTAATTATTCGTTTTAACGATTATATCACATTTTAGTATTTATGTCAATATCTTTTTGAGAACAATTGATGAGCCATGACGATCTGTTGATATGTGAGTAATCTAAAATTTTGATAACATTTCAAAATGGGTGCAAATTTTAGAATGTTGGGTGCATTTTGTGAAAGGCTTTGCACCCATCTTAGTCCGACAAATTGGAATTTGTCAGTATTACAACTGCTTAATCTCATTGGCAATCATAGCCACAGCTTTTGCGTTTGTATCAATTTTAATGGTATTGAGTGCTTGATACATCGGTATTCTTGCTATGCTTCGCTCAATTATATCTTCAGAACGGATACCTCTTTCTACATCCATTGCCAAT